>CAUQBI010000023.1:0-7590 GCA_963516375.1 Parahaemophilus parainfluenzae | reverse complement strand
TAGGTGCTGGCGTTGTTGCGAAAATCATCAAATAATTGATGTATTAACTGTAACAGGTTAGATTAAGAAGGCGTATCGAAAGATACGCCTTTTTGTTTGCCTAAAATTCAGTGAAATTATAATGAAAGTTCAAATTAAACATGTGAATGTTAGGAAGAGAGAAATATTTGTTGGAGGAAAAAAGTGGCGGAAGGTCATGGGAGTTGAACCCACCCGGGAACGCTGGCGTCCCCAACAGGATTTGAAGTCCTGCCACCTCACCGGAGATGACGACCTTCCGTTATTGAAATTGCGGTTACTTTAGCGTAAATTAGTTCGCAATTCAACGCCATTTTGAAATAGGAATTAAAATGACCGCACTTTTTCAACAACTTCCTTCGGTAGATAAATTTTTAAAAACACCAGAAGGTGAAATGCTTTTAACTGAATTTGGTCATTCAGCTGTCGTGCGTGAATTGCGCCAATTATTGTCTGAAGGGCGCGAGTTTATTAAACAGCATCAAAATTTACCGCACTTTTTTGCCGATCACCTAAGTACATTGCATTATTTACAAGAACGATTGACTCAACAAAATCATGTACAAATTAAATCAGTTCATAATTTAACGGGCACGGTATTACATACAAATTTAGGGCGAGCATTATGGGCTGAAAGTGCACAACAAGCGGCACTTCATGCGATGAAAGGTAATGTTGCACTGGAATATGATTTGGAAGAAGGCAAACGTAGTCATCGGGATAATTATATTAGTGAGCTACTTGCACAACTCACAGGTGCAGAAGCTGCTTGTATCGTTAACAACAATGCAGCTGCTGTGCTCTTGATGTTGGCCACCTTTGCAAAAGATAAAGAAGTGATTATTTCTCGCGGGGAATTAATTGAAATTGGCGGAGCATTTCGTATTCCAGACATTATGGCTCAAGCAGGCTGTAAACTTGTTGAAGTTGGGACAACAAACCGCACACATTTGAAAGATTATCGTCAAGCAATCAATGAAAACACGGCTTTCTTAATGAAAGTACATTGCAGTAACTATCATATTAGTGGGTTTACCGCTTCGGTTTCAGAACAAGAGTTGGTTGAGCTAGGACGAGAATTTGATATTCCAGTGATTACGGATCTGGGTAGTGGGGCATTGATTGATTTAAGCCAATATCATTTACCGAATGAGCCGACGGTACAAGAAAAAGTCGGACAGGGCGTAAACTTAGTGTCATTTTCAGGCGATAAATTATTGGGCGGAACACAAGCTGGCATTATTGTTGGTAAAAAAGAGTGGATTGCTCAGTTACAAGCTCATCCATTAAAGCGCGTGTTGCGTTGTGATAAAGTGATTTTAGCCGGGCTTGAGGCAACATTACGCCTTTATCTCCAACCGGAAAAACTCACTGAGACATTGCCAACTTTATATTTGCTCACCCAATCGATGGATGTATTACAAGAAAAAGCCGAACAACTTAAAGCCTGTTTAGCAAATCGTTTAAAAGATTACGACGTTGAGATTGAAGAAAGCTTTGCCCAGATTGGGAGTGGTTCTCAACCAATGGCGACAATCCCTTCTTTTGCAGTGACAATTGCCGAAAAAACAGAGGCAAAATTGACCGCACTTTTGACATACTTCAAACAGTTAGAACAGCCGATAATCGGTCGTGTTGAAAAAGGAAAGATTTGGTTAGATTTACGTAGCGTGGCTGACTTTAAGGCATTATTAGATACGGTGGAAAAATTATGATCATAGTAACATCAGGGCATGTAGATCATGGTAAAACAGCCCTTTTAAAAGCACTGACAGGTACGAATACCGCTCATTTGCCGGAAGAAAAAAAACGTGGCATGACCATTGATTTAGGCTATGCCTATTTGCCTTTAAAAGAGAAAGTGCTTGGGTTTATTGATGTACCTGGTCATGAAAAGTTTCTCGCCAACATGTTGGCCGGGCTTGGTGGTGTGCATTATGCCATGCTTATTGTTGCAGCCGATGAAGGGATTGCCGCACAAACTAAAGAACACTTAGCGATTTTGCATCAGCTTCAATTTACTGAAATCATGGTAGTGATTACCAAGGCTGACCGAGCAACAAATGAGCAAATCGAGGCACTAAAAACACAAATTCAGACAGATTATCCATTCTTAGCTGAGTCTCATTATTTTATTACATCGGCACAAACAGGCTTAGGCATTGATGCGTTACGCGATTATTTAGCCAATTTACCTGAATTAGCCGAAATAAATAAACCGTTTCGTTATGCTATCGACCGTGTCTTTAGCATGAAAGGGGCTGGGACTGTTGTGACTGGAACTGCATTCGCAGGTACTGTATCTATTGATGATGAACTCTTCCTTTCAACAGGACAAAAGGTTCGTGTTAAAAATATCCATGCTCAAAATACACCGAGTGAGAAAGGCTTGGCTGGTCAACGCTTAGCGCTCAATTTAAACGTTGATTTGGATCGTATTCCAATGCAACGTGGCGATTGGTTGTTAGCCTCAGAGCCACTTGAGCCAACCGATCGTATTACCATTGAAATTACGCCTGAAGTGAATTTGAAAGATAGTCAACCTGTGCACATTTATCATGCAGCAAGCCGCACAACAGGTAAGCTTACCTTGCTTGAAAGCAAAAATGCAATGAAAAATGATCGCACTTTGGCGGAAGTCATTTTAGAGCAGCCATTATTTTTGGCCTTTGGGGATAAATTAATTTTACGTAGTGGCGATGCAAAAGTATTAATTGGTGGGGCGAAAGTACTCGAAATTTATTCACCAAAACGTTATAAGCGTACAGAGGCTCGTCTAGCGTTCTTAGCTAAACTTAATCAGGCTAAAACCGCCACACAACGCATCGGATTAACCTTACAAAAAGAGGCGGTTTCAGCTCAAGCGCTAATGTGGAGTGAGCAGCTAACTGAAAATCAACTGGCAGAAGCGTTGGCTGAAAATGGTGATATTCGTTTCCAAAATTGGTGTTTTAATCGTGATTATCAACGTGAAAAAACGCAGCAAATTTTGACTGCACTTGCTACCTATCATGAACAACATAATGATCAGCTTGGTTTAAGTAAAGCCCGTTTATACCGTATTGCGACTTTAAACCAACCAGAAAATCTGATTTATCATTTTATTGAAGAAATGCTTGATGAAGGCCAATTGCAGCAAACCCGAGGTTGGCTACATTTGCCTTCACATAAAATCCAATTTTCAGCCGAAGAGCAACGCTTATGGCAAGCAGTATTAGCAGAATTTGAAAAGGCACATGGACAAGCCATTTGGGTGCGTGATATGGCAACGGCATTGGCGCAAGATGAAAGTGCTATGCGTAACTTTATGTATAAAGCGGGTAAGCTAGGTTACCTCACGCCAATCGTAAAAGATCGTTTTTTCCTGACAGAGAGCATTTATGCTTATGCTCGCTTAATTAAGGAAATGGCAGGCGAAGAAGGTAAAGTTGCCGTAAATGAATTACGTGATAAGCTTAATTTTGGTCGAAAACTGACAGTGCAATTGATGGAATATTTTGATCGTACCGGCTTTTTACGCCGTAAAGGCAATGATCATATTCTACGTGATAAAGACACATTTGATTTATAGGTAATACATGAAAAAGACATTCATTTCAGCCTTAATTTTAACCGCACTTTTTACGGTAACAGGTTGCGAAGATAAAGAAGCGAAAGCAACGATTGAGCAACAAACACAGACAATTGCGCAACTGACGGCAGAAAATACGCAATTAAAAGCTGAAAAAGATAAGGCTGAGAAGGTTATTCCGGCAATTATTGCTCAAGATGATGTGATTTTTGATAAAGAGGAAACCATCAAATACCCTAAATCGACCAAAGAAGATGAATATGTCCCTAGTGAAGGTAAACTTCATTACAGTATTTCTACACTAAAAACGAATATTGAGTGGTTAGATACACTACTTTTAGAGCAAATTTCAAAAAATGCTGATGGTAAACCAAGAAGCCGCGAGCAGCTTATTGAGGATTACCAAAAAGCATATGATGAAGCTAAAAAAGAAATGTTGGAATCTCCAATAATGGGGATTGATGAAACCTTAGATTTAGCATTTAGTCACCAAAGAGGTAAGCTTGCTGTATTTTTAATAAACTATTACAGCTATGGTGGTGGCGCTCATGGAGTTGGTGGTTATCATTATCTTAATGTTGATTTAGAAACGAAGAAACTGCTCTTATTTGATGATGTTTTTAAACCAAACCAGCAAGCTAAATTAAAAGAGTTGCTTTGGGAACGTTACACTCGATATGGCGAGGTAAAAGATGAGGAAGCATTTACATCAAAAGACGCTTTTGAAGTGACCGACAATTTCTATTTAGATCATGATGGAATTCATTTTGTATATAACGTGTATGAAATTGCGTCTTATGCAGAAGGCCCCCAGGAGCTGGTGATTGAGTGGTGGAATGCCTCTTCGTTATTGAAGCCTGAATTTCTTCAGAAACAGTATTACCCCGTTTCGAGTAATACGGCAGAATAACAAAGTGCGGTCAAAATTGGCCGCATTTTTATTGGCCTTTTTTTACCCAGTATTTAAAAGGTGCATCATGGGTTTCACTTGCTAACAGCGTATGCTCCATAAATTGGCAGAAACTGGGAATATCGCGAGTCGTGGCAGGGTCGTCCGCCAAAATAAGCAGCACTTCACCTTCATTCATGTGGCGAATGTTTTTTCTCACGAGCATGACGGGTTCAGGACAACGTAAACCAACGGTATCAAGGGTTTTATCGATAGTAATTTCAGTCATTGTTATTCATCAGTTTTATTGAAATTGAGCTACATCATACAATAATTATGGGGAAATTTCGATAAATCCGCTATCAATGATAAACTACGCAACAAGTTTACTTGAATAATGAGTCCATGGCTGAATACCTTATCCCCAAAAGTGCGGTCGTTTTTGAAGAAGAAATTAAGAAAAGTCGATTTATCACGTATTTGCAACATACGGAAGGACTTGAACAAGCCAAAGCTTTTTGGGCAGAAATTAAATCGCAGCACCCTAATGCCCGCCATCATTGTTGGGCAGCAGTAGCCGGCAAGCCAACAGATTCTCAACAATTAGGCTTTTCTGATGACGGTGAACCAGCTGGAACCGCAGGGAAACCGATGCTATCGGCTTTGCAAGGTAGCCAAGTTGGTGAAATCAGTGCCGTTGTTGTTCGTTATTATGGTGGCATTTTATTAGGCACGGGCGGTTTAGTTCGTGCTTATGGAAATGGTGTTCAGCAAGCTTTAAAATTATTAGAAACTGAACGAAAAGTAGAACGTCAGTTATTCCAAGTTCATTGTGATTATGCACAATTAAATTGGATCCAAATTTTATGTGAACAGCATCAAATTGAAATTTATCAGCAAGATTTTCAAGTGCAGATTACATTGCAGTTAGGCATTAGTGAAGATCAAATTAAACCTTTTGAACAAGCATTAATTGAGCGTTCGGCAGGAACGTTGAAATTAGAAGAAATGAATTAAGCGAGATATTGTGCATATTTTATCCATTATTCGGATTATCGGCATTTTGGTTATGTGCTTTTCCGGCACGATGCTGATTCCAGCCTTTGTGGCGCTTATTTATGGCGATGGCGGCGGTAAAGCGTTTATGCAAGCTTTTGCATTGAGCTTAACTGTGGGCATGTTGCTTTGGTGGCCTTGTCATCACCACAAACAAGAATTGCGGTCTCGTGATGGTTTTTTAATTGTGGTGGCATTTTGGTTCGTTCTTGGCGGGTTAGCAACCTTACCATTGCTATTATTTGATTCACCTCATTTAACAGTAGCTTCCGCCGTGTTTGAGGCATTTTCTGGGCTAACAACCACGGGTGCTACCGTCATGACAGGGTTAGATAATTTACCGAAAGCCATTCTGTTTTATCGTCAATTTCTACAATGGTTAGGCGGGATGGGGATCATCGTACTTGCGATTGCGATTATTCCTTTATTGGGTATTGGCGGAATGCAGTTATACCGTGCAGAAATGTCAGGCCCAATGAAAGATCAGAAAATTCAGCCACGGATAGCTGAAACGGCAAAGGCATTGTGGTTTGTTTATTTCTTTTTAACCATGTCTTGTGCTTTGGCTTACTGGTTAGCGGGTATGACACCATTTGATGCGATTACACATAGTTTCTCAACCGTATCTATTGGCGGCTTTTCTACTCATGATGCTAGTATCGGCTATTTTAATAGTTCGGCGATTAATTTTATCACGGTCATTTTCTTGTGGATTTCGGCTTGTAACTTCGCATTGCACTTCAGAGCATTTTCGACCTTAGGACGAGAAAATATTTTGAAGATTTATACAAAAGATCCAGAATTCCGCTTCTTTATGAGTATTCAAATTTTGCTTATCGTGGCTTGTACATTGGTGATGATAAGCCATCAATATTTTGACTCCTCATGGCAAGATTTTGAGCAAGTCGTATTCCAAGCGGTATCGATCTCAACAACAACAGGTTACACCACATCAAATTTCGCTGAGTGGCCTTCCTTTGTGCCGATGCTATTAATCATTGCCTCTTTTATTGGAGGCTGTGCGGGATCAGTTGGTGGCGGTTTGCGTGTTGCACGGATTTTAGTGTTATACCTTCAAGGTGCGAGAGAGCTGAAGCGATTTGTTCACCCAAATTTAGTGTATCCAATTAAATGGGGTAAAAATGTTCTTGATGAACGTGTGATTGGAAGTATTTGGGCCTTTTTCTCTGCGTATCTATTGGTATTCACTATTTGTTTGTTAAGTGTGATTGCCTGCGGTGTTGCACCTTTTGATGCCTTTAATGCAGTGTTGGCAAGTATTAATAACCTTGGACCAGGCTTAGGTTCAGTAAGCAGTAATATGGCAGCGATGCCAGATAGTGCTAAATGGGTACTAACTATTGCGATGGTGTGCGGTCGTTTAGAAATATTCACACTATTGGCGCTTTTCACACCGGCATTTTGGAAGGAATAATGAAAACATTAATTTTATATTCAAGCCACGATGGGCAAACAAAAAAGATTGCTGAATTTATGGCTCAGTATCTTGAAGGAGAAGTAGTGGTTTCACCGTTAACGGAGGAACTGGATCTTCCATTTTTTGATCGGGTGATTATTGGGGCATCCATTCGCTATGGTCATTTTAATAAACAGTTATACCATTTTGTGGAACGCCATCATGAATTGCTGAATGCAAAAAGTGCGGTCTTTTTTGGTGTAAATTTGACAGCGAGAAAAGAAGGAAAAGATACGCCAGAGGGAAATGTCTATGTGCGTAAGTTCCTTCAACGTATAAAATGGACGCCGGAAAAAGTCGGTGTGTTTGCAGGGGCATTGCTATATCCACGTTATAAATGGATTGATCGTGTCATGATTCAATTGATTATGAAAATTACAAATGGCGAAACAGATACGACCAAAGAAATTGAATATACCGATTGGGGAAAAGTAAAGACATTTGCAGAAAGCCTGAATTCGTAGAATAAAGCACCATAAAAATAGTGTTTTTTAGACTATTTGATTAAAAGATCTTCAACTAAGAAAAAATTTACATTTTTTTACAAAAAGATCTTGCAAAGGCATCTGAAATGCCTAT
>CAUQBI010000022.1:0-8262 GCA_963516375.1 Parahaemophilus parainfluenzae | reverse complement strand
ACGACCTTGCCAAGGTCGGGGTCGCGAGTTCGAGCCTCGTTTCCCGCTCCAAACTTTCACATGATGCCCTGCGGGAATAGCTCAGTTGGTAGAGCACGACCTTGCCAAGGTCGGGGTCGCGAGTTCGAGCCTCGTTTCCCGCTCCAAATTCTCAATCCGTTGCTGAAAAGCAGCGGATTTTTTTATTGTATTTTCCCTACATATTCCCTTCAAAATACGATAAAATCTCCTAGAAACTTTAACCTAAAAAATCACTCTAAGAATGACCGAATTAACCCAATACATTCCTGATGAAGGCACGATGCTCCGTTTTGGTAAAAAACTGGCAGAAGTGCTTGTAAAACAACCGAAAGATAATGCCATTGTGCTTTATTTTAATGGCGATCTTGGTGCTGGGAAAACCACCCTGACTCGTGGAATGGTGCAAGGTTTAGGCTACCAAGGCAATGTCAAAAGCCCTACTTATACGTTAGTGGAAGAATATAGCATTGCAGGAAAAATGATTTATCACTTTGATTTATATCGTCTTGCCGATCCTGAAGAATTAGAATTTATGGGCATTCGTGATTATTTCAGCCAAAATTGCATCTGCTTAATCGAATGGGCAGAAAAAGGCGAAGGTATTCTACCTGAGGCTGATTTACTGGTGAATATTGATTATTACGATGATGCTCGCAACATTACGCTAATCGCTCAAAACTCAGTGGGTGAGCATATTTTGACACAACTATAAAATTGATTTACATGAAAGCAAAATTTTCGTTTCTTTTTGGAATATTTTCTCTAATTTCTACCACCGTATTTGCCGCGCCACAATGGACAATCGCCATTGATCCTGGTCATGGCGGTAAAGATCCCGGTGCAATCGGAAAAAACCTCGGCATTTATGAAAAGAATGTCACCCTTTCTATCGCGCGAGAATTAAAAGCCTTATTAGATAAAGATCCTAATTTCAAAGGTGTCTTAACACGCAGTAGCGATTACTACATTTCCGTGCCAGAACGTTCTGAAATCGCACGTAAATATAAAGCTAATTTTCTCGTATCTATCCACGCCGACTCCTCCCTGAATTCAGACCAACGCGGTGCATCAGTTTGGGTGCTATCCAATCGTCGTGCCAACGATGAAATGGGACAATGGTTAGAAGACGATGAAAAACGCTCAGAGCTTTTAGGCGGTGCAGGTAAAGTACTTTCCAATAACAATGACAAATATTTAGATCAAACCGTACTCGATCTACAATTTGGTCATAGCCAACGTACAGGCTATGAACTTGGTAACAGCATTTTACGTCGCTTTGCTCGCGTGACCTCATTAAGTCGCAGCACGCCACAACATGCGAGCCTTGGCGTATTGCGTTCACCCGATATTCCTTCTGTTCTAGTGGAAACAGGTTTCCTTTCCAATATGGAAGAAGAACAAAAACTGAATACCATTGCTTATCGTCGTCGTATTGCTTATATGATTTATGAAGGCTTAGTTGCTTATCGTAATGGTAATTTAAAAGCAATTGCCGTTCCACCTAGTGATGAGCAAGACAGCAAATCTACAAAATCAAACGATAAAAATAATGAAAAATCTGACCGCACTTCTGATGTGAAAGACAGCGGTATTCGCCATAAAGTGAAACCAGGTGAAAGCATTGGTAGCCTGGCGAACAAATATGATGTCAAAGTCAGTGAAATCATTGAGTTAAATAAACTGAAACGCAAAGAACTTTGGTTAAATGAAACCATTAAAATTCCTGATAATGGCAAAGGCAAAAAAGCGGAAGAACCAACTAAAAAAGAAGAGAAAAACACCGAAAAATCTGACCGCACTTCTGATGTGAAAGACAGCGGTATTCGCCATAAAGTGAAACCAGGTGAAAGCATTGGTAGCCTGGCGAACAAATATGATGTCAAAGTCAGTGAAATCATTGAGTTAAATAAACTGAAACGCAAAGAACTTTGGTTGAATGAAACCATTAAAATTCCTGATAACGGCAAAGGTAAAAAGGTAGAAGAAAAACCTAAATCGGATGATAAAGCCAAAGCCGATAACAAAGGAAAAAACAGCAAGATTGTTGAAGCTGAAAAAGCCGTTTCTAAAAAAGATCAAAAACAAGAAAAAGCTGAGAATAAAAAAGAGCCTGAGAAAAAAGACACTTCTTCAAAAGGAAATGAGAAGAAAGATGATGGCAAGAAAGAAACCCCGCTTTACCATACAGTAAAAGCAGATCAAACTATCTATGCTATCTCTCGTGAATACAATGTACCGGTTAATCGTCTTTTAAAGCTGAACCCAACATTGAAAAACGGCAAAGTCGTGACTGGGCAAAAAATCAAACTTAAAGAAAAATAAGGAATCCTATGGCAATCAAAATTCTTTCTCCACAGCTGGCTAATCAGATTGCCGCAGGTGAAGTGGTCGAACGCCCTGCCTCTGTGGTGAAAGAATTGGTGGAAAACAGCCTTGATGCCGGTGCCAATAAAATTCATATTGATATTGAAAACGGCGGCGCCAGTCTGATTCGTATTCGAGATAATGGCAGCGGCATTCCTAAAGAGGAATTAAGCCTCGCACTCGCTCGACACGCAACCAGTAAAATTGCCGATCTTGATGATCTCGAAGCCATTTTAAGTTTAGGTTTCCGCGGTGAAGCCCTTGCCAGTATCAGCTCGGTTTCTCGTCTCACGCTTACCTCTCGCACAGCTGAGCAAAATGAAGCGTGGCAGGTTTACGCACAGGGACGAGAGATGGAAACTACAATTAAACCTGCGTCTCATCCAGTCGGTACAACAGTTGAAGTGGCGAATCTCTTTTTTAACACGCCAGCTCGTCGTAAATTCTTACGCACCGATAAAACAGAATTTGCTCATATTGATGAAGTCATTCGCCGAATTGCTTTAGCAAAATTTAATATCGCTTTTACGCTCACTCATAACGGCAAAATTGTTCGACAATACCGCCCAGCGGCAAATGAAGAACAACAACTAAAACGCGTTGCTGCCATTTGTGGCGATGATTTTGTTCAACATGCCTTACGTATTGATTGGAAACATGATGATCTGCATCTTTCTGGCTGGGTGGCGACACCTGAATTTACCCGTTCTCAGAATGATTTAAGCTATTGCTATATCAATGGGCGAATGGTGCGCGATAAAGTGATCACCCACGCAATTCGTCAAGCTTATGCGGAGCATTTACATACTGAGCAATACCCTGCATTTGTGCTATTTATCGACCTCAATCCACATGATGTCGATGTCAACGTGCATCCAACAAAACACGAGGTGCGTTTCCATCAAGCGCGTTTAATTCATGATTTTATCTGCCAAGGTGTAACAAATGCGCTCAATGCTATTCCTCAAGCTGAATTGGATTTAGTGCCAGCGATGAATGAGGCAAGAGAGCCTTCGGCTTCATATCAAACCCACTATAAACCGAAACCCAATCGTGCGGCGGCTGGGCAAAATATTTTTGCCTCGCATTATCATCAGCCTCGTGAAAAACAATCAGAGAATCGACCACACTTTTCAAACCGTAGTGAGTACGTTCCGTCATATGGTTATCGTGAACAACCGACAAAGACCGAACAACGCTTATATGGGGAATTAGTACGTTCTGCGGAAAATTCTCAAGTTTTAACAAAATCTGTCGTTGAACAACTCCCACAGACAAGTGAAACAGGCTATTTACGCGCATTGGCATTAATTGAAAATGAAGCATTGCTTTTACAACAAAATCAGCAGTTTTATTTGATGTCATTAGCTAAATTGCAAACCTTAAATTATGAATTAACCTTACAACAAGGTGAAATTTCACAACAACCGTTGCTCATTCCGATTATTTTTCGCTTAGATGAAAAACAATTTGAACAATGGCAAAAACAAAAAGCTTTTTTCCAACAAAGTGGTTTTGAATTTATTGAAAATGAAGCTCAGCTACGTCTTACATTAAATAAAGTGCCTGCGATTTTACGTACACAAAATTTACAAAAATGTGTGGTAAGCCTGCTTGCTGAACATGTAGAAAATATACCTGATTTTCTGATCGCACTTTGTCAGACGCTAGAGATGAAACCAATTGAGGTGTTAGCGGATGCAGTCAGCTTATTAAGTGAAACGGAACGCTTACTGAATAAAGCTCATCAAGAAAAATTTAATACATTACTGAAACCAATTAACTGGCAGCCTTTTTTAACTGATTTGTAATATGACACAAAAAACTGACTCCAAACCAACCGCACTTTTTCTGATGGGGCCAACAGCCTCAGGAAAAACGGATCTTGCTATTCAATTACGTCAAAGCCTGCCAGTGGAAGTGATCAGCGTCGATTCTGCATTAATTTATAAAGGGATGGATATTGGTACGGCAAAGCCTTCTAAAGAAGAACTTGCCCTTGCTCCTCACCGCTTAATCGATATCTTAGATCCCGCTGAAAGTTATTCTGCGATGAATTTTCGTGATGGTGCGCTCAGAGAAATGGCCGATATTACCGCGCAAGGCAAAATTCCGCTTTTGGTTGGCGGCACCATGTTGTATTACAAAGCATTGATTGAGGGGCTTTCTCCTCTTCCTTCTGCTGATGAAAAGTTACGCTTAGAAATTGAAGAAAAAGCGCAGAAATTTGGCTGGCCAGCACTTCATCAAGAATTACAAAAAATTGATCCTATTTCAGCAGAGCGTATTAATCCAAATGATTCACAGCGCATTAATCGTGCATTAGAAGTATTCTATTTAACTGGCAAATCATTAACGGAATTAACTGAACAAAAAGGCGAAGAATTGCCTTATCAATTTTTACAATTTGCTATTGCACCGGAAGATCGTGCGGTGTTACATCAACGTATCGAACAACGTTTCCATAAAATGATCGAATTAGGTTTCCAAGAAGAAGTGGAAAAACTCTATCAACGAGAAGATCTCCATCCAGATTTGCCTTCTATCCGCTGTGTGGGCTATCGCCAAATGTGGGAATATTTACGTGGTGACTATGATCATGAAGAAATGGTCTTCCGTGGCATTTGTGCGACTCGCCAATTAGCCAAACGACAAATCACCTGGCTGCGCGGCTGGAAAACACCATTAAATTGGCTAGATAGTCTACAACCGCAACAAGCCAAAGAAATCGTACTACGCAAGATTGACGAACATTTTAAGGGGTAAATTATGGCACTTTCACTTCCGCTTTCGACTGAAAAACTCATTCAACTTGGTGAAGTGCTTTGCCAATATTTCCCTGAAATGAATCTTGACGAAATAACCCAACAAATCGAGCGGGACGCAACAGATCTCACAACACCAATCGGACAAATCAACTATGCCATCAGTCTGTCTGATTTCTTGGAAAAAGTCTTAAAAAAACACCCGCACTTTTTAGCCCAATGCTGGCAAACGCCTCCTCAATTTTCAGATTGTCAACATTACGCTAGCCATCTAGCTGACCAACTCTCCACTATCCAAAACGAAGAACAGCTTTACAAAACGCTACGAGATTTTCGAAATCAAGAAATGGCGAAACTCAGTTTCTGCCAAAGTTTAAATCTTGCTACCGTAGAAGAAATTTTTATTCGTCTTTCTCAACTTGCTGAAAGCCTGATCATTGGTGCAAGAGATTGGCTATATAAACAAGCCTATGAAGAAATGGGCACGCCTTGCGATGAAAATAACAATCCTCAGCAACTCTATATTCTTGGGATGGGGAAATTAGGTGGTTTTGAGCTAAATTTCTCCTCTGATATTGATTTAATTTTTACTTACCCTTCACAGGGAGAAACTGTTGGTGCAAGACGAGCCGTTGATAACGCCAAATTTTTTACGCGTTTAGGACAACGTCTGATTAATGCATTGGATCAATTTACGCCAGATGGCTTTGTCTATCGTACAGATATGCGCCTTCGTCCTTTTGGCGACAGTGGTGCACTTGCCTTAAGTTTTTCTGCGATGGAGCAATATTACCAAGATCAAGGGCGAGACTGGGAACGCTATGCCATGATCAAAGGGCGTATTTTAGGCGCTGATGAGCAAGATCCCAATGTAAAAACCTTGCAGCAATTACTTCGCCCCTTTGTGTATCGACGCTATATTGATTTTAGTGTGATTCAAGCTTTACGTGAAATGAAAGGTAAAATTGAGCGTGAAGTACGCCGTCGTGGTTTAAAAGACAATATTAAACTAGGTGCAGGTGGGATTCGAGAAATCGAATTTATTGTGCAAGTTTTTCAACTGATTCGAGGTGGACGTGAGATTAAGCTCCAACAACATGAATTGCTTAAACTTCTCCCTGAAATACGAGATCTTGGTTTAATTAGGCCTCAACAATATCATGAATTAAGAGACGCTTATATCTTCCTTCGCCGTACTGAAAACGTGCTACAAGCTATTGATGATCAACAAACGCAACTTCTTCCGACAGATGAAGAAAATCGCCTTAGATTAATGGTCGCTTGTCGAGAATACACTTACTTAGATGAGAATAATCAGGCTACGATAAAATCTTATCCAATTGAAAACTGGGATGATTTCTATCAAATACTACAAGCACACCAACAAAAAGTGCGGTCAGTTTTTGATGCATTAATTGGTGAAGAAAAAGATGAACGTAGCGATGACAATAATCAGTGGATTGATTTTTTAGAAAGTGATCTTGATGACATTGAACAAATGTTGGTTGATAATCAAATTGATGATGACGCAATTTCCGATATCTTAGATAAACTTATTCAATTCAAAGAGGGGCTTGCGCGCCGTGTTATTGGCTCTCGTGGTCGAGAAGTTTTAGCTCACTTATTACCAAATATCTTTACCCAAATATTTGAGCAAAAAAATTATCGCACTTTATTGCCACGCATTCTCAATATTATCGATAAAATTGCGAGTAGAACGACTTATTTGGAATTGCTCTTAGAAAATCCTCAAGCCATTAAGCAGCTTATTGAACTATGTGCGCAATCCCAGATGATTGCCGAACAAGTGGCTCGCTATCCTATTCTACTCGATGAATTATTAAATACTGAAGCGCTACGTAATCCATTGCCGTTCACACAGTATCCTGATGAATTGAAGCAATATATGCTGCGATTACCGCAAGATGATGAAGAACAATTTATTGACGGTTTACGCCAATTCAAACAGTCTATTTTATTACGCGTTGCAGCGGCAGATATTCTTGGCGTACTGCCTGTTATGAAAGTGAGCGATCATCTCACTTATCTGGCTGAAGCAATCATTGATGCCGTTGTCAATTTTGCTTGGCAACAAGTCAGTCAACGATTTGGTGTACCTGAACATTTAGTAGGTAAAACAGAAAAAGGTTTTTTAGTAATTGGCTACGGTAAATTAGGCGGAATTGAACTCGGTTATAAATCTGATTTGGATTTAGTCTTTTTATACCAATCCGTTGAAGGTCAAACCATTGGTGGAAAAAAATCCATTGATAGCAATCAATTCTATTTAAGATTAGCTCAAAAAATTGTCAGTATTTTTAGTATGAATACCAGTGCAGGCATACTCTACGATGTTGATATGCGATTACGTCCTTCAGGCGATGCCGGCTTATTAGGCTGTTCGCTTCAAGCATTTGAAAACTATCAACTCAATGAAGCATGGATTTGGGAAAAACAAGCGCTTGTCCGTAGCCGTGCTATTTTTGGTGAAACTGAATTAAAAGCAGAATTTGAAAAAATTCGCTGTAATGTACTTTCTACTCAAAGAGATATTAATCAGCTAAAAATTGAAGTAAGAGACATGCGTGAAAAAATGTACGAACATTTATCTCACACAAAAGAAGGCTTTTTTAATATCAAAACAGATCGTGGCGGCATTACCGATATTGAATTTATCGCCCAGTATCTGATGCTCGCAAATGCCCCAGATAATCCAATATTAACCAAATGGTCTGATAATGTCCGCATCTTTGATTCCATGGCTGAATATCACATTATTTCTCTAACAGAATGTGAAAAGCTCAAATCCTGTTACGTGACATTGCGTAATAAAATTCATCACCTGAACTTATTAGGGAATCCTGTCATTGTTGATGATTCGGCGTTTACAGAAGAAAGGGAATTTGTTTGTTCTTTTTGGAATAAGTTATTTTCTTAAAAGATTAAAGGAGTCTATTCTCAGATATTTTGGATAAACTCCTTTTTATATATTTATTCTTTACGTAAAAATAGCCTAAGTTTCTACCTAAGTTTTATTTTATCAATTGAAAAAACCATAAACAAAAACCCCAAGCCATTCAGCTCGGGGTTCACATTCAGTACCTGGCGGTGT
>CAUQBI010000021.1:0-12487 GCA_963516375.1 Parahaemophilus parainfluenzae | reverse complement strand
CGATATTACGATATCTTTCAATAGGGGTTGTACGAGCCATTATTATAACCTTGTTAAGTTTAATATCTGTTTATATAAGGGTAAGGCTTCATCGAGGATGAAGCCCTTAAATTTTAAAAGCGTATTACCAACGGAAGTGAGCAAATGCTTTGTTAGCTTCAGCCATACGGTGAACGTCTTCACGTTTTTTCACTGCTGCGCCTTTGTTATCTGATGCATCAGATAATTCATTTGCAAGACGTAAAGCCATTGATTTATCACCGCGTTTACGTGCAGCTTCAACGATCCAACGCATACCTAATGCGTTACGACGAACTGGACGTACTTCAACTGGCACTTGGTAAGTAGAACCACCAACACGACGAGATTTAACCTCAACGGTTGGGCGAACGTTTTCAAGTGCAATTTCAAATGCTTCTAAAGGTTCTTTACCTGTGCGTTCTGCAAGTTTGTCTAACGCACCGTAAACGATGGTTTCAGCAACGGATTTTTTACCGTCTACCATTAATACATTAATAAATTTTGCAAGTAACTCTGAACCGAACTTCGGATCTGGAAGAATCTTGCGTGGTTCAACACTACGACGACGTGGCATTGCGAATTTCTCCGTATATTTAATCTTCAGGATATCCAAAACTCTATAAAAATTAACCGCACTTTAAAGTGAGCTAATGTGATACTGGAGTTTCTGATTTAAATTTTTACTAATTTAGACGTTTGGCCTTACTTAACGGAGTTCCATTAAGCTTTAGGACGTTTAACGCCGTATTTAGAACGACCTTGTTTACGATCTTTAACGCCTGCACAGTCTAATGCGCCGCGTACAGTGTGGTAGCGAACACCTGGTAAATCTTTAACACGACCACCACGGATAAGCACAACACTGTGCTCTTGAAGGTTGTGACCTTCGCCACCGATGTAAGAAGTTACTTCAAAGCCATTAGTTAAACGAATACGACATACTTTACGTAATGCTGAGTTCGGTTTTTTAGGTGTAGTTGTGTATACACGAGTGCACACACCACGTTTCTGCGGGCAAGCCTCTAATGCAGGAACGTTACTTTTTACAACCTTTTTCACACGCGGTTTGCGTACTAGCTGGTTGATAGTTGCCATTAAAAAAGCTCCAGTTTAAATGTTATTCATAATAGAATGTTTGTTACAAAATCTATCTCTCCATCCAATAGACAGAAGAAATAGACGCTGAATTTTAATGGTTTCGCCTCGCATTGTCAATATTTAAACAGAAATAGGATCGCAAAGGATCGCTTGATAAAAAATCGACGCAAAACTGACCGCACTTTGCCAAATCAATTGCCTGTCTGTGGCTAGGCTTTTATAATTTCAAACAGAATTATTTTATTGGCAATCATTATGTTACGTTCATTCATTTTTCATTTACGTTATTTCTATCACAAAAAGCTTCGACAAACGCATCGTATCTCTCATAAAACACTCGAATTTGTATGTTTACTGATCGGTGCGACATTTGTCGCCCTCTTTTCCTTTGGATTTGCAAAGCTAGCCGATATCGGACTTGAATTTAATGCCTATTGGTCTGCTAAATACCCTCTCGCCGTTTGGATCGTTTTACCGCTTGGTCTTGCTTTTCTCACCTGGTTTACCACCAAATACACACCTTATGTTGGCGGCAGCGGTATTCCACAAGTGATCGCCTCCATCAATATTCCTTATAATGGTTATAAAACAAAACTGGTTGAATTTCGCCAAACTATTTGGAAAATTCCGCTTACTTTCTTTGCAATGGTTATCGGTGCGTCTGTTGGACGAGAAGGCCCTTCTGTTCAAGTCGGTGCTGCTGTTATGCTGAGTTGGGGAAATTTCTGTCGTAAATATAACTTTGCTTTCCGCGGATTAAGTACGAATGAACTCGTTGCAACGGGTGCAGCAGGTGGTCTTGCTGCTGCATTTAATGCCCCTTTGGCTGGGGTAATTTTTGCCATTGAAGAATTAGGTCGAGGCGTGATGTTGCGCTGGGAACGCCGAGTATTGCTTGGTGTATTAGCAGCCGGTTTTATTTTAGTGGCGATTCAAGGCAATAGCCCTTACTTTACTGCCTATAAAGGTGCAACAGCTATTCCCTATTTATATCTTTGGCTTGCTATTTGTGGCGTAGTTTGTGGCGTACTGGGCGGTATATTTGGGCGACTCCTTGCAAAAGGATTAGCAGGACTGTCTCCACTCAAATGGCGTGATTGTATCCGCAAACATCCCATTTACGTTGCCTTATTACTCGGTTTAGTACTTGCAGCGATGGGAACCTACAGCGAAGGGCAAACTTATGGAACGGGTTATAATGTGGTCGCCAGAGCATTAGAAGGACAACTCGTTTCACCTGAAGTGGGGATACTAAAACTCTTCGCAACGGTTACGACGTATTGGAATGGCATCGCGGGCGGAATTTTTACGCCATCTCTCACCACTGGCGCGGGTATCGGCACCATGTTATGGGAAATCAGCAATGGCATGGTTGATCAACGTTTCCTCGTCATTTTATGTATGGCGGCATTTTTAGCAGGTGGAACACAATCCCCTGTGACAGCAAGCGTAGTAGTGATGGAAATGACGGGGGCTCAACCTGTGCTGATTTGGCTCTTGATTTCCAGTATCATTGCCTCCATAATTTCGCGCCAATTTAGTCCAAAACCTTTTTACCACTTTGCGGCTGGACGTTTCCGTCAACGAATGCAGGAACAACAAGCAGAAGATCTGCGCCGTAACGAGATTCAAGAGAAATAATATATGTCAGAAAACCAACCGCACTTTTATCGTGGCCGCTTTTCCGTTGCGCCAATGTTAGATTGGACGACGCGCCATTGTCGCTATTTTCATCGTCAATTTAGTAAAAATGCGTTGCTTTATACCGAAATGGTTACGGCTCCCGCTATTATTCATGCGAAATACGATCATTTAGATTTTGATTTGCAAGAAAACCCAGTTGCCCTACAACTCGGTGGAAGCGATCCTGCTCAGCTTAAACATTGTGCCAAATTAGCCGAAGAAAGAGGCTATCATGAAATTAATCTGAATGTCGGTTGCCCTTCCGATCGCGTGCAAAATGGTATGTTTGGTGCTTGCTTAATGGCAAAAGCAGATTTAGTAGCAGAATGTATTGCAGAAATGCAAAGTGTCGTGAATATTCCTGTCACCGTGAAAACGCGTATTGGCATTGATGATTTGGATAGCTATGAATTTCTCTGCGACTTTATCGAAAAAGTCCATCATGCAGGCTGCCAAGAATTTATTGTTCACGCACGAAAAGCCTGGCTTTCAGGATTAAGCCCAAAAGAGAATCGCGAGATTCCATCTTTGGATTATGATCGTGTTTATCAATTAAAGAAAGATTTCCCACAGTTAACCATTGCTATTAATGGCGGCATTAAAACCATCGAAGAAATGAAACATCATTTACAATTTGTTGATGGCGTGATGGTTGGGCGTGAGGCTTATCAAAATCCATCACTGTTGGGCTATGTTGATCAAATGCTTTTTGATGCTAATGCGGATATCGTCACACCAAGACAAGCGGTGGAAGCCATGTTCCCTTATATTGAAAAACAACTGAGCCAAGGTGTTTATTTAAATCATATCGTTCGACATATGCTCGGTGCATTCCAAAACTGCAAAGGGGCAAGACAATGGAGACGCTATTTAAGTGAAAATGCCTTTAAGCAAGGCGCAGGAATCGAAGTGGTCGAAACGGCATTAAGCTTTGTGGAAACCAATTAAGCACTAAAACGCAAAGTGCGGTCAGAATTTAAGAAGTTTTCTGACCGCACTTTTGTTTTCCAAGTATTTAATTAGCACTGATGTTTTTGACGATATGCCACTAAATCTTCAATTGTTAATACCGCATAACCAAATTTTTTCGCAAATTCGATAATTTCTGCAGCTCGAGCCATAGAGCCATCATCATTCGTAATTTCACAAATGACACCTGCTGGTTTAAAACCACTTAAACGTGCTAAATCAACTGAGGCTTCAGTATGACCACGACGTGCCAAAACACCGCCTTCTGCGGCACGTAATGGGAAAACATGTCCTGGACGGTGAAGATCTGTCGGTTTTGCATGATCTGCAATTGCCGCTTTGATTGTGGTGACACGATCTTGTGCCGATACACCTGTTGACACACCTTCTGCCGCTTCAATCGTCACAGTAAACGCGGTTTTATTCACGCTATTGTTGTGTTCAACCATTGGTGGCAAATCAAGCTGTTTGCATTGTTCATCGGTAATACATAAACACACGATACCACTGCCATAGCGAATAAGTTTTGCCATTTGTTCTGGCGTAATGGTTTCTGCTGGGAAAATTAAATCGCCTTCATTTTCGCGATCTTCATCATCCAATACTAATACGCCATTACCTTGTTTGAATGCATTCAATGCGTTAATCACCCGTTCTTCGCCGGTCGCACCAAATGCAGATAAAATTGACTGATTCATCGTAATTTCCTTTGTTGTTACGTTAAAATTAACCAGAATCAGGGCTGAGAAATGCAAATAAATAGAACGGAAGTGGGAACCCAATCCGTTTTATTCTCTTTCATCCAGACTATACTGTCGGCTTTGGAATTTCACCAAATCTGCTAACCTTAAAAGTACAAAGCGAAACAATTTTGTAAAACGCAATCAAAATTGACCGCACTTTTAAGTGCTCGTGGGCTGTCACCACCGGTAGGGAATTTCACCCTGCCCTGAGAATGCAGGTCGTAGTATAACGTAAAATGTCGCTGTAAAAAATCATTCAATGAAAAATGTTTTTATTTGCACAAAGATTGCATAAAATAGGACTATTCAGCCACCTCGCAGTGGTCATTTAGCGAAGGATACATTATGTCGAACAAACACGATAAAAAAGTGGGTGTAATTTTCGGGAAATTCTACCCTGTTCACACCGGCCATATTAATATGATTTATGAAGCATTCAGTAAAGTGGATGAGCTTCACGTAATTGTCTGTAGTGATACCGAACGCGATTTAAAGCTGTTCTATGATAGTAAAATGAAACGCATGCCGACAGTACAAGATCGCCTTCGCTGGATGCAGCAAATCTTTAAATATCAAAAAAATCAAATTTTCATTCATCACTTAATTGAAGATGGCATTCCAAGTTATCCGAATGGTTGGCAAGCTTGGAGTGACGCAGTAAAAAATCTATTTGAAGAAAAACAATTTACCCCGACGATGGTATTTAGTAGTGAGCCACAAGATAAAGCACCATACGAAAAATACTTAGGGCTTGAAGTTTCCTTGGTGGATCCTGACCGCTCTTTCTTTAATGTATCTGCAACGAAAATTCGAACTACACCTTTCCAATATTGGAAATTCATTCCAAAAGAAGTCCGTCCATTCTTTGCAAAAACTATTGCCATTTTGGGTGGTGAAAGCAGCGGTAAAAGTGTCTTGGTCAGTAAGCTTGCTGCCGTATTTAATACCACCTCAGCCTGGGAATATGGTCGGGAATATGTCTTTGAAAAATTAGGTGGCGATGAGCAAGCCATGCAATATTCTGACTATCCACAAATGGCATTAGGTCACCAACGCTATATTGATTATGCAGTACGTCATGCCCATAAAGTAGCGATTATTGATACCGATTTCATTACCACACAAGCTTTTTGCATTCAATACGAAGGGAAAGCCCATCCATTCCTCGATTCCATGATCAAAGAATACCCATTTGATGTCACCATTTTATTGAAAAACAATACAAAATGGGTGGATGATGGCTTACGTAGTCTAGGCAGCCAAAAACAACGTCAACAATTCCAACAGTTATTGAAGAAATTGTTGGATAAATACAAAGTGCCTTACATTGAAATTGAATCGCCAAGTTATTTAGATCGTTATAACCAGGTCAAATCTGTTGTGGAAAAAGTGTTAAATGATGAAGAACTTGAAGGTTTACAGCATACTAAACGCACATTGACCAACGAGAAATAAAATGATTTTATTCGCAGGCGATCCGCACGGAAGTTATGAACATCTTTATCCTTTCGTGCAAGAAAACGACAACGTTGCCCTGATTATTTTAGGCGACTTGCAGCTTTCTTCGCCTGATGAATTAGATAACCTCGCAAAATATTGTGATATTTGGTTTATTCATGGCAATCATGATAGCAAAACCGTTGCCGCATTTGAGGCGATTTGGGGTACACATTGGAAATCGCGCAATTTGCATAATCGTGTTGTTGAAATCCAAGGTCAACGCATTGCCGGCCTAGGTGGCGTATTCCGTGGGCAAATCTGGATGCCTCCCAATAAACCGATGTATTTTGACCCTATCCACTATTGTCAATATAGCCCGCAAGAAAAAATTTGGCGTGGCGGTGTACCATTGCGTCATCGCACGTCTATTTTCCCTTCTGATATCGAAGCCATTGAAAATGAACAAGCCGATATTCTGATTTGCCATGAAGCGCCTAAACCCCATCCAATGGGTTTTCGTGTGATTAATCAACTTGCTGAAAAATTAGGGGTAAGACACGTTTTCCATGGCCATCACCACGATAACGTCGAGTACAAGACAAATTTCCCTTATAAAATCACGAATGTCGGTTTTAGAAGTGTCACAGACGTACAAGGAAATTATTTATTAAAAACCATTGATGATCGAGAAAAATAACTAAATAAAGCGTTAATTGTTTTTGATAAAAAGAAAAGTTTGAAGAGAGAAGATGGCGCACCCGAAAGGATTCGAACCTTTGACCGCTCGGTTCGTAGCCGAGTACTCTATCCAGCTGAGCTACGGGTGCGTAGTGATGTTTTATTCTTCGTGACCATTTTAACTGATAGAGTCGATTTAAAATGGCGCACCCGAGAGGATTCGAACCTCTGACCGCTCGGTTCGTAGCCGAGTACTCTATCCAGCTGAGCTACGGGTGCAGAATAATAAAACTAACAACAAATGGCGGTGAGAGAGGGATTCGAACCCTCGATGGAGTTTTTGACCCCATACTCCCTTAGCAGGGGAGCGCCTTCAGCCTACTCGGCCATCTCACCACATTCGGTGTGTGGGCGGTATAATACGTTTTTTTGAAAATATGTCAAATCATTTTTTGAAAAAGCGATGTTGGTTGCTTGATTTATCTACATTTTGCATAAATAAAGTGCGGTTGAAAAAACAAATATATTTCTCACCGCACTTTAATTTTTATCATCTCTAGCCTTTTAAAATTGCCCGCAGACGATCAAGCTGACTCGATGTTTGTTGTTGCTTCTGCTCTACCGTTAATTTTGGCTTATCTTTTTCCCATTGCACATCATCTTGTGGTAACTCAGCCAAGAAACGACTCGGCTCTGGGCGAATTAACTCGCCAAACTGACGTCGTTCACGACAAAGAGAAAAAGTCAGCGTTTGTTGTGCTCGAGTAATGCCCACATAGGCTAAACGGCGCTCTTCCTCTACATTGTCTTCATCAATACTGGTTTGATGAGGTAAGATCCCCTCTTCCATACCGATTAAATACACATGGGGGAACTCTAAACCTTTAGAGGCGTGCAATGTCATTAATTGCACTTGATCACTCTCATCATCGTCTTCACCGCGTTCCATCATGTCGCGTAAAGTTAAACGAGTGACCACTTGGTTTAAAGTCATCGGCTCATTCACCTCATCGCCTTTGAGCATTTCCTCTACCCAGCTAAACAGCGTCGCCACGTTTTTACTCTGCATTTCAGCGGCTTTCGGGCTGGTGGCATACTCATACAAATATTCTTCGTAATGCAATGAAGAAAGTAACGAACGCACAGCGGTTTCAGGATCGGAACGTAAACTTTGATCGTTCAACTCCACAATCCA
This sequence comes from Parahaemophilus parainfluenzae, assembly GCA_963516375.1. Taxonomy (GTDB): domain Bacteria; phylum Pseudomonadota; class Gammaproteobacteria; order Enterobacterales; family Pasteurellaceae; genus Haemophilus_D; species Haemophilus_D parainfluenzae_AG. Next base: position 4,660 of record CAUQBI010000021.1, on the reverse strand, counting down.
ACGACCAAATTTTTGCAATGCATCATAGGCTTTTGGTGTAACACGTTGCATGAGCTCAAACTCAAAAATCGCCTCAAATAAGCTGATATGTTTTTCCTGTGCCAACTCGCCTAGTTTTTGCAATGTTGCAGTACCAATTTCCCGTTTCGGTGTATTCACAATACGCAAAAAGGCTGCATCATCGTCTTGATTCACCACCAAACGCAAGTAAGCCATCATGTCCTTAATTTCAGCACGAGAGAAAAAAGACGTTCCGCCAGAAATTTTGTATGGAATACGGTTTTGCATCAGTACTTTTTCCAATAGACGCGATTGATGATTACCGCGATACAAAATCGCATAATCCTTGAATTTAGTTTTACGGCTAAAACGATGAGCGATTAATTCCGCCACAATCCGTTCGGCTTCATGTTCTTCATTTTTCGCTTCAATGACTTGCAGTTTTTCACCTTCGCCCAAGTTGGAAAAAAGCTTTTTGTCGAATACATGCTCGTTGTTATCAATCAAAATATTGGCACAATGCAAAATACGATGAGTGGAACGATAATTTTGTTCCAATTTGATGACTCGCAAACGCGGAAAATCATCACGTAAGCGCACCATATTTTGTGGACGAGCGCCTCGCCAAGAATAAATGGATTGATCGTCATCACCCACTACCGTAAAACAAGCTCGCTCGCCAACCAGTAATTTGATGAGTTCGTATTGACTGGTATTGGTATCTTGATATTCATCCACCAACAGATAGCGAATTTTCTCCTGCCATTTTGACCGCACTTCTTCATTCTGCTTGAAGAGTAAGGTCGGCAACATAATCAAATCATCAAAATCCAACGCATTGTAAGCACGGATTTGCGCCGCATAACGCTCATAACATTTTGCAAAGGTTTGATATTTTGCATCTTTCGCTAAGGCATAAGCCTGTTTTGGCGAAACCAAATCATTCTTCCAGTTGGAAATAACCGAGATCAATTCTCGCAATAAATCCTTATCTTCCTGCAACACATCTGCCGTCAGTTCTTTGAGTAAGGCAAGTTGATCGTGCTCATCAAACAAGGTCATATTCGATTTAAAGCCTAAAGCTTTATATTCCCGTTTGATAATGTCGAAACCTAAGGTATGGAAAGTGGAAACAAACAATCCTTTGGATTTTTCTTTACCAATGGAATGGGCTACACGCTCTTTCATTTCACGAGCGGCTTTGTTGGTAAAGGTCACGGCGGCGATCTGTTTAGGCAAATAACCACAGTGTTCAATCAAATGAGCAATCTTATTGATGATCACGCGAGTTTTGCCAGAGCCAGCACCAGCCAGCACCAAGCAAGGTCCACTGACATATTCGACAGCCTGTTGTTGTTGAGGATTGAGTTTCATATCTTAATGCAAATTAATTTGACCACGCATAAGGCAACAATGCGGTATCTAATAAAAATGACAGTGGTAAATCTAAAATAGGTAAGCTCCATTTTTGTGCCATCTCTAAATCATAAGCCGCACCCGCGTAAGGTGTGTATTTCTCCGATGGATCGATTAATTTCACCACCGTACCACAACCAGTTAACGCTAAAAGCGCGGTTAAAATTAGAAGTGTTTTTTTCATTCACGACATGCTTTTAAGGCTAAATAGACGGCTTCCGGCACCAGTTCTTTTACATCGCCATGATGCAAATAAATTTCTCGTACAATCGTGGAAGACACAAACGCCCATTTTTCTGTTGGTGGGAAAAACAAACTATCCACACCATCGGTTAATAAGCGGTTTAACGCAGCCAGTTGTAATTCATATTCGAAATCCGTCGTTGTGCGCACGCCACGAATAATGGCAGTGATTTTTTTGGCTTTAATTTCATTTGCCAATAAATCAGAGAATCCAAATACTTCCACATTGGGCAAATGAGCGACCGATTGACGCACGAGCTCAACGCGTTCTTCTAATGAGAACAATGGCTTTTTGCTCGGACTATTCGCAACCGCAACAAAAACTTTCGGGAAAATGACCGCACTTCGCGCAATAATATCTAAATGCCCATTGGTAATAGGATCAAACGTGCCGGGGTAAATTACGCTTGTCATTTATTGTTCTCCGAAATATTGGTTAAATAAGGATGAAGCAAATCTAAAAGTCGCTGTAATGCGCCACGATTTTCAATTAACACCTCATAGCCTGCATTGCCTAAACGCTGACGCGCTTCTTTTGAATTCAATAACTTATCAATAATCTCTGCCAATGCTTTTTCTGTTGAGTTGATTTGCAATACACCTTGCACCTCTAACAGTGAGGTAAAAACTTCAGGGAAATTGAAAGTATACTTTCCGCTCACAACGGGTAATTTAAACGCCAAAGGCTCGAGCGGATTATGTCCCCCATGTTTAACCAAACTTCCGCCTACAAACGCAATATCAGAAATACCATACATCAACATCAACTCACCCATGGTATCACCCAGAATCACTTGGGTATTTTCTGAAGGAATCTCGCCCGTTGAACGTCGGATAAAGTTAAAGTTGGCTTTTTCAATTAAATCTGCCACAGGATTAAAACGTTCAGGATGACGAGGCACTAGCAATAACAACAAGTTTGGATGTTTTTTCAGTAACAAATGGTGTGCCTGTAAAATGAGCTCTTCTTCCCCTTCATGGGTACTCGCCGCAATCCAAATCTGACGATCTTTCGCCCAACTCTCATGAAGCGTTGCAATGTCTTTGAGTAATTCATCACTGACCACAAGATCATATTTAATATTGCCGGTTAATTGCAGACGATCTTTCTCATAACCTAACTCTAAATAACGCTTTCCACTGATACTATCCTGCGGTGCGATCAAGCTGATTTGAGAAAACATTCGTTGTAGATGTTGTTTGACTTTGCCATAACGTCTCGCTGAACGAGCAGAAAGGCGAGCATTCGCCACAATGAAAGGAATATTTCGACGAGCCAAACAATCAATCAAATTCGGCCAAAGCTCCGTTTCAATCACAATAAATACTTTAGGCTGAATAAAATCAATAAAACGATTGATGACACAAGGTAAATCGTAGGGCAAATAACAATGCGTCACAGTTTCCCCAAAGGCGGCTTTTACACGTTCAGAGCCTGTTGGCGTGACCGTTGTAAACGTGATTGGTAAATTCGGGTATTCCTTCTGAATACGTTTTACTAGCGGCGTAGCAGCAATCACTTCCCCTACCGATGCGGCATGAATGACGATCCCATCTTGTGCAGGCTTAGCAAGATTCGCATAAATACCATATCGCTCGCCTAAACGCTTACGATAATCCGTAGCTTTGAGACTTCGTAGTAACATGAATAGCAGCACAAAAGGCTGAATTAGATACATCAGGCAGGTATAAAAAAAACGCCACATAAAATAAATTCGGTTATACTTACAAAAACTTCGGCTAGTATAGCAAAAAAAGGATCAAAATATGCCAACAATTAGCGTTGCCATGATTGTCAAAAATGAAGCGGCAGATCTTGCTCAATGTCTTGATACGGTAAAAGATTGGGTAGATGAAATCATTATTGTCGATTCAGGCAGTACTGATAACACCCAAGAAATCGCGGAACAATATGGTGCAAAATTTTATTCGCACCCTGATTGGCCAGGTTTTGGCAAACAACGTCAAAGAGCCCAAGAATATGTCACCAGTGATTATGTTTTGTGGCTAGATGCCGATGAACGCGTCACACCGAAACTGCGTGAATCCATTCAACAAGCGGTTCAACAAGATACGCCAAATACGGTTTATGATATTCCTCGGGTGAGTGAAGTATTTGGACGTGAAATTCGTCATTCAGGTTGGTATCCGGATTATGTGGTGCGTTTATATCGTACAAATTATGCAGGATATAATAATTCGCTCGTACATGAAAAAGTGATTTATCCTGAAAACACGAAAGTACAGAAATTAATTGGAGATCTAGAGCATTTCACCTATAAAAGCATTCATCACTATTTGGTGAAATCTGCGGGCTACGCCAAAGCTTGGGCAGATCAACGCCAAGCCAAAGGTAAAAAAGCCACGTTATGGCAAGGTATCAGTCATGCTATTGGCTGCTTTGTGAAAATGTACATTTTAAAAGCCGGTTTCTTAGATGGAAAACAAGGTTTCCTGCTGGCGGTACTTTCGGCCCACTCCACCTTTGTGAAGTATGCTGATTTGTGGGAACGCGAGCAACATTAATCAAAAACAAAAGTGCGGTCAAAATTGACCGCACTTTTTTATTTCTTTTAGAACAAGAAAAATTAGTTTTTCGCTGCTGCCGCTGCTTTCACGATTACTGCAAATGCAGGCGCTTTAAGTGAAGCACCACCCACTAATGCACCATCGATATCCGGTTGAGTGAATAATTCCGCTGCATTGGCGTCATTTACTGAACCACCGTATTGAATGATCACTTGATCTGCTACAGCTTGTGATTTTGCTGCGATGTGACCACGGATAAATGCATGAACAGCTTGTGCTTGTGCTGGAGTCGCTGATTTGCCAGTGCCGATTGCCCAAATTGGTTCGTAAGCAATCACTGCACCATTAAATGCTTCTACACCTAATGCATTGATGACTGCATCAATTTGACGCGCACATACTTCTTCAGTTTTGCCTGCTTCGTTTTCAGCTTCAGTTTCACCGATACATAATACTGGTACTAAGCCTGCTT
>CAUQBI010000020.1:0-16141 GCA_963516375.1 Parahaemophilus parainfluenzae | reverse complement strand
TAGCGGCTTTTTTCGGATCAAGTGCGGTTGGGTTTTCATCCGTTTTTTCGACCGCACTTTCAGTTTCATTTGTTGTAACTGCTTCACTTTGAGCGGCAGCTTTTTTTGGATCAAGTGCGGTTGGGTTTTCATCCGTTTTTTCGACCGCGCTTTCAGTTGCATTTGTCGTAACTGCTTCACTTTGAGCGGCAGCTTTCTTAGCTTTGGCTCTTGCTATGGCTGCTGCGATAGCGGCTTTTTTCGGATCAAGTACGGTTGGATTTTCATCTGTTTTTTCGACCGCGCTTTCAGTTGCATGTGTCGTAACCGTTTCACCTTGAGCTGCCGCTTTCTTAGCTTTGTCTCTCGCAATGGTTGCAGCAACAGCCGCTTTTTTCGGATCAAGTGCGGTTGGATTTTCATCTGTTTTTTCGACCGCACTTTCAGTTGCATTTGTTGTAACAGCTTCACTTTGAGCGGCAGCTTTCTTAGCTTTGGCTCTTGCTATGGCTGCAGCTACGGCGGCTTTTTTCGGATCAAGTGCGGTTGGATTTTCATCTCTTTTTTCGACCGCGCTTTCAGTTTCATTTGTCGCAACAGTTTCACCTTGAGCAGCAGCTTTCTTGGCCTTCGCTCTTGCTAGAGCTGCAGCAACAGCTGCTTTCTTCGTATCTTTTTCATCAGTTTGTGACGGTGTTGCATCCGACGCAGTGCTTGTATCTGCTTGTGCTTGTTGTCTAGCAAGACGGCGGGCTTTACGTTGCTCCATGAGTTCATGGTTATCCGGTAAGATTTCCCCTTTCTCAGATACGATAGTTTTCGTTTCTTTATTTGCTGCTGAACCCGCTTGTTTTGCTTTCAAGCGTTCTAACGCTGCTTTAACTGGGTCTTCACCTTTTTGTTTTGCAAGTTCTTCTCGACGAGCTTCTGCCGCACGTTGTGAACGCGCTTTACGTTCTTGCTCTTCACGTTCCATACGAGCTTGTTTGGCTTCAAAACGGATTTTAGCCTCTTCGGCTTTTTTCGCTTTTTCTTTAATTTCCCCAATTTTGGCTTTTTCTTGTCGGAAATATTGGATAAGCGGAATATGGCTTGGACAAACATAAGCACACACGCCACATTCAATACAATCTTTTAAGCAATATTCTTCTGATTTTTGGTGATCCTCACTGCGAGCATACCAATAAAGTTGCTGTGGCATTAAATTGACAGGGCAAGCATCAGAACAAGCAGAACAGCGGATACAAGATTGTTCCGGTTCGGGTTCACCATATTCAAAATGATCGGGTGCTAATAAACAGTTAATTAATTTTGTGACGGGTGCGTTGAGATCAGAAAGTTGTAATCCCATCATTGGTCCGCCAGCGAAAACAGGGAAGCGTTCGTCATATTGATAGCCAACTTGTGCTAATAAGTGGTCAACTGGTGTACCTAAGCGAACCCAGTAGTTGCCTTTCTCTGAAATTTTATCACCAGTCAGCGTGACGACACGTTCAATTAAAGGCTCATCATTAATGACCGCTCTTTTCACCGCAAAAGCTGTGCCGACATTATGCATTAATACGCCAATATCGTAAGAACGTCCACCACTTGGCACTTCCATGCCGGTAAGCAAATAAATCAGTTGTTTGGCAGCACCAGATGGATATTTAGTCGGAATTACGCGCAATTCAATGTCATTTGCACCATGCAGCGATTGTTGAATAGCTTGAATCGCTTCGGGTTTATTGTCTTCAACCGCAATCACCACTTTTTCAGGACGTAAGATATAACGTAAGATGCGAATCCCTTCGATCATTTCATCGGTGTAATCACGCATTAAGCGGTCATCACAGGTAATATAGGGTTCACATTCTGCGCCGTTAATAATTAAGAGTTTAACTTTCTTTTCAGCCGATTGGATTTTGGCGGCAGTTGGGAATACCGCACCACCTAAGCCGGCAACGCCAGCTTGATAAATACGATCAATAAGTTGTTCGACCGGTTGTGTAAAAAATTCTTCAAGTGGAAATTGCTCACGCCATTTATCTAAGCCATCCGCTTGAATATGAATCATGTCCTCGGTTAAACCAGAAGGATGCGGTGCGACGTGTTTTCCGATAAATTTTACCGTACCAGAAGTTGGTGCATGAACAGGCAAGATTCTTAAGCCATTACATTGTGTCAAAGGTTGGCCTTTTAGGACATAATCGCCTTCTTTAACTAATACATTTCCTGCAGTGCCGGCATGTTGTTTAATCGGCACATAAAAATCATGAGCAAGTTCTGATTGCTGAATAGGGGATTGGTTTGATTGAGATTTCATTTCAGGTGGATGAATCCCGCCTTTAAAATCCCAAATTTTGCCGGAGTTAAATCTTGTTAATACATCAGCCATGTGACTCCGACTCCCCAACCACTAATTTTTTCTCAATTTCTGTGGTATTTACGACTGGAATGACTAATTTAGGATCAAACTTCCAGTCCCAATTATCAATATCTTTTTTCACTTTAATCATGGAAATACAATCTGTTGGACAAGGTGCTACGCAAAGTTCACAGCCAGTACAGAGATCGGGAATAATTGTATGCATGGCTTTGTTTGTACCGATAATGGCATCAACAGGGCAGGCTTGAATACATTTAGTACAGCCGATACACATATTTTCATTAATAAAGGCAACCATTTCTTCTGGTTCAGCGACATCATCCATTGCAGGTACATCAACACCCATGATTTCGGCAATTTTTACTACCGTAGGACGACCGCCAGGCACGCATTTTGTGATAACGTCACCATTAGCAATTGCTTCAGCATAAGGCTTACAGCCAGGATAGCCGCATTGCCCACACTGGCTTTGCGGTAAGATGGCATCAATTTTTTCGACGACAGGATCTGCTTCAACTTTTAATTTAATCGAAGCAAAACCTAAAATCGCACCAAAAATTAAAGCGAGAATGGTTACTGAAATTAAGATAAACATTATTTTTTAGTGTTATTCCAAAATAATCCGAGAAAAATCACTGTTACAGTAATAAACATTAAGAGATAAATCATTTCACTAACCCGGCGAAGCCCATAAAGGCAAGAGACATCAAACCGGCCGTAATTAATGCGATAGACGAGCCACGAAACGTAATAGGAACATCTGCGGCAACAAGGCGTTCGCGCAATGCTGCAAATAAAACTAAAACTAGCGCAAAACCTAAAGAGGCGCCAAAACCATAAATGACGGATTCAGTTAAATTGTGTGTCAAATTGACGTTTAATAATGCTACACCGAGTACTGCGCAGTTTGTGGTAATCAGTGGTAAGAAAATCCCTAATAATCGATAAAGTGATGGGCTTGTTTTATTGATTACCATTTCAGTAAGTTGAACTACGACGGCAATCACTAAAATAAAAACTAAAGTGCGCAAAAATGTGGCATTTAGCGGCATTAAAATATAATTATCGACTAAATAAGAACACAGTGATGCTACGGTTAATACGAATATCGTAGCAAGTCCCATACCAATCGCCGTTTCAATCTTTTTGGATACGCCCATAAATGGGCAAAGTCCTAAGAATTTGACCAAAACAAAGTTATTGATTAATGCGGTGCTGATAATGAGTAGAATGTAATGTGTCATTGCGTCTAAATTTATTTTACATAATTGGCGTATTATCTCTATTTATCGCCTAGAGAACAATAAAAAATTTGGGTTAGTGCGGTCAGTTTTTCCTTTGTTTTTATTTGATCATTGGTTCTACCTGGCTATGTTGGAAATAGCGATATAGCTGAGGCAGCAATTGAGAAATCAAGTTAAGTTGCTGATATGGCAACGCAAAGACCGAATTGTTTTTGGCTTGGGTTTCATCCCACTGAATTTTTTTAAGGCTTTGTTCAATACTATTTTGGAGCTTTTCAAAAATTTCAGGACGAAGTTTTTCGATATTTTCCAGTGCATATAAAACCTTTTTCGCAACAGGATAAAAGTCTGACAAAAACTCGGTAGTTTGTTGTAATTGCGCCATTTTATTGCGATATGCCCCTAAAGCAGAAATATAGCTCAATAGGGAATAATTCATTTTTAACAAGTCAAAACCCTCCTGCAAATAGGCCTGATATTTCTTCGGCTCATTATTCATATTGGAAAGCGTGGTGCTTAATGCTGCCGCATATTGATGAGCGTTACGGCGTGCAATACGGTATTTTAAATTATCACTTTTACCAAATTGTAGTTGGCTAATAATGTGTAAGAAATATTGTGCATCACTTTGAATCGCTTGACGGCTCACTTTATCAAGTTGGAGATATTTCCAATCCGGCCATAAATAAGAAACGGCAAACCATGCAATGGCAGAACCTAATACGGTATCAATGAGACGAGGGAAGAGCGCTGATTGTGTGTCAAATCCCATTACATCGAAACTGATCAATACTTGCAAGGTAATAAAGAACGTGGAGAAACTGTAATTATTACTACGGAAAAAGAAAAAGAGTGTACTGGTCACCACCATTAAGCCAAGTTTCATCTCTAATGTTGGGTTGAGATATGGTAATAAGGAGCCAATAATTACCCCTAAAATCGTACCAATAATACGCTGGCGTAACCGCACTTTGGTTGCAGAATAGTTTGGCTGACATACAAAGACCGCAGTAAGCAAAATCCAGTAACCCAAATTAAATTGGAAAAATTCAACAATAGCGCAACACAAAAACACCACGATAGACAAACGCACGGCATGACGGAAAAGTGGTGACTCAAAAGTGAAATTACTTCCAATAACAGAAAGAATATTTTTTAATCCTGTAATTTGTTCGGTATGAATTTGTGCCGTTTGCTCATTTTCACTGGTTTCTTGCTCAAGCTGACGTAGCTGCCAGTTAATGCTTTGCAGGTTATCAATCAGTGTTTGAAGGGCTAGCAAAACATTGTTTTGATTAGTATGTTCTTTGCTATACAGCTCAAGAGATTGAATTGTGCCCATTAACGCTTTTTCTACGCGAATATTATAGTGATAAGGCGTATTTTGACGTAAGCAAGCCGTAATATCGTGACAGGCTTGTGCTTGTAATTCGAGCAAACGCTGAATGCGGAAAATTAAGTCCGTATTCTTGAGCTGTTCCGCAATTTGTCGATAATCAAAATGTGTTGAATTTGCACGCTCATGAATGTCTTGCGCAGCAAAATAATAGCGGATCATGCGTTGTGTGCGAACATGGCGATGTTGTCCACGTATACGATAGAAAAGCGCTGTTCTGGCTTGATTGAAAGCCTCCACCACATTGGTGTTTTTCATCGCAAAATTAAGGTGTTTTTTCTCGATTTCATCAATCTCATCAGGATCAAAAAATTCTGATTTTGCATCTAGATAATTACCTAAGGCACAAAACGCTTTTGCCACACTTTCTTGTACAGGACGGTTTGGGAAAAAGAGATAAACAATGATAGTCACAATACTGTAGAGCAAGGTGCCTAATAAAATCATTACAGGATTGATAAACCAACTCGCAGAATTATCCGGTGTATAAGTGAGGGTGGTATAAATGGCTACTACCAGCGTACCAAACGCAATGGTTCGATAACGTTCACCCACAGCGCCAACCATCGTAAATAAAAAGGTGATGATGGTCATCAATAATACGTATTGAATGGGTTTACCAATATTGAGTTGAACGATAAAGGTTGAAATAGAAAAGGCAATTAATGTGTAAAAAATATTTTTTAATCGTCCGGTAAGACGATTATCTAAATCAACTAAACCGCCTGCAATAATCCCTAAAATTAAGGGCATAGATTGCGTAGAAATATCAAAAAACCAGACGCCAAACGCTGCGATATTCACTGCAATAAAAATAGGTATTGAAGCGATTACTTTTGCATTAAGCCATTGATTCATGTTGATATCCTTGCTTATTATTTTATAACTAAAAAATGGATGATAAAAAAGTGAGCGGGAAGGCTCACTTCTTTATCAAAGTGCGGTCAAAAAACGATTATTTTTGTTTTTTTGCCCAGTTTAAGAAACGAGTTTGGGTTTCTTTATCTGCTTGTTGGAACCAGTATTGTAATTGTTGTTCAGCAACGTTTTCACCTTGTACAACGACTTTACCTTTCGCTGCTTTTCCTGATGCTGCAGGCATCATACCTACTGCTGGTGCTGCTAAAGCTGAAACCGCTGCGGGTGCATTAGATGCATTATACTCAGCGAGGTCGTTAACAATATTTGCTGATGGGAATAAACCTTCTTGTTTTAAGGTATCCACTTTAGCATCAATCACATTGCCTGATTTAGTTTTAACGGTAATTTGTGGTTGTGCATTAAATTTTTCGCCATCTTCTTGAGAACGAATTTTTTCTGCAGATACCACTACATCATCAGCCGTACCTTTGAAAGTCACAATAACAGGGTTAGACTCAAAAAGCCCTTGGCTAGAACCTGTACCGACGATCTCACCTAAACGTACCACAACCTGTTGTGTTTGGTCAGCTTCAGCATTGAATGATTTTTTTTCTTTTAGAAGGGATTTGCTGGCTTTTTGGCCGTTGATAGCAAGAAACTCAAGGTTTGATGAGGTGGTGACCATGCCGGCTAAGCTGCTCGCACTGACTGCAAGGGCAACAACACCTAAAGCAAACTTACATAATTTCATAATTACTCCTTTTATTTTTTGAATGAAATTAGATGGTTGTAATGCTATGCTAATTTTTAAAAAATGGGAATAGGAAAGTGCGGTTAATTTTTAAAAAGTTTTTGTAACAAAGGAGCAAATCATGGCAAAACGATTTGTCGTATATGGTCGAGTTCAAGGTGTCGGGTTTCGCTATTTTACGTGGAAAGAAGCAGAGAAAATTGGTATTAAAGGCACGGTAAGAAATTGTACAGACGGAAGTGTCGAAATCATTGCGGAAGGCAACAATGACCAACTACAACACTTTTATGATTGGTTAAAAGTCGGGCCAAGAACCGCAACTGTTGAACGGGTCTTAGTCGATAATATTGAAGATAAACGATATTCTGACTTTTCGATTATTCATCGTTAAAACTGACCGCACTTTACAGTATGAATTGATGCTCGTAGAATACGCCGCTTGTTTATAAATAGGAAAAATCATGCGTAATCAAACAAAACTTCATCTTCAACAATTACAACTTGCTATGCAAAAACTTGATTTATGGCAAGCCGTTCCTCCTTCACAAGAAGCCTTTTTAAGTGAAGAGCCTTTTGCTATTGATACCATGTCACCAGAAGAATGGTTGCAATGGATTTTTATTCCAAGAATGTTTGCCTTACTTGAAAGTGGCGCTGAGTTACCCTCAAAAATTGCGGTGTCGCCTTATTTAGAGGAAGCGTTTAAAGAAGCAGAAGAAGATTTTTTAGTTGAATTATTAACGCCGTTACGTGAATTAGAAGCCTTATTACAAAATCAATAAATGTTAGAGATCTTATATCAAGACGAATATCTTGTCGCCGTTAATAAGCCTGCAGGCATGTTGGTACATCGTAGCTGGCTTGATACTCATGAAACGCAATTTGTGATGCAAACCTTGCGCGATCAAATCGGGCAGCATGTTTTTCCTATTCATCGATTAGATCGCCCCACATCAGGTGTTTTGCTGTTTGCTTTAAATAGTGAAATCGCGAATTTAATGTGTCAGCAATTTGAACAGAAAACGGTGCAAAAATCTTATTTAGCGATTGTGCGAGGGTATTTGCAAGGAAAAGGGCAGATTGATTATCCTCTTAAAATCCAATTAGATAAGATTGCAGATAAGTTTGCACAAGAAGATAAAGCCCCTCAAGAGGCGGTAACGGATTATGAAGGCTTAAACATTGTGGAAATGCCTTATGCGGTAGGGCGTTATCAAACAACAAGATACTCTTTAGTGAAGTTAATTCCCCAAACGGGCAGAAAACATCAGTTACGACGTCACATGAAACATATCTTTCATCCTATTTTAGGGGATACACAATATGGGGATTTACATCAAAATCGTGCATTGACGCAACATTCAGGCTGTCAACGTTTATTTTTACACGCAGATACACTTATTTTTGAGCATCCGGTTGATTTAAAAAAAATAGAAATTAAAGCTAATTTAGATGAACAATGGATGAAAGTGATGGAATTATTTAATTGGTCTATTTAACGAGAAAAAATAATGTTAGATATTAATTTAACCCACGAACAGCAACAAAAAGCAGTAGAGCAAATTCAGGAATTAATGGCACAAGGAATGAGTAGCGGCGAAGCCATTCAAATTGTGGCAAAAGCATTGCGTGAAATTCATCAAAAAGGTGAGAAAGAAGCTTCTGACAGTAAATAAATAAAAATTTTTGTGATCAATGTATCATTTTTAAAGTTTCCTTGTTGCATAAAAAAATAAAATGTTTGAATATAATTCCAATGAGGTGATAAGGCATGAGTCTTATTGTTTTTAAGTATTAAGGGCGAAGCCTATAGAGGTCTACTATGGAAATTGGTGTAGTAAAATGGTTTAATAACGCAAAAGGATTTGGATTTATTTCTGCAGAAGGCGTGGATACAGACATCTTTGCACATTATTCAGCAATTGAAATGGATGGTTACCGTTCATTGAAAGCGGGACAACGTGTACAATTTGAAGTGATTCACGGCGACAAAGGATCTCACGCCACAAAAATAATTCCGATTGCGGAATAAGCGAAACGCTAAAACGTTTCAAAATCTTCTCTATTTAGCATAATCAAAAGCCAAGGTTTAGACCTTGGCTTTTTTTCATCTTATTTATTGAGTAAGTTTTTTAAACCGGCTTTCATTGCTGTCATTTGGCTTTCATATAATGCTTTGCTTTCACGTTCATCAATCATATAAGTGATGGTTTCAGAAAGTGTCATTTTCATTTTTCTTGAATATTTAGACAAACGAAGCCAAACGCCATATTCTAAATCAATAGATTTTTTCTTCGTTGATTGTTTTTCTGCATTAAAAAAGCGTTTACGTCTAGCACGAATAGCCTGATCAAGCTTAATAGGTAAATCAAGAGAAAGGTGATTTTTAATCCATTCCTCGATTTTTTCAGGATAATTCTGACATTCTATTAATTCTTGAACTTTGCTTTCTTCTAAGCTTTTTTCTTCGTAACGGGTAATTTTTTCCCCTTCGCGATGTTTGCGAATGAGATAAATCCATTTCCAGTTTGCTTCTTGGTTTTCTAATTTTTGATATTTCATCGTTTTATTATACTTTTTAGTGACGTGGTAACCTCATAAATATACGCGCTTTAAACAAAATTTTCCAGTAGATTTTTATAACGGATTTTCAGTCAGGGTGAAGTGTGCGATAATACTGCCAATTTAATTAAAGCGAGATATGTCGTGACTTCAACATCTTCGGAACAAGCCTTAAATTGGCAAGCCTTACAACCAGAATTATCAATTACTGAACTTTCAGCTGAAAAGGCTGATTTTTGGTCATTACAAAAACATGCCACAAAAGCGATTTCGTTATTCTTGAAACAACCTCGTCGTTCTTTGTTAGTTTTAAAAGCCGATGATCAAGCAGAATATGCCGATTTATTAGCAGAACTTATTCGCCAAGAACAGCCAAAAGAGCGGTCAGTTTTTGGGGTAAATTATGTGGTTGAGCAGGGAGATTCTTTTTCTTTCCCTCGCATTTATACCGAGCCTGCTCAATCACTTGCGGATAATTTTGCCGCACAAGGTGATGTGTTGAAGGCATTGCATGCTGATCAATTTAGCCTTTTTGGTAGTGTTCGTGTTCATCCTAGTTCGCAAGATATTTTGCTTACACCAGGTTTAGTGCATCAAGCCAATGGTGGTGTGTTGATTTTAAGCGCAGCAACAATGCTGAGCCAATTTGATTTATGGCAACGCTTAAAGCATATTTTACAAACGCAAACTTTTGATTGGTATTCAGCTCATCCATTTAAAACCTTGCCTTGCGATATTCCAAGTTATCCACTTAATTTAAAAGTAGTGATTTTAGGCAACCGCACTGAAATTGCGACCTTAGGTGAGTTAGAAGAAGATCTTTACAGCTTGGCTGATTACGCGGAAATTGAAAGCTATTATTCTGTTGCACAACCGAACGCACAAGAAAATTGGGCTAATTATGTGTTGGCATTAGCCTCAAAATATGAGCTTGATTTAGATTTAACTGCATTAAATAAACTTTATCAGTTATTAGTACGAGAGAGTGAAGATCGCTTTTTAATTAACATTTCTCCATTAAAAACAACGGAGATGTTACTTAATGCTGCGACGTTGTCACAAAAACAAATCTTAAGTGCGGTTGATTTTGAGCAAGCTTTTAAACAAAAGAACGAACAGCACGGTTTTTTACGTGAACGTACTTATGCGGATATTCTCAACGAACAAATTTATGTAGAAACCAACGGTGAAATTGTTGGGCAAATTAATGGCTTGTCTGTGATTGAATATCCAGGCACCCCCGTTTGTTTTGGTGAACCTTCTCGTATCAGTTGCTTAGTGCAGTTTGGTGATGGTGAAGTCGTGGATGTGGAGCGTAAAAACGAATTAGCCGGCAACCTCCACGGGAAAGGCATGATGATTTCTGAAGCTTGCTTGGCAAGTATCTTAGAATTGCCATCACAGTTACCATTTTCTGCGTCTTTAGTGTTTGAACAATCTTATGGTGAAATTGATGGTGACAGTGCGTCTCTAGCTATTTTCTCCGTATTAGTCAGCGCGTTATCTGATTTGCCATTGCCACAAAATATTGCGATTACCGGTACCATTGACCAATTTGGTTTAGTGCACGCAGTTGGCGGAGTGAATGACAAAATTGAAGGCTTTTTCACCATTTGCCAACGTCGTGGTTTGACGGGTAAACAAGGGGTGATTATTCCCGCGACAACAATTCAACAACTAAGCTTATCTGATGAAGTGGTTGAAGCCGTGAAAAATGAACAATTCTTTATCTATCAAGTCGAGGACATTTATCAAACAGCCAAAATTCTATTTGACCGCGATTTATTGGAAGAGAAAGAAGAATATGCGAAGGGCAAAGAGCCTATTGCACGTTTAATTCAAAATCGAATTGCTTTCCGTTCGGAAACGCCGAAAAAAAACTGGTTAGATTTCTTTAAATCTTAATTTCTTTAAAGCGAACCTTGAGTTCGCTTTTCTTTTATCTTAATTTTACTGACTGATCCGACAAGTTGAGCTAACAAGTGTTCGCTGTTTACATTTCTTATAAATCCCCATAGAATCTGCACTTATTGTTTGTAACCAAGCAAAACTATATATACAAGGAAATAAAAAATGGAAAACACCTGTACACCCAACATCAAAAGCAGCTACACTTATGAAGATTTATTAGCTTCTGGTCGTGGTGAATTATTTGGTAAAGAAGGCCCGCAACTTCCAGCACCGACGATGTTGATGATGGATCGCATTGTGAAAATGACCGAAGATGGCGGTGCGTTTGGTAAAGGGTATATTGAAGCGGAATTAGATATTCATCCAGATTTACCGTTTTTCGGTTGCCACTTTATTGGTGACCCAGTTATGCCAGGATGCTTAGGCTTAGATGCGATGTGGCAATTAGTCGGTTTCTTCCTTGGCTGGGTTGGTGGCAAAGGTAAAGGCCGTGCATTAGGCGTAGGTGAAGTGAAATTTACTGGACAAATCTTACCATCCGCGAAAAAAGTGGTTTATCGCATTAATATGAAACGTGTGATTAATCGCAAATTAGTAATGGGAATGGCTGACGGTGAAGTGGAAGTGGATGGTCGCGTTATCTACACCGCAACTGATTTAAAAGTTGGCTTATTCCAAGATACATCAAGCTTCTAATTCAAATAAACACAACATCATATAAAAATAGCCCGAGTAATCGGGCTTTTCTTTTTCTATTCTTCGTCAATGATATCGACAAATTCGGCATTAAGTAATTTAGCCAAATCTTGTGGGGCCAATTCGACACTTAATCCTCGTTTCCCACCTGAAACAAAAATCGTATCAAACTCAAGTGCGGTCGAATTTATCACTGTTTTTACACGTTTTTTTTGACCTAATGGGCTAATGCCACCGACTAAATATCCCGTGCTTTTTTGTGCCGCATCTTTATCGGCTATTTCAACTTTTTTTACACCAATTGATTTTGCCGCTTTCTTTAGACTCAACATATTTGCCGTGGAAAGCACAAAACACGCTAATTTTTTCTGATCACCATTTTCAGCAACTAAAAGTGTTTTAAAGGATTGGTGTGGATCAAGCCCAAGTTTTTCAGCGGCTTCATCGCCAAAATGGGTATTATTAGGGTCATGATCATAAGTATGGAGAGTAAAAGGAATTTTATTTTTCTTTAATAAATCAATTGCCGGTGTCATCTGATTTCCTTATGTATTTATGTGTCTTTTTTCTGTAGAATGGATCGGTTCAGAACATTTTACAGCGGAGAGAAAAATGGACGCAAGCCTAAATATTGCTATTGCAGCAGAATTTGATCTATGTGAAAAAATTGCCGAAGCACTTGAACAAAGTGAGCTAGATGTAGGCAAGGTTTCTATTGTAGAAATTTATCCTTTTGAAGAAGAGCAAGCGGTGCGTTTTCGTAATAAAGAGGTTGCTCAATTAGCCACTGATGAGATTGAGTGGGATAGCGTTAATTATCTTTTCTTCGCAGGCCAAATTGACCAAGCGCCTTTATTAGCTCAAGCCGCAGAAAGTGGCTGTGTGGTGATTGATTTAAAAGGAATTTGCTCAGCATTGTCTGATGTTCCTGTTGTTGTTCCTACAATCAATGAAGAAAATCTGACAGAGTTGAGACAACGTAACATTGTGAGTTTACCCGATCCGCAAGTGAGTCAATTAGCCTTATCTCTACTACCAATCATTCAACAAACGAATTTAACTCAAGTCTTTGCAACGTCACTTTTACCCGCTTCTTATACGGATGGTGAAACCGTAAATAAACTTGCGGGTCAAACTGCTCGTTTACTGAATGGTATGCCATTGGAAGAAGGTGAAACCCGTTTTGCCTTTGATGTGTTTCCACAACAAGCAGCTAATTTAAATCTGCAATTACAAAAAATCTTCCCGCAGTTAGACAATGTGATTTTCCATCAAATTCAAGTGCCTGTATTCTACGGCATGGCACAAAAAGTGACCGCGCTTTCAGATTATGAATTTGATTTCCAACCACAACAAGGCGAATTGATTGAATTACACGATAGCCTTATTACGCCTGTGATTAATGGTGAAAATGAAAATGGTGAAGACAGCGTAAAATTGCATATCAGCCAACAAAGTGCGGTTGAAAATGGAATTGAATTTTGGACGGTAGCTGATGAGCAACGTTTCAATATTGCCTTATTAGGTGTGAAATTACTTGAGTCAATTTATCACCAAGGTTATTAATTTAAGTTAAGGGGAAGACAATGCAACAATCTTTACTTGAACGCCTTTTTTCGATTAAAGAAAAGGGTAGTACCACCAAAACTGAAATTATCGCTGGTATCACCACCTTCTTTACCATGGTGTATATCGTGTTTGTGAATCCATCCGTATTAGGTGATGCGGGAATGGATAAGCAAGTTGTTTTCGTGACCACTTGTTTAATCGCCGCGCTAGGTACCATTGCGATGGGGTTATTCAGTAATTTACCTATCGCCCTTGCACCCGCCATGGGACTCAATGCGTTCTTTGCTTATGTAGTCGTTGGCAAGCTTGGTTATTCTTGGGAAGTGGGCATGGGTACCATTTTCTGGGGCTCAATTGGTTTATTTGTTCTCACCTTATTCCAAATCCGTTATTGGTTAATGGCATCGATTCCGCTTTCGCTGCGCGTGGGAATCGGTGCGGGAATCGGCTTCTTTATTGCCTTAATTGGCTTTAAAAATATGGGATTGGTAGTAGCGAATCCTGCAACTTTAGTGGCATTAGGCAATTTACATGATCCGAAAATTCTGCTTGGCGTATTAGGTTTCTTCATTATCGTAGTTTTAGCTGCTCGTAATATTTTCTCTGGAGTCTTAATTTCTATCGCGGTAGTGACTGGATTAGCACTTTTAGTTGATGATCAAGTCACTTTCCACGGCATTGTTTCTATGCCACCAAGTTTAGGTGCGGTTGTGGGTAAAGTTGATATTGCTGGTGCTTTAGATACCGCATTACTCGGCATTATTTTCTCATTCTTATTAGTAAACCTATTTGACTCATCAGGCACCTTATTAGGCGTGACCGATAAAGCGGGCTTTAGCGATGAAAAAGGTCGTTTCCCGAAAATGAAACAAGCCCTTTATGTGGATAGCGTGAGTGCCGTTGTTGGTTCTTATATTGGAACATCGGCTATCAGTACCTATATCGAAAGTGGTGCAGGGGTTTCTGTCGGTGGTAGAACAGGTTTAACGGCAGTAACAGTCGGGGTTTTATTTTTACTTACCATTTTCTTCTCGCCACTTGCTAGTGTCGTACCGGCTTATGCAACCGCAGGGGCATTAGTCTATGTAGGAATTTTAATGGCATCTAGTCTTATTCGTGTACACTGGGATGATTTAACCGAGGCTACGCCTGCTTTTATCACCGCCGCCATGATGCCATTTACCTATTCAATAACTGAAGGTATCGCATTTGGTTTTATTAGCTATTGCGTCATGAAGGCCTGTACAGGTAGAATACGCGAGGTCAATGCCCCAGTGTGGGTGGTGTCTTTATTATTTGTAGCCAAGTTCATTTGGGTTGGCTAATCTCATAAAGTCGTAAACTATTACGCCTTCATTTTTATCGCATGCAACAAGGAGTGCAACATGCAAAATCTTTTATTTATCGTTAACGATTCACCATATGGTGGTGAAAAAACCTTTAATGCATTACGTTTTGCTATTAATCTACAAGAAGATCACGGCAAAGAAGTAAATATTAAAGTGTTTGCTTTTTCGGATTCTATTTTAAGCGGTATTGCGGGTCAAAACCCAAATGAAGGCTCAAACGTTCAACAGCTTATCGACATCTTAGTCGCACAAGGTGCTGAAGTTAAATTATGCACCAGCTGTGTAAAAGCGCGTGGTTTATTAGATGCTAAATTAATTGATGGCGTGACCCTTGGTACTTTAGATGATGTATCTGAGTGGACATTATGGGCGGATAAAGTTTTAACGTTCTAATTTCTGATAAAACTGACAAAATAAAAAGGTGTAATCAATAGATTGCACCTTTTTAATTCTATATAGTCGGTTTAAGTTTTTAAACCTCGCCACCAATCCCAACAAACTTCTCAACAAAGGCAACGATCTTTTGAAAAATGCTTTGTTTTTTCGTGAGATATTGCGGATTAAGCGGACTCATTTTCGGTAGGGCATCATTTAAATCCGTACCTTGTTCGCTAGCATATCCGCGTTTTAAGGACACGTTAATATAACGCTTCGCGGCATCAATATTCAGGCCTTCACTGCTAATTAATTCGTCAGCTTCCTTCTGTTGCTCTTTTTGAGCAAATTGGAAGAAGGATTCAATAATACCGGCTTTATCGACAATGCTATCTAAGTCAGTTTGATTGATAAAATCTACGATCAAACTTTCTTTGGCGCGATTACCTAGACTCGCTCGGATTGTGGTTCGAATTTCATCAATCAGCTCAGCTTTATTTTTCATTTTTTTGTTGTGTTCAAAAATCAATTCCAAGATGTAATCAAGATTGATTTCTTGGGATTTTAATAAATCCACTTCAAACACCACGTCGTCCCAATCAATGGTCGATTTTGCTTTTTCCTCGCCATCTTTTTGACGGCGGAGCCAATCCCGAATATCGTTGTAAGTCGAACGGTAATTTTGAATGCTACGTTCGCTTGGCATATTAATAGGTTGCATTTCAGCAAAAGCCTCATCCGTTAAATAATATTTTTCTTTAAAGGCTTCAACGGCTTTTACATCGCTGGTATCGAGCGATTGAAATGCTTGTAAAGCAGCGAACTCATCATAGTTTTGCAGAATATTTTCAACTCGCAAATATTCACCAAATAATTTTACAAAGTCTTTCTTGTCTTTTTCTGTTTGAATTTCATCTGGATCCGGGAAGCGTTCTTGCAACTCAGCAATAACCTCTAGATACCCACGACGGGCTTCACCTGCATCGGTAAAGCCTTCCATATATTCTTGGTAACTTTTTTCTAACACGATATTGCGCGTATTGGATTTACCGAAAAGCGTAATCGCATCAATGGTATCTT
>CAUQBI010000019.1:0-16642 GCA_963516375.1 Parahaemophilus parainfluenzae | reverse complement strand
GGTATTAAAGAAATTAACTTACCTGAATTACAAGCAGGTTCTTCTATCATGCCTGCAAAAGTTAATCCTGTTATTCCAGAAGTGGTAAACCAAGTTTGCTTTAAAGTAATTGGTAACGATACTACTGTTACTTTCGCATCTGAAGCGGGTCAATTACAATTAAACGTAATGGAACCAGTGATTGGGCAAGCAATGTTTGAATCTATCGACATCTTAACTAATGCTTGCGTGAACTTACGCGATAAATGTGTAGACGGTATTACTGTAAACAAAGAAATTTGTGAAAACTACGTATTTAACTCAATCGGTATCGTGACTTACTTAAATCCATTTATCGGTCACCATAATGGCGACTTAGTGGGTAAAATCTGTGCTCAAACCGGTAAAGGTGTACGCGAAGTCGTATTAGAAAAAGGTTTATTAACAGCAGAACAATTGGATGACATCCTTTCTGTAGAAAACTTAATGAACCCAACTTATAAAGCGAAATTAAATAAATAATCTCTCGAAGATGTAAAAAGAGCGGTCAATTTTGACCGCTCTTTTGTTTAATCTAAAACTAAATCTATTATTCATATCCATAGATTCGAGCAAAATTATCTACACTAGGATCTTTTTGCCAATAATATTCGGTGTGGTTAGCAATGTCTTGAGCCAAGTCATTGCCATAATAATCAGCAATAAACCCAAGTGCCATATCCATACCAGCAGAAACGCCTGATGAAGTATAAAACTTACCCTCTTTCACCCATCTTGCAACGCGTTGCCATTTCACTGTAGAACGACATTGTTTTACCCATTCAAAAGATTTTTTATTAGAAGTCGCTTTTAAGCTATCTAATCGCCCCGTACAAGCCAATAATGCTGAACCTGTACAAACACTTAAACACACCTCTGACTCATCAATCCACTTACCAAGCTGATTAATAAATTGTTCATCTTTTACTAACTGACGAGTTCCTTGCCCTCCTACAACTAATAACACACTATGAGGCAATAAATGTTCTAGTTTTTCTGTTTCAATATGAAACCCTTGTTTACTACGAACTAATCCCCCTACTTGAGAGACATAGTAAAGTTTAACATTAGGGACTCTTGCTAAAAACTCAACAGGTCCCATTAGATCTAACGTTTCATAGTCATCAAAGACAAGGCAATAAATGTCCATTTTATATTATTCAATCTTAAAATCTTTCAAGCTAACTAGTCTTCCATGCCTAATGCTTTCTTCACAGGCGAAAAACTTCGACGATACTCTGGTAGAGGACCCAGTTCCGCTAATTTTTCTAAGTGTAATTTGGTCGGATACCCTTTATGTTGAGCAAAAGCATATTCTGGATACTTTTTATCTAACGCTTCCATTTCCTGATCGCGCGCGACTTTTGCCAAAATAGAGGCTGCACTAATTTCAGCCACAAGTGAATCTCCTTTCACTACCGCTTGCGCAGGCAAACCAAGATTAGGCGGAATACGATTGCCATCTACCAACACTAAGTGCGGTTGAATTTTTAAGGCTTTTACTGCTCGCCCCATAGCTAACATAGAGGCATGAAGAATATTCAATTCATCAATCTCGGCTGGCTCTGCTCGTCCCATTGCCCAAGCTAAGGCTTTCTCTTTAATTTCTGCTGCGAGTGCAAGCCGTTTTTTCTCACTGAGTTTTTTAGAATCCGCCAAACCAGCAATCGGCTTATTCGGATCTAAGATCACTGCGGCTGTGACAACAGCCCCCACTAAAGGGCCTCGGCCAACTTCATCCACTCCTGCAAATAATTGATAACCTTCAGGATACACAAAATCAGTCATGCTTTTGCTCCAATAAATCAATTACAGCTTGTGCAGCTTGACTATCCGCATCACATTGAATTAATTTGTGTAATTCAGTAAAACGTTGAATCAAAACACTGCGAGATTTGACCGCACTTTCGTCATCACCCAAATACTGCGAAAGTTGCTCTGCTAATTTTTGCGGTTCGCAATCTTCTTGAATCATTTCTGGCACAAGCATTTTATCTGCTAATAAATTAGGTAATGAAATATATTTTGTTTTGACTAATCGTTTTGCCAAGAAATACGTGAACGGTTTCATTCGATAACCCACCACCATTGGTGATTTACATAACATCGCTTCAAGTGCAGCAGTACCTGAAGCAAGTAAAGTTGCCTCAGCCGCGATCATCACTTGGCGTGCTTTACCATCAATGAGATGCATATCAAGATCAGGTGCAATCTGAGCCTTTATTTCCTCAAATTGCTGGCGACGTTTTTCATTCACTAAAGGGACTAAAAACTGCAGGTCTGGATATTTTTCTTTTAATAACAAAGCGGTTTTTAGAAATGGCTCTGTCAGAAACCCAACTTCGCTCCCTCGACTCCCCACTAAAATAGCAAGATAACGTCCTTTTTCATCAATACCTAAGGTCTGGCAAGCTTCCGTTCTATTTGGTTTTAATGGAATCGCATCCGCCATGGTATGGCCAATAAAACGGCAAGGTACATTAAAACGATCATAAAAAGCTTTTTCAAAAGGAAGAAAAGCTAAAACTTGATGGGTCGCTTTAGCGATTTTATAAATACGATTTTGACGCCAAGCCCATACAGATGGACTAACATAATGAATGGTTTTAATTCCTTTTTCTTTTAATTTCAGTTCAACAGTAAGGTTAAAATCTGGTGCATCAATACCGATAAATACATCAGGTTTAATGTCAGAGAGTTGGTCGATGATACTGCGACGAATTTTTAGCAATCGCGGCAAATGTTTGAGAACTTCTACTAGCCCCATGACAGAGAGCTCTTCCATATCAAAAAAGCTTTCAAAGCCTTGATCAATCATTCGCTCGCCACCAATCCCGACAAATTTAGCTTGCGGATAGTGGCGTTTAAGCGCTTGAATGAGACCTGCACCAAGAATATCGCCAGAGACCTCGCCGGCAATAATCGCAATAGTCGGATTTTCTTTAATCATTAAATTTATCCTAAAAAACGACCGCACTTTGAACAAATCATAGTGCGGTCTCTTTGTTATTCATCATTTTCTCTTAACGAGAAAAGAAACGTTAATTAACGAATAATGCCTCGAGTAGAACGTTTGAAGAACTCCACAAAGAAACTAATTGCCGATTCAGTTTGTGCAATTTGTTCAATTTCTGGCAAGACTTCTTCAAGGGTTTTACCACTGCGGTAAATCATTTTATAGACGTTACGAATAGCGTGCATGGTTGGTTTATCAAAACCACGACGTTTTAATCCTTCAAGGTTAACACCGAAAGGTTGAGCATGGTTACCCTGAGCCATCACATAAGGCGGCACATCTTGGCTAACCATAGAGCCTCCACCTAACATAACGTGTGCCCCGACGATCACAAATTGATGAATCGCTGACAGACCACCAACAATCACAAAATCATCTAATTCAACATGACCAGCAAGTGTTGCATTATTTGCTAAGATACAGTTATTCTTGATTTGGCAGTCATGGGCAACATGTACGTTCACCATGAGTAAATTGTTATTACCAATACGTGTTACACCACCACCTTGGATAGTGCCGCGATGAATCGTCACATGCTCGCGAATACGGTTTCCATTACCAATAACGGTTTTTGTTGCTTCGCCCTTATATTTTAAATCTTGGTTTACTTCACCAATGCTGGCAAATTGATAAATCTGGTTATCTTCACCAATCACGGTATCGCCTTTCACGACAATGTGAGAATTTAAAACAGTACGTGCTTTAATCTCAACGCTCCCTTCAATAATACAGAAAGGACCGATAACAACATCTTCGCCAATAACTGCGCCATCAGCGACAAGCGCGGTTGGGTGAATTTTTGCACTTGGGTGGATCATACTTACCCCTTAATTTTCTTTAATTATCGACGAGCACACATTAATTTGGCTTCACAAGCTACTTCACCGTTTACGGTTGCAATACCCGTGAATGCTGTAATACCACGACGTTCTTTAATCACTTGAACGTTCAATTCCATTTGATCTCCAGGTAATACTGGGCGTTTGAAACGCGCTTCATCAATACCTGCGAAATAGAATAATTCACCACCTTTTAATTCATGGGTTTTAAATGCAAGTAATCCCATTGCTTGTGCCAAAGCTTCAAGAATTAACACTCCTGGTAAAATCGGTTCACTCGGGAAATGACCCGTAAAGCAAGGTTCGTTTACACTGATATTTTTAATTGCTTTTAACCACTCACCTTCTTTGTAGTCCAACACGCGATCCACTAATAAAAATGGATAACGATGTGGCAATAAGGTCATAATTTCTTTTGCTTCAATCACTTTACTTACTTGATTCTCTGACACGTCTAATACCTTTAAAATAAATAATAATAAAACATTGAGATTATACGATATTTCTGTATAAAAATAAAACGCACCCTAAGGTACGTTTTAAAAATCTTAGCCAAGTTTTTTCTCAAGGGCTTTCAGTCGTTTATTCATACCATCAATCCCTAAGGTAAGTGCGGCTGTTTTTCGCCACTCTTTATTGGTTTGTAATGGAATGCCCGATGAGTAAACGCCTGGTTCAGTAATTGGACGCATCACCATACCCATACCTGTCACAGTTACTTTATCACAGATTTCCATGTGACCATTAATCACACTTGCTCCGCCAATTAAACAATAACGCCCCACTTTTAGGCTACCCGCCATAATGACACCGCCAGCTACTGCTGTACCTGTGCCAATATGAACGTTATGCGCAATTTGACAAAGGTTATCAATAATGACGTTATCTTCAATGACTGTCGCATCTAAGGCGCCACGGTCAATACAAGTGCAAGCACCAATTTCGACATTATTACCAATGATCACTTGACCAACTTGTGGAATTTTCACCCATCGACCACGATCATTTGCATAACCAAAACCATCACTACCGATGACTGCTCCTGATTGAATTAAGCAATTTTGTCCAATTTCGACTTCATGATAAACGCTTACGTTTGCCCAAAGCTGTGTGCCCGCACCAATTTTTGTGAATTTACCCACAAAACAACCCGCGCCAATAATCACGTTATCGCCTAATACAACACCTTCTTCAATAACGGCATTTGCACCAATTGATACATTTTCACCAATTGAAGCTTTTTCAGAAATAACTGCACTTGGGTGGATATTTTGAGCCGCTTTCGGGGTAGTATCCATATATTGAGCTAATACTGCATAAGCAACATAAGGATCTTTAACGATAAGTAAATTACTTTCAGGTGAGCAAAATTCCACATCTGCTTCTGACACGACAAGAATACCTGCTTTAGATTCGGCTAATAAAGGACGGAATTTTGCATTAGAAATGAAGGTAAGCTGGTTAGGTTCTGCTTTTGACAATGCGGCAATATTATTAACGACAACGTCGGCGTTACCGCGAAGGGTACCGCCGACTTTTGCTGCTAATTCCTGTAAAGAATAGGATTTTTGCATTATGAGAACCTATTATTTTTTCTCTTCAGTTTTTGCTGGAACGGCTTTTTCAGTTGTTGGAATAGATTTTAATACTTCTTCAGTAATATCTTTACCATCTACTGCAAATACGACAGAGTTTGCATCTAAAACATAAGTATAACCTTTTGTTTTTGCTAAGTTATTCGTTGCAACTTGAATGCTTTCTAATAATTTACCACGCTCTTCAGTTTGACGTTTTTCGTTTAACTCTTGGAACTCTGCCACTTTTTTATCTTGCTCTTCCATTAATTTATTTAATGCAGCTTCTTCATCTGAACCAAATTTAGTGATTTCTTCTTGGCGTTTTTGAATTTCAGCTTGACGTAAACGAGGTGCATCTTTTTGTAAAGCTGCAACTTTTGCTTCTACTTTTTTACGAGATGCTACGATTTTGTCATCAATTTCTTTCTTACTTGCAGCAAGTTTGTCCGCCATTGGTTTGAATTCTGCATCTAACTTATCTGCTACAGCTTGACGATCTGGGTGGTTTTGGAATAAGTAACCCGCATTGATGAATGCGATATTTTCATCTGCAGCAGCAAAACCTGATGCAAGTGCAAGACCTAAAGAAAGTGCGGTAACTTTTACTACGTTTTTCATGTTTGAATTTCCTTAAATTAGTTTAGTAAATATTTCTGTGCCAGCTAACTCACTGACACAGAACGTGGATTTTGACTTAAATAGAACGTAAAAGTTCAATTTATTAGAAAGAACCACCAATACTGAATTGGAATTGTTCTACATCATCATTTTCATATTTTTTGATTGGTTTCGCATAAGAGAATACCAATGGCCCAATTGGTGATTGCCATTGGAAAGCAACACCAGTTGAAGCTCGGACTCGACCTGCTTTACTGTAATCAGGTAATGTTGCATAAATCGGAGATGATTTTAAGCCTTCTTTATCTGATTTCCATTTTGTATTCCAAACGCTCGCTGCATCAACGAAAAGTGAGGTTCTTACGCTATTTTGGCTTTTATCTCCCACAAATGGGGTTGGAACAATAAGTTCGACACTTGCTGTAGCCATTGCGTTACCACCAACGACATCAGTACTTTGATACCATTGGCCATATTTGTCTTGATAAATCGCATTAGGGCCTACCGCACCGTAAGCAAAGCCACGTAATGAACCGATACCACCAGCCGTATAAAGTTGATAGAACGGTACACGTTTGCCACCTAAGCCATTTGCATAAGAAGCGGTTGCTTTTCCAGATAATACCCAACGATGATCACGATCTAATGGGTAGAAACCTTGAAGCTCAGCGCTTAATTTATAATATTTATTATCAGATCCTGGAATGGTGACACGACCACCTAAACTTGCTTTTACCCCTTTAGTTGGGAAATAGCCACGGTTTAGACTGTTGTAGTTCCAACCAAATGAGAAATCAAAATCATTAGTTTTGATTGAGTTTCCAGTTAAATTCATTGACTTCATATATAAATCACGGTTGTATTCATACGCGAAGTTACTGATTTTATTATAAGTATAACCTAATCCCACATAATATGAGTTGTTCTCATTAACAGGGAATCCTAATGTGACATTACCACCGTAAGTTGTACGTTTATAGGTTGATGAAGTATCACTTTTCGAGTTATCGTAAGTTTCATAGAATACGTTTCCACCTAAACTTACCCCATCTTTAGTAAAGTATGGTTCTGTATAACCCAAGTTTACACTTGTACCATAGTCATTACGTGTACCGGCTAAACTTACCGCTGCACCTGTTCCCAAGAAGTTGTCTTGTTTCACGCTTGCTTGATAGCTGATACCACTCTCTGTACCATAACCGATACCAAAGTTAATACTACCGGTATTACGTTCTCTTACTTTATATACAACATCGACTTCATCATTAGAACCTTGAATTGGTTCAACACGATTCTCTACACTCTCAAAGAAACCCGTTCTATCTAAACGCACCTTACCTAATTCAACTAATTGAGAATTATACCAAGTTCCTTCTTGCTGACGCATTTCTTGACGTAATGTACTATCAGCAGAAACCGTATTACCTTCAAAACGAACTTGACGTACAGATAAACGACGTCCCGCATCAACAACAAAGGTTAATGCTAATGTTTTATTCGCATCATCAAAAGTTGGCATGGTATTCACTGTTGCACTACCGTAACCACGTTCACCTAATTTATCTTTAATTAAGCTTTCAACATTTTGCACATCCGCACGACTGAATGTATCGTTTAAGTGAAGTTCACCTAATAATGGTTGTAATTCATCAGCCATACCACCTAAGTTACCAACAATACGCGCAGAACTTAAGTTATATTTTTCACCTTCACTTACATCAATAGTGACATCAGCCTTTGTATGCTCTTCATTTAACTGAACATCTGTTTTGGTCACTCTTGCTTTAGCATAACCATTATTTTGGTAGTAGTCTTGGATAGCTTGAATATCTTTGTCAAACTGGGAACCATCAAACTTATTCCCCCAAAGTTTCCACCAAGAATCTGGTTGAAGCTCCATTTGTTCTTGTAACTTACTGCTAGAAATCGCTTCATTTCCATTAAAAGTTACTGAACGAAGTTTTGCTGTATCATCTTCATCAATTTGAAGCGTAATTTCTGCACGGTTATTTGGTAAAGTTGTCACGATCGGATCAACTTTCGCATTATAACGACCTACACTCTTATAATGTTCTCTTAAGGTTTTCGCAAACTCTTCTAATTTCGCACGATTTAAGACATCACCACTTTTGAAACCATTTGCATCAAGGTTTTGTTTTAATGCTTCTGTTGGAATAACTGAATTACCTTTAATATTCACTTCAGAAATGATTGGTTTCGCAATAACGCTCACAACTAATGCATCGCCATCCTGGAAAGCTTTAACATCATCAAACTGTCCACTTACGAATAATGAACGTACAATATTGGCTACATCTTTATCCGTTACACGCTGACCGCTACGAACAGGAAGACTGGCTAGAATTTGTTGTTCTAAGTCTCCTTGAGCACCGTCAACACGAATGTCTTTTGCTACAAATGGTGCCGCAAATACACTCGTTGTAGTACCGAATAATAAACTTGCGATTAGAAGTTTTTTCATCGACTTTATCCTATAAAAAACAATAGTTATAAACGTAAGAAATCATTAAAAAGCACAAAAATTGTTTGAATTAACAAGATTGTAAGCCCTATACGATAACTTAAATTTTGTACCCGTTCTGAAACAGGTTTTCCTTTGATAGCTTCCGCCGCCAAAAATACGAGATGTCCACCATCTAAAACTGGCAACGGAAATAAATTCATTATGCCTAAATTAACACTAATTAACGCGAGAAAACTTAAGAAATAAATCACGCCAGCGTTAGAAGATGCACCTGCGCCTTGAGCAATTGAAATTGGCCCAGCTAAACTGGAAAATGAAAGCTCACCACTAAACAATTTCCCGATTGCCTTCACAATAAACCAAGAAATTTGGCCTGTCTTTTCCACACCTTTTTGTAGAGCATCAAGAATACCATATTTTAATTCAGTTCGATACTGTTCGCCAACTTTTAAGAACGTCGGACTTAACCCAACAAACCATTTACCATCTCGATTCTTCTCTGGTTGCAAGGTTTTGTCAAAAATTTCCTGATTACGTTCGACCTTGATTGTAAAAGGTTGACCTTGTTGTACCAATGCAACAAAAGCTTTCCAATCAAGAGCGGTCGAATTTTCTGCTAAAATTTTATCGCCAATCAATAAGCCTGCTTTTTCAGCTGGTGAGTTTTCCACCACTTTTGATAATGTCATCTCCACTTTACTTGAAACGGGATTGATCCCTAATGTTTCAAATGCTGTTTCTTTATCTGGCTCAAATGTCCAATTTTGCAGATTAATGGTTCGTTGATAAGGTTGGTCTTCACCAAAAGGTGTTAATGTGAGTTCAACAGAATCAGAACCTAACTTATCAGTGAGCAATAAATTAATGGTTTCCCAATCAGGGGTATTCTTCCCATCAATTGCCAAAATCTGGGTATTCGGTTCAATTTGAGCTATTGCTGCCGGTGAATTTGACATGACGTTTTCAATGACCGGTTTAACACTCGGAATCCCTACAGAATAAATCACCCAATATGCCAAAATCGCAAAAATAAAATTAGCAAGCGGGCCTGCAGAAATGACAAAAGCACGTTGAGCGACAGATTTACTTTCAAATGCCTGCGATTTTAATTCTGCTGGAACTTCTTCATTTCGCCCGTCAAGCATTTTGACATAACCACCAAGCGGAATGGCAGAAATAGCAAATTCAGTGCCCAATTTATCTGTGCGTCGCCAAATCACTTTACCAAAGCCAATCGAAAAACGATGAACTTTAATACCGCACTTTCTTGCTGCCCAAAAGTGGCCGTATTCGTGTACGGCAACCAGCACAGCAATTGCAACAATAAATGAGCCAAGCGACCACAAAAACGACATGTTCTATCCTATAACACAAAGAAATAGAAGTATGTGAAGAATGGTACTGCTGCCGTTAAGCTATCAATACGATCTAAAATACCGCCATGACCTGGAATTAATTGACTACTGTCTTTAATGCCTGATTCACGTTTAAACATACTTTCCGCTAAGTCACCCAATACAGAAATAGCCACAGTTGCCACAGAAAGCACAACAAAACCACTCATTGCACGACTACCTAATAAGGTTTCACCTGAGAAATGGATAAATACAAATGCCAGTACAGCTGCAGTGATCATGCCTCCAAATACGCCTTGCCATGTTTTCCCTGGTGATACTTTAGGTGCAAGTTTGTGCTTACCAAAAGCTCGTCCGGCAAAATATGCACCAGAATCAGCGGCCCATACCAATACAAACACATAAAGCAATAAGAATAAACCATGATGTGGATCTGCTGTATAATTATCTAAGCGTAAACGTAAGACTGCTGCCACAAAAGGAATCAACGTAGAAAAAGCAAACAGGAGTTGTAAAGGAATATTTTTCCCCCAAAACTTCGCTGAGCTTGGATAAGTCACCACTAATACTAATGCAAGTGCCCACCAACCGACAGAGTTTAACAATAACAACGGTAAGTAGTTTTCAAACACTCGGCCAGCATCTAAATAATTACCTTCGTTATAAAGCCAAAGGAAGATAAATGCGCCTAAAAATGCAGCGATACAAAGGCGCGCCAAAGGATTTTTAAAACGAGCAAATTGAGCCCACTCCCAAATACCAAGCGTGGCCACAAAGCCTAAGGCTAGGGCAAAATAAAATGGGGTAAATAAGAACAAGGCACATAATACCAAAGCAATCAACACAATGGCTGATAATACACGTTCTTTAAGCATAAGTTCTCCGCTTATTCTGTCCCGCCAAAACGGCGATGACGTTGTTGATAGCAGGCAATTGCCTGATTAAAATCTTTTTCACTAAAATCTGGCCAAAGCACATCTAAAAAACACAATTCCGCATACGCAATTTGCCAAAGTAAGAAATTACTAATGCGTTGCTCACCGCTCGTCCGAATTAACAAATCAACCGGCGGCTCATCTTGTGTGACTAAATGTTGCTGGAAAAGTGATTCATTGATATCACTCACCGAAATCTCATTATTTTTTACTTTTTCAGCTAATTGTTGAGTCGCTTGAACAATATCCCAACAACCACCGTAATTCGCCGCAATATTTAAAGTCAGTGCGGTATTATTTCCCGTTAAATTTTCTGCTTTTGCGATCTTCTCTTGCAATTTTTCACTAAAACGAGAAACATCACCGATAATCTTTAAACGAATATTATTTTTATGTAATTTTTTGACTTCTCGATCAAGCGCTTGCATAAAGAGCGACATTAAAGCGCTCACTTCTTGCTCAGGGCGATTCCAGTTTTCGCTGCTAAACGCATATAACGTCAAAAATTTGATGCCAGTTTGTCGTGCATAGCTCACCGCACGGCGAACAGCCGCCACCCCATTTGTATGGCCAAAAATACGCAGCTTATTTTGTTGTTTCGCCCAGCGCCCATTACCATCCATTATGATGGCAACGTGTTCGGGAATATTATTGTTATCAAGTTCTTTCATTCTAAAATATTCGGATTTATAACCGCACTTTGGTGTATTCTACATTAACTTTTTAATCAGCGA
The DNA here is from genome assembly GCA_963516375.1 of Parahaemophilus parainfluenzae. Classification (GTDB taxonomy): domain Bacteria; phylum Pseudomonadota; class Gammaproteobacteria; order Enterobacterales; family Pasteurellaceae; genus Haemophilus_D; species Haemophilus_D parainfluenzae_AG. The sequence continues at coordinate 5,065 of CAUQBI010000019.1, read as the reverse complement.
AGCTGCTAATTCACGTGCTTGCTTATCTACGGCTAATACATCATCAATGCTTGAAATTATAGAAGATGGCATTTGTTCAACTGATACTTGGTTAATTTTCGCAATATCCGTAAATTTAATATAACCATCTAAAAAGGCTTGTACTGCAATTTCATTTGCTGCATTCATAGCGGTTGTCGCATACTGCCCTTCTGCAAAAGCATCGATCGCTAATTTTAAATTGGGATAACGATTAAAATCAGGTTCGATAAATGTCAATTCTTTGATTTTAAAGAAGTCTAATGGTTCCACACCACTGACCGTACGATTTGGATAAGCCATGGTTTCCGCAATGGGCGTGCGCATATCCGGATTGCCCATTTGAGCAATGACCGAACCATCTACATAACGCACCATTGAATGAATAATAGATTGAGGATGAATAATCACCTCCATTTCATCAGCCGATGCATTGAAGAGCCAGCGGGCTTCAATGTACTCTAACCCTTTATTCATCATCGTGGCAGAATCCACGGAGATTTTTTTACCCATTGACCAGTTTGGATGAGCGACGGCTTGTGCGGGAGTAATATGTTCAAACTCGTTTAATGGCGTATAACGGAAAGGGCCACCAGAACCCGTTAAGACAATTTTACTGACGCCCAATTCTTTCAAAGGACAGAACCCAACCTTTTCTTGTGCTTCAGGCGGTAAAGATTGAAAAATCGCGTTATGCTCGCTATCAACAGGCAATAATTTTGCTTTTGACTGCTTCACTGCATCAATAAAGATCTGGCCACAAGTCACTAACGATTCTTTATTCGCAAGCAAGACTCTCTTACTTGCTTTTACCGAAGAAAGGGTCGGCAATAATCCCGCCGCACCAACAATCGCCGACATAACTTGATCAGCGTCTGGATGTGCTGCCAACTCACAAATGGCTTTCTGTCCAGCTAAGACTTCCGTTTTAATGTGATGTGAAGCTAATTTTTCTCGCAATACCTTTGCTGCATTTTCATCATCTAGTGCGGCAAAGTGCGGTTGAAATTTCACGCATTGTTCAAACATTGTCTCAACATTTTTACCCCCCACTAACGCAAAGGCATGGTATTTGTCGGGGTTATGTTCGATAACTGAAAGGGTGCTATGACCAATAGAACCCGTTGATCCTAAAATAACAAGATTTTGTTTTTGCATAAAATTTCGACCGCACTTTGTGCTTTTATTTCTTTATCAGAATAGAACAAGGGCAGACACTTGGTCTGCCCCAAAACATGGCTCGACAATTAGAAATCCATTAATTCTTTTTCTTTATCTGCTAAGATCTCATCCACTTTTTTGATATAACTATCAGTCACTTTTTGAATGATTTCTTCTGCTTTGTGTTGATCGTTTTCACTGATTTCTTTGTCTTTTAATAATGCTTTGATTTTATCATTTGCATCACGACGTACGTTACGAATCGCGACTTTACCTTGTTCACCTTCGCTTTTTACGATTTTGATTAAATCACGACGACGTTCTTCAGTTAATGGAGGAAGAGGCACGCGAATTGTTGTACCTGCTGAAGATGGGTTTAAACCTAAATCAGACGTTAAAATCGCTTTTTCTACTGCGCTGATTAAAGAACGGTCAAATACTGTTACCGCTAAAGTACGCGCATCTTCCGCAACCACGTTAGCTAATTGACGAAGTGGGGTCGCTGCACCATAGTATTCCACTTGGATAGCGTCTAATAAGCTAGGTTGAGCACGACCTGTACGGATTTTTGCAATATGTCCACGCAACGCTTCGAGGCTTTTTTCCATACGAGCTTCAGCATCTTGTTTAATTTCATTAATCATTCATCTGTCCTTTTAAATAAATAAAGATAAAACACAGTGATTCTACTGGATTTTTAGGGAGTTTTGAATAAATTTATTCATAAAAAAGGCGAGATAGTCTCTCGCCATTTTATTCTTTAAAAAATTAACTAATCGTTGTACCTTCTTCTGTACCGAGTACCACTTTACGTAACGCACCTGGTTTACACATATTAAATACACGAATTGGCATACCGTGGTCACGCGCAAGTGTGAATGCGGCTAAATCCATTACTTTTAATTCTTTATCAATCACTTCTGCATAAGATAATTTATGGTATAGCTTCGCATTAGGATTTTTTGCTGGGTCGCAATCATACACGCCATCAACTTTGGTTGCTTTTAACACAATATCCGCTTCAATTTCGATACCACGTAAGCATGCCGCCGAATCTGTGGTAAAGAACGGGCTCCCCGTACCTGCAGAGAAAATTACGACACGTTTTTCACGCAACATTTTAATCGCTTCAGACCAGTTATAAGTATCGCAAATACCATTTAATTGGAATGCAGACATTAACTTCGCATTCACATCTGCACGGTGAAGCGCATCACGCATTGCCAAGCCATTCATCACGGTTGCAAGCATCCCCATGTGGTCGCCCACTACACGATTCATGCCAGCTTTAGCTAATTTTGCGCCACGGAATAAGTTACCACCACCGAGCACAACACCAACTTCCACGCCCATTTCAATTAATTCTTTAATCTCTAACGCCATACGATCAAGAATTGAAGGATCAATACCGAAGCCCTCATCCCCTTGTAATGCTTCACCACTTAATTTCAATAAAATACGTTTGTAAATTGGTTGGCTCATTTGTCTTTTCCTTTGTCGGTTACAAAATTTGGCTTATTCTAGCAAAAGAGCGAAAAAGTTAAAAATGGAAATTGGTCAGAAAAGTGCGATAAAATATCGCTGTTTTGATTTTATAGGTAAACTTTATGAAGATTTCAAAAACCTCACAAATTTTAACCGCACTTTTTTCTTTGGCTTGTGCCATTGCTGCCGGTTATTTAATTTTACGCGGCTCAGGAATGTTTCCTGAGCCCTCTATTAGTCTGATTTTACTCACCGCTATTTTCATTATTTTATTAAGTAGTAGTCGAAAATCTTTCTATTTTATTTTATTACCCTTAGTTTGCTTACACGCAATTTATACGCCGACAGGTTTAAATTTTGGTGCACCAAGCTATCAATATATTGCATCGGTTCTCGCAACAGATATGTTAGAGACCAAAGAGTTTCTCATGCAAATTCCCGTGAGCAGCTATTTAGCGGCATTGGCTATTCCAGTTTTGGTCTTTTTACATTACAAAAGTGCGGTCAAATTTGGGGTGAAATTTTATCGCAATAAAACATTCATCGCGCTGGCTACCCTATTAATTGGCTACAACTTACCGATTGCTGCGCCATTAAAAGAAACGATAGATTCGAGTGTAAAAATTGTTAATGAATGGCAAAAATTGAAAAAAATGTCACAGGAAAGCAGCTGGGGACAATCCACATTAGAAAATTCTAAATACCAAGATTATGTGATTATTTTGGGTGAAAGTGCGAGAAAAGATTACTTGCATGCGTATGGATACCCCGTCAATGACACACCATTTATGTCATCTGCAAATGGTACACTGATTGATGGGATGACATCTGCCGGAACCAACACTGTCGCCTCATTGCGCTTAATGTTAACGTTACCTGACAAAGAAAAATGGGAACCTAACTATGATTTAAGCTTAGTGGACCTGATTAAGTCCGCGGGCGTAAAAACCTATTGGTTATCAAACCAAGGTTTCTTAGGTGAATATGACACGCCGGTTGCTTCGCTTGCATCAAAATCTGATGAAACCATTTTTTTGAAAAAAGGCGGTAGCTTTAATTCTACAAACTACAGCGATTTTGATTTAATTCCTAAATTTGCCCAAGTTTTAGAAGATCCAACACAAGGTAAACGCTTTATTGTTTTACACATTTATGGTTCACATCCTCTTGCTTGCGATCGTGTTGAAGATTATCCGAAAATTTTCAATGATAATGACATTGAGAAAAAGAACGAGTACTTGAATTGCTATATTTCATCCATTAAGAAAACCGATGATTTTATTAAGAAAGTGTATGAAACCCTCAAAGAAAACGAGCAAAAAACGCACCGCACTTTCTCAATGATTTATTTCTCCGATCATGGTTTATGTCACCAAGAAGATGATAAACATGGTGTAACCTTGTTTAACCAAAACTGTCACAGCCAATTACATCATAATATTCCGCTCTTTAAGATTTCATCTGATGATACGGCACGTAAAGAATACAAAGCCTTTAAATCTGGTTTGAATTTCTTAGAAGGTATTGCTAATTGGATAGGGATTAAAAATCCGAAGCTCACATTAGAGGAAGATTTATTCTCTGAACAATCTGACAAAGATGACTATGGACTGAAAAAAATGATTGAAGAAAAATATCGTAAAGATGCAGACCCTGCAATCGATATTAGTCCAAAGAAATAAAACATCTCAAATTTAAGACAACAAAAAAGCCGATATTGAATATCGGCTTTTTTTATATCTCAATGGAGAAAATTAAGCGTTACCGCCAGTGATTTTTGCAACTTCAGCTGCAAAATCTTCTTCTTTTTTCTCAATACCTTCACCTACTTCTAAACGGATGAAGTTAGATACTGAAGTATTTACTGATTTTAAGAAGTCGCCTACAGATACTGAAGGATCCATGACGAATGGTTGACCTGTTAATGAAACTTCACCAGTGAATTTCTTCATACGGCCTTCAACCATTTTTTCTGCGATTTCTTTTGGTTTGCCAGAGTTAACTGCAATATCAATTTGGATTTGACGCTCGTGTTCAACTACTTCTGCAGGTACATCTTCTGGGTTCACGAATTCTGGTTTAGATGCCGCTACGTGCATTGCCACTTTTTTAAGTTCATCAGCTGAACCTTCACCCGAAACTAACACACCGATTTTCGCACCGTGTAAGTATTGAGCAATAACTTGACCATCTAAGTAAGCAACACGACGGATGTTCATGTTCTCACCGATTTTAGCCACTAATGCAGCACGTTTTTCTTCAAATTGTGCTTGTAACGCTTCGATAGTGGTACCTTTGTGTGCTGCTGCGAAATCAGCTACTTCGTTTGCTAAACCTAAGAAGCCTGCATCTTTTGCTACGAAGTCAGTTTCACAGTTCATTTCAACTAATACACCGAAAC
>CAUQBI010000018.1:0-26565 GCA_963516375.1 Parahaemophilus parainfluenzae | reverse complement strand
CAGGCATGATAGAAGAACCTGCTTGTAATTCAGGTAAGTTAATTTCTTTAATACCTGCACGTGGACCAGAAGAGAGTAAACGTAAGTCGTTACATACTTTAGATAGTTTTACTGCGGTACGTTTTAATGCACCGTGAACCATTACATAAGCACCACAGTCAGATGTTGCTTCGATTAGGTTTTCAGCAGGTACACAAGGTAATCCAGTTACTTCAGCAAGGTGTTTTACCACTAATTCTGTATAACCTTTTGGTGTATTTAAACCAGTACCGATTGCTGTTGCACCAAGGTTGACTTCAAGGAGTAACTCAGCGGTACGTTTCAAGTTACGTACTTCTTCTTCAAGTAATACGGCAAAGGCTTTAAACTCTTGACCAACGGTCATAGGTACCGCATCTTGTAATTGGGTACGACCCATTTTTAAAATTTTAGCAAATTCTTTTGCTTTATTATCGAAACCATCATGCAAGTATTGGATTTTGTCGATAAGTTTCAAAATGCTGTTATATACCGCAATACGGAAACCGGTAGGATACGCATCGTTGGTAGATTGGCTAGCGTTCACGTGGTCCATTGGGTTAATAACATCATATTCACCTTTTTTATGACCAATTTTTTCAAGCGCGAGGTTAGCAACGACTTCGTTGGTATTCATATTGACAGAAGTACCCGCACCACCTTGATATACATCAGATGGGAATTGATCTAAGCATTTCCCTGTGGTAAGAATTTCATCACAAGCTGCTACAATCGCTTTTGCAATATCACTTGGAATAGCACCTAATTCACCATTCGCTAGGGCAGTTGCTTTTTTAACCATTACCATGCCGCGAACAAATTCCGGTACATCAGAAATGGTTACATTAGAAATATTGAAGTTTTCAACCGCTCTTAAGGTATGGATACCCCAGTATGCATCAGCTGGCACATCACGTTCACCTAATAAATCCACTTCTTTTCTGTATTGAGTCATTTTAATCACCTTTTTTGGTTGTTAATTAATTTGAGGTAATTATAGGAATTTACATAGAAAATAAATTTGACATGGATCACATTTCAAATAAGACGTATAAGAGATATTTTCATTTCTCGCATAAATTTTTTTAGGGGAAAATCACCTGGCAATATTAATTTTATGCTGATTTTAGTTGCTCACCGATCTTCTCAAAGAGCTTTTGAATGAGTTCAGCACGATAGCCAAGCACTCGTAGAATAAGTCCACCTTCATTTAATTGAGAAACACCAATCAGTAGCGATTTTTCGCTTTCTTGTTGTTGAAGTGTTTGAACGATTTGTTTAATGTCAGTTGGTGTTTTCTGCAAATTGAGATAAACCAATGAGCCTTGATGTGAAAAATTTTCCATTTGACTTAATGCGGTCAATTTCATTTGTGCAGGCTGCCATTGAATACAATCCAAAACAAGCGGTTTAGTTTGCCCGTTGTTTTGCAACAGCTGAATTTTCAGATGTGAAGAAAATTGACGAAATTCAAAACGTTCATTATTTGCTACTCGACCAATAGCTACAATCTCACCATAAATCAGGGTGCTATTAGGTTGCATATTGATGAATGTTTTTTGCTTAAATGCAGAATCTTTATGTAATACCAAAGGATGGGGCGAATAAAATAAATGGCTATTTTCTTCAAGCTGAATGAACGTGTTTTGTTCAGCAAAATCGCCTTTATTCATCGCCTGAACACGAGTAAACGCCTGTGTATTTAAAGAAAGTGCGGTCGATTCTGCGAGCGTTATTTGAATATCAATACGATCCCCAGATAAGAGTCCTGGCGAAGAAGACATCTGAATGGCATTAAGTCCATTCATCCAAACATCCGCATAAGCAGGTAATGTCATAACTTTAAAAGGTGGGGTAGCAAAATATTCCGCAAGCTGAGTTTTACCGCTTGGAGAAAGTTTAGTTGAGAGTTTGAGCGTACTGTTCATAATGGAGTAAATTTGTAAAAGCCCCTCTCTAAAGAAGAGGGGATAGTGCTTTATCTCACTAAGGCTTTAGGTTCTTCTATGTTTTTCAATAAGGCGTATTTTTCAATCCAACCAATTACACCATCTAAATTTTCTTTCTTCATTAAGTTGGTAAAGATAAACGGCTGACCGTTACGCATACGGCGCGCATCGCGTTCCATCACACTTAAATCAGCGCCAACGAATGGGGCAAGGTCAGTTTTATTAATCACTAATAAGTCAGAACGGGTAATGCCTGGGCCACCTTTACGAGGGATTTTTTCGCCTTGTGCAACGTCAATCACGAAAATAGTCACATCCGCTAAATCTGGGCTAAAAGTCGCAGATAAGTTATCACCACCAGATTCGATAAAGACGATTTCTACATCAGGGAAGCGTGCAACCATTTCATCGACTGCTTCTAAGTTCATAGAGGCATCTTCACGAATTGCTGTATGTGGGCAACCACCCGTTTCCACGCCCATAATACGCTCTGACGGAAGTAGGCTATTTTTCGTTAAAAATTCCGCATCTTCTTGGGTATAAATATCGTTAGTAATTACAGCCACGCTGTAGCGACTTGCTATTTCACGAGTCAGTTTTTCAATTAATGCGGTTTTGCCAGCGCCAACAGGGCCTGCCACGCCAATTTTAATGTAGTTACGCATAATGTTCCTTTTGTGTTGATATCGTAGAGGCTCATTCTTATCACCTATGCGATATGTAAAAATTCAATAAAAAATGACCGCTCTTACGACATATAAAGCCGCGTATAAAGCACTTCGTGCTGCATGGAGCGGATGTCATTTGCGAGAGTTGCTGTACCTAGCCAATCAAGATTGGGCTCAAGGCTTAATTCGACAGCTTGCAAGAGCGCACTACGCAAATCAAACAGAATATCCTGCCCATCCATTTGGCTGAGCGGAATGAGTTTCACGCCATTGGTAATGGTGCCGACTGCTGCATTGTAGTAGAACGCATAAAGAGTATCCGCTTTGCTGAGTCCCATCGCTTGCGCCACCATAGCAAACACAATCGGGAAATAGCCTTGCACGGTTTTATTCTGAATCGCTTGCTGAAATTGGCTCAACATTGGATGTTGTTCATAGCGAATAAAAATTTTTAATAAGCGCACGCCAAGTTTAAAACTGCCTTCGCGACTTTCTCGCGCAATTTTGGTTGCAGATAACGAATGGTCTAATTCACACAAGCGCTCAAAATCATTAGCAGCCATGGCTTCAAATGCGAGCGAAAGATAAGCGCCATCGTTATACACCCAGTTTTGCAAAAGCTGGGTTTGCACATATTCTTCTAAGCTTGATTTCGTCGAAACAACACCTTTTTGAACAAAGGTTTCTAAACCATTGGAATGGTTAAAGCCCCCGATTGGCAAAGTGGGGTCAACCAAGTGCAACAAGGCGCCTAAATCTGCTAGGCTTCGGTTTAATGTTGGTGCCAATTGCCGTCTCCATGATGGTGATAGCCATGATGATCGTGCGAATGCCCGTGTCCTTGTGCAGAGTTAGCTCTTAACGCTTGGCTTAAACGGCGTTTCGCTTTTTGCGGATAAAATCCCGCCGCTTGTAACCATTCGAACATTGGTTTGTCGTACGGCAGCGTAACTTCATCGCCATCTAAAAACAGCGGCGAATGTTTATTGCCGATTTCATAACAAGCACGAGCCATTTCTGGCAAGGTTTTCGGCGATAGCACAATCACATCACTCGGTAAAATTTCAATCGCAATCACTAATTCATCGCTGATAAACACCACATCATCGTGTTTTAAACGTTGTCCTTCTTTGAGTAGGCGAAATGCCACTTCACGTCCAGTATTCGTTGTTTTACGCAGAATATTGCGCTCACTCTCATACCACTGCAATGCCACATGTTCAATGGTTTGATGTGTAATCTTGCCTTCAGTTTGAAGGCTAGTTAAATCGCCTAAAATGGTATCCATAATCGGTAAAATAGGGTTAATGATTTTCATATTTATAAATTTAAAAGTAGTGCGTGTAATAACACGCACTTTCTTTATTATTGAATAGCGTGAATTTTTATTAGAACATAAAATATCGTTGTCCTAATGGCACCGTATCCACGGGTTCGCAGGTAATTAGTTCACCATCTACACGCACTTCATAGCGTTCTGGATCTACCGTGATTTCAGGTGTTGCATTGTTGTGAACGAGATCTTTTTTACCCACGCTGCGGCAGCCTTTCACAGCAATGGTTTCTTTGTTTAAACCGAATTTAGCACGAATATCGGCTTTTTCAGCGGCTTGCGAAACAAAAAATACTGCGGTTTGTGCTGTCGCTAAGCCTTGTGCACCGTACATTGGACGGTAGACTACAGGTTGCGGTGTTGGAATAGAAGCATTTGGGTCACCCATTTTCGCGTAGCTAATAAAGCCTTTTTTAATTACCACTTCAGGTTTTACGCCAAAGAACATCGGTTTCCATAACACGATATCTGCAATTTTGCCCACTTCTAACGAACCAATATGATCCGCAATACCATGTGCAATCGCTGGGTTGATGGTGTATTTCGCAATGTAGCGTTTAATGCGGAAGTTATCGTTTCCTTCATTACCTAGCTCTCCACGTTGCATTTTCATTTTATCTGCGGTTTGCCATGTACGAATAACGACTTCACCAATACGTCCCATTGCTTGAGAGTCTGAACTCATAATTGAGAATACGCCCATGTCGTGCAAAATATCTTCTGCTGCAATAGTTTCTGGACGAATACGGCTATCAGCAAATGCTACATCTTCTGGCACGCGTTTATCTAAGTGATGGCAAACCATCAACATATCCAAATGTTCATCAATGGTGTTTTTCGTAAACGGGCGAGTCGGGTTGGTTGAAGCTGGCAATACGTTTGGATACATCGCTGCTTTAATGATGTCAGGCGCATGACCGCCCCCCGCACCTTCTGTATGGAAGGTGTGAATCACACGTCCATCGATTGCTTTCATGGTATCTTCTAAGAAGCCACTTTCGTTAAGTGTATCGGTGTGAATAGCCACTTGGACATCCATTTCATCAGCGACGGTTAATGCAGAATCAATCACTGTTGGTGTTGCGCCCCAGTCTTCATGGATTTTTAAACCTAATGCACCCGCTTCAATTTGTTCACGTAACGGTTCTAAAGTTGAACAGTTTCCTTTACCAAAAAAGCCTACGTTTACTGGTAAGGCTTCTGCTGCTTGGAACATACGTTCCATATACCACGCACCTGGTGTACAAGTCGTTGCGTGTGTACCATCAGCAGGGCCAGTCCCACCTCCAATTAGCGTGGTAACGCCACTTTCAATCGCATGTTGTGCTTGTTGAGGACAAATAAAGTGAATGTGGGTATCGATACCACCAGCTGTTGCAATTAAATGTGCGCCATTATGTACTTCCGTGCTTGCACCGATAATCATATTGGGTGTGACGTTATCCATGGTGTCAGGGTTACCTGCTTGACCGATGCCGACAATGCGACCATCGCGAATACCAATATCGGCTTTGATAATGCCTAATTTAGCATCAATGATCATCACATTGGTAATCACAAAATCCAATACATTTGGATTGTCACTAGTTGCGGTGCCGCTTTGCGCCATGCCGTCGCGTACGCTTTTACCGCCACCAAATTTACACTCATCACCTTTGGTTAATAAATCTTGTTCAATGGTTGCCCATAAATTGGTATCGCCTAAACGGACTTTATCGCCAACGGTTGGGCCATAAGTTGCTACATATTGTGCTTTTGAAATTGTTAATGCCATTTTGCCCTACCTTATAATTTGCCATCAATTTGATTATGGAAGCCGTAAATAGTTTGCGAGCCACCAAAAGCGACTAACTCGACTGATTTCACTTCACCGGGTTCGAAACGTACTGCATTGCCAGAAGGAACATTTAAGCGCATTCCACGTGCTAAAGTGCGGTCAAATTTAAGCGCATTATTGGTTTCAAAGAAATGGTAATGGGAACCGACTTGGATTGGACGGTCGCCTGAATTAGTTACTTCGATTGTGACGGTTTTTCTGCCAACATTGGCTATAATATCGCCTTCAGCTAATTGGTATTCACCTGGGATCATTTTTTATTCCTTAGTTGTAAACTTTTTCCGATTTTTAACCGCTTGTACTTATTATCTAATCGGATTGTGCACGGTAACAAGCTTCGTGCCATCTGGGAAAGTTGCTTCAATTTGAACTTCATGCACCATCTCAGCGACGCCTTCCATCACATCTTCAACGGTGAGCAGGGTTGCACCATATTGCATGACTTCCGCCACACTCATGCCATCTCTTGCCGCTTCTTGTAAATGACTTGCAATGTACGCGATTGCCTCAGGATAATTTAATTTTACGCCACGCGCTTTGCGTTTTGCCGCAAGCTCGCCGGCTAAAAAGAGCATCAATTTCTCTTGTTCTCTTGATGTTAAATGCATATCGTTATTCCTTTTTTGTTTATTATGCAAGACGGGCTGAATTTTACGTAAAAAACGACAGAATAGGAAAAATATTTTATTCGATTTTTTTTATAATACCCCTTGAAATCATAAAAAACCTCCTTATATAGGGAATGCGTTAACTAATTTTTAAGAAGGAAATTAATCATGAATATTCGTCCTTTACACGATCGTGTAATCATTAAACGTGAAGAAGTAGAAACTCGTTCAGCTGGCGGTATCGTATTAACCGGTTCAGCGGCGACTAAATCAACCCGTGCGAAAGTATTGGCAGTGGGTAAAGGTCGTATTTTAGAAAATGGTACCGTTCAACCTTTAGATGTAAAAGTTGGCGATACAGTCATTTTCAATGATGGTTATGGCGTGAAAAGTGAAAAAATTGATGGTGAAGAAGTGTTAATCATTTCTGAAAACGACATTTTGGCGATTGTGGAATAATTTAGATTAAGGAAAAAAGAAAATGGCAGCAAAAGACGTAAAATTTGGTAACGATGCACGCGTAAAAATGCTTAAAGGCGTGAATGTATTAGCAGATGCAGTAAAAGTGACCCTTGGCCCTAAAGGTCGCAATGTAATTTTAGATAAATCATTTGGTGCACCAACCATCACTAAAGATGGTGTATCGGTCGCACGTGAAATTGAATTAGAAGATAAATTTGAAAATATGGGCGCACAAATGGTGAAAGAGGTTGCCTCTAAAGCCAATGATGCAGCCGGTGATGGTACAACAACTGCAACAGTACTTGCTCAAGCTATTGTAAATGAAGGCTTAAAAGCTGTGGCTGCAGGTATGAACCCAATGGATTTAAAACGTGGTATCGATAAAGCGGTAAGTGCGGTTGTTTCTGAGCTTAAAAATCTATCTAAACCTTGCGAAACCTCTAAAGAGATTGAACAAGTTGGTACAATTTCTGCTAACTCTGACAGCATTGTGGGTCAATTAATTGCTCAAGCAATGGAAAAAGTGGGTAAAGAAGGCGTGATTACCGTAGAAGACGGTACAGGTCTTGACGATGAATTAGCGGTTGTGGAAGGGATGCAATTCGATCGTGGTTACTTATCACCTTATTTCATCAACAAACCAGAAACAGCAACGGTTGAATTAGATAACCCGTACATTCTTTTAGTGGATAAAAAAGTATCAAATATCCGTGAATTACTTCCAGTATTAGAAGGTGTGGCAAAAGCGGGTAAACCATTATTAATTATTGCTGAAGATATCGAAGGTGAAGCACTTGCAACTTTAGTCGTAAACACCATGCGTGGTATCGTGAAAGTGGCAGCAGTGAAAGCCCCTGGTTTTGGTGATCGTCGTAAAGCAATGTTACAAGATATTGCGATCTTAACAGCAGGTACCGTGATTTCTGAAGAAATCGGTATGGAACTTGAAAAAGCGACATTAGAAGATTTAGGTCAAGCGAAACGTGTAGTCATCAACAAAGATAATACTACTATTATTGATGGTGTGGGTGATGAAGCACAAATCAAAGGTCGTGTGGCTCAAATTCGTCAGCAAATCGAAGAATCTACTTCTGATTATGACAAAGAAAAACTTCAAGAACGCGTAGCTAAACTTGCCGGCGGTGTGGCTGTAATCAAAGTTGGTGCAGCAACAGAAGTTGAAATGAAAGAGAAAAAAGATCGTGTGGATGATGCATTACACGCAACTCGTGCAGCAGTTGAAGAAGGTATCGTTGCAGGTGGTGGTGTTGCATTAGTTCGTGCTGCAACCAAAGTAGCGGCAACCTTAAAAGGTGATAACGAAGAACAAGATGTAGGTATTAAACTTGCATTACGTGCAATGGAAGCGCCACTTCGTCAAATCGTCACTAACGCAGGTGAAGAAGCATCTGTTGTGGCAAGTGCGGTTAAAAATGGCGAAGGAAACTTCGGTTATAATGCAGGTACTGAACAGTACGGCGATATGATCGAAATGGGTATTTTAGACCCAACTAAAGTCACTCGTTCTGCGTTACAATTTGCGGCTTCTGTAGCGGGCTTAATGATCACGACAGAATGTATGGTGACCGACCTTCCAAAAGATGATAAAGCCGATTTAGGCGCTGCTGGAATGGGTGGTATGGGAGGCATGGGCGGAATGATGTAATTCCCCTTTGCAAAAGAAAGTGCGATCGTTTTTCTTTATAGAAATGCGATCGCATTTTTATTTGTGTGGTGCTACACTTTACTTGTTTTCGATGATTTTATAGGTATAACAATGACAATTTCCCAAACTGAACTCAATCAACAACTCAAATCTGCCGGTATTGGTATTAATGCAACTGAATTACATGGTTTTTTGAGTGGCTTAATTTGTGGTGGACTGAAAGACCAAAGCTGGTTACCGCTTTTATATCAATTCAGTAACGACAACCACGCTTATCCAACCGCATTAATTCAGCCAATTACCGAAATTTATGAGCAGATTGGTAAAACCTTATCGGATGTAGAAGGGTTTGATTTTGAATTGGGATTAACAGAAGATGAGAGTGTTTTTGCTCGCGCAGACAGCCTATCAGACTGGGCAAACCAATTTTTATTGGGTTTAGGGCTTGTTCAGCCTGAATTAGATAAAGAAAAAGGCGAAATTGGCGAAGCGGTAGATGATTTACAAGATATTTGTCAGCTTGGTTATGAAGAAGATGATGACGAAGAAGAGCTTGCCGAAGCCTTAGAAGAAATTATTGAATATGTTCGTACCATTGCCATGCTGTTTTACACCCATTTCAACGATGATGCACAAGAAATAAAACCGATATTACATTAAAAGGAGCGAAACATGGATCTCGCATACATGGCGGCATTACCGCAAGAAGAATTTACAGAACGTCGTCAAAAAGTATTCGCACAAATGCAGCCAAATTCTGCTTTATTGCTATTTTCCGAAATTGAAAAACGTCGCAATAACGACTGCGATTTTCCTTTCCGTCAAGACAGTTACTTTTGGTATTTAACGGGATTTAATGAGCCAAATGCAGCGTTGTTATTGATTAAAACGGAAGAGGCAGAAAAGGCAGTGGTATTTCTTCGTCCGCGAGATCCTTTGCTTGAAACGTGGAATGGTCGCCGATTAGGCGTTGAGCGCGCACCGCAAAAACTCAATGTCGATGAAGCCTATTCTATCGATGATTTTAAAACAGAATTTCCAAAATTAACGGAAAAATTGACCGCACTTTATCATGTGGCCGATCGTCATCCTTGGGGTGATAAATTATTAGCCGAAAGTGCGGTGAAATTTTACGCTGTTTTTGATTGGCAGCCGATGTTAAGTGAAATGCGCTTAATCAAATCTCCAAACGAAATTCGCTTAATGCAACAAGCGGGACAGATTACGGCATTTGGGCATATTAAGGCGATGCAAGTGACTCGCCCAAATCGTTTTGAATATGAAATAGAAAGCGAAATTCTGCATGAATTTAATCGTCATGGAGCAAGATTCCCGTCTTACAATTCCATTATTGCCGGGGGCGATAATGCCTGTATCTTGCACTACACTGAAAATGATCAACCTTTGAAAGATGGCGATCTTGTGTTAATTGATGCTGGTTGTGAATTTGCTATGTATGCAGGTGATATCACACGTACATTCCCGGTGAACAGTAAATTTACTCAGCCACAACGTGAGATTTATGAATTAGTTTTAAAAGCACAAAAACGCGCGATTGAGTTATTAGTGCCTGGTAATTCAATTAAACTGGCGAATGATGAAGTGATCCGTATTAAAACTCAAGGCTTGGTGGATTTAGGCATCCTGAAAGGGGATGTAGATAAGCTGATTGAAGAAAAAGCTTATCGTCAATTTTATATGCATGGTTTAGGTCATTGGCTTGGCTTGGATGTGCACGATGTTGGTCGCTACGATGATGATCGTAGCCGTAAGCTTGAAGTAGGGATGATCATCACAGTTGAGCCAGGTATTTATATTTCAGAAGAGGCGGATGTGCCTGCTCAATATAAAGGCATTGGCGTGCGTATCGAGGATAACTTGCTCATGACAGAATATGGCAATAAAAATCTGACCGCAGCGGCTCCAAAAGAAATCGATGATATTGAAAATTTAATGAAAAATTGAGAAGAATTCTCAAAAATGTGATCTAGTGCAAGTTTTTTGTGCAGTTAAGCTGCTAATATACTGTTAGATAAAAAAGACCAATCAAATCAGTAAGGAGTCGATTATGTACAAACACGTTTTAGTTGCGGTAGATCTTTCTGACGAAAGTGAATTTCTACTCAAAAAAGCCGTGGGAATTGCAAAACGTAATGATGCGCAACTTTCCATTATTCATGTAGATGTAAACTTCTCGGATCTCTATACTGGTTTAATTGATGTCAATATGTCATCAATGCAAGATAGAATCTCGAGCGAAACCCAAAAAGCGCTAATTAATTTAGCGGAACATGCGGGTTATCCAATAAAAGAAAAATTGAGCGGTAGCGGTGATTTAGGTCAAGTTTTGACAGACGCTATTGATCAGTATGATGTAGATCTACTAGTGACAGGTCATCACCAAGATTTCTGGAGTAAATTGATGTCTTCAACACGTCAAGTGATGAATACTATTAAAATTGATATGTTGGTTGTGCCACTTCGCGACGAATAGTGATCAAAAATTATTTTTAGCCCTATTAAAATAACGTAAATTTTAACCGCACTTCTCAATTAATGCAGTAGAGTGCGGTTTTCTTTTTTAAGATCAGTGAAAAAGCCTTTTTCTCTAGGTCAAAATATGCAAGAATAGTGAGCTTTTTTATAAATCGTGATCGAGATAGAGACACAAGGTTTTATCAATGAAAACAACAGCAGAAATTAGACAGTCATTCCTTGATTTTTTCCATAGCAAGGGGCATCAGGTCGTCGCAAGTAGTTCGCTTGTGCCTGAAAATGATCCGACATTGCTTTTTACTAATGCCGGTATGAACCAATTTAAAGACGTGTTCCTTGGTATGGATAAACGTCCTTACTCACGTGCGACAACTGCACAACGTTGCGTGCGCGCAGGTGGTAAGCATAATGACTTAGAAAACGTCGGTTATACGGCGCGTCACCATACTTTCTTTGAAATGCTAGGCAACTTCAGCTTTGGCGACTATTTCAAACATGATGCGATTAATTTTGCGTGGGAGTTCTTAACCTCTCCACAATGGCTCGGGTTACCAAAAGAAAAATTATGGGTAACCGTGTATGAAACTGATAATGAAGCTTATGATATTTGGCATAAAGAAGTTGGTGTGCCAGCAGAGCGTATTATTCGTATCGGTGATAACAAAGGTGCGCCTTATGCATCAGATAATTTCTGGGCAATGGGTGACACAGGTCCTTGTGGTCCATGTACTGAAATTTTCTACGATCATGGCGATCATATTTGGGGTGGTCCTCCAGGCTCACCAGAAGAAGATGGTGACCGTTATATCGAAATTTGGAACGTGGTATTCATGCAATTTAACCGTCAAGCAGACGGCACAATGGAAAAATTACCACGTCCATCTGTTGATACCGGGATGGGTTTAGAGCGTATTTCTGCCGTATTACAGCATGTAAACTCTAACTATGAGATCGATATTTTCCAAAAATTAATTGCGAAAACAGCTGAAATCGTAGGAACAACAGATTTAACCAATAAATCATTACGCGTAATTGCAGACCACATTCGTTCTTGTGCATATTTAATTGCAGATGGCGTAATTCCATCAAACGAAGGGCGTGGTTATGTATTACGTCGTATTATCCGTCGTGCAGTACGTCATGGCCACTTATTAGGTGCTAAAGAAGCCTTCTTCTATAAACTTGTGCCAACCTTAATTGAAGTCATGGCGGAAGCCGGCAAAGAAGTTAAAGAAAAACAAGCGAATGTCGAAAAATTACTTCGTTTAGAAGAAGAACAGTTTGCTCGTACATTAGAGCGCGGATTGAGCTTATTAGATGATGCACTTGCTCAAGTGAAAGATGGTGTGTTGTCAGGTGAAGTTGCCTTTAAACTTTATGATACTTATGGCTTCCCACTTGATTTAACTGCAGATGTATGTCGTGAGCGAGATATTGCAATTGATGAAGCAGGTTTTGAGCGTGAAATGGAAGCACAACGCTTACGCGCACAATCTGCAAGCCAATTCGGCATGGATTACAACAATGTTATTCGTGTAGAAGGCGAAACAAAATTTGAAGGTTATACTGAATCAGAATCTTTAGCCAAAGTGACCGCACTTTTCCATGATGGAAAATCAGTAGAGAGTATTACTGCAGGCCAAAGTGCCGTGGTGATTTTAGAAAACACCCCATTCTATGCGGAATCGGGTGGTCAAATTGGTGACAGCGGTTATTTAACTTCTCAAGATGTTCAGTTTAATGTAAAAGATACCCAAAAATATGGTCAAGTATTTGGTCATATTGGTGAGTTAGAGCAAGGTAGTTTAAAAGTCGGACAAACAGTCAATGCGGTTGTGGATGCAGCTAGACGTCATCAAACGTCACTTAACCATTCTGCAACACACTTATTACATGCCGCATTGCGTCAAGTTTTAGGTCACCATGTAGTGCAAAAAGGATCATTAGTATCCGATACCGCATTACGTTTTGACTTTGCTCATCCGGAAGCGATTACCAAAGCACAGCTTAATGAGATTGAAACATTGGTAAACCAAAAAGTGCGTGAGAATTTTGTGGTTCAAACGGACGTAATGGATATCGAAGCGGCAAAAGCAAAAGGTGCAATGGCGTTATTCGGTGAAAAATATGCTGATGTGGTACGTGTTTTAACAATGGGAGATTTCTCCGTTGAACTTTGTGGTGGCATTCATGCTAAACGTACCGGTGATATCGGTTTATTTAAAATTGTGGCGGAAACTGCAGTTGCAGCAGGTGTTCGTCGTATTGAAGCGGTAACGGGTGAAAATGCAATTAATTGGTTACATAACCAACAACGTATTCTTACTCAAAGTGCAGATTTGTTTAAATCTGACGTTAATACCCTTGTTGAGAAAATTCAGCAACTTCAAGATAAAGCGAAGAAAGCAGAAAAAGAATTACAAGGATTAAAAGAAAAAGCCGCAATGCAAGCGGGTTCCGATTTAGTGAAAAGTGCGGTTAAAATTAATGATGTTTCTGTAATCGTACATCAACTAGACGGAATTGAAACTAAATCGTTACGTGTGATGGTTGATGATTTAAAAAATCAACTTGGTTCAGGCGTAATTGTATTTGCATCTATTTTAGATGATAAAGTCAACCTCGTCGTTGGCGTAACAAGCGATTTAACTACTAAAGTGAAGGCTGGTGAGCTAGTGAATTTAATGGCTCAGCAAGTTGGCGGGAAAGGCGGTGGTCGCCCTGATATGGCAATGGCAGGAGGCTCCCAACCAGAAAATGTGAATCTAGCATTAACTGTCGCACAAAACTGGTTAAGCAATAATCTGTAGTACAAGCAGGTCGGTGGGATGCCGATCTTTACTTGATTGATAGGGATATCTAATAAATGCAAACTAAGGAGATAAAAGATGTTAATCTTAACTCGAAAAGTTGGCGAAAGTGTTCTCATTGGAGACGATATTTCTATCACGGTTTTGAGTGTACGTGGAAACCAAGTCAAACTCGGTGTGCAAGCGCCTAAAGAAGTATCCGTTCACCGAGAGGAAATTTACCAACGAATTCTGCAGTCAAAAGATGAACATATAGATGAGGCATCTTAGACCTAGAGTTTTATGAATGTTTTACATTCTATTTATAATTTAATTAACGTTTTTTCAAAAATTAAACCCATTGGTTTGCAAGATTTTAAATAACGGAACTTGAGTTATAAAGGTAGAGAAGGAACTTTTCCAACTTAAATCTATCAAAATTTAATAAATAATGACCGCACTTTTAGTATAGAAGTGTGGTCATTCCATATTAAAACAAAAAGGAAAATCAATGAAAGTTATTATTCCCGTAGCTGGTTTGGGTACCCGTATGTTGCCAGCAACAAAAGCGATTCCAAAAGAAATGTTAACGCTTGTGGATAAGCCTCTGATTCAATATGTTGTGAATGAGTGTGTGGCTGCTGGTATCAAAGAAATCGTGTTAGTCACACATTCTTCTAAAAATGCGATTGAAAACCACTTTGATACGTCTTTTGAGTTGGAAACCATGCTTGAGAAGCGTGTTAAACGTCAGCTTCTAGAAGAGGTGCGTTCTATTTGCCCTAAAGATGTAACAATTATGCATGTTCGTCAAGGCAATGCGAAAGGTTTAGGTCATGCGGTGTTATGTGGTCGTCCAGTTGTTGGAAATGAGCCATTTGCAGTGGTGTTACCTGATGTGCTTTTAGCAGATTTTACGGCAAATCAAAAGAAAGAAAATCTTTCAGCAATGATTAAACGTTTTAAAGAAACACAAGCAAGCCAAATTATGGTAGCGCCTGTTGCTGCTGATGAAGTGAGTAGCTATGGTATCGCGGATTGTGGTGGTGTAGAGTTAAAAGGCGGTGATAGCGTTAAAATTGATAGCATTGTTGAAAAACCATCTGTTGATGAGGCGCCATCAAATCTTGCCGTTGTAGGTCGTTATGTATTCTCTGCGGCGATTTGGGATTTATTAGAAAAAACACCAGTTGGTGTGGGTGATGAAATCCAATTAACGGATGCAATTGATATGCTTATTGAGAAAGAGATCGTTGAAGCGTTCCATATGACAGGCAGAAGCTTTGACTGTGGTGACAAGATTGGCTATATGGAAGCCTTTGTAGAATATGGTCTTCGTCATGATAAATTAGGCAAAGAGTTTAAAGCTTTCCTAAAAGATCTTGCAAAAACTTTATAATTGACTGAAACCACCGAAAGGTGGTTTTTATTTATATATTTGGATTACAAATATATAAATAAAAAAGAAGGCATCACACGATACCTTCTTTTTTCTATGAAACGAAATCTTAATTATTTTTCGCTAATAAAGTGCGGTAGATAATACCACCTAAAATACCACCGATAATCGGTGCCACCCAGAATAACCATAATTGGTCGATTGCCCAAGTACCTTGGAATACCGCAACTGCAGTACTACGAGCAGGGTTTACAGAGGTATTTGATACAGGAATGCTGATTAAGTGGATTAGGGTTAAACCTAAACCGATTGCGATTGGCGCAAAACCTGCAGCTGCATTTTTATGAGTTGAACCCATGATGATTAATAAGAAGAATGCGGTCAATAATACTTCTGCTACAAATACCGCTTCTAAAGAATAACCTTCAGGAGAATGCTCACCGTAACCGTTAGATGCGAAACCTGCAGTCACATCAAAGCCCGCTTTACCTGATGCGATAAGATAAAGTGCAGCACCCGCTACTAAACCACCAACTACTTGAGAAACGATGTATGGAAGGGCATCTTTCGCAGAGAAACGACCGCCAGCCACTAAACCAAGTGTTACAGCAGGGTTAAAGTGACCACCAGAAATGTGACCTACAGCGTAAGCCATGGTTAATACGGTTAAACCGAAGGCAAATGCAACGCCCACATAACCGATACCTAGGTTGACAGAAGCAGCAAAGATTGCACTACCACAACCACCGAAAACTAACCAAAATGTACCGAAAAATTCAGCAAAAAGTTTTTTTGACATAATAGACCTCAATATTAAATATGTCGTTATCTTCAAATAACAATAATGTATTGCGTATGCAACAGGCATTTAGTCAAAAGTAATGGTTTTTAGTTCTGCAAATTATTGTAAATGTTTGTAAGTAAATGTAAGGGAAATAGCATGCTATACTTTTAGACGTCTAGATTGTCATTTTGTTTATTTTTCATTAAAATACGGATAAATTATCAGGTTATTTAAGGTGCATTATGGCAAACTGGGATGGCAAATATATTAGCCCTTATGCAGAACATGGCAAAAAGAGCGAACAAGTCAAAAAAATTACCGTTTCGATTCCGATTAAAGTATTGGAAATTTTGACGAATGAGCGTACTCGTCGTCAGCTGAAAAGTTTGCGCCATGCAACAAACAGTGAATTGCTTTGTGAGGCGTTCTTACATGCTTTTACAGGTCAGCCATTACCGACTGATGCGGATTTAATGAAAGAACGCCATGATGAGATTCCTGAAAATGCCAAAGAAATCATGCGTGATTTAGGCATTGATCCTGAAAGCTGGGAATATTAATTTTATCCTTTTAATCCTTCCAAAATACTGCATTCAGGGCAATCATTGCCCTGACAAGCGTTATGCCATCGCTCCAATTCCTCTACCATTTTTTGCAAGTGATGAATTTGCTCATTCAATGTTTTAATATGCTGCGTCGTAAGTGCTTTAACTTCTCGGCTACTACGATTGGGATTATCTTGTAATTGCAAAAGTTGGTGAATTTGTTGGAGGGAAAAACCAACATCTCGAGAGTGACGAATAAAACGTAGTCGTTCTAAATCCTTTTCTTCATAATGGCGATAACCGGAAAGGCTTCGCTGTGCTGGTTTTAATAAGCCGGACTTTTCATAATCCCGAATTTGTTTACTTGATAAACCGACTAATTTTGCCACTTCACTGATGTTCATAAAAAATCCTTGACCTTAACCTTATGTTAAGGTTTATAGTAAACTCAATTTTAATCTATATCAATAATTAAGGAGTAAATATGAAATCAATTACATTACATGTAACAGGGATGACTTGTGGTGGTTGTGTGAAAAGCGTTACAAGAGTGTTGGAAGAGCTTAATGGCGTAGAAAAAGCTGTTGTAACACTTGATGACGGTAAAGCGGTGATTACCTTTGATGAAAGTGCGGTTAGTATTGCACAATTAATTGAAACAATTGAAGAGGCAGGTTTTGATGCAACAGAATAAAAAAATAGTCATTCAAATCGAGGGGATGACCTGCCAATCCTGTGCTAATCGGATTGAGAAAGTATTGAATCGAAATGATTTTGTCTCTGACGCGGGCGTGAATTTTGCGGCAGAGGAAGCGCACGTAGTATTTGATTCATCTCAGGCTTCAGAACAAGATATTTTGACAATTATTCAAAAAGCGGGATATAAGGGCATTCTAAAGCAAAATGTGCTGCCTAGCGCACCTAATGAAACGAAGATTAGTCCGCGTTTATGGTTGCTTTTGTTCATTAACATTCCTTTTTTAATCGGAATGAGCGGGATGATGTTTAATCATCATTCTTGGATGATACCACCAATGTGGCAATTTGTTCTTGCGAGCATTGTGCAACTTTGGTTAGCCATTCCTTTTTATAAAGGTGCGATTGGTAGTATTCGAGGTGGTTTGGCCAATATGGATGTACTCGTGAGTACTGGTACGTTGGTGATTTATCTCTATTCGGTCTTTATGCTGTTTTATTATCAGTCAATGGGGCATGATAGCGCATCTCATGTCTATTTTGAAGTATCGGTGATGGTCATCGGTTTCGTCAGCCTTGGGAAATTTCTTGAGGAAAGAACGAAGAAACAAAGCTTAAACAGTTTAGGGCTATTATTACAACTCACCCCAAAACAAGTCAGTGTTCAACGTGAAAATCATTGGGAGACGATTTCTCTCGATCAAGTAAAAATAGGCGATATTTTACGGGCTAATCAAGGTGAACGTATTGCCGCGGATGGTGTTGTTGAACAAGGGAGTGGTTGGTGCGATGAGAGTCATTTAACCGGTGAATCTCACCCATTAGAAAAAATGTCTCAAAGCCCTGTGCTTGCAGGGGCAATGGTGACACAAGGTAGTCTTATTTATCGAGCTAATCAACTCGGACAGCAAACGCTATTGGGCGATATGATGAAAGCGCTTTCCGAGGCGCAAGGTACAAAAGCTCCTATTGCTCGTTTTGCTGACAAAGTTTCAGCTGTATTTGTGCCTACCGTGTTATTGATTTCCGTAATGACATTTGGATTAACCTGGTGGATAAAAGGAGATTTGGTAACCGCTTTAATTCATGCGGTTGCTGTGTTAGTCATTGCCTGTCCTTGTGCATTAGGGCTTGCCACACCTGCTGCCATAATGGTGGGAATGGGAAAAGCAGTCAATGCAGGGATTTGGTTTAAAGATGCGGCATCTATGGAAGAGGCGGCGCATGTGGATACGGTGGTATTAGACAAAACAGGAACGATAACTCAAGGAAAGCTCAAAATTGCCGCTGTTTGGCAACCACAAAGTGCGGTCTATTCTGAGGAAGATTTATATCGCATTGCGGCTTCCGTTGAGCAAAATGCCAATCATCCTTTAGCTAAAGCGATAGTCCTGGCTGCACAGGAAAAATCACTTGAAATTCCGACCGCACTTTCGGTTCATTCAGAAGTGGGGCAGGGTATATCTGCTCACATTGAAGGAGTTGGTTTGGTTAAAGTAGGTAAACTGACTTATTGTGAATTAACCTTACCAGATAATATGCCTCAAATTTGGCAAATCGCGAGTGTTGTTGCGGTATCTGTAGATAACAGTCCAATCGGTGCATTTGCGCTAGCAGACAGTCTAAAAGAGGATAGTTTGCAAGCGATTCAACGCTTACACCAACATAATATTGATGTGGTGATAATGAGTGGCGATCAGCAATCTGTCGTTGATTATGTTGCCCAGCAAGTAGGTGTGAAAACTGCACGAGGCAATTGTAGTCCACGTGATAAAGCGGCTTATATTGAGAGATTACGTCAGCAAGGCAAAGTGGTCGCAATGGTTGGTGATGGTGTGAATGATGCACCCGCATTAGCAATGGCTAACGTAAGCTTTGCGATGAAATCAGGTTCTGATGTTGCAGAACAAACTGCATCGGCGACACTCATGCAGCATTCGGTGGATCAGTTAGTTGATGGATTAATGATTTCCAGAGCAACATTAACGAATATAAAACAAAATTTATTCTTTGCCTTGATTTATAATGTACTAGGTATTCCACTTGCGGCATTAGGCTACTTAAGTCCTGTTTTAGCAGGGGCAGCGATGGCAATGAGTTCGCTTTCGGTGCTATTCAATGCATTGCGGTTAAAACGAGTGAAAATTAAATAAGAAAAAGGCGATATGAAAATATCGCCTTTTATTTTTGGATTAATGTTGTTTCCATAATGGAAGTTGAATCGTGACGGCAAGCCCGCCTAAATTGCTGGATTCAGCCCATACTTTTCCATTGTGTTCATTCACTACATTATAGACAATTGTTAAACCTAATCCCGTTCCGCCAGTGGCTCGAGTTCTAGTTTCATCGACTCGATAGAATGGCTTAAAGATTTTATCAAACTCTTCTGGTGGTAGGCCTAAGCCATTATCATCTACTCGAATTTGTAGGCAATTATCATCCTGCTCATTTTTATGTAAATCAATGGTTAAGAAAATACGATCTTTCGTATATTTTAGTGCATTTCGAATAATGTTTTCAATCGCACTGGTAAGCAAGCTTAGGTTGCCGTAAATCATATGTTTTTCAGGATGTAAAATAGAAATATTGACATCGCTGGTAATATGGCGCTGCTCAGCTTCAAATAAGGCATCTTTGATCACATCATCCCAAAGCTGATTGATAGGAAATAAATTATGCTCCATTTGAGAATGCATTTGTTGGCGAGAAATGAGTAACAACTCGCTGATCATTTTATCCATTCGTTGTATTTCTTTCTCAATGCGTTTAACTGGTTCAATATCCCCTGTTTGATGACGAACCAGAGCAGTGGAAAGTTGCAAACGCGTCAACGGTGTTTTTAATTCATGAGAAATAGATGAAAGCAGATTGTGTTGGTTTGAAATCAGATTATCAATCGCAATCGACATCTTGTTAAAGCTTTGTCCTACTTCTCGTAATTCTGTTGGACCATGATTCACTAATTCATTATCAACCTTAAAGTTTCCTAACGCCACGCTATTAGCCGCCTTTTGTAAATTGGTAATAGGTTTGACGATGGTATGCGTAAACCACCAAAGTAAAGGAGTTGTAATAATTAAGGTTAAGAGCAATAAGACCCAAGGGTGGTCAAGCATATATCGTAAAATTTCTTGTTGACCATTTGCTCGAGACACAAAAAATAATTCGGAGGATTGTTCTGCATCCCCAATATAGACTTTGAAGGGGCCTGCAATTTGAATATCTTTAAAGGTCTTACGTTGTGGTTGAGCAAAGTTACTGGACTCTTGGGCGAACTGAGCAATATGCATTCTTTCTTCGCCTAAAGCACCAAAAATTTCTTTTTCCGGTGTCATGATGACAGGACGAGCAGAGTCAAATTTATCGGTTGGAAGCACTGGTACTCCAGCGAGGATACCGGTGATTCTATTGTTACGAATGGATTCAACGAGTTTCTTTTGATAGCTCGATATTTCGTTTTGATTCAAGTCAGAATATAAGCGGCTATCAAAATAAGGGAGTGCGACCAAAAGTGCGGTCATGGCAAAGAATGCCAACCAAAAAACGGTAAATGTGCGTATCGTGAGCTGATTTAAACTGAATTTCTTGATACGCATTATTCACAAACCAACAAGTAACCACGACCACGTAGCGTTTTCAGCCATGGTAAGCCATTGTCTCTTTCTGGGAGTTTTTTGCGCAAGTTTGACATATGCATATCAATCGAGCGATCAAAAGGAGAAAGGTGTTTGCCAAGTACATTCATGCTTAATTCTTCGCGAGAGACAATTTGTCCAGGGCGAAGTACCAGTTTATGAAGTAGAGCAAATTCAGAGCCGGTTAGACCAAGATCTTGACCATTATAAGAAGCTTGTTGAAGACCAGAATGAAGCACTAAACCACAGAATTCTAATGTATTTTCTTCTGATGAAAGTGCGGTCGAATTTTGAGTATTTTCTTTTTCTGCTGGTGTGGCACGACGTAAAATGGCTTTAATACGAGCAACCAGTTCACGATCGTTAAATGGTTTTGGTAAATAGTCATCGGCGCCGAGTTCTAACCCAAGAACACGATCGATCTCTTCACCGCGTGCGGTAAGCATCATCACAGGGACATTTGATGTTTGGCGAATTTTCTTGAGTGTTTCAATGCCGTTTAATACAGGCATCATAATATCTAATAAAACTAACTGGTGGCTTGCATTCAGCTTATCTAACGCTTCTTGACCATTATTGGCAACTTCAACTTCAAAACCAGTCAGTCGTAAAACTTCAGCAAGTAAATCTGTTAGTTCAATATCATCATCAACTAATAGAATCTTTGACATTTTAATTCCCTTGTAATACAACGAACCTGCTTGATATGACAAGCAGGTGTTATTTTTTAATGATTACCAGAATTTCCACCAGCTTTTCTTACCTGCATTTTCAGGTGTGCTGATAATAGTATTATTTTCGTCTTGTTTTGCCACTTCAGGTAATGGCTTATCTAATTCTGCACTGCTTACTAGACCATTTTGATCGAATTTCACCGTAAATGTGTGCTGTTCAGGTTTTTGGTAAGAGTGTTGTTGTAAGAACACGTAATACCAAGTTAGGTTACTATAAGGATCGATTAAAACCGGTGTGCCAAGCAAATATTGTACTTGTTGTGCGGTCATGCCTGGTTTAACTTGCGCCACAGTCGCTGCTTCTAAATAGTTACCTTGTGGAACATCAATACGATAAACGACTTTTTGCACTGTTGAACAAGAAGTTAAACTTAATGCTAAAACAACTGCACCTAAAAATGTTCTTAATTGCATATTTTTTACCTTTTACTGCAAAATTATGTCGAATGATACCGAAACTTTACGATCTTGCCAAATTAATTATCGCACTTTAATGCTTTTTGAAGTTGATCTTTCAGATTTGGTGGTATCCCTTTGATTGTTAAAGTATCTGTAAGTGGATCCCATTCAATACGGTTATTCAATAAATCCGCATCAAAACTTAATGTCACACCTTTACCTGAGCCCGAAAATTTCGTTAATGTTTTTAAGGTTGAGCGTACTGGCGGAATGGTTTCTTCCAAGCCGTAATCTTGCTCTTCTGTAAAGGTGACAAAAGGACGCTCGTTTAGAGTCGGTAAATTCGCTGAAAGTTCAGTTAAGGCAATTTCATCGCCGCTTGCTAATTGACCTTTACAGTATTCAAATACCTGTTTTTTCACTGCTTGAGTTTGTTCTTTATTCAATTCACCTTGTTCACAGTAGTCACTGACTGCTTGTAATAGGCATTGGTTTTGAACTTGCGGATTTAAACCTTCTTCTGCACCTAAGAAATCCATAAAGAAGTCACTAATTTTACGACCAACACGACCTTTAATGAAGGTGAGATAGCGGTTTGAGTTTGCGTTTACTTGTAAATCCGTTAAGTTGATACGTGCCGCAATATCAAATTGTGTAATATCTAAGTATTCCGTACGGCGAATTTCAAGATTTTCGTCAACTAACATGCTGATACGACTATCTAATAGTGCGATAAATAGGTAATCCGTTGCTAAAAAGTTATATTGGCATAGGATAAGCGTACCGCTGTCTGCAAAATTATATTTGCCCAATTCTTGCGCTAATAATTTTGTGGATTGTTGGCTGAAATTTAAAAAGTTGATTTCATTTTCTAATAAACGATTCAGATCTTGTGCAAAAATGGAATTCTCTTGGAAGACACCAAATGCTTTGCCTTTATTTTGATAACCTTGATGTAATTGCAACATCATTTGTTCGACTTCCGGCGTAATGGTGAGAAGTTCATCACGCAACACGCTTTCCATCGTAGTGGTTTCATTTTCAGCGTGCTTAACTAATTGATGTAGCACGATTTGATTAACCGTAATGCTCATAATTTTTTCCTTCGTAAAATTTGCCTTAAATTATAACCGCACTTTTTAAGCAAGAAAAAAGAAATTATTTAGATTGGACAAATTATCGGGTATGATATGAGAAGTTTTTTTGTATTTAGAACAGGCTTAAACATTCCAAATGGCTCAACATTCAAAGTATTCCGATGGGCAAGTTAATGCCATCATTCACGACATGATTAGCGTACTTGAAACTCACAAAGCACCCGTTGATCTTTCTCTTATCGCTTTAGGCAATATGGCCAGTAATTTATTGACCACTAGCGTGCCAGCCGCACAGCGTGAAGCATTAGCACAAGCCTTTGCCAACTCTCTAATGAATTCGGTAAAAATAAAATAAAATGTTTTGGTTTAAAAAGAGCAAATTCAACGGACGTGAATACCGTGAAGAAACCTCACGAAAAATTTCGTGGGGACATTGGTTTGCTTTTTTTAACATTATCATCGCAATTCTTATTGGCAGTCGTTATGCCTTTCTCATTGACTGGCCCGACACATTACTCGGCAAAATTTATTTCTTCATCAGCTTATTAGGCCATTTCAGCTTTTGTGTTTTTGCCTTGTATTTGCTGGTTATTTTTCCACTGAGTTTTATCATCAAAAATCACCGCACTTTCCGTGGCCTAACGGTGATTATTGCGACAATTTGCACCACATTACTGCTGTTTGATACAGAAGTATTTAACCGCTTTAATATCCACCTTTCTTCTATTATTTGGAATTTGTTAGTGAACCCTGAAAAGGGCGATCTCTCACGGGATTGGCAAATTTTCTTTGCGCCAATGCCGATTATTTTGCTAATCCAAATGCTTTTCTCCCGTTGGAGTTGGGAAAAATTACGTAGCTTAGAACGTCAGAAATGGCTGAAAAAAGTGGGATTAGTGCTGACTTCCATGTTTGTCGCGACACACTTAATTTACGCTTGGGCGGATGCATTTTTATATCGTCCGATTACTATGCAGCGTTCAAACTTCCCACTTTCTTATCCAATGACCGCAAGAACCTTTTTGGAAAAACAAGGGTTTATTAATGCGGAAACATACTCACAGCGTTTAGAGCAAGAAGGGCGTTTGGATGCATTAAAAATTGATTATCCGAAAAAGGATCTTCAGTTTGAGCAAGTTGAAAACAAACCAAATATTCTCGTGATTACCGTTTCAGGCTTACGTTATGATGCGCTAACGAGCGAGAAAATGCCTAAATTGTTTGAGTTTGCCACAAGTTCTACTCAATTTACGAATCATTACAGCAGCGGCAATACGAATAATGCCGGCTTAGTAGGCTTATTCTATGGGCTGAATGCAAATTATACGGACAGTATTTTGAGTAATCACACACCGTCGGTATTAATTAAAAAGCTACAAGACGAGAAATATCAATTTGTTGCTTATTCGTCTACAGCATTTAAAGACAGCTTATTTAAACAAGCCTTGTTCCGTAATGTGAAATTACCTAAAGTGAAAGCCTCTTCGCCAAAAGAAGCGATAAATAGCGTTTTATCTCTCTTAAAAGAGGATAAACCTTGGTTTGCTTATGTGGATTTAGATATTGCAGATCAAACGGAAGAAAATTACACCAAATCGCTTGCGGATATTGATCAACAAATTGATGACACTTTAGCATCAGTTTCCTTAGATAATACGATTGTTATTATTACGGCAGAGCATGGTACAACGTTTAATAAGCTGGATGAAAAAGCGCAAGAAAACTATTTTGGTCGTGATGAAATTCAAGTGCCATTTATTGTTTACTGGAAAGATTTGCCGGTACAAGAAGTGACAAATTTAACAAGCCATACCGATTTATTGCCAGCATTGATGTCATCGATCTTTAAAGTGAAAAATCCAATTTCGGATTATGCACAAGGTCGCAATTTATTTGAGCTTAATGGCGATCCTTGGGTGTTGGCATCAAATTTCCGTTGGAATGTCATTATTCAACCGGATGGCACACAGTATCATATTGATCGCAAAGGAAACTATAAGAAATTTGACCGCACTTATACTGAGCAATCTTCAAGTCGCCCACCACTCGGCTTGTTCTTAGACGTCTTCAAACAAGAGCGTTCTTTTGTCAATAAATAGATAGCTTTTTTGCGCTTAAAATCTTATACTTTGCACTCAGTTGAAAGACTGAAAAGATGTTATTAATTAAAATCTGCGAATTTTTCATAACATTGCAAACAATTCACAATAGACCCGATCCTTATTGGGCTTGCTTTTCAATTAATACACTTCTCGTCTCTCTTTTCCTTTCTTTTTTGGCGGAGTTATTATGAGAAATCACGTTCGTAGCTTTAAAACGTTTATTCGAGACGAAATCATTAAAAAAGGTGGCTGGGTCAATGCTCATGCTCACGCAGATCGTGCTTTTACAATGACACCTGAAAAAATTGGTATTTATCACAATAGTAATCTTCAACAAAAATGGGATTTAGTGGACGAAGTTAAACGTACATCAAGTGTTGATGATTATTACGCCCGTTTCTGTCAATCGATTGAGTTGATGATTTCCCAAGGGGTGACGGCATTTGGTACTTTTGTGGATATCGACCCGATTTGTGAAGACCGAGCGATCATTGCTGCACACAAAGCTCGCGAAGTTTATAAGCATGACATTATTTTGAAATTTGCGAATCAGACCTTAAAAGGGGTGATTGAGCCAGAAGCACGCAAATGGTTTGATATTGGCTCTGATATGGTGGATATGATTGGTGGTTTGCCTTATCGCGATGAGCTTGACTATGGTCGTGGTCTTGAAGCAATGGATATTTTACTTGATGCGGCTAAATCTCGCGGCATTATGTGTCATGTGCATGTGGACCAATTCAACTCTCCAAAAGAAAAAGAAACCGAACAGCTTTGCGATAAAACTATCGAACATGGTATGGAAGGTAGAGTCGTGGCGATCCATGGTATTTCTATCGGTGCACATAGCAGAGAATATCGTTATAAACTTTATGAAAAAATGCGTCAGGCAAAAATGATGATGATTGCTTGCCCAATGGCGTGGATTGATAGTAACCGAAAAGAAGATTTAATGCCTTTCCATAACGCATTGACACCGGCAGATGAAATGATTCCGGAAGGAATTACAGTTGCGTTAGGTACGGATAATATCTGTGACTACATGGTACCACTTTGTGAAGGAGATTTATGGCAAGAATTAAGCTTGCTTGCTGCGGGCTGTCGTTTCCCTCATCTTGATGCGATGGTTGATATTGCGAGTATCAATGGACGCAAAGTGTTAGGTTTAGAGCCAGTTTAATCCCAAAATCTAATAAAAGTGCGGTCATAAAACGAAACGTTTTGTGGCCGTTTTTATTTATAAGATAAAACAGAAGTAATGCTAATTTGACTGATTTAAAAAAGGACTTTAAGAAAAGTGGTGGGCGATACCGGTCTCGAACCAGTGACCCCCTCCTTGTAAGGGAGG
>CAUQBI010000017.1:0-41582 GCA_963516375.1 Parahaemophilus parainfluenzae | reverse complement strand
AAACCTTAACGGCACCAAATCACCCGAATCGTCCAGAATTAGGTGAGCGTCAATTACCGTTTACAAAAGAGCTTTATATTGATCGCGCAGACTTTCGTGAAGAAGCAAACAAACAATATAAACGTTTAGTATTAGGTAAAGAAGTGCGTTTGCGTAACGCTTACGTGATTAAAGCGGAGCGTGTCGAAAAAGATGCAAATGGTGAAATCACCACCATCTTCTGTACTTACGATCCAGAAACCTTAGGTAAAAATCCATCCGATGGTCGTAAAGTGAAAGGGGTGATTCACTGGGTATCTGCAGTCCATCATCACCCAGCAGAGTTCCGTTTATACGAGCGTCTTTTCACCGTACCAAATCCAGGTGCAGCAGAAGACATCGAAAGCGTGTTAAATCCAACCTCTTTAGTGGTGAAACACGGTTTTGTAGAACAAAGCCTTGCAAATGCAGAACCAGAAAAAGGTTACCAATTTGAACGCGAAGGTTATTTCTGTGCGGATAACAAAGACAGCCGCCCAGAGCACTTAGTGTTTAACTTAACCGTAAGCTTAAAAGAAGGCTTCTAATTCTAAACAACAAAGTGCGGTCAAAAATCACGTAAATTTTGACCGCACTTTTTTATTGGTTTCACTATGCAATTTGAATCTCATTTTTGGCAAACAAAATCGCTCCTTGAAATGACGGAATCCGAATGGGAAGTCTTATGTGATGGCTGCGGGAAATGCTGTTATCGGAAATATATTCAAGGGCGGGGCAAGCGTGAAAAACTCTATTACACGCGCATTGCTTGCAATCTATTAGATGTGGAAACAGGGAAGTGTCGTAATTATCCTGAACGTTTTAAAATCGAAAGTGATTGTACGAAATTAACCAAAAAGAATTTGCCTGATTTTGGTTGGCTGCCGAATACCTGTGCCTATCGTTTATTGTATGAAGGTAAACCTTTGCCCGAATGGCATCCCTTAATCAGCGGTGATCCTAATTCAGTGAAAAATGCAGGTATTTTAATTCCAGATGGCGTGCACGAAGAAGATGTCATTGATTGGTTTGAATTTGTCATTGAAACTGAATAATTTAAATTTCGTTGTTTTTTTATTCTCTTTAAACTTTGTTTTTTGATTTAGGTCACAATTTGCGAGATTGGCAATTGTATTTCAACCCTGCTTACCTATAATACTTAATAAGTATTATGTAGATATGTTATCAGTTGTATGCAAATGACCTCATCCATTAAACAATCCGCTGAAAAACTTGGCATTTCACTTTCCCATTATGATATTGACGGGCATTTAATTTATGCCTCGCCAAGCTCTATTGATTATTTTATCGAGCAGTTGCAATTTCCGCCGAATATTGGACAAAACCAACCGTTCCAAGATGTAATTTGTGCCTTTGAAAATGAACCCATTCATGATGATTTAACCGCGTTTTCTTCTCCTCTTGATGCTTTTTTGCGTTATCAATTGCTCGACGAGCAAAACCAAATTCAGTTTGAAAAAACCATTCCATATTCAACAGCACTTTCATTCATTGCCTGCTTTGCCTTTTATCTATTATCGTTTAATGCTTTTTGCCGCTCAACAAACGAGAAAATACAATCGGTTGTAAATAATCAAGCTTGCAAAGCATAAAGGAGTATGTCATGACGAAATTAGTCGCTCAATCAGTAATTAATTCATTTTTTGATGGCAAACATGCCGATCCTTTTGCTGTATTAGGCATGCATGAAACTCACAATGGTATTGAGATTCGTGCTTTATTACCCGATGCAGATAAAGTCGAAGTGATTGACAAAGAAAGTCAATCCATCGTTGTCGAACTAGAAAAACTGGATGACCGCGGATTTTTTGCTGCGATTGTGCCAGAGATTCACCATTTCTTTACCTACCAATTAAAAGTGTATTGGGGCGTAGAAGCCCAAATTATTGAAGATCCGTACCGTTTCCATCCAATGATTAATGACTTGGATCAATGGTTATTAGCGGAAGGTTCGTTATTGCGTCCTTATGAAGTATTAGGTGCACATTTTACTGAATGTGACAGTGTACCGGGCGTAAATTTCCGTGTATGGGCGCCAAATGCTAAGCGCGTTTCGTTGGTAGGTGATTTTAATTATTGGGACGGTCGTCGTCATCCAATGCGTTTCCATCCGGCAAGTGGGGTATGGGAATTATTCTTACCCAAAGCTAGCCTGGGTCAACGCTATAAATTTGAATTGATTGATTGCAACGGCAACCTTCGTTTAAAAGCTGACCCTTATGCATTCAGATCGGAATTGCGTCCAGATACAGCATCAGAAATCAGCATGTTGCCAGATGTGGTCGAAATGACGGAGCAACGTCGTAAAGCGAACCAACGTAATCAACCTATTTCGATTTACGAAGTACATTTGGGATCATGGCGCCGTAATTTAGAAAATAATTTCTGGCTAGATTACGACCAAATTGCCGATGAGCTTATTCCTTATGTAAAACATATGGGCTTTACCCATATCGAGTTTTTACCACTCTCCGAATTTCCATTCGATGGCTCTTGGGGCTACCAACCGATAGGGCTGTATTCACCAACGAGTCGTTTTGGTACACCAGAAGGCTTTAAACGCTTAGTCGAAAAAGCGCACAAAGCAGGCATTAATGTGATTTTAGACTGGGTGCCAGGGCATTTCCCTAGTGATACACACGGTTTAGTGGCATTTGATGGTACAGCCTTATATGAACATGCTGACCCACGTGAAGGCTATCATCAAGACTGGAATACCTTAATTTATAACTATGGTCGTAATGAAGTGAGAAACTTCTTATCCAGTAATGCACTGTATTGGCTTGAGCGATTTGGTGTAGATGGTATCCGTGTAGATGCGGTCGCATCAATGATTTATCGCGATTATAGCCGAGCTGAAGGCGAATGGATTCCGAATCAATATGGCGGTCGTGAAAACTTAGAAGCCATTGAATTCTTAAAACATACCAACTGGAAAATCCATTCTGAAGTGTCTGGCGCGATTTCGATTGCGGAAGAATCCACTTCTTTCGGTGGCGTAACCCATCCGACCGAAAATGGGGGGCTTGGATTTAATTTTAAATGGAACATGGGCTGGATGAATGACACCCTAAGTTATATGAAACTCGATCCCGTTTATCGTCGTTATCATCATGACAAAATGACCTTTGGGATGATTTATCAATACAGCGAAAACTTTGTATTACCGCTTTCTCATGATGAAGTCGTACACGGCAAATGTTCGTTACTCGGCAAAATGCCAGGCGATGCATGGCAAAAATTCGCTAACTTGCGTGCTTACTACGGTTATATGTGGGGTTATCCAGGCAAGAAATTATTATTCATGGGCAATGAATTTGCTCAAGGTCGCGAATGGAATTATGAAGAAAGTTTGGATTGGTTCTTACTTGACGAAAACCATGGTGGCTTATGGCATAAAGGTGTCTTGCAATTAGTCAAAGATTTGAACGGAATTTATCAAAAAAATGCACCGCTCTTTGAATTAGACGGTGAGCCGGAAGGCTTTGATTGGTTAGTAGTGGATGATGCGGAAAATTCGGTCTTTGCTTTTGAACGTAAAAGCAGTAATGGCGAACGCATTATTGTAATCAGTAATTTCACCCCAGTACCACGCGAAGGCTACCGTATCGGTGTAAATGTAGCGGGTGAATACGAAGAAATTTTGAATACTGACTCAATGTATTATCAAGGTTCAAACGTGGGTAATTTTGGCTTGGTAGAAAGTGAAGCGATCGCAAGTCACGGACGTGAAAATTCGATTAGCGTGACCATTCCGCCACTCGCAACGATCTATTTAAAATATAAAGCATAACAATAGCGAAGAACACGATGTTTAGTATTTATAACAATGGCAAACCTTCCCCAATGGGATATTCACAAACGCTAGAAAACGGCCTAAAAATTTCGAATTTTGCGCTGTTTTCTAGTGCGGCCGATGCTGTTGAACTTTGCTTGTTCCGTGATGGTAAAGAAAGCCGTTTTGCCATGAGCAGAACCGATGACATTTGGCATGTAGCAATTGAAGGCGTTGAGTTAAATGATGAGTATGCGTTCAGAATCACAGGCAAAAATGACCGCACTTTAGCCAATCCACAAAAGTTAATGCTTGATCCTTATGCGAAAGCAGTAAGCCATAAACCGGCTTTAAGCTCACCAGAATCTCGTTCAATTTTCGTGTTAAATGATGAACGAGATAATGCAGCGGTTGCACCTAAAGGTCGCATTGTGGATGAGCATTTTGATTGGTCTGGGGATTGCAAGCCGTCTATTCCTTGGGCTCAAACCATTGTGTATGAATTAAATGTTAAAGGATTTAGCCAATTAAATTCCCGTATTCCAGAAAATATCCGTGGTACTTATGCGGCGTTGGCTCACTCCGAAAACATTGCGTACTTTAAATCATTGGGTATTACCAGCCTTGAATTGCTCCCAGTGAATTTCTTTATTGATGAACCACATTTGCAAGAAAAAGGATTACGTAATTATTGGGGCTATAACCCATTAGCTATGTTTGCTTTAGAACCAAGTTATGCGGCAGATCAAAAACAACCATTGAACGAATTTAAAAGCATGGTGAAAGCCTTGCATCAAGCTGGTATCGAAGTGATTTTAGATGTGGTGTTTAACCATACGGCTGAATCCGAAAAAACATTTCCGACATTTTGTCAGCGCGGTATTGATGATAAAACCTATTACTGGCAAAACGAGCATGGTGATTATCTCAACTGGACGGGTTGCGGCAATATGCTCAATCTTGCCAATGACGTCACTCGCAAATGGGTATTAGATTGCTTACGTTACTGGGTAACAGAATGCCATGTGGATGGTTTCCGTTTTGATTTGGCCACTGTGCTTGGTCGTGAAACACCTGATTTCAATCCAAATGCAAAATTGTTTGCAGAAATGGAACAGGATGAGGTTCTACAAAAAATTAAATTAATCGCAGAGCCTTGGGATATAGGCTATTACGGTTACCAAGTTGGTTATTTCCCAGCCTATTTTTCTCAATGGAATGATCGTTTCCGTGATGATATGTGTCGTTTTTGGTTATGGCAAAGTGGTGAAGTGGGTGCTTTTGCAGAACGTTTTGCTGGCTCTAGCGATATTTTTAAACGAGAAGGACGCTTATCGCATGGTAGCTTGAACTTTATTACTGCTCATGATGGTTTTACGTTACGAGATTTAGTGAGCTATAACCATAAACACAATGATGCTAACGGTGAAGAGAACCGTGACGGACGCAATGAAAACTATAGCTACAATCATGGAATTGAAGGTTCTCAACTGGATTTAGCTGATGAATGGCAAAGTGCAGTCGAAAATAACCGTGTTTTATCAGAAAAAGGATTGTTAGGTTCTTTATTACTGGCAAATGGTGTACCCATGCTGCTTGCTGGGGATGAGTTCGGTAACACCCAATATGGCAATAATAACGCCTATTGCCAAGATAACGAAATTACGTGGTTAAAGTGGAATGATTTTAACCAAACCTTATTTGACTTTACTAAGCAAACCATTGCATTACGAAAAAAAATTCAAAGTTTGCAACAGGAGGCTTGGTGGTCGGATGAAAATGTCGAGTGGTTGAATACTGGGGGAAACCCGATGACCCTAGACGATTGGCGTAATCGGGAAAGCAAAGCCCTACAAGTTATGTTAGACGGCAAATATCTTTTCTTAATTAATGCAAAAACTGAACCGCAATCTTTTTATTTGCCAAAGGGTAAATGGAAAAAGATTGCCGAAACTGAAAATAGCGTGATTCAACAATGTGATGTGAGCGGTATAGCATTTGAAGTGTTGGAACATATGGATGATAAAAACGATGGAGTTTGTTATGAAAAGTGATCTTAATAAATATGAATTAGTTAAAGATACTTTAGTGCTTATTTTGGCTGGTGGTCGTGGTTCTCGCTTACATGAATTAACCGATAAACGTGCTAAACCTGCGTTATATTTTGGTGGTAATCGTCGCATTATTGATTTTGCGCTTTCCAACTGTATTAACTCAGGCCTGAATCGCATCGGTGTTGTAACCCAGTATGCCGCTCACTCTTTATTACGCCATTTACAAACAGGTTGGTCATTCTTACCGCAAGAGCGTGGTGAATTCGTTGATATGTTACCTGCCCGTCAACAAATTGATGATTCTACGTGGTACCGTGGTACAGCTGATGCGGTGTATCAAAATATGGCGATTATCCGTAATCACTATCGCCCAAAATACATTTTGATTCTTGCGGGCGACCATATTTATAAACAAGATTACAGTGTTATGTTGATGGATCACGTGAGAAGTGGAGCAAAATGTACAGTAGGTTGTATTGAAGTGCCTCGTTCTGAAGCCAGTGAATTTGGTGTCATGGCGGTAAACGAAAATCTTAAAGTGAAAGCCTTCGTTGAGAAACCAAAAGATCCGCCAGCAATGGTTGGTAAACCAGACATTTCATTAGCATCAATGGGAATTTATGTCTTTGATGCAGAATATCTCTATAAAATGCTTGATAGAGAAGTAAACACACCTTGCACATCTCATGACTTTGGTAAAGATGTCTTGCCAAAATGCTTAGAAGAAGGCGTGCTTTATGCGCATCCATTCAGCCGTTCTTGTATGGGCCGCAACACTGAAGGTGAAATTTACTGGCGTGATGTAGGTACACTTGATAGTTTCTGGCAATCCAACATCGATTTAGTTTCAGAAAATCCACAATTAGATATTTACGATCAAAGCTGGCCAATTCGTGGTAATCCAGTACAGGCTTATCCATCTAAATTCTTCTATAAAAAAGCGAATGTCAAACCGGTGGATAACTCGCTTATCGGTGGTGGCTGTGTGATTACCGATGCATCTATTAGTAATTCAGTGTTGTTTGATAGAATCAAAATTGATGAAGACTCTTCTGTTGATCACTGCGTCGTGTTACCGCAAGTACAAATTGGTAAAAATTGTACATTGAAAGATTGTATTATTGATCGTCATTGTATTATTCCAGATGGTATGGAAATCGGTGTAGATAAAGCCCTAGACAGTAAACGTTTCCGTGTAAGTTCTACCGGTAAAGTTGTACTGGTTACATCAGCAATGTTAAAAAAATTGCAGGGTGAAGAAGTCACTAACGAAGAACATTTGGATTAAAGTGCGGTCAATTTTGACAGTGTTTTAAGTGAACTAAAAAGATTGTGCTGTTATTGATGACAGCACAATTTTAAGTATAAAAGGAAAATTATGAGAGTTTTACATGTTTGCTCGGAGCTGTATCCCTTATTAAAAACCGGTGGACTCGCTGATGTTTTAGGGGCATTACCTTTTGCACAAAAAGAAATTGGTATTGATACGCGTATTTTATTGCCAGCTTATCCAAAAATTTCTGCTGGTATTGAGAATACGCATGTCGTCACAGAATTTGATAATTTTGCTGGTCATGTTGTATTGCGTTATGGCGAATACAATGGCGTAGGGATTTATCTGATTGATGCGCCCCATCTCTATTGGCGGGATGGGAACCCTTATCACGATACAGATTACAATGATTATGCCGATAACTATAAGCGTTTTGCTTTATTAGGTTGGGTGGGCGCAGAGCTTGCGACAGGCTTAGATAGTTGGTGGCGAGCTGAAGTAGTGCATGCGCACGATTGGCATGCGGGCTTAGCTGCTGCTTATCTCTTTAATAAAGGTCGCCCTGCAAAATCAGTATTTACAATTCATAACCTGGCTTATCAGGGACAATTCGCTCATCGTCATTTACATGAAATTGGATTGCCAGAAGGTATGTTCCATGTCGATGGTTTAGAGTTATTTGGCCAAATTTCGTATCTAAAAGCAGGCCTTTATTATTCTGATATGGTCACAGCAGTGAGTCCTACTTATGCGAAAGAAATTACCACACCAGACTTTGCTTATGGCTTGCAAGGCTTATTAACGGGTTTACGTGAGTCAGGTAAATTGGTGGGAATTTTAAATGGCGTGGATCAAGAAATTTGGCATCCAAGTTGTGATGCGTACATTCAGCATCACTATAAATTGAAATCCATCGCGGGTAAGAAGAAAAATAAAGCGGATTTACAAGCTTATTTTAATTTACCACAACAACCTGATGCACTCTTATTTGTGATGGTGACTCGCTTAACAGAACAAAAAGGCGTGGATTTACTGATTGCCACAGCGGATGAAATTGTTAAACAAGGTGGTCAATTAACTATTCTCGGTTCTGGTGCGAAACATTTGGAAGAGGGAATTTGCCAATTAGCACAACGTTACCCAGAAAATATCGCAGTAAAAATTGGTTATGATGAAGCGCTTTCACATTTAATGGTTGCCGGTGGTGATGTGATTTTAGTTCCAAGCCGTTTTGAACCTTGTGGATTAACTCAATTATATGGGTTGCAATATGGTACATTGCCGCTTGTTCGTGCGACGGGAGGATTAGCTGATACAGTGACCAACAGTACAAGCGAAACCATTAAAGCGCGCACCGCAACGGGCTTTGTATTCCAGAAAGCCGAAGCAGATGATTTACGAAGTGCTATCCAGCATGCCTTTGCTTTGTGGCAAAAACAACGTGTTTGGGCGATGGTGCGTAATAATGCCATGGCGCAGGACTTTAGTTGGGAAAATGCGGCCACTCAATATGAGCAGCTCTATTTAGGCATTTTAAATTCATAATTCAATGGATTGACTCCCTCTTCAAAATAATCGCCTTTGAAGGGGGATTTTTGTTGTTTTTTTCGTAAAAAAGCTTAAAATTTGCGCGATTTTTTTATTGAGGTTTTACTTTCTATGATCATGGACAATTTTGATTCGCCATTTCTCTACAATCGACCAAGTCTTGATGTTGAAGGCGTGAAAAAAGCAATTGTTTATAAATTAATTTTTTTAATTGGTCGTTCACCAAAAGAGGCGAGTCAACGCGATTGGCTAAATGCGACACTTCATGCGGTACGTGATTTAGTGACTGAAGGCTGGATTACCACCGCTCGTCAATCTCGCGCAGAAGAAACTCGTCGTGTTTATTACCTTTCTATGGAATTCTTAATCGGCCGTACACTTTCTAATGCGATGATCGCAGAAGGTGTTTATGACGTGGCAGAAAAAGCTCTGGCTGAATTAAATGTTAATTTGGAAGAGATTATTGAAAAAGAAGTGGATCCTGGTTTAGGTAACGGGGGATTAGGTCGCCTTGCTGCTTGCTTTATGGACTCACTGGCAACATTAGCCATTCCAGCGATGGGTTACGGTATTCGTTATGAATACGGTATGTTCCGTCAAAAAATTGAAAATGGTCAACAAGTTGAACGTCCGGATGATTGGTTGGAAAAAGGGGCACCTTGGGAATTTATGCGTCCATCAAAACGTTTCAGTATTGATTTTGGTGGTCATATCTATTTTGAAGATAAAAAATGTATCTGGAATCCGGCTGAAAAAGTGACCGCACTTGCATACGATCAAATGATTCCAGGTTACAAAAATGATTCAGCCTCAACCTTACGTTTATGGTCTGCCCATGGTGGAGAGTTATTTGATTTAGAAGAATTTAACCGTGGTGACCACCTAGCAGCTGTGGCAACTCGTTCGGCTAATCAAAACCTTTCTCGCGTACTTTATCCAGATGATTCTACCTGGAATGGTCGTGAGTTACGTTTACGTCAAGAGTACTTCTTGGTATCTGCATCTTTGCAAGATATTCTCCGTCGCCATTTAAGAACACACGGTACATTGAATAATCTTGCTGATAAAGTGGCGATTCACTTGAATGATACCCACCCGGCATTAGCGATTCCTGAGTTGATGCGTATTTTAATCGATTTACACGGTTACTCATGGCAAAACGCTTGGGATGTGACTCGTCGTATTTTCTCTTATACTTGCCATACTTTGATGTCTGAAGCATTAGAAACCTGGCCGGTAGAAATGATGGCGAAGATCTTACCGCGTCACTTACAAATGATTTTTGAAATTAATGATCATTTCCTTGAATATGTGAAAACGTATGTCACGACTGATATGGATTTTATCCGTCGCGTTTCACTTATCGAAGAAGGATATCAACGTAAAGTGCGCATGGGATGGTTGTCTGTTGTCGGTTCTCATAAAGTGAACGGTGTTGCGGCAATTCACTCAGATCTTATGGTGACATCAACCTTTGCTGATTTTGCTCGTATCTATCCAGAACGTTTCACCAATGTAACAAACGGTGTGACACCGCGTCGTTGGCTTGCCGTAGCAAACCCGAAATTAGCGGCTTTATTTGATCAATATATTGGTTCTGAATGGCGTTGCGATTTAAGCCAAATTGAAAAACTTAAAGCCTTTGCAGATAAAGGTGAATTTAAGCGTGCAGTTGCGGATATTAAATACGATAACAAAGTGAAATTAGCACAATATGTGAAGAAAACACTTGATATTGATTTAGATCCACATGCTTTATTTGATGTACAAGTAAAACGTATTCACGAATACAAACGTCAAATGCTTAATGTGTTACACATTATTGCTCGTTACAACGAAATGCTTGCTCATCCAGAAAAAGATTGGCAGCCACGTGTGTTCATTTTAGCGGGTAAAGCGGCTTCAGCTTACTATGCAGCAAAACAAACCATTCGTTTAATTAACGATGTCGCGAATGTTATCAATAATGATGAACGCTTAAAAGGTCGTTTAAAAGTTGTCTTTATTCCGAACTACAGCGTAAGTCTTGCACAATTAATCATTCCAGCGGCAGATATTTCTGAGCAAATCTCTCTTGCAGGAACAGAAGCATCAGGTACCAGTAACATGAAGTTTGCCTTAAATGGTGCGTTAACATTGGGTACGCTTGATGGAGCGAACGTTGAGATTTTAGATAATGTTGGTGAAGACCACATCTTTATCTTTGGTAATACGGTTGAACAAGTGGAAGCATTACGTCGCGAAGGTTATCGTCCGTTTGATTATTATCAAAATGATGAGCAATTACGTGAAGTTATTGACCAAATTATCCGTGGTGATTTCTCGCCGGAAGAACCGAACCGTTATCACACTCTCATTCAAGGTTTACAGTACCACGATTATTATCAATCTTTTGCTGATTTCCGCAGTTATGTGGAAGCGCAAAAAGCAGTAGATAAAAAATATCAAGATCGTGATGTATGGATAGCAAGTACCATTCAAAATATGGTGAACATGGGCTTCTTCTCATCAGACCGTACAATTCTTGAATATGCGAAAAATATCTGGAAAATTGAACCGTTAAAACTTGAGAAGTAAGTTCTTTTCCACTCATAGAAAACCCTGTCGGATTATTTCCACAGGGTTTCTTTTTATGCTAAAATCCACCGTCAAATTTATTGTTCATTCAGATTAGGAAAAAATATGAAAGTTTTAGAAGGTGCGGTAGCGGCACCAAATGCTAAAATCGCAGTAGTGATTGCTCGTTTTAACAGTTTTATTAATGAAAGTTTATTAGAAGGTGCGGTAGATGCATTAAAACGTATCGGCCAAGTGAAAGATGAGAATATTACAATCGTTCGTGCACCAGGTGCGTATGAACTTCCATTAGTAGCACGTCGTTTAGCTGAAAGCAAAAAATTTGATGCAATCGTGGCACTAGGTACAGTAATCCGTGGTGGTACAGCTCACTTTGAATATGTAGCGGGCGAAGCAAGCAGCGGTTTAGGTCAAGTGGCAATGCAAGCTGAAATTCCAGTGGCATTCGGTGTTTTAACAACTGAAAACATTGAACAAGCTATCGAGCGCGCAGGGACCAAAGCAGGTAACAAAGGTGCAGAAGCAGCATTAACTGCACTTGAAATGGTGAACCTTTTACAACAAATTGATGCGGCATAATTCCAATGACAGAGAAAAAAGAACCTGTAAAAAAAGTATCGCCACGTCGTAGAGCGAGAGAATGTGCCGTTCAAGCATTATATTCTTGGGCGATTTCTGGTAACGCACCAGAACAAGTGGAACTCACGTTCGTTGTGGATCAAGATTTAAAAGGTGTGGATAAACCTTATTTTAGCCGCCTTTTCCGTCAAACTGTTGCGAATGTAG
Source organism: Parahaemophilus parainfluenzae (assembly GCA_963516375.1). Lineage (GTDB taxonomy): Bacteria > Pseudomonadota > Gammaproteobacteria > Enterobacterales > Pasteurellaceae > Haemophilus_D > Haemophilus_D parainfluenzae_AG. Next base: position 29,530 of record CAUQBI010000017.1, on the reverse strand, counting down.
AAGCCGTTGATTTTTCAATGAGCCATTATTTAGATCGCGCGTTGGATGAATTAGATCCGATTGAAAAAGCGATTTTACGTTTAGCGGTTTATGAACTTCAATTTGAGCCAGATGTGCCATATAAAGTGGTGATTAATGAGGCGATTGAAGTAGCGAAAGTGTTTGGTGCAGATGAAAGCCATAAATACATTAACGGTGTATTGGATAAAGTCGCTCCTGCATTAGGTCGCAAATGATTATTCAAATGTAGGGTAGACAAATGTCTGCCCTTTGTTTTTTTGTGCGCAGATAAAATGAGTACGGGTGAATTTGATCTTATAGGGCGATATTTCTCAATACAAAAAGGCAATCAATACTTTGTTGATTTTAGTATTGGGGATGATTGTGCGATCACTCATATCCCTGAAGGCTATCAGCTTGCCATTACCACCGATACAATGGTCGAGGGCACGCATTTTTTATCTTCCATTTCGTCCCAAGATTTAGCGTATAAAGCTATCGCGACAAATCTAAGTGATTTAGCTGCTATGGGCGCTAAACCCGCTTGGATTTCTCTTGCGCTGACATTACCTGACGTTGATGAAAACTGGCTAAGCCAATTTAGTCAAAGTTTGTTTGATACATTAAATCAATATGATGTGACGTTAATTGGTGGTGATACAACAAAAGGTCCACTTTCTGTAACCATTACGGCACAAGGTTTCGTACCAAAAGGAAAGGCGTTATTCCGACATAATGCGAAGGTTGGTGATTTAATTTATGTATCGGGCACGTTAGGTGATAGCGCGGCAGGTTTAAATTGGATTTTGCAAGGTAAAAGTGCGGTCGATTTTGATGCTGAATTTTTAGTAAAACGTCATTTTCATCCAACGCCACGCGTTGAATTAGGTCAAGCCTTAGTGGATGTAGCGCATTCATGCATTGATATTTCAGATGGTCTTGTCGCTGATTTAGGACATATTTTAACGAGAAGCCAATGTTCTGCGGAGATTGATTTATCCTTCTTGCTTTTATCTACATCACTCAAAAAAACATATCGCTTAGAAAAAGCAGAAGCGTTTGCATTAAGTGGCGGGGAAGATTATGAGCTTTGCTTTACGATTCCCGCAAATAAAAAATCTGAGATTGAGAAGTTATCTCAAGCGTTGAATGTACCTTGTACCTGTATTGGAAAAATTGTTCCGCAAAATAACAATCCGATTACTTTTTTAAAAGATGGGCGAGTAATCAATTATCAAGCGCCATCTGGTTTCGATCATTTTAAGGATAAATCATGAATAATTCACCACTTGATAGAGTTAGCTTAAAAAATCCAGTTCATTTACTTGCATTAGGTTTTGGTTCAGGACTCATTCGTCCTGCTCCGGGCACATGGGGAAGTTTAGCTGGAACGATTTTAGGTTCGGCATTATTAGCTTGTCTTGGACTAAAAATCTTCCTAATTTTGACCGCACTTTGCTTTGCGCTTGGCTGTTATCTATGCCAAAAAACCGCAGATGATATGGGCGTTCATGATCATGGTTCCATTGTTTGGGATGAATTTGTTGGCGTATTTATTGTGTTAGCGGCGATTCCAACTTTGTCTTTGCCTTGGATTGTCATTGCCTTTGTACTTTTCCGTTTCTTCGATATCTTAAAACCTTATCCCATCCGTTATTTTGACCAAAAACTGGAAAGCGGTTTTGGGATTATGGTGGATGATGTTTTAGCGGCAGTTTATGCTGTTATCGTGATCGTGATATTACGTATCGTAGGCTTTCCATGCTAAATTTGATGATTATTCATCTTGTTGGTTTACTTTCGCCAGGTCCTGATTTTTTCTATGTCAGCCGAATTTCAGCCATGAGTTCTCGCCGAGAAGCTATTGGTGGGGTGATTGGGATTACCATTGGCGTATTAATTTGGGCTACGGCTGCCGTTTTAGGACTTGCCATTATTTTTGCCACGATGCCAATTATTCAAGGCACTGTGATGATGCTTGGTGGAGCCTATTTAGTTTATCTCGGCATTAAAATGACAAAAGTAAAAACCAATGTGGTCTTTGATGAAAAGCAGAATGCAAATACATCAAATCAATCGACTTTAACGAGCATTATGAAAGGCTTATTGGTCAATTTATCTAATGCTAAAGTTGTGATTTACTTCAGCAGTGTGATGTCATTGGTTTTAGTGAATATTACCGAAACATCACAAATTTTGACCGCACTAGCCGTGATTACCGTAGAAACCTTTTTATATTTCTACATCATTTCGGTGCTTTTTTCGCGTTCTGTTGCAAAACAGTTTTATAGCCAATATAGTCGCTATATTGATAATGCAGCAGGGCTGATTTTTATTTTCTTCGGAATCTATTTAATTTATAGTGGCGTTCAACACGCTTTAATTTGATAAAAAAGGACAAAACATGACATTAAAAATTGCCATCGCCGGTGCTGGCGGAAGAATGGGGCGTCAATTAATTCAAGCCGTACATAATGCAGAAGGAGCAGAATTAGGTGCTGCTTTTGAGCGTAAAGGTTCCTCTTTAGTGGGCGCTGATGCGGGTGAGCTTGCAGGTATCGGTGCATTAGGTGTCAAAGTATCAGATGATTTAAATGCAGAAAAAGACAACTTTGATTTGCTGATTGATTTCACGCGTCCGGAAGGCACGCTTGAGCATATCGCATTTTGTGTCGCTAATAATAAAAAGATGGTAATTGGTACCACAGGTTTTGATGATGCAGGTAAAGCCGCAATTCAAGCCGCATCAGAAAAAATTGCCATTGTATTTGCATCCAACTTCAGTGTGGGTGTGAACTTGGTGTTTAAACTATTAGAAAAAGCCGCCAAAGTGATGGGCGATTATTGCGATATCGAAATCATTGAAGCACACCACCGCCACAAAGTGGATGCACCATCTGGTACTGCACTTTCTATGGGAGAACACATTGCGAAAACCCTAGGTCGTGATTTGAAAACGCATGGTGTATTTTGTCGCGAAGGCATTACAGGCGAACGTAAACGTGATGAAATTGGTTTCTCTACTATTCGTGCCTCTGATGTCGTGGGGGAACATAGTGTCTGGTTTGCCGATATCGGTGAGCGCGTTGAAATTGCTCATAAAGCATCAAGCCGTATGACCTTTGCCAATGGGGCAGTGCGTGCAGGTAAATGGTTGGAAAAACAATCTCACGGATTGTTTGATATGACAGATGTGTTGGATTTGAATAATTTATAAAGAGTAGATAGGATTTTTTAATTCACTTATTAAATAACGATCCGTACATGTTATGTGTGGATCGTTATATTTATGTATGGTAAATATTTAGTTTATAAATATTGAATAGGATTATTACAGTTTATCTGTGGGATAATTATTTAATAATTTTTAACCCAAAACTAAGAAAAAAAGAATGAATCAGAATATTGTAGATATTATATATTTTAATAATAATGAATGTATTATGACTATTACTTTCCCATATGAATGGGATTATGAAGGTATGGAATATATACAAGATAAAATAAATTTATATTTACATTATGTAGAAAGCGATCAAATTTATAATAATTACCCAAGTTTTAAAGTAGACGCTGTTCGTTTTAGAGTAGTGTATGACAGTAGATTAACAAAAGATGCTGAGGTGTTTTTAAATAATTTAGGTTCTGCATTAAATAATATTAATGTGTTATTTGATTATTTTTCTACTAATGAAATAGAATAGATAAATCTTTGCTAGCTGGATCTAATAAGTTTCTAGATTGCAATAAAAACTAATCAGTTAATTGAGCAAAATAGTAATAATGATGCGATTTATAATAACAGTAATAAAACTTTCAATAATAGTTTCTTTGGGAATGTTGCTTTTGTATGTTATGGAGTGCATACAATATGGTGAAGTTAAGAGCTTTATTGATTTTCTAAAGACAACTTATCCTTATTCAATTTTGGCCGTTTTAGTGGGAATGTTGGCGAAAGAGAAAATAGATCATTAATATAGAGATATGTTATAAAATTTGCATCTTATAGTTCTATTTCCAAATCACTTTCCACCCGACAACAACAGAGTAAAATCTCATCGGGTTGAATAAAGGCAAGGGGCTCTTCAGCGTAGGAAACCTTGCCTTTTTTGATCTTCACGCGGCAAGAACCACAATAGCCCGAACGACATTGATATTCATGGTGAATATGATGTTGTTCTAAAAAGTTAAGCAGGGAAGTTTGGTTATCAAAATCTAAGGTGATTTGTCGCTGAATAAGATGGATTTTCATGAAACAAAATAAAACAAAATTTTGCTCATTATAGAAGAAAGAGAAGTAAAACTCACGGCTCTTTTGTTGTAAGATAGCGAGCTAATATTCATCATAAGGGAAGACCATGCAAACCTTTCTAAAATTAACGTGGATTTCAACCGCACTTTTATTAACAGCTTGTAGCTCGATTTCAAAAGAGCCGGTTAAGCATATTGATATGTATGTAAAGCCTTATTACGATGCCAGAGATGGGCGACTTGAACAGATTAATGTGAACAAAGATATTGATGCGTTATTACTGAAAAATACACAAAAAGATTTTGAAAGTGCGGTCAATATTATTGAGAAAAAAGTGGATTTTGTTTCTCCGATGACAATGTTTGCGCTTTCTGCTCGTGCTTATGATTTTGGCTTGCGTGATGAAGCAGTAAAATGGTTTTATCGTGGACAAAACCGTTTAATCACCGCGTTATATGTGTTGGATTTAGATAAATTAACCGTATCGAATAACACAGCATTTGGGCAATTAGTGGGACAACATGTTAATCCGTATGCGTTCTGTGATTTGAATAAACAACACAAGGCGGCGCAAGATGCGATTGACTGGGTGAAAAATCACCCTTATCAGACTGTATTTTTGCCTCAATTACCAAGCAAACATCCAGATAGAAAACAGGCATTAAAAGAAGCAGAGGCAAAACTTGATGCGCGTTTAGTTGAGCAAGACCGCTATTTTGCTAATCCTGAAAATAAAGCGAAATGGGAAAAAAAACGCCAAGATAACTGGGTGAATGAGCGATTTTGTTGGTGATTTTAAAAAAATTTAAAAATCTTAAGGTTGCTTAAGATTTCATTAAGATTTGTTGTGTTTAATAAGCATCAACAAGGCGGCAATGAGGATAATCCTTCGCTTTGAAACATGATTAATTTATGCTTAATTCTATTTAGGAGAACATGATGAAAAAATTAGCTTTAGCAACCCTTTTAGCTTTATCTACTTCAGCTGCATTTGCGGGTTTCAATGGCAACACTGCACAAGGTGGCTTCCAAGGTGGTAACCAAGGTCAACAACTGACTGTTAAACAAGCATTATCTGCGAAAGATAATTCTATGATTACCTTAGTCGGTAACATCACTCAACAAATTAAAGATGATAAATATCTTTTTACCGATGGCACAGACCAAATAAAATTGGAAATTAAAAACCGTGTTTGGAATGGCTTAAATGTGGGACCTCAGGATAAAATCCGCGTTTACGGTAAACTAGACAATGAAATGTTTGAAAAACCAGAGCTTGAAGTCATTAGCGTTGAAAAAGCGCAATAATTCATATAATTTGAAGTGGTGGGCAAAAGCCCGCCATTTTTTCGTTTTGAGAAAGAGAAAAGTGCGGTCAATATTATGCGAGTTTTATTAGTAGAAGACGATCCTCTCATCGGCAATGGTCTACAAATAGGTTTAACAAAATCAGGCTTTATTGTAGATTGGTTTACCGATGGTCAAAGTGGATTAAATGCTTTAATCGGCGCGCCTTATGATGCAGTGGTATTGGATTTAACCCTGCCTAAACTAGATGGTTTGGATGTGTTAAAACAATGGCGTTCAAATAATCAAGATGTGCCTGTGTTGATCTTAACTGCGCGTGATACATTGGATGAACGCATTAAAGGCATTCAACAAGGCGCGGATGATTATCTTTGCAAACCCTTTGCCTTGGCTGAAGTGGTGGTGCGATTACAAGCATTAATTCGTCGTCGTTATGGGCAAGTTAAACCACAAATTGAGCATGGTAATGTCAAACTCGATCCTGCTCAGCGTAAAGCTTGGTTGAATGAAGATGAAATTACATTAACTGGACGTGAATATAAATTACTCGAGCTTTTTATGTTGAATAAAGAACGAGTGCTTTCACGTGCGACCATTGAAGAAAAACTGTCAAATTGGGATGAAGAATTAAGTAGTGGTGCATTGGACGTACATATTTATAATTTGCGTCAAAAATTAGGTAAGCAATTTATTCGTACGGTACATGGCGTAGGCTATGCTTTAGGACAAGTTAATGAAAAATAAACGACTGAGTTTTCGTCTCTTAATCGGTTTAAGTTTGACCGCACTTTGCGTGTGGTGCATTGCCACGGCTGTTGCCTGGACGGTTGTCAAAAAAGAAGTCAAAGATGTGTTTAATGCACAGCAAGTGCTTTTTGCCGAACGTTTAGCAACCTCTGATTTGAAAAATGTGTTATTGGATGAAAATGCTAACTTTCCACGTGGTGGATTTAAACCACAGAAACGTCATTATGATAATGATGCATTGGCCTTTGCCATATTTTCTAACAAAGGTGAAAGATTGTTAACCGATGGAGATAATGGCGACAAATTTATTTTCCAAAATAAAACCGGATTTAGTAAAGCGCATATTTTAGATGATGACGATGAATGGTTGATTTATTGGCAACCTGTTGGTAATGGTGAATTGGTGATCGCCGTAGGTCAAGAGTTAGAATATCGCGAAGAGTTAGTCAATAAAATGGTTTTCAGCCAAACAGGAATTTGGTTTGCAGGATTACCAGTACTCTTATTGGTCGCGTTTATTGTGATTTATCGTGCATTAAAACCAATTAATCGATTGAGTCGAAACGTACAAGCTCGACGACCAGGTGATGTATCGTTATTAGAAACCGATGATGTGCCAACAGAGATTCTACCGTTAGTCCAAAACTTAAATCAATTTTTCACGCGTACCAGTGAGCAGTTGGAACGGGAGCGCCGCTTTGTTTCTGATGCTGCGCATGAATTACGTAGTCCATTAGCGGCATTACGTATTCAAACAGAAGTCGCACAGTTAGCTGGCGATGATGCACAAACTCGTGAAATGGCCTTAACGCATTTAACCCAAGGTATCGACCGAGCAACTCAATTAATCGAACAGCTTCTTACGCTTTCCCGATTAGATAATCTTAAAGAATTAAATCATCAGGAACTGATTCATTGGTCAGAAATTATAACTTCACTTATCGGTGAGTTATATTTCAGCGCACAGCAACGCCAAATCGAATTGCAGTTTGATCATCAAGGAGATCCTGCAGTTAAGCAAGGGCAGCCATTATTACTTGCACAAATGCTACGAAACTTATTGGATAATGCCATTAAATACTGTCCGCAAGGTACTCAGGTGCGTTTGATTTTGCAGCCGCATAAGATTCTTATCGAAGATAATGGAGGTGGTGTTGACCCAGAAGAATTAGCGAAATTAGGGCAGCGTTTTTATCGTCCTGCAGGACAAAATGAAAAGGGAAGTGGGCTTGGATTGTCTATTGTGGCAAGAATCGCAGAATTACATCATTACCGTTTCCGCTTGGAAAATATTGAAGCTAATGGACAAACTCAAGGTTTACGAGCTATTATTGAGTTATAAAAAAGGGCGTTTAATACGCCCTTATTGTTAAAACATTCCACCAATTAATTCTAATCGACCTTTCTCTACTTTTATTTCCTTGGCAAATTTCTTAATCAGCATTTGTTTCATGTCGCTTTCATTCAAGGTATAAACTGGCATCCGGCTTAATAATGCTGCAACACCATCACTTAATAGCGGCATAACATCTTGGAGTTGTTCCATGGCACTATTAGGTTCGCCAGACCAGCGTAAAATTCGCAAGTTTTTCAAATAAAGCGCACCTTCCTGCGCGTTATATTCTGGAATGGCATCAAAGGTTAAATGCAATTTAGCTGGGTAGGTTTTACCGGATAAACGAATTAACGTATCAACCAAACCACTCATTTCAACACGATTACTTTCAGTTTGTCCGATTTGTGTCACTAAATCTTTCAGTGCGTAATCGACAGAAAATAACCCTGGAATACCGAGTTTGTCATTAATCGTGCCTTTTTCACTTAAATATTGGTTAATTTGTTGTTCACTGATACTGAATGGAGAGGCTTGTACAGATAGCGTGAATAAACCTAATGTCAGTACGGTAAGCACTCTTTTCAAAAAATGCATATTTTTCTCCTTGATTGAAAAAGAATAAAAATTTTGTAGAATGTATCGCTTATCTTTTCACTATACAATAAAAATTTTAGGTAAGAGAACATGAGTTTGTCGTTTAAAGCCCATGTACAAATGCTTCTTAAAGAACACCGTGGGGAACGTGTTTTCCAATTTGAATATTTAGGGAAACATTATTGGTTAAAACAACCCGAGCAATTAAAAGGGATATGGTTATTATTAAAACCGCATCCAAAACAACATTTTAAAGAAGAGTGTGAAATACTACAGCATCTAAATAATATTGGTGCACCAGTACCTAAATTATGCGATTTTGGTGATGATTATTTAGTATTGGAAGATGCAGGATCAACATTAAACATCTGGCTGAATGATGAAGCGTTGTCTTGGGCAGAAAAATCACATATTTTGCATTCAGCGATAGATATATTGATTAATCTCCATCAACAAGGCATTATTCATGGGCGTCCAGCCATACGAGATATTGCATGGAAAGAAGGTAAGATTAGTTTTATGGACTTTGAATCCCATTCAAAAAGCCATAATGAACACTGGTTGATTACACGTGATATGCTGGCATTTTTAGACAGTTTATGTCGTGTGAAAAGCTTAGATGATGAAAAGCTTGATGAATTATTTAATTATTATAAATCTCATTGCCCGACAACTTATTGGACTGATATGTTGTCTTATGTGAGAAGATTTCGTTGGCTTTATTATCTTTTACTTCCGTTCAAACCGATTGCACGAACGGACCTATTGGCCGTTTATCGGTTATTTGAACATTTAACAAAGGAAAATCTATGAAAAAATTATTTTTAGTGGCTGTATTAAGTGCTTTAGTGAGTGCTTGTTCTGTTGGTGTAGGTGCCGGCGGCGGCAGTAATGGTGTAGGCGTTGGGGTTGGTCTAGGCACGGGCTTTGGATTCTAACTCTCACTTTAGATAAAACAAAGTGCGGTCAAAAAATCTTACGTTTTCAAGAAAATTAGCAGAAATCGCTTGATCTTTTGATTTAGATCACTATAATACACCGCATATTTCGGACGCGGGGTGGAGCAGCTTGGTAGCTCGTCGGGCTCATAACCCGAAGGCCGTCGGTTCAAATCCGGCCCCCGCAACCAATAACAAGTTCAGTAATAAGAACCCCAAGTTTGGGGTTTTTTTGTACGAGAAATTTAGAAACTGGGCTTAGGTTCATTGACGAACCTAACCCTTTTTTTATGTCTGAATTTTAAGATTAGGAGCAAAAATTGGCAACATTAGAACAAAAATTGCAAGAGATGCTTCAAGGTGCAGTAGAAGACTTAGGCTGCGAACTTTGGGGGATTGAATGCCAACGTGCAGGTCGTTTTATGACCGTGCGTTTATTCATTGATAAAGACGGTGGCGTAGGCGTTGATGATTGTGCTGATGTAAGTCGTCAAGTGAGCGCGATTTTAGACGTAGAAGATCCCATTGCGGATAAATATAACCTGGAAGTGTCATCACCAGGTCTTGATCGTCCACTATTTACGCTTGAGCAATTCCAACGTTATGTGGGCGAGGATATCGCTGTGCATTTACGTATTCCTGTTTTAGATCGTCGTAAATGGCAAGGTAAATTGGAAAAAATTGAAAATGACATGTTGACACTTATTGTTGATGGTCAGGAACAAGTTCTTATTTTTGGCAACATTCAAAAAGCCAATGTAATCGCAAAATTTTAAAGGAGAAAAAGGAAAATGAGTAAAGAGATTTTGTTAGCTGCTGAAGCAGTATCTAACGAGAAGTTATTACCACGTGAAAAGATTTTTGAAGCGTTAGAGAGTGCGATTGCACTTTCAACAAAGAAAAAATATGACTATGAAACCGATATTCGCGTGTCTATCAACCCTAAAACCGGTGAATTTGATACATTCCGTCGTTGGTTGGTGGTTGATGAAGTTAAAGTGCCAACAAAAGAAATGACATTAGAAGCGGCACAATTTGAAGATCCGAATGTTCAACTTGGTGATTATGTTGAAGACCAAATTGAGTCTATCGCATTTGACCGTATTGCAATGCAAACTGCTCGCCAAGTAATCAGCACTAAAATCCGTGAAGCAGAACGTGCAAAAGTAGTTGAGCAATTCCGTTCTGAAGAAGGCAAGATTGTTACGGGTACAGTGAAAAAAGTAAACCGTGAAAGCATTATTTTAGATTTAGGCAATAAAGCAGAAGCCGTGATTATGCGTGAAGATATGCTTCCACGTGAAAACTTCCGTCCAGGTGATCGTGTTCGTGGTGTGCTTTATAAAGTGAATCCAGAAAGCAAAACTGCACAACTATTTGTGACTCGTGCGAAACCTGAAATGTTAATCGAGTTATTCCGTATTGAAGTACCAGAAATCGGTGAAGAAATGCTTGAAATTCGTGGTGCGGCTCGTGACCCAGGTTCTCGCGCAAAAATTGCAGTGAAATCAAATGACAAACGTATCGACCCTGTTGGTGCATGTGTAGGTATGCGTGGTGCACGCGTTCAAGCGATTACCAATGAGTTAGGTGGCGAACGTGTGGATATCGTACTTTGGGATGATAATCCAGCACAATATGTGATCAATGCGATGGCGCCAGCTGATGTGACTTCAATCATTGTGGATGAAGATAATCATTCAATGGATATTGCAGTTAATGCTGACAACTTAGCACAAGCAATTGGTCGTAACGGTCAAAACGTACGTTTAGCGACACAATTAACCGGTTGGACATTAAACGTCATGACTACCGAACAATTAAATGAAAAACATCAAGCAGAAGACACCAAAGTATTAAATTTATTCATGGATAAATTAGGTCTTGATGAAGAGTTTGCTCAAATCTTAGTAGATGAAGGTTTTACTTCATTAGAAGAAGTAGCTTATGTTCCAGTGAGCGAGCTAACTGCAATTGATGGTTTAGAAGATGAAGATCTTATCGAAGAGTTACAAGGTCGTGCAAAAGATGCGATTACTGCAGCAGCTGCGGCAGAAGAAGAGGCCTTGAAAAAAGCAAATATTGAAGATCGTCTATTAAATCTTGAAGGGATGAATCGTCACATTGCCTTTAAATTAGCTGAAAAACAAATTACTACGCTTGAAGAGCTTGCTGAGCAAGGTGTAGATGATTTAGCTGATATTGAAGAATTAACCGCAGAGCAAGCCGCTGACTTTATTATGGCTGCGCGTAATATTTGCTGGTTTAGCGAAGAGTAAGGAGTTTAATAATGACTGAAGATGTAAAAAATGCGGATGCGAATGCACCGAAAAAACTAAGTATTCAACGCAGAACAAAAACAACCGTAAGCAGCACAACAGCTGGCGGTAAAGCAAAAGCGGTACAAGTTGAGGTTCGTAAAAAACGCACTGTGCCAACAGATGCTGCGCGAAAAGCCGCTGAGGCAGAAAAATTAAAAGCACAGCAAGAAGCAGAGAAGAAAGCAGCAGAAGAAAAAGCACGTTTAGCTGCTGAAAAAGCTGCGGCGGAAAAAGCAAAAGCTGAAAAAGCTAAGGTTGAAGCAGAAAAGGCAGCGAAACCAGCACAAAGTGCGGTTGAAAATAAACCTAAATCGGTTGATCCAGAAAAAGAAAAACGTAAAGCGGAAGAAGCTGAACTTCGTCGTAAAGCGGAAGAGCTAGCTCGCCAAAAAGCAGAAGAGCAAGCGCGTAAAGCGGCTGAAGATGCTAAACGCTATGCTGAAGTCGATGCGTCAAGCAATGAAAGTGCATCAGAAGATTATACCGATTACAATTTAAGCTCTCGTTATGCTTTAGAAGCAGAAGACGAAGAAGAACGTCGTAATGAAAATCGTGGTCGCGGCAAAAATAAAGTGGCTAAAGCGAAAAAAGAACGCGATGACGTGAAAGGCGGCAATAAAAATGAGCGCGAATCTAACCGTAAAAATCAAAAAGACGGTAAATTCGGTAAAGGTAAAAATGGTAAAAAAGGTGCAGCATTACAACAAGCCTTCACAAAACCTGTTCAGGTTGTGAAACAAGATGTTGTTATTGGTGAAACCATTACCGTTGCGGAATTAGCAAACAAAATGGCAACCAAAGCGACTGAAATCATCAAAGCTATGATGAAGATGGGCGAAATGGTGACCATTAACCAAGTGCTTGACCAAGAAACAGCACAGTTAGTGGCTGAAGAATTAGGTCACAAAGTGATTCTTCGCAATGAAAATGAACTTGAAGAAGAAGTATTAGGCGATCGCGATGTTAATGCTGAAAAAGTGACTCGTGCACCAGTTGTAACGATCATGGGTCACGTTGACCATGGTAAAACCTCATTGCTTGACTATATTCGTAAAGCGAAAGTTGCAGCAGGTGAGGCGGGTGGTATTACTCAGCACATCGGTGCGTACCACGTAGAAATGGATGACGGCAAAATGATCACCTTCTTAGATACGCCGGGACACGCCGCATTTACCTCAATGCGTGCACGTGGTGCAAAAGCAACGGATATCGTCGTTCTTGTTGTTGCTGCAGATGATGGTGTGATGCCTCAAACCATTGAAGCGATTCAACACGCGAAAGCAGCGGGGGCGCCTTTAGTGGTTGCGGTGAACAAAATTGATAAACCAGAAGCAAATCCAGATCGCGTAGAGCAAGAATTACTTCAACACGAAGTGATTTCTGAAAAATTCGGTGGTGATGTGCAATTCGTTCCTGTTTCTGCGAAGAAAGGTACTGGTGTTGATGACTTATTAGATGCCATCTTACTCCAATCAGAAGTACTTGAATTAACAGCTGTAAAAGACGGCATGGCAAGCGGTGTAGTGATTGAATCTTACCTTGATAAAGGTCGTGGTCCGGTTGCAACCATTCTTGTTCAATCTGGTACTTTACGTAAAGGTGATATCGTACTTTGCGGTTTTGAATACGGTCGAGTTCGTGCAATGCGCGATGAAAACGGTAAAGAAATCGATGAAGCTGGTCCATCTATTCCTGTTGAGGTGTTAGGTCTTTCTGGCGTACCAGCAGCGGGTGATGAAGCAACCGTAGTGCGTGATGAGAAAAAAGCACGTGAAGTAGCATTACACCGTCAAGGTAAGTTCCGTGAAGTGAAACTTGCTCGTCAGCAAAAAGCGAAACTTGAAAATATGTTTAGCAATATGACTGAAGGGGATGTGGCTGAACTGAACATCATCGTGAAAGCAGACGTACAAGGTTCTGTGGAAGCGATTATTCAATCGTTACAAGATCTTTCTACGGATGAAGTGAAAGTGAAAGTTGTCGGTTCTGGTGTAGGTGGTATTTCTGAAACTGATGCAACCTTAGCTGCAGCTTCTAATGCGATTATGGTCGGCTTTAACGTACGTGCGGACGCTTCTGCTCGCCGTATTATCGAAGCAGAAAATATTGACCTTCGTTATTACTCGATCATTTATGAACTCTTAAATGATGTGAAAGCTGCGATGAGCGGTATGTTACAACCTGAATTCAAACAAGAAATCATTGGCTTGGCTGAAGTGCGTGATGTGTTCAAACATCCGAAATTCGGAGCAATCGCAGGTTGTATGGTGACCGAAGGTGTAGTAAAACGTAATAATCCAATCCGTGTATTACGTGATAACGTGGTAATCTTTGAAGGTGAATTGGAATCTCTCCGTCGCTTTAAAGATGACGTTGCTGAAGTACGTAATGGTATGGAATGTGGTATCGGCGTTAAAAACTACAATGACGTAAAAGTTGGCGACCAAATCGAGGTGTTTGAAGTCGTTGAAATTAAGCGTTCAATCTAATCGATAAAAAGAGCGGTCAAAATTCAACGTATTTTTGACCGCTTTTTAATAAGAGAAATATTATGGCAAGAGAATTTAAACGCAGCGATCGTGTTGCACAAGAATTACAAAAAGAAATCGCCATCATTTTACAACGGGAAGTAAAAGATCCCCGTATTGGCATGGTAACCGTGTCAGATGTGGAAGTATCAAGCGATTTAGCTTATGCAAAAGTGTTTGTCACATTTTTGTTTGATCATGATGAAGTGGCGATTGCACAAGGCATGAAAGGGTTAGAAAAAGCAGCACCTTATATTCGTTCATTAGTGGGTAAAGCAATGCGCTTACGCATTGTGCCAGAAATTCGTTTCTTCTACGATCAATCCTTAGTTGAAGGGATGCGTATGTCTAATTTAGTGACAAACGTGGTACGTGAAGACGAGAAAAAACACGTTGAGGAAAATGACTAATGTCGAGACCTCGTAAGCGTGGGCGTGATATTGATGGCGTATTTTTATTAGATAAGCCACAAGGCATATCATCGAATGACATTATGCAAAAAGTTAAACGCGTATTCCAAGCGAATAAAGCAGGGCATACTGGTGCGCTTGATCCATTAGCAACTGGTATGCTGCCTATTTGTTTAGGCGAGGCTACAAAGTTTTCACAGTTTTTGTTAGATGCAGATAAACGCTATGTGGTTACAGCAAAATTAGGTGAACGTACGGATACCTCGGATGCAGAAGGACAAGTGGTCGAAACTCGCCCAGTCAATGTAGAAACATCACAAATTTTGACCGCACTTGAACAATTTCGAGGTGATATTTTCCAAGTGCCGACCATGTTTTCAGCATTAAAGCACAATGGAAAACCGTTGTATGAGTATGCTCGCGCAGGCATTACCGTCGAACGTGAAGCACGTCCTATCACGATTTTTGAGCTAAACTTTATCGGGTATCAAGCACCTTTTCTAACCTTAGAAGTGCATTGTTCGAAAGGAACCTACATTCGTACATTAGTGGATGATTTAGGTGAAGTGTTAGGTTGTGGTGCTCATGTGACAGTGTTACGTCGAACTGCTGTTGCGGATTATCCAACAGAAAAGATGATGACATGGGATGCTTTGCAGGTGCTTGCAGAGCAAGGTGATCTTACACAACTTGATCAACATCTTTTACCGACAGATACAGCGGTCAGTAAATTACCCGCATTACAGTTAGATGCCAACCAGAGTAAAGGTATCGGCTTTGGACAACGAGTCAAATTTGCTAATGAAGCAAAATTACATGGCCAAGTGCGGTTGTTTTCTGATAAGAATATCTTTTTAGGCGTGGCATTTATCGATGATAACAATGTGATTCGTCCGCAACGTTTGATTACACAATCTCTCTAATCATTGCCTTTCTGTTTTAATTCCAGTAATCTCACCTGTAACTATGTAAATAAGATATTACAGGTGAATTATGGATGTCCTTAACCATTTACGTCAGGAAATTGATGCGCTCGATCGTAAACTGATTCAACTTTTTGCTAAACGTCTCGAATTGGTGACCCAAGTCGGCGAAGTAAAGCATGAAAAAGGTTTGCCGATTTATGCACCAGATCGTGAATTAGCCATGTTACAAGCTCGTCGGGAAGAAGCGGCGAAAGCGGGAATTTCTCCACAACTCATTGAAGATGTGCTGCGTCGTTTCATGCGTGAATCTTATTCCAATGAAAATCAATTTGGTTTTAAAACCCTGAATCCAGCCATTAACAAAATTGTTATTGTTGGCGGTTACGGAAAAATGGGGCAATTATTTGCCCGCTATTTACGTGCCTCTGGTTATCCTATTTCTATTTTAGACCGAGATGATTGGGATGTGGCAGAACGCATTTTAACGAATGCGGATGTTGTTATTGTCTCAGTACCGATTGATCACACGTTAGAAACCATAGAACGTTTAAAACCCTATTTAACGGAAAATATGCTATTGGCTGATCTCACCTCTGTGAAACGAGCACCATTGGCTAAAATGTTAGATGTGCATAAAGGGGCAGTGCTTGGGTTGCATCCAATGTTTGGTCCTGATATTGCAAGCATGGCAAAACAAGTGGTTGTACGGTGTGATGGGCGCTTTAGTGAGCGTTATGAATGGTTACTGGAGCAAATTCAAATCTGGGGTGCAAAAATTTATCAAATTGATGCAGCTGAGCATGATCACAATATGACGTACATTCAAGCATTACGTCATTTTTCCACTTTTGCGAATGGTCTGCATCTTTCCAAACAACCTGTCAATTTAAGCAATTTATTGGCGCTATCTTCCCCGATTTATCGTTTGGAATTAGCCATGATTGGTCGTCTATTTGCCCAAGATGCGGCACTTTATGCGGATATTATTATGGATAAGCCAGAAAATTTAGACGTGATTGAAAGCTTGAAGCAAACGTATGAAGAAGCGTTACAATTTTTTGAAAAAGGCGATCGCCAAGGGTTTATTGATGCTTTCCATCAAGTGAGAGAATGGTTTGGGGAATATTCCGATCAATTCTTGCAGGAAAGTCGTCAGTTATTGCAACAAGCTCATGATTTACGACATGTATAAAATAAAAGTGCGGTTGATTTTCACCGCACTTTTGTTTTGTGATTTATTGTCTTGCCAAGCGTAAATTTTGCGGAATTTCCTCAAAGTTAGAACGGAATGGATTAATATCCAACCCACCACGGCGCGTATAACGCGCATAGACAGTGAGTTTTTCTGGTTTGGCGTAATGTATCAAGTCACAGAAAATACGCTCGACACATTGCTCGTGAAACTCATTATGTTGACGGAAAGATACAATGTAGCGGAGAAGTTTTTCGCGATCGATTTGTTTGCCCACATAATGAATTTGTACTGTTCCCCAATCCGGCTGACTGGTGATAAGACAGTTAGATTTCAATAAATGGCTTACTAAGGTTTCTTCCACCACGTTATCGGACGTACAATTTTGCAAAATATCCGCATTAAATTCATAGCTGTAGATTTCGATATCCTGTTCGTCAATACAATCGCCCGTTAACGTATCAATACGTTGTCCTTGATAATGAGATAATGGATGTAAACGTACTTTGACCTCGCCTTGAGCACAAGCACTGAGATCTTCGCGCATAGTGCGTTCTACGCTAGCAAAATCAGCAAATTGACTTTGGTTAAAGCTGTTTAAATAGAGTTTAAAGCTTTTTGATTCAATTAAATTTTCACTGCGATAATCAATTTCCACATCGGCAATGGCCACTTGCGGCAAACCTTTTGGATTTAACCAAGAAATTTCATAGGCTGTCCAAATATCAGTGCCTTGGGTAAAAGGCTGTTGTTCGGTAATGCCTAAGCCATCACGATTAAGTTTACGAGGCACGGGTTGTAACAAAGTGCGGTCATAATTCGCAGCATATTCTGTTGCTTGACCGAGTTTTAAAGATTGAAGGCTTTTATCTTGATAGTTCATTTGTTTTCCTAAATGACGAAAGCGTTATAAAAAATTCCACGACACATTCGAGACTAATCGACATTGGTCGCATTTAAAGTAAATTATATCAAATAGTGGCGTTTCTAATGCCCAATCGCCACCACATTGCGGGCAAAAGCGTTGTTGTTCCGATTCTAAAGAATGGCCACCGACACGGTATAAATAATAATAGGTCGGTATGCCGCTTTCTTTTTCAATTTCAGCAGCAAGGTAGCGTCCATGTTTGCTGAGTGTGCTATTAACCTCGGATATTTCGTTTAATGCTTCTTTTTCTAAAGCCGAACCATTCATTTGCAACTGATCGCAGGCTTGCCAATTTTCCTGCCATTTAATCAAATCTTGGCTTAAGTGCGGTTGATTTTTTAGCTGTTTATAGAGCGGAATTGGAGAAAAATCATCTCCGCTATGTAATGGCGAGCAAGATTGTAAATATGTGGTATAAAGCATCTGCCATGCTGGTTGGCTACATTCTACGGTACCATCAGAATTTAAATCATCAGCAATAATTTGAAAGCCTTGAAAATTTAGACCGCACTTTTCAGCATTTTCCATCGCCAGATTCACAGTTTGGTTATTATTCTCGGGTAAAAGACTATCTTGCTCAGGGCAAATGACGCGCATTGCAAAACCTTGTTCGCCATCTTCTTCCGTTAAATAAAGCGGGATTTCACGACCGATAATTTGACCGTTATAACGCCATTGGTCGATGATTGCATTGAGCAAGCGGCTTTGTTGGCCGATGTCATTTTCTAAGGCGGTTAATTTAAAAAAAGGCTTGATCAGATACATAATTACAGATTGTGCAAGATTTCTTCGATTTGCTTTAAACCGTTTAAGCGGGTTTCGCTTAAGCGAGAAGCAATACCAAGCTCATCAAAAAATTGACGAATATTAAATTGTTGTAATTGGTTGCTGGTTTGGCCATTGATATTTTGCAGTAACAACCATAATAGACCATTCATAATTCGCGCTTCGCTGTAAGCTTGAAATTGAAACGTGCCGTCATTTTGTGGAATGGCCATAAACCAAAGCCCCGCTTCGCAGCCTTGAATCGATTGCATTTGAGTTAATTCATCTGGAGAGGGTTGAGGAATATGTTTACCGGCTTGAATAATGAAACGGTAACGATCTTCCCAATTTTTTGCCTGTTTAATGTTTTTTAGCATGCTAATAACTCTAAGGATTTATCTAATGCCGCAAAAAAAGTATCCACATCTTGCGGGCTATTGTAAGGCGCAAAAGAAAGTCTTAATGTAGTGCGCTCACCAAGGCGGGCTAAGTAAGGTTGTGCGCAATGCTCACCAACGCGCAACGCAATCTTTTGTTCGCTCAGGAGCGTAGCAAGATCGGATGCCGCAATCCCATCAAAAACAAAACAAACCACTGAACTTGGCTGCGGTGAATTGAATAAACGACAATTCGGATAGTTTTTTAACCGCACTTTACTTTGTTCAGTAAGAGCTACTGCATGCGACTCGGCTGCTTGAAAATCCCATTTTTTGAGCCAATCTAACACCGCACCAAAGCCAATCACGCCCGCAATATTTGGTGTACCAGCCTCTAGTCGATAAGGCAAATCGGTAAAGGTAATACATTCATGGGATACGCGCTCAATCATTTTTCCACCGTAAAAAAGCGGTTGTAATAGGGAAAGCGAGCTCAATTTTCCGCTTAATACGCCAATGCCGTTTGGTCCATAAATTTTATGTGCAGAAAAGGCAATAAAATCCGCATCTAATGCCTGTAAATCAATTTGTATATGGCTAATAGCCTGAGCAGCATCCACTAAAACGAGCGCATTGCTATGTTGACGGATTAGTCGAATTAAATGCTGGGTATGTTGTTCCGTTCCCGTTACGTTGGAAACAAAATTGAGCGCCACTAATTTGGTTTTCTCATTTAAGGCTTTAATCAAGGCATTTTCATCAATTAGCCAATTATCCAAAATGGGCAGTACTTGAATTTTTGCTCCGCATTTTTTCGCAGTTTCATGCCAAGTAACAAAATTAGCATGATGATCTGCTTGGCTAATTAAAATCTCATCATCAGCATGCAAAGAAGGGAGTAAACCATTAGCAACTAAATTAATGCTATGAGTCGTCCCAGACGTCCAAATTACCGCTTTTTCATCTTCTGCATTAATTAAGGTTTTAACTAAATGACGAGCATTTTCGTATTGTGCTGTTTGTGTAGCTTCATACTGACTACGATGTACGGAGCCCGCCGATTGATAAAAAGTACTCGTCGCATCAATGAGTGCTTGAGGTTTTAATGCTGTCGCTGCATTATCCAAATAAACCACGGCATTTGGCGATTTAAAATAAGGGAATTCATTTTTAAATGATTGATAATCAAAAGCCATGGTTATCTCCGTGTTTGAGTGTTTTTTTCTGTTTACGCCATTCATAAGGAGCTACAGGGTTGGGATCTCGCCATAAGCCGATTTTTTGTTGTTGGGCAAAATCTTGAGCTTGAAAGTAGAGTGGATTTTTAGCATATTGCGGATAAACCCAAGCCATGCCGTTTTTCACCATTTCTAAGTTGATATTTTGTTCTTGTAGATAAACCGTTACCAAAATACGTTGGTAGCGATCATAACCGGAAACTGACAACGTCACATTTTGTTTGAAAACAAGCTGTGAAAGATATTGTTTGGCTTTCTTTCCAAACGGCTGGCCTTTTTCTGGTGCATCAATTTCTTGTAATCGTACTTTGAATTGTTTTTTTGTCGGCAAGAGGCAAGTTAAGGTGTCGCCATCACTGACTCCCACCACCCAACAAGACACTTGACGTTCTGCTGAGATTGAAAATTGAGTCCAAAGTGCGGTCAATATTAAGGTTAAAAATAAAGAGAGTTTTTTAATCATTTGGAATTTCTTTGATCTGCATCGCAAAATTTAGCTAAAATGAATGGGTAATTTTAACAAAAAAGCGTAAAATAAATTTTAATTATTATTAAAAAAATTGATAGAGGAAATATGTTACTCCAAAAAGGCGTTCAACTCGCTCGTTCGCTCATCATTTTATACATTATGTTACTACTCGGCAATTTGATTTCTCACTATATCCCAGTGGGAATTCCAGGCAGCATTTGGGGATTGTTATTACTTTTTTTAGGTTTAACGACTCATGTAATTCACTTGGAGTGGATTTATTTCGGTTCGAGCTTACTGATCCGATACATGGCGGTCCTTTTTGTGCCTGTGAGCGTGGGGATTATCAAATATTATGATTTACTCGTGGCCCAGTGGAAAGTTTTACTTATTCCAAATATTCTCAGTACCGTTCT
This sequence comes from Parahaemophilus parainfluenzae, assembly GCA_963516375.1. Classification (GTDB taxonomy): domain Bacteria; phylum Pseudomonadota; class Gammaproteobacteria; order Enterobacterales; family Pasteurellaceae; genus Haemophilus_D; species Haemophilus_D parainfluenzae_AG. The sequence continues at coordinate 8,785 of CAUQBI010000017.1, read as the reverse complement.
GACACTTTTAGTTATTGCATTTATAGGAAACTATTTATTTTATAAACAATCCTTTACCCATAAGCGTAAAAAAGTATTAGAAAGACGCAATCTTCAAGCTGACTAAGGTTTTATTATGCAGTATGCAATTTATCTTTATACCATTTTAACGATTTTTGGATTTTGGCTCGCATTACAAATCAGTAAACGTTGGAAATCCATGATTTTCAATACGTTCGTGCTCACAGTATCAATTCTTGTGCTGATTTTAGTGGTGGGCGATATTCCTTATGATGATTATATGGCGGGTAATGCGCCGATTAATAATTTATTAGGCGTGAGTATTGTTGCGCTGGCGTTACCGTTGTATGAACAACTTCGTCAAATTGCGAAACAGTGGAAAATTATTCTTTCTGTGGTGACATTAGCTTCTTTGTTTTCTATGTTTACCGGTGCCATTTTTGCGATTATTTTAGGAGCGAGTCCTGAAATGGTGGCGACCGTATTGCCAAAATCAATTACCACGCCAATTGCGATGGAAGTGTCTTCTCATTTAGGCGGTATTCCAGCTGTTACAGCCGTAGGTGTGATTGTTGCAGGTTTGCAAGGTTCGGTTTTTGGTTATCTCATTTTGAAAAAGATTGGTATTAAACAACAAGAAGCCGTGGGTTTATCTGTTGGAGCCGTTTCTCACGCATTAGGCACGGTAAGCTGTATGGAAGCCGATCCAAAAGCCGGTAGTTATAGTTCGATTTCTTTGGTACTTTGCGGTATTATGAGCTCAATTTTAGCCCCCTTAGTATTCCATGTTATTCGTCTATTTTTATGAGAACCCAATTAGCTGATTTTTGGACTGAACGTTTCCTTCCTGATCCGCCTCGCGAAAAAGATCACCGACCACCATTTCGTCGTGATCGCGGACGGATTTTACATTCTGCCGCTTTCCGTTGTTTACAAGCCAAAACACAGATTCACGCGGTGGGCGAAAATGATTTTTATCGTACTCGTTTAACTCATTCCCTTGAAGTGGCACAAATCGGTAGCAGCCTGGTTTCCCAATTAAAATTTGCGGAAAGTTATGTTGCTATTTCAGACCAGCTTCATACTGAAAAAAGTGAATTGCAGAAACAGCTCAACCCTTTATTACCAAGTAATGATTTAATTGAAAGTTTGTGCTTTGCGCATGATATTGGTCATCCGCCGTTTGGTCATGGTGGGGAAGTAGCGCTCAATTATATGATGCGGAATCATGGCGGCTTTGAAGGCAATGCGCAGACATTTCGTATTATTACTAAACTTGAGCCTTATACTGAAACAGCAGGGATGAATTTAACGCGTCGTGCCATTTTAGGCGTGGTGAAATATCCGAATATTTTAGACTTATCTTCCCCTCAATATGCCCAGTTGCCGCATACTGAAAATGCTGATCCGCGTTATGTCAAAATTAGCGACTGGAAGCCTGGAAAAGGGTTATTCCGTGATGACGTCACAATGTTTACTTGGCTGTTGCAAAAGCTTTCTGAAAATGACCGCACTTTGTTTGGTTCATTTCAAAAAGCGCGGTCAAATCCTGCCGAGTTTTTAAAAACACAATTTAAATCTTTAGATTGCAGCATTATGGAATTGGCGGATGATATTGCGTATGGGGTACATGATTTAGAAGATGCGATTGTGACTGGTGTAGTAAATCAACATCAGTGGCAAGAAGCATTGGCTGAACTTAAAACAATTCCTTCAGATTGGTTGGCAAAAAATATAGAGAAAGTTAGCCAACGATTGTTCTCCAATCATCATTTTGAGCGTAAAAATGCCATTGGGGCATTAGTGAATTTCTTTATTACCCATGTGCGTTGGAAAGTCACCGGCAATTTTGATGAGCCTTTGTTACGTTATAACGCAGAATTACCACAAGATGTGATTGCAGCATTAAATGTGTTTAAAAAGTTTGTGTGGAAATACGTGATTCGTCATGTCGAAACGCAACGTATTGAATATAAAGGACAACGCATTCTCACGGAAATGTTCCAGATTTTTGAGTCTGACCCAGAACGTTTATTGCCAACGAATACCGCTAATCGTTGGAAAAATGCACCAGAGCAGGGCAAAAAACGTATTATTTGTGACTATATCGCGGGCATGTCAGATGCCTATGCTTTAAAGGTTTATCATCAGCTCTAAAGTGCGGTTATTTTTATTGATATTTTGAATTTATAGGACAATTTGTGGCATTAATTAGTTTAACTAACGCTTATCTTTCTTTTAGTGATCATCCGTTACTTGATCACGCTGAACTTCACATAGAACCTAATGAGCGCGTGTGTTTGGTGGGGCGTAACGGAGCAGGTAAATCGACTTTATTAAAAATTATTGCACAGCAAGTAACCATGGATGACGGCAAAGTGCAGTATGAAAAAGATTTAGTGGTTTCACGCTTAGAACAAGACCCGCCGCGCCATGCTGAAGGGAATGTATTTGATTATGTGGCAGAAGGCATTGAGCATTTAGCAGATTTGTTAAAGGAATATCACCATATTTCGCAAGAGTTGACACAAAATTACAGTGAGCAAATTCTTAATCAACTGGCACAAGTGCAAGCTAAATTAGAGCATGCCAATGGCTGGCAGTTTGAAAATAAAATTAATGAAGTATTGCAAAAGCTCGAGTTAAATCCAGATACCAAATTAGCGGATTTATCGGGTGGTTGGTTGCGTAAAGCCGCCCTTGCTCGTGCGTTAGTGTGTAATCCTGATGTCTTGTTATTAGATGAACCGACCAACCACTTGGATGTGGATGCAATTGAATGGTTAGAAAACTTCTTATTAGAATTTACCGGAAGTATTGTATTTATTTCCCACGACCGTTCTTTTATCCGCAAAATGGCGACCCGTATTGTTGATTTAGATCGCGGGAAATTAGTGTCTTATCCAGGTAACTATGATTTATACCTCACCGCTAAAGAGGAAAGCTTACGTGTAGAAGCATTGCAAAATGACCTTTTTGATAAGCGTTTAGCGCAAGAAGAGGTTTGGATTCGTCAAGGGATTAAAGCTCGCCGTACGCGTAATGAAGGCCGTGTGCGTGCTTTAAAAGCCATGCGTGAAGAACGTCGCCAACGTCGTGAGGTAATGGGTACTGCTAAGTTACAATTAGATAACTCAAGTCGTTCAGGCAAAATCGTGTTTGAAATGGAAGATGTAAGTTATGAGATTGAAGGCAAACAGCTGCTCAAAGATTTCAGCACGACTATTCTACGAGGCGATAAAATTGCATTGGTTGGCCCAAATGGTTGCGGAAAAACCACGTTTATTAAACTTTTATTAGGTGAAATCAAGCCAACCAGCGGTCGCATTCATTGCGGTACAAAATTAGACATTGCTTATTTTGACCAATATCGTGCCGATCTTGATCCGGAAAAAACGGTGATGGATAACGTTGCCGATGGCAAGCAGGATATTGAAGTCAATGGCATAAAACGTCATGTCTTGGGCTATTTGCAGGATTTCTTATTTCCACCCAAACGAGCGATGACACCCGTAAAAGCACTTTCAGGTGGTGAACGTAACCGTTTGTTATTGGCTAAATTATTACTGAAACCTAATAATCTATTGATTCTCGATGAACCAACCAATGACTTGGATGTAGAAACCTTAGAATTATTGGAAGAAATCCTCACGGATTATCAAGGCACGCTCTTGATTGTCAGCCATGATCGTCAGTTTATTGATAATGTCGCGACTGAGTGTTATTTCTTTGAAGGCGATGGCGTATTGAATAAATACGTGGGCGGTTTCTTTGATGCGAAAGGACAACAAGCTAATTACTTTGCGATGAAAGCAGAGCAAGAGACCTCAAAATCCAAAAAAGAAGCACCAAAAGTACAGGAAAGTGCGGTCAAAAATGACGCTGTTTCTCAAAAGCCAAAATCCGTTAAACTTTCTTATAAAGAACAACGCGAATTAGAACAACTTCCACAATTATTGGAAGAATTAGAAGAGAAAATCACCGCACTTCAAGCTGAAATTGGTGATCCTCACTTTTTCCAACAAGCCCATGATGTAACAGATGCGAAGCTTAAGGAATTATCAGACACCGAAGCTGAACTTGAAACGGCTTTCCTTCGTTGGGAAGAGCTTGAAGAGAAAAAGACCCAAGCTGAAGCAAAATAGGGCATAGGTAAAAAAGAAACCGAGCTAAATAGCTCGGTTTTTTGTTAGATATTACTGATAAAAATCACCAAAATAATCACAGGGACCACAAATTTCACATAGTTAAACCAAATTGTGGTGAAAAGTGAATTTGGTGTTGGTGATAGTTCTTTTTTCGCATCGTCTTTTAACACAAAACCAACGAAAATTGCACAACCAAGTGCGGTCAACATAAAGAGAATATTTCCGCTGACGAAATCGAAGGCATCGAAAATGCTTTTACCGAAAATGGTGACATCTTTCCAAAGGTTATCACCTAGAATAGATGGCACGTTACCTAATAAGAAAATCCCCATTAAGGTAACAAAAATCGCTTTACCACGGCGCATTCTGAGTTTTTCTTGTAATGCGGTGATGATGACTTCATAAATCGTAATTGATGTGGTTAATGCCGCAATAAGCAATAAGCCGAAGAACACGATAGCAAAGAATTTACCCGCCCATAAATGTGAGAATACAATTGGTAAACTTTGGAAAACCAAGGTTGGCCCGGCGTTAGGTTCAATGCCGAATGTGAATAATGATGGGAAGATCATAAAACCACATAACACAGCGATAATAGTATTTGTGAAGCCTGTAATAACGGCTGTGTGAATAAGGTTTTCTTCTTTATTTAAATAGCTTGAGAGAGTTATCAATACACCGAAACCAAGGCTTAATGCGAAGAACACTTGCCCTAATACGAAGATGAATAATTTAGGTGTGATTTTGCTGAAATCAGGTTTTAAGTAGAACGTCACACCTTCCATTGCGCCAGGTAAGGTGAGGTTACGAATCACCATACCAATTAGGAAAATAAAGAGTAATGGCATTAAGTATTTAACGGAACGTTCAATCCCCCCGATGATGCCTTTCGCTAAAATAATGTAATTCACCGCCACGAAGAGGAAGGTGTAAAGCATGATTTCCCATGGGCTGTTGCTGATGTGTAAATCATAGAAATCTTTGGCCACTTCTTTTGTAATTGGGGCGCTAATATCAAGGGTGTTATTTATCAGACTAATGATATAAGACATCACCCAACCACCAAGCACCATATAATAGGCCATGATACCAAATGCGCCAAGAAGACCCATGTAGCCGATAATTTTCCAATATTTGGAAATGTTTTTACCTTTATCTTGGATTTTGTCGCCAAAGGCATCAATGGAATTCACACGCAAACGGCGACCGATGACGTTTTCCACTAAAATCATTGGGATACCAATGACAATCATCGCGATACAAAAAAGGAGTACGTAGGCACCACCGCCATTTTCACCCACTAAATAAGGGAAGCGCCACGTTGCCCCAAAGCCAACTGTCGCACCCGCAACGGTGAGCACATAAGTTAGTCGGCTAGACCACGTTTGGCGAGATTGATTGTTTGTTGTCATAATATATTCCGTTTGATTTTATTCGTTTAATATTCTGTTTTTTCTTTGTATTCGCAGAGATCTTCAATGATGCAAGCACCGCAGCGAGGTTTGCGCGCGGTACAAGTATAGCGCCCGTGCAAAATAAGCCAGTGATGTACATCTACTTTAAATTCTTTTGGCACAACTTTGAGCAGTTTTTCTTCCACTTTTACCACATCTTTGCCAGGGGCAAAATTCGTGCGGTTGCATACGCGAAAAATATGGGTATCCACTGCGATAGTAGGGTGACCGAAAGCGGTATTTAATACCACATTCGCCGTTTTTCTGCCGACACCCGCAAGGGCTTCTAAGGCTTCACGGCTTTCAGGTACTTTGCCGTTGTGTTTCTCAACTAAATCACGGCAGGTTTTAATGATATTTTCCGCTTTGCTGTTATAAAGCCCGATGGTTTTAATGTATTCTTTTACCCCCTCTAAGCCGAGATCTAAAATGGCTTGTGGGGTATTTGCCACAGGGAATAATTTTGCTGTTGCTTTATTCACACCTTTATCGGTCGCTTGAGCCGATAAGATCACCGCGATGAGTAGTTCAAAAGGCGAATTATACTCTAATTCCGTAGTGGGATGCGGGTTTTGCTCCCGAAGTCGAGTAAGGATTTCAATTCTTTTAGCTTGGTTCATTTTTTCATATCAATTCGGTTTTTAATCGCCAACAGAATGCCTAATCCAATAAATGCACCTGGCGGAAGAATAAAGAGTAAAAAGCTGCTGTCAGCATGATAAATATGGAATGTAAGGAATTTTGCGCCTTGACCAAATAAGTTTTCAATGCCTTCAAAAAGGGTACCTTGACCTAAGATTTCACGTAACGCACCTAATACGGTGATACTTAATGCCATGCCTAATCCCATCGAAAAGCCATCCCAGGCAGCATGTGCAATGCTATTTTTAGAGGCAAAGGCCTCGGCTCGACCGATGACGATGCAGTTAGTCACGATTAAAGGAATAAAAATCCCGAGTGCTTGATAGAGTGTATAGGTATAAGCATTCATCAATAATTGCACCACGGTTACGGTGGTCGCAATAATCATCACATAAATCGGAATGCGGATCTCATGAGGAATTTGCTTACGAAAGAGCGAAACAACGGTGTTTGTACAGGTTAAAACCAACATAGTTGCAAGGCCCAAACCCAATGCATTCGTCGCAGTACTCGATACAGCTAAGAGCGGACAAAGCCCCAATAATTGTACGAGAGTTGAGTTATTTTTCCATACGCCTTGAATAAAGATTTCTTTCCAAACAGAAGGCGTTTGCGTTATTTCTTCTGAATTTTCAACCGCACTTTGCTCATCAAGTGCGGTCGTTTTTTCGGTTAAATCAGTCATAATAAATATCCTATTGCGCGTATTTTTTTGCCATCTCGTTGAGTAATGCTTCATTCTCAAGCATCACGAGAGCAGAGCGTTTTACTTGATTTACAATCGCGCGTGGCGTAATCGTTGCGCCAGAAAATTGGTCGAATTTACCGCCATCTTTTTTGACCGCCCAATCTTTTAGGCTTTCAGGTACGATAACTTGGTTTGTAAAACTCAAAATCCAATCGGAAATACGAAGTTCGATTTTATCGCCTAATCCAGGGGTTTCATGATGTTCGATGACACGCACACCTAAAACTTCACCTTTTGGAGTAATACCCACTAATAAACGGATATTCCCTGAATAACCATCTGGTGCTGTAGTTTCATAGGCATAGGCGGTTGGTGCATGATCTTTGATCGCAAAATAGACTTTTTGAATACCTTTGAGTTTATCTTGCTCAGGTGTTTCTACGCTTTCTAGCAAGTTATTATTAAAATAATCTTGCGGGATGACTTGGAGTAATAACGCTTTTTGTTGTTCAGACATGGCTTCATCAATTTTATCTTTTGTCAGCATATAAATGCCCGCAGAAACAGCGGTACATACAAGCGCAATAAAACCTAATAACAAACCAAAACGGGAGGTAACTTTAAAAATACCCATTATTTTCTCCCTTTTGCAAAGTGTCCCGCTACGCGAGGACGGGTGTAGTAGTCGATAAGTGGCACACAAATATTACTTAACAAAATCGCAAATGCCACGCCGTCAGGGTAGTTTCCAAAGTAACGAATGAGGTAAACCAATAATCCGACCAAGGAACCAAATACAAGCTTGCCGCGAGGTGTAATAGACGCTGTGACAGGGTCAGTCGCAATAAAGAACGCGCCAAACATCATCGCGCCGCTAAAGAGTTGGCTAATCATACTTAAATGATGATGGCCTGACATCGCAGTGATTGTAGCTAAGGTCACAAAGGTCACGAGCATTGAAACGGGAATTTGCCAGTGAATTTTTTTCTTTAAAATTAATATAATTCCACCAAGCATGAATGCCAGATTGACTTGCCACCAACCTTCAGCAAAGTCAGTCCCGTTTTGTAATAAAATCGGTAATTTTACAAAATCATGGAATACGCTTTCATCGCCTTGATGCAAGTTATAGAAGATTTTGGCACTGTCTAATGGCGTTGCTTGTGTAATGCCATCAATGGAATGAACAAGTTGACTCAAACTAAATCCATCAGTGGTTAAGCCTGTGAAAATTAAAGAAAGAGAATCTGCAAATGTTGGAGGTTCATTCAATAATGAAATAGGTGGCATCCAACTTGTCATTTGTAGTGGGAAAGAAATCAATAGCACCACATAACCCACCATTGCCGGATTAAATGGGTTTTGTCCCAAGCCACCGTAAACGTGTTTGCCTAGAATAACAGCGGAAAGCGTACCAATTAAAATCACCCAATAAGGTGCATAAGGCGGAATCGCCATCGCTAAAATTAAGGCAGTAAGCACCACACTAAAATCTGAAATATAGACCAGGTTTGGCTTATTGCGTAATTTAGTCACAATAAACTCAAGTAATAATGCGAAAGAAATAGCCAATGCGGATTGCACCAAAACACCCATTCCAAAATAATAAATCTGCGTGAGCAGAGCAGGCAGCATGGCTGCAATCACCCATAACATAATACGGGCGGTTAATTTGCCTGAATGGGTATGAGGCGAACTCTCCATTTTCTTAAACATAATCTTTTCCTGCGTTATTCTGTTTCTTTGGCAGCTTCAGCAGCCGCTTTTTTTGCTTTAGCTCTTGCTATGGCTGCTGCGATAGCGGCTTTTTTCGGATCAAGTGCGGTTGGGTTTTCATCCGTTTTTTCGACCGC
>CAUQBI010000016.1:0-50742 GCA_963516375.1 Parahaemophilus parainfluenzae | reverse complement strand
ACACCGCCAGGTACTGAATGAGAACCCCGAGCTGAATGGCTTGGGGTTTTTGTTTTATATAAAATATTAGAATTCATATATAAATGAGTCTAATAATGATAAAATCTTCGCCTATTTCTAGATAGCAATAATTATGAAAAAACAGATAAGTAAGATCTTTTCCAGTGATGGCGAATTGAGTAAGAATATCAAAGGATTTAAGCCACGAGCAGAGCAGCTCGAAATGGCTCAATCAGTAGGATATGCTATTCAACATAAGCGACCGCTTGTTGTAGAAGCTGGAACAGGCACCGGAAAGACTTTTGCTTATTTGGCACCGGCACTCATTGCTGGAAAGAAAACAATCATTTCAACTGGATCTAAAAATTTACAAGATCAGCTTTTTTCAAGAGATCTTCCCGCCATAAAAAAAGCCTTAAATTATTCTGGAAAAATTGCGTTATTGAAAGGACGATCCAATTATTTGTGTTTGGAGCGTCTGGATCAAGTTATTGCTCAAGGTGTGCTTGGGGATAAATCTGTTTTAGCCGATTTAAGTAAAGTAAGAAAATGGAATAATGCAACGAAAACAGGTGATTTGACAGAATGTATTGAATTGGCTGAAGATAGCCCAATTTTGCCTCAATTGACGAGTACGGCAGAAAGTTGTTTGGGAACAGATTGCCCTAACTACGCTGAATGCTATGTAGCACAAGCTCGTAAAAAAGCGTTAAATGCCGATCTCGTTGTTGTAAATCACCATCTTTTCTTTGCTGATATGGCGGTAAAAGAAAGTGGCTTTGGTGAGCTTATCCCTAATGCAGAAGTTATTATTTTTGATGAAGCACATCAACTTCCCGATATAGCTAGTCAGTATTTTGGCCAATCATTAACATCTCGCCAACTATTTGATTTATGTAAAGATATCAATATTGTTTATCGAACAGAATTGAAAGATATGCCACAGCTTGGCACAACGGCAGATACATTGCTTAAAGTTATTCAAGATTTCCGTCTTCTTCTTGGGGAAGGAAATCAGCGAGGAAATTGGCGTGAGCTATTTAAGCAAAGTGCGGTCAAAAAATCGGTTGAATTATTACAAGAAAAAATTGAGTTTCTTTCTGAAGTTATCAAGATTGCATTAGGGCGCTCTCAGACTTTGGATAGTATTTTTGAACGTACTGAAAGTATCAAGAATCAATTAATTCGTCTTTGTGATACGGCCATTGTTGGCTATTGTTATTGGTACGAAAGTATGGGACGACAATTTGGTTTACATATTACGCCACTTACTGTTGCAGATAAATTTGGTGAACAGCTAAATAATAAAGAAGCCGCTTGGATTTTCACCTCGGCGACGCTTGAAGTTGGCGGCACTTTTAATCATTTCTGTCAGCGCCTTGGTATTGAGCAAGCAGAACAAAAAATTCTTCACAGTCCTTTTGATTATCCTAATCAATCGCTACTTTGTGTGCCACGTTATTTACCAGCAACGAATCAAAATAATACGTTACAATCTCTTGGTGAAATGTTGTTGCCTATCATTGAAGCTAATAAAGGTCGATGCTTTGTGCTTTGTACCTCTTATTTAATGATGAGAGGCTTGGCAGAGTATTTTAGAGAAAATAGTGAGCTTTCTATCTTATTACAAGGTGAAATGCCTAAAGCAAAATTACTCGAACAGTTTATTCATGAAACTCATAGCGTGCTGGTTGCAACTTCTAGCTTTTGGGAGGGCGTGGATGTCCGTGGTGATGCTCTTTCCTTAGTCATTATTGATAAATTGCCTTTTACCGCACCAGATGAACCTTTACTAAAAGCACGTATTGAAGATTGCCGATTACAAGGAGGCGATCCGTTTAATGATATACAGATCCCTGAAGCGGTTATTACGCTGAAACAAGGTGTAGGGCGTCTAATTCGAGATGTAACAGATCGTGGTACGGTAATTATTTGTGATAATCGTCTTGTTATGCGAAATTATGGTGAAACCTTTCTAAAAAGTTTACCTAATTCAACCCGTACCCGAGATCTCAACAAAGTGGTACAATTCTTACAAAATGAGAAAATGGATTAATAATGAAAAATATCACCTTATTAGCACTTGATACTTCAACAGAAGCCTGTTCTGTTGCACTTTGGCATAAAGGCGAAAAAACACATCTAGATGAATTAGCACAACGTACACATACAAAACGTATTCTTCCAATGATTGATGAGTTACTTGCCAATTCAGGTATCAATTTGAAGCAAGTGGATGCGTTAGCATTTGGACGCGGCCCTGGTAGTTTTACTGGTGTTCGTGTTGGTGCAGGGATTGCTCAAGGGCTTGCATTGGGTGCTGATTTACCTGTTATTGCGGTATCAAATTTAACAGCAATGGCTCAGGCTGCATTTGAATTACATCAAGCTGAAAATGTGGCCGCAGCCATTGATGCGAGAATGAATGAAGTTTATTTTTCTCAAGTAAAACGAGAAAAAGAGCGGTCAGAATTGGGTGAGTTTTTCCAATGGAACCCTGTCATTGAAGAACAAGTTTGCCAACCAGAAAAAGTACTTGAGCAGCTTTCAGATTTAACCGCCTATCGAGTCGGCACTGGTTGGGCAGCGTATCCTAAATTTAAAGACAGTGGTTTAGAAGGGAGTGATATTATTTTACCTTCTGCACAATATATGCTTGAGCTTGCTTTAACAGATTATGCGCAGAATAAAGTCATATCCGCCTTAGAAATCGAACCGGTTTATTTGCGTAATGAAGTAACTTGGAAAAAATTACCTGGGCGTGAATAATTTTTAAAAAGGAGTTGAAGATGAATAAAAAAACGATCTTAGTTTTGACCGCACTTTCGGCCACATTAGTTGGATGTGTCAATGCGCCGAAAGGGCTGGAAAAAGAGCAGTTTACTTTAAAATCATTATCTTCAATTCAACCGAGTGATTATAGCTGTCAGTGCAAATCAATTCGTTTAGGCGGAAAAGTATTAACCGCACAAGCCTTGCCGAATAAAACCAAAATTGAAGTATTAAGCTATCCAGTTTATTCAACCTCAGCAAAACCGATGATTGATGAACAACCTAATGGACGTTTTATCACTTATCTTAATGGTTTTGTAGAGCCAGAAAGCTTAAAAGATCAATTTATTACAATTGGCGGTACCTTGTTAAAAACAGAACAAGGCAAGGTTGATCAGGCAAGCTACACTTACCCTGTAATTCAAACCAATCATTATCGTGTCTGGAAGCTTTCTCAAAGCTATTATTATCCAGACGATATGTGGGATGATTGGGGCTTTTTCGGTAGACGACCGTATTATTGGTATGGTGAGCCTGAAATTCTCTATTATCTCTATTAACTAAATGATAAAATTAAGAAAATTTTCCAAAGAATAAGGATAAAAAATGGAAAAAGTTTGGTTTCAAAATTATCCAGAAGGTTCACCAACCACGCTGGATACATCTAAGTATGATTCGATTCTCGATATTTTAGATAAAGCAATTCGTGAGCACCCAGACCGTCCCGCCTATATCAACATGGGGCAGGTTTTAACATTTCGTAAATTAGAAGAGCGTAGCCGTGCATTTGCCGCTTATTTACAAAATGAATTGAAGTTAGAACGTGGTGAGCGTGTTGCATTAATGATGCCGAATTTATTGCAATATCCTATTGCGCTTTTTGGTATCTTACGTGCGGGTTTGGTTGTGGTAAATGTGAATCCACTTTATACCCCGCGTGAATTAGAACATCAGTTACAAGATAGCGGCGCAACAGCAATTGTTGTGGTTTCAAACTTTGCTTCAACCTTAGAAAAAATTGTATTTAACACTAAAGTGAAGCACGTTATTTTAACAAGAATGGGCGATCAGCTTTCTTTTGGTAAGCGTAATTTGGTCAATTTTGTGGTGAAATACGTCAAAAAGTTAGTGCCAAAATATAAATTACCGAATGCCGTCACTTTCCGTGAAGTATTGAGTATTGGTAAATTTCGTCAATATGTTCGTCCTCAAGTAGATCGTGAAGATCTAGCCTTTTTACAATATACAGGCGGAACGACAGGTGTTGCTAAGGGTGCAATGCTGACACATGGCAACATTATTACTAATATTTTCCAAGCTAAGTGGATTGCTGAGCCATTTATTGGCGATCATGCTAAGCAACGCGTTGCCGTACTGGCTTTACCGCTTTATCATGTTTTTGCCTTAACGGTAAACTGTTTACTTTTCTTAGAGCTTGGCGTGACTGCGCTCTTAATTACGAACCCACGTGATATTGATGGTTTTGTCAAAGAGCTCAAAAAATACCGCTTTGAAGCGATTACAGGGGTAAATACCTTGTTTAATGCGCTGCTTAATAATGAAAATTTCAAAGAAGTGGATTTTTCACGATTAAAACTTTCTGTTGGCGGCGGTATGGCGATCCAGCAATCAGTCGCAACACGTTGGCATGATTTAACTGGCTGTAACATTATTGAAGGTTACGGCATGACAGAATGCTCACCGCTAATTGCCGCTTGTCCGATTAATGTGGTGAAACACAATGGTACAATCGGTGTACCAGTGCCAAATACTGATATTAAGATTATCAAAGACGATGGCTCAGAAGCACAGCTAGGCGAAGCTGGAGAGCTTTGGGTTAAAGGTGAACAAGTCATGCGTGGTTATTGGCAACGTCCTGAAGCGACAGCTGAAGTACTTAAAGATGGCTGGATGGCAACGGGTGACATCGTCATTATGGACGAGAGCTATAGCCTCCGTATTGTTGACCGCAAAAAAGATATGATCTTAGTTTCAGGCTTCAACGTTTATCCAAATGAAATCGAAGATGTCGTGATGCTAAATTATAAAGTTGCTGAAGTGGTCGCTATCGGTGTGCCACATGAGGTGTCGGGAGAAACCATCAAAATCTTCGTTGTGAAGAAAGATGATAGCCTCACGCGTGATGAATTACGCCAGCATTGCAGACAACATCTCACAGGTTATAAAGTCCCGAAAGATATTGAGTTTCGTGATGAATTACCGAAAAGTAATGTAGGCAAAATTTTAAGACGCATACTGCGTGATGAAGAAATAGCAAAACGCGCGCAACATTAATTAAATCAGGGATATGTGTTCATATCCCTGTTTAGTCTGTACCTCTATTTGAAAATACATCCTATTACAATGATAAAAGAATGCCAAAATCAACCGCACTTTACGTTAATTCAAAATAATAAAGAACTGTCTCAGGTTTGTCAGTTAGCTCGTCAGCAAAGTGCGGTCGCTTTAGATACCGAATTTATGCGAGTATCGACCTATTATCCTAAATTAGGATTAATTCAACTTTATGATGGTGAACGTGTTTCATTAATCGATCCTTTATCCATTACTGATTTTTCACCTTTTGTGGAATTATTACGCGATCAGCAGGTGACAAAAATCTTGCATGCTTGTAATGAAGATTTATTGGTTTTCTTACAAGAGTTTGATGCACTTCCACAACCTATGATGGATACGCAAATTATGGCACGTTTTCTAGGTTTTGCTAATTCAGCGGGCCTAGCCAAATTGGTGTTGCATTATTTGGGCGTTGAAATGGATAAAGGGGCGACCCGTACAAACTGGCTAAAACGTCCACTTTCACCTGTACAACTACAATATGCCGCAGGGGATGTATGGTATCTCTTGCCGGTCTATCAAAAGATGCAAATAGAATTAGCGCAATCACCTTGGCTTCAAGCAGTAATTGATGATTGCCAGCTTGCTATCTCAAAAACCAGTAAATTAGACGATCGCGATCCAAATAAAGCTTATTTGGATATTCCGAATGTTTGGAAATTGAATCCGCTCGAATTAGCGCGTTTACAGCTATTGGCAAAGTGGCGACAAGAAACAGCAATGGCACGAAACTTAGCCCTTTCTTATGTGGTGAAATCGGATAACCTTTGGAAAGTGGCAAAAAATAATCCTCGTAATACATCAGAAATGTTAGCGCTTGGCTTATCTGAAAATGAAGTGCGTGTGCGTGGTAAAAAAATGCTTCAATTGTTAGCACAAAGCCGCCGAATTTCGCCTTATGATTATCCTAAACGTTTAGTGCGTATTGTGGATGATCCTCGTTATAAAAAGGCAATTCGATTATTACAAGAAAAAGCTTATGAACTGACCCCAAAAGGATTAACTCTCGATATTCTAGCCAGTAAACGAAATTTAGAAGATCTCATTAAATGGGTCTGGTTAAAAAATGAAGATACGACAAAACAGCCTGATCTGCTTTTAGGGTGGAGAAGAGAAATTGGCTTGAAGCTGGTTGAATACTTAAAATCCGTAGAGTAGTCATTAAAAACAAGTCTAAAAATAACCGCACTTTGAATCATCAAAAGTGCGGTTATTTTTTTTAGTGTTTTACAACGATGGCTTTAATTAAGCTTGAGTTGCTTGGATTGCGGTTAATGCGATGGTGTAGATGATATCATCTACTAATGCACCACGAGATAAGTCATTAACCGGTTTACGCATACCTTGAAGCATTGGACCTACAGCCACTAAATCAGCAGAACGTTGAACCGCTTTATAGCCGATGTTACCCGCGTTGATATCAGGGAATACAAACACGTTTGCTTGACCTGCTACTTTAGAGTTTGGTGCTTTAGACGCTGCCACATCTTTCATTACAGCTGCATCGTATTGTAATGGACCATCGATTAATAAATCAGGACGTTTTTCTTGTGCAATACGGGTAGCTTCTTTTACTTTCTCTACAGATTGACCTGAACCAGAAGTACCGGTTGAGTAAGAAAGCATTGCGACTTTTGGATTTAAACCAAATGCTTTTGCCGATTCAGCGGATTGAATTGCGATTTCAGCAAGTTGTTCAGCAGTTGGCTCTGGGTTTACTGCACAGTCACCATACACTAATACTTGGTCTGGTAATAACATGAAGAATACAGATGAGATAATTGAGCTACCTGGTGCGGTTTTGATGATTTGCATCGGTGGACGAATGGTATTTGCAGTGGTGTGAACGGCACCAGAGACTAAACCATCTACTTCGCCCGCTTCTAACATCATCGTACCTAATACAACGGTGTCTTCTAATTGTGCGCGAGCTTGTTCTTCAGTTAAGCCTTTAGATTTACGTAATTCAACTAAACGAGCAACGTAGTTTTCACGTACGTCAGCAGGATTGATGATTGTTACATCAGCTCCTAAAGTCATGCCTTGTTCTGCCGCAACTTTTTTCACAGATTCAGGATCTGCTAATAATATTGATTTTGCGATACCACGTTCTGCACAGATTGCTGCCGCTTTAACGGTACGAGGTTCATCACCTTCTGGTAATACGATGGTTTTGCCTGCTTTGCGTGCTAAATCAGTTAATTTAAAACGGAATGCCGCTGGAGAAATACGTGCTTCACGAGCAAGTGGTGCAGAGATTGCAGCAGCTAATGCTTGAGCATCTAAAGCTTTAATTTTGCCTGCTTGTGCACCAAATACACCTAAGATGTCAGTGTTATTCACACCGCCAAATTCTGAAGCAACAGCCTCTACTAATGTGCCTTCTTCATTGTTTGCCACTAAGATGATTTGTGCATCTAAGGTTTGTGCAATCGCAAAGTTTAAGCTATTTGCAAAAGGCGCTTGAGCTGAAGGTTGAACACCTTTAACAACCACTAGATTTGCATTTAATGCTTGGAAATCAGCAACGATTTTTTCTAATAACACGTCTTTTTGATTATTTGCGATTAATGCTTGAGCGGCTTTTACATCTTCTACTGCATTGAATACGACAGCGCCTGTTGTTTTAGCTGCGTCTAGTGCTGCTGCTAAATTTGCTTCTGCGCTAGTTGGAATAAGAATAACTGCTTTAGTCATTTTGATATACCTTTTAATGAATGAAAAAACCTGCTGATTTCTCAGCAGGTTTGAAGGAAGTTGATTAGCCCGCTAAACGTGCTGTATCTTGTGCAATTACTAATTCTTCGTTGGTTGGAAGAACGATCGCTTTGAATGCAGAGTCATCAGCAGTGATCACGCCTGATTTACCAAAGCGAGCAGCAAGGTTGCGTTCTTTGTCTAATTTGATGCCGAATAATTTTAAGTGGCCTAACGCTAATTCACGAACGTGAGCAGAGTTTTCACCAATACCACCCGTAAATGCGATGGCATCTAAGTGATCATCACCTAAAACGGCCATGTATGCACCGATGTATTTCGCTAAACGGTAGCTGTAAACATCTAATGCACGTTTTGCTTCTGGTTTAGATGCATCGTCGTAGTTATCTTCTGCATAACGGCAGTCACTTGTTACTTCAGTTAAACCTAAAAGACCTGATTTTTTCACTAAAGTCTCTTCGATTTGATCCATTGACATACCTAAGTTTTTGTATAGGTAGAAAACGATCGCAGGGTCGATGTCACCACAACGTGTACCCATTACTAAACCTTCTAACGGGGTTAAACCCATAGAGGTATCGATACATTTACCATGACGAACCACAGAAACAGAACCACCGTTACCTAAGTGACAGATGATTGCGTTTACTTGGTCTGCTGGTTTGCCTACGTATTCAGCGACTTCGCGAGAAACGAAGTAGTGGCTGGTACCGTGTGCACCGTAGCGACGTACGCCGTGTTCTTTGTAAAGTGAGTATGGAAGTGCATATAAGTATGCTTCTTCAGGCATAGTTTGGTGGAATGCTGTATCAAATACTACAACGTTCTTATCTTTTAAGTGTGGGAATGTTTTGAATGCTTCACGGATACCGATTAAGTGAGCAGGGTTGTGAAGTGGAGCAAATTGTGCTGCATCTTCAATACCTTTAACCACTTCATCTGTTACAACAACAGATTGGGTGTATTTCTCACCACCGTGAACGATACGGTGACCAATCGAGGTGATAGAGTTTTTAAGCTCATCAGTCATAATATTTGACGCGATGAAGTTAAGCGCTTCAGTGTGCGCTGCACCAGCACCTAAATCTGCGCTACCTTTTTCACCGTTAAGTTTCCATTTGATACGAGCTTCAGGAAGATAAAATGCTTCTGCTAAGCCTGATAATTTTTCTTCACCTGTTGCAGGATCAAGGATTGCAAATTTTAATGAAGAACTACCACAGTTAAGGATGAGAACAAGTTTTGACATAGGAACCCTATTTTTGATTGAGGTTAATAAAAATCCATTCAAAAGAATAGACTACAAATCTTGCATAGAATACACCTTTTGGCGTATAAAATAAATTAACTGGAGGGGAAAAATACGATCTTTTATTAGAAAAGTTGAAAATTTCAACAGTTTCTAGTTAAGGATGACAATTAAACCTAAACTAGAGTATTATAAGTGCGGTTATTTTCTAGGATGTTTTTATGTCATCATTTTTTTCAACCTTAAAACGTGGGCAAATATATTTGCAAACGTGGCCATTAGAAGCGAAACTCGGCATTATTTTTCCTGAAAATCGCATTATCAAAGCCACGAAATTTGCACAAAAGTTCATGCCTTTTATGGCGGTATTTTCGGTGGTTTGGCAACAGCTTTATGCCAAGACAGATCTTACTGCATTAGCGATTGCTATTTTGACCGCACTTTGTGCGTTAGTGATGCCATTGCAAGGCTTATATTGGTTGGGAAAACGTGCAAAATCACCGTTAGAACCGCAAAGTTCTCAGTGGTTTTATGAGATTAGTGAACGTTTAAGAAAACAACATGAAAGTTTGCCAACCGTGCAAGATAAACCGACATATCAGCACTTGGCAGAAGTACTACAAAAGGCACAGCAAAAATTAGACAAAGCATTTTGGCAGGAAATCTAGTCAATGGCTTCAAATTTAATTGACGCAAACGTTTTCCTTTTGTTGTTTTTTATGTAAAATACTGCGGTCGCAATGGCGGCCCTTTTTAATTGAGAGACTATTTAATGATTGATTACATTATCATTGGCATCATCGCATTTTCGATTATCGTGAGTTTATTACGAGGGTTTGTGCGAGAGGTGATGTCCCTTGCAAGTTGGGTCGTTGCATTTATTGTTGCTAGCCAATTTTATCCTTATCTCGCCACCTATCTTACTCAAATTGAATCTGACTACGTGCGTAATGGCACGGCAATCGGCATTTTATTTGTTTTAACCTTAATTGTAGGCGGCATAGTTAATTATGTGATTAGCCAATTAGTGGATAAAACAGGACTTACCGGAACAGATCGTGTTCTCGGTGCGGCATTTGGCTTAATTCGTGGGGCGTTAATCGTTGCTGCGATCTTATTCTTCTTGGATACCTTCACTAACTTTGAACAAACCGATTGGTGGAAAGAATCAAAATTAATTCCTCATTTCGGCTTTATTATTGAATGGTTCTTCCAACAACTACAAGCAAGTTCTAGTTTTTTAAACTCAACTTTTAAACAATAAGGTAGTCAATCAGTATGTGTGGAATTGTCGGTATCGTTAGCCAAAATCCGGTTAATGAATCCATTTATGCAGCATTAACGTTATTACAGCATCGAGGTCAAGATGCGGCGGGGATTGTCACAATTGATGATGAAAACCGCTTTCGTTTGCGTAAGGCTAATGGTCTTGTAAGCGATGTATTCAGACAAGAACATATGTTACGTTTACAAGGTCATGCAGGCCTCGGACATGTACGTTATCCGACCGCTGGCAGTTCAAGTGTATCTGAAGCGCAGCCTTTCTATGTTAACTCACCTTATGGTTTAAGCCTTGTTCACAATGGCAACTTAACCAATTCAGACGAATTAAAAGATAAATTATTTAAAGAAGCACGTCGTCACATAAATACTAATTCGGATTCAGAACTTCTTCTCAATATTCTTGCAAATCATTTAGATAGAGTGAATAAATACCATCTCGATCCGCAAGATATTTTTAATGCAATTCGTGCGACACACAAAGATATCCGTGGTGCTTATGCATGCTTAGCGATGATTATTGGACATGGCATGGTGGCATTTCGCGATCCGTTTGGTATTCGTCCACTCGTGTTAGGTAAACGAGAAGAAAACGGCTTTGTAGAATATATGTTTGCCTCTGAAAGTGTGGCATTAGACGTAGCAGGTTTTGAATTAGTGCGTGATGTTGCACCAGGTGAAGCGATTTATGTAACCTTTGATGGCCAGCTTTATGCTGAGCAGTGCGCAGAAAGTGCGGTCTTAAATCCATGTATTTTTGAATACGTGTACTTTGCTCGTCCTGATTCAACAATAGACGGTGTGTCTGTTTATGCCGCACGAGTTCACATGGGCGAACATTTAGGTAAAAAAATTGCAAAAGAATGGGCGGATGAAGCAGATAACATTGATGTAGTAATTCCAGTACCAGAGACTTCAACGGATATTGCGTTACAGATTGCGAAAATCTTAGGCAAACCTTATCGTCAAGGTTTTGTGAAAAACCGCTATGTTGGTCGTACATTTATTATGCCAGGCCAAGCTCAACGTATTAGTTCAGTCCGTCGCAAGCTCAATACGATTAAAGCAGAATTCAAAGATAAAAATGTGTTATTAGTTGATGATTCTATTGTTCGTGGTACAACATCAGAACAAATCGTGAGTATGGCTAGAGCAGCAGGTGCGAAGAAAATTTACTTTGCATCCGCGGCACCAGAAATTCGTTATCCGAATGTGTACGGTATTGATATGCCAACAAAACAAGAACTTATTGCCTATGGCCGTAATGTTGACGAAATTGCGAAATTGATTGGCGTAGATAAATTAGTTTTCCAAGATCTTGAGGCATTGACTGAATCAGTACGCCAAGAAAATCCAGCTATTCAAGGCTTTGATTGTTCAGTCTTTACCGGTGAATATATTACGGGCGATATCACACCAGAATACCTTGATAGTATCGCTTCTCAACGTAGTGATTCAGCAAAGAAAAAACGGGAAAAAGATGCAAGCAACCTTGAAATCCATAATGAAGGTTAATCGCGTTTAAGAGCGTAAAAAAGCACTAAATTCAATGAAGCGTTTAGTGCTTTTTCTTTTTGGTTAAATATAAAGAAAAATGACCGTACTTGATGTATTAAAGTGCGGTCATTTTTTTATGCGTTTTAGTCTTTATAAAGATCGTTATAAAGCGCACTTTCAAATTGCACAAGTGGTGCTCGTTTTGTCTTACTTTCTAAATCACCGGTTGAATAGCCATTGATAAATTGAACGAAAGCCACTTTTTCACCTCGTGCATTGGTCATAAAACCAGCAAGGTTATAGACACCTTTTAATGAACCAGTTTTAGCGATGACGTTTTTTACCAGTGGTGGATTAATTAAGCTACCACGCCCACTGATTGTGCCATCCACACCTGCAATTGGAAAGGTTTCCATTAAGTGTAATTTATCTTCGTTTTTGGCGATGTATTCCAAGACTGAAAGCATGGTTTTCGGCGCAACTAAATTATGACGAGAAAGACCCGAACCATCAGCTAAGATGCTGTTACCAAATTTAATGCCTTGTTTTTGCAATACGGATTTCACTGCTAATGTGCCTAATTGGAATGAAGCAGGGCGTTTATAGTAGTTGTAGGCTACGGCTCTAAATAAGGCATCGGCAATTTGGTTATCCGATTTTTTCATCATTTTTTTCAATAGCTCAGGTAACGGTTTAGATAAATGCTGAGCGAGTTTTTGTCCTTGCTGTGGTTTTTGAGGTTGTTTTACCTGACCGGTAAATTCAATACCAAGACGTTTTAATTGACGTTGAATAATAGCAGCAGCATAGGCATCTGGATCTTGCACGGCGAAGCTAAGCCCAAAAGGTTTTGCTTGACGCGCAATACAGCCTTTAACTTGATAGCGATTATTGTCATGAACGACAACATCTAACTGGCAATAACCGGCTTCTTGTTGATCTGCAATATATACTTGTCCGAAAACTTGAATCGGGAATTGTGCAGGGACGTTAATTTTTACGGTTTCACCTACAGGTTGATTCGCATCCAGTTCTGCATAGAAACAGTTATTATCGATATTTGCCGCTGCTGGAGGAGAGTTAAAGCACATGGTGAGATCGTTCCAAATCCAACCTAACCCACGGTCGTGGCTCGCAAATACAGAGGTATCTAATACGAGATCGCCATTAATTTTCTGAATACCTTGATTTTTTAAATTAGCGAGTAGGGTGTAAAGTTGTCCACTGGTGAGATCGGGGTCACCAGTAAATTGCACAACAAGATCGCCTTCTAAGGTATTATTCTGAATTTTTCCGTTACTTAAAAGTGAGGTTTCAAACTGGAAGGCATCACCTAATACCAATTTAGCCGCTACAGCGGTAAAGACTTTTTGCGTACTGGCTGGCAACATAAAGGTTGAACCATTGTAATCGGCGATAATTTGATCTTTATTGAGGTTTTTGGCAATGATGCCAGCCGACGCACCTTCTGGTAAATATTGGGTGATTGAAGTGACATCAACTTCAGCTATAGAAGAAAAAGAAAATCCGAGTGTGATAAATGCCGCTTTAAGCGCGGTCGAAATGGACGATTTTTTACTCATTTTAGTACTGTTCTGGTTGCTATTTTTCTTAAGACGAATAATAATAAGCTCCGAACTCAATTGAGTAAATCATTTTTTATTTTTCATTGACTGCGGCAAGGTTGCAAGACGTTGTCGTGGTTTTGTTTTTACCAAATTTCAAGGAAAAAGAATGAAACAAATTCCAATGA
Organism: Parahaemophilus parainfluenzae; assembly: GCA_963516375.1. Classification (GTDB taxonomy): domain Bacteria; phylum Pseudomonadota; class Gammaproteobacteria; order Enterobacterales; family Pasteurellaceae; genus Haemophilus_D; species Haemophilus_D parainfluenzae_AG. The sequence goes on along the minus strand of CAUQBI010000016.1, from coordinate 37,114 downwards.
CCGTGCGCGGTGCAGAGCTATTGCGAGAAGAATTAGATTTCTTAAAAAATGAGCGTCGCCCTGAAATTATTAAGGCGATTGCTGAAGCACGTGAGCATGGCGATTTAAAAGAAAATGCAGAATATCACGCTGCACGTGAGCAACAAGGTTTTTGCGAGGGACGTATTCAAGAAATTGAAGGCAAACTTGCAAATTGTCAGATTATTGATGTCACTAAATTACCTAATAACGGTAAAGTTATTTTTGGTGCCACAGTTGTATTAGTGAATACCAATACCGATGAAGAAGTGACTTACCAAATCGTAGGTGATGATGAAGCAGATATTAAATCAGGTTTGATCTCTGTGAACTCACCGATTGCCCGTGGTTTGATAGGTAAAGAGTTAGATGATACCGTGAACATTACCACACCAGGTGGAACGGTTGAATTTGAAATTATTGAAGTAAATTACATTTAAAAAATATCCCCTCAATGGAGGGGATAATAATTATTTACGAGGAAGCTGAATTTTGCCTTCTTCGCTTGGTCGATAAAGAACTAAAATATGGCCGATAGTTTGAACATTAGATGATTTGGTTTCACGCACGATAGCATCAATAATTAGTTGTTTGGTTTCGCGATCTGCGCCAGCAATTTTCACTTTGATGAGTTCGTGATGATTTAATGCGTTATCGATTTCAGCTAAGACACCTTCGGTTAAGCCGTTACCGCCAAGCATGACGACAGGGCTCAGGTGATGAGCAAGCCCTTTTAAAAATTGTTTTTGTTTTGTTGATAAGGTTGTCATAAGAATCCTTTAAATAAAAATGAATCACCCAAAAGAGCGGTCAGAAAAAATGTGGTTTTTCAGCACTTTTGGGTAAGTCTAGCCTTGAATTTGGCAGATTGTACCCAAATATAGACGAAACTACTACAAAAAATAGTACAAAAGATAGAGATTATGGGAAAGAAAAAACGTTCGGCGAGTTCATCTCGTTGGTTAAACGAACATTTTAAAGATCCGTTTGTTCAGAAAGCACATAAGCAAAAATTACGTTCTCGTGCTTATTTTAAATTAGATGAGATTCAACAAACGGATAAATTGTTTAAACCGGGAATGACTGTGGTGGATCTCGGTGCTGCTCCAGGTGGTTGGTCACAATATGTCGTGAGCCAAATCGGTGGAAAGGGAAGAGTCATTGCGTGCGATATTTTGGACATGAATCCAATTGTTGGCGTTGATTTTTTACAAGGCGATTTCCGTGATGAAAACGTGTTGAATGCATTATTAGAACGTGTTGGAGAAGCTAAAGTTGATGTAGTCATGTCTGATATGGCGCCCAATTTTAGCGGTATGCCATCGGTTGATATTCCACGTGCAATGTATTTGGTAGAGCTGGCTTTAGATATGTGTAAGCAAGTTTTGGCAAAAAAAGGCAGTTTTGTGGTCAAAGTATTCCAAGGGGAAGGCTTTGATGAATATTTACGTGAAATTCGTTCACTGTTTAGTGTGGTAAAAGTACGTAAGCCGGAGGCCTCTCGTGGGCGTTCGCGCGAAGTTTATATTGTAGCAAGTGGTTATAAAGGCGAATAATTGCTTTGATAGCTTTTCATTGTGTCTGTGATGAGATAGTATCTCTTTTTATTTTAATTAACTTAAGAAAGGCAGGTTAAACCTTGAACGATATGGTCAAAAATCTAGTTCTATGGGTTGTGGTTGCAGTTGTCATGATGACGGCTTACCAAAGTTTTAACTCCAATGGCGTGAGTGACTCAACAGATTACACAACCTTTGTATATGATGTGAGTAATAGTCAAGTGAAAGAAGCACGTTTTGATGCGAATGAAATCACTGTGACCAAAAATGACGGTTCTAAATATATGACCGTCATGCCACCGTTGGAAGATAAAAAGCTCTTAGATGACTTACTAAATAAAAAAGTTAAAATCGAAGGTACGCCTTTTGAAAAACGCAGTTTATTATCACAAATTTTAATTTCGTGGTTCCCAATGCTATTCCTTGTAGGGGTATGGATTTTCTTCATGCGTCAAATGCAAGGTGGTGGTGGCAAAGCTATGAGCTTTGGTAAAAGCCGCGCTAAAATGCTGAATCAAGACCAAATCAAGGTGACTTTTGCGGACGTTGCTGGTTGCGATGAAGCAAAAGAAGAAGTCGGTGAAGTAGTTGATTTCTTGCGTGAACCGAAAAAATTCCAAAACCTTGGCGGTAAAATTCCAAAAGGTATTTTGATGGTTGGCCCTCCTGGTACAGGTAAAACTTTATTAGCTAAGGCCATTGCGGGTGAAGCGAAAGTACCTTTCTTTACCATTTCAGGTTCGGACTTTGTGGAGATGTTTGTGGGCGTTGGAGCTTCTCGTGTACGTGATATGTTCGAGCAAGCGAAGAAAAATGCACCATGTTTAATCTTTATTGATGAAATCGATGCAGTAGGTCGCCAACGTGGTGCTGGTTTAGGTGGTGGACACGATGAGCGTGAACAAACCCTTAACCAGATGTTAGTTGAAATGGATGGTTTCGGTGGTAACGAAGGCGTAATCGTTATTGCAGCAACGAACCGTCCAGATGTACTTGACCCAGCATTAACTCGTCCAGGCCGTTTTGACCGTCAAGTTGTTGTGGGTTTACCTGATGTGAAAGGTCGTGAGCAAATTTTAAAAGTTCACATGCGTAAAGTCCCTGTGGCTGATGATGTTGATGCAATGACACTTGCTCGTGGTACACCAGGTTATTCAGGTGCGGATTTAGCGAACTTGGTTAATGAAGCGGCATTATTTGCTGCTCGTAGCAATAAACGCACTGTATCGATGCTTGAGTTTGAAAAAGCAAAAGATAAGATCAATATGGGACCTGAACGTCGAACAATGATCATGACGGATAAACAAAAAGAATCAACAGCGTACCATGAAGCAGCTCATGCCATTGTTGGTTACTTAGTGCCTGAACATGATCCTGTACATAAAGTCACGATTATTCCTCGTGGCCGTGCATTAGGTGTGACTTTCTTCTTGCCTGAAGGCGATCAAATTAGTATCAGCCAAAAACAATTAGAAAGTAAACTTTCAACACTTTATGCAGGACGTTTAGCAGAAGATTTGATTTACGGTGAAGAAAATATTTCGACTGGTGCATCTAACGATATTAAAGTGGCAACCAATATTGCACGTAATATGGTGACCCAATGGGGCTTCTCAGATAAACTCGGTCCGATTCTTTATACCGAAGATGAAGGCGAAGTATTCTTAGGTCGCTCAATGGCGAAAGCAAAACATATGTCAGATGAAACGGCGCATGCGATTGATGAAGAAGTGCGTGCGATTGTAAATCGTAACTATGCGAGAGCAAGACAGATTTTGATCGACAATATGGATATTCTTCACGCCATGAAAGATGCGTTAGTGAAATATGAAACCATTGAAGAAGAACAAATCAAACAGCTAATGAATCGTGAACCTGTTACACCACCATCTGGTTGGGAAGATAACAAAGACACGAGCCCGAAAGCTAAGCCGCAAGAAGAAACCACTGAAAGTGCGGTTAATCATTCAGAAGATTCTGAAGAGTAAGAATAAAGCCTTCCTAATTAGGAAGGCTTTTTTATTTATAATGTCATTCTTTTCATCACTATATTCCGTTATAATCTAGCCTTTAAAATTTGATTTAAAAATTGACCGCACTTTATGAAACTTTATGCTAATAACAAATGTCTAGATTTATCATTCCCTCAAATTATGGGAATTTTGAATTTCACGCCCGATTCATTTTCAGATAGCGGACAGTTTTTTAGTCTAGACAAAGCATTATTTCAAGTTGAAAAAATGCTCAAAGAAGGTGCAACAATTATTGATATTGGCGGGGAATCAACTCGACCAATGGCAGAAGAAGTGCCTGAAACTGAAGAGTTGCGACGAGTGATACCTCTTGTTGAAGCCGTGCAAAAACGTTTTGATTGTTGGATTTCAGTGGATACCTCTAAAGCAATTGTGATGCAAGAAGCTGCTAAGGTCGGCATGGATTTAATCAATGATATTCGTGCTTTACGTGAACCTGGCGCACTCGAAATAGCAGGACAGTTGAATTTACCGACTTGTATCATGCATATGCAAGGACAGCCGCGCACAATGCAGACTAATCCGCATTATGATGATGTAGTCAAAGATGTTTATCAATTTTTAGAGGCTCGGACTCAAGCTTGTCTAGAGGCAGGAATTGCCAAAGAAAATATTATTTGGGATATGGGGTTTGGTTTTGGTAAGACCGTGCAGCATAATTATAAACTTTTACAGCAGTTAGCTCACTTTTGTGAAAGTGGTTATCCCATTTTAGCAGGCCTTTCACGTAAATCGATGATTGGTGCCGTATTAGATAAACCCGTAACTGAACGTGTTGTGGGAAGTGTAGCTGGCGCATTAATTGCTGCACAAAATGGTGCGACTATTTTACGTGTGCATGATGTGGCTGAAACGGCAGATGCCCTGAAAGTATGGCAAGCAACGCAACAGGCGTAAGAAAGTAACAGATTTTATATGTTGTAGAGTAAATGATTTCTGCAACATCAATTATTCAATTTATTAAGGAATAAATATGGCAAATCGTAAATATTTTGGTACAGATGGCGTACGCGGTAAAGTGGGTACTTATCCAATCACGCCTGATTTTGCATTGAAATTAGGTTGGGCTGCGGGTAAGGTTTTAGCCTCTCAAGGTTCTCGTACGGTATTAATCGGGAAAGATACTCGTATTTCAGGTTATATGTTGGAATCTGCTCTTGAAGCTGGTTTAGCTGCAGCTGGCTTAACTGCTGCATTTACCGGTCCAATGCCAACCCCTGCCGTGGCTTATTTAACTCGTACTTTTCGTTTAGAAGCAGGCATTGTGATTTCTGCATCGCATAATCCTTACTATGATAATGGAATTAAATTCTTCTCTGCGGAAGGAACAAAATTACCGGACCATATTGAAGAGGCTATTGAAGCAATGCTTGATCAGCCAATGGACTGTGTTGAATCAGCTGAATTAGGTAAGGCTCGTCGTATTAACGATGCGGCAGGTCGTTATATTGAATTTTGTAAGAGTACATTCCCGGCTCATCTTGGCTTAGATGGTTATAAAATCGTAGTGGACTGTGCAAATGGTGCGACCTACCATATTGCACCAAATGTATTACGTGAATTAGGCGCTGAAGTGATTGAAATTGGTGCGACTCCAAATGGGATTAACATCAATGAGAAATGTGGTGCAACTGATGTAAAAGCATTACAAGAAAAAGTGCTTGAAACCAAAGCGGATGTTGGTCTGGCTTATGATGGTGATGGTGACCGTATTATGATGGTAGATCACTTAGGTAATAAAGTGGATGGTGACCAAATCCTTTTCATTATTGCTCGTGAAGCATTACGTTCAGGTCAATTAAAAGGTGGAGTTGTAGGCACATTAATGAGTAATATGAGCCTAGAAATTGCCTTAAAAATGTTAGGCGTGCCTTTCGTACGCGCTAACGTTGGTGACCGTTATGTATTAGAAAAAATGGTAGAGCATGGCTGGACATTAGGTGGAGAAAACTCAGGCCATATCATTATTGCTGATAAAAATACGACAGGTGATGGTATTATTGCATCACTAGCGGTATTAAGCGCAATGGTTCAACATCGTTTATCATTAAACGAGCTTGCAAGTGCGGTGAAATTGTTCCCTCAAGTGCTGATTAATGTTCGTTTTGCGGGCGGTGCAAATCCATTAGAAAGTGAAGCAGTAAAAGCGGTAGCCGCTGATGTGGAAAAACGCTTAGAAGGTAAAGGTCGAATTTTACTGCGTAAGTCAGGTACAGAGCCACTTATTCGCGTCATGGTGGAATGTGAAGACGGCGCACTTGCAAAACAATGTGCAGAAGAAATTGCAGAAGCAGTTAAAGCGAATTAATGAAGTGGGGGCTAGCCCCCATTTTTGATCATAAAATTTATCTTTTATTATTTTTAGGAAAGCAAAGAGATGAAAGTTTTTATTATGCGACATGGGGAAGCTGAAGTTGTCGCTTCATCAGATGAGGCTCGGCATTTAACCGAGTATGGACGCAAACAATCAATATCACAAGGTCAATGGCTTAAAACTCATCTAAATTTAACCGCACTTTCAGTTCAGAAAGTGATTGTCAGTCCTTATGTTCGTGCACAAGAAACGTTTGAGCTCGTAAACTCAGCGTTAGACAATATTCTTAATGATGTTGAAACTTGGAGTGGAATTACACCTTATGGGAATGCGACGCTGGTAGCAGATTATTTATCTGTTTTGCAGGAACAAGGTATTGAAAGTGTTTTGCTCGTTTCTCATTTACCTTTAGTAGGAGGTATTGTTTCAGAGCTTTATGGCAAGCGAAATCCAATCAGTTTTTATCCTTCAACGATTGTTCAAATCGACTGGAATGGAGAAAAAGGCACCATTGAAGCTTTTCATTATCCGGAATAGAATGGCTAAAATACGAAAAACAAAGTTTATATGATTTACTTTTTAAAAGCAGTCAAAAATAGGCAACACCTAAAAATGTGTATTTTTAGGTGTTTTTTTTAAAATTTTTTTGATAGACTGAAAATGAGCTATAAATGAATAGCTTAAATTAAGCAATCATAATGACACAAGGAGAGTAGCTATGAACAATAAAATCGAAGATAAAGCAACTGAAGTAAAAGATACGACAGTGAATGCTGCAACACAAGTTAAAGATGCATTAGTTGCAGCGGCTAACTATATTAAAGATGCTGTGACACATAAAGCGTCTGAGGCAAAAGAAGTGGTTGAAGACAAAGCTACTGAAGTGAAAGATGTAACTGAAGATAAAGTATCTGAAGTAAGAAAAGCAGTTTCTGAAGCAAAAGAAGCAATTGATGATAAAGCTACTGAAATGAAAAAAGCAATTGATGAAAAATTTTCTGAAGTAAAAAGAGCTGTCGAAGATAAAGCATCAGAAGTGAAAAAAGCAGTTTCAGAAGCAACAGATGAAGCGGCAGATAAAGCAGCTGAGCTAAAAGATGCAGCGGAAGACAAAGTTGCTGAAGCGAAAGATGCGGCTGAAGACAAAGTATCAGAAGCAAAAGAAGCCGTTTCTGAAGCAAAAGATACACTTGTAGACAAAGTAGTTAAATTAAAAGATGCAGTTGCAGATAAAGTTGCAGAAGTAAAAAATGCAGTTTTTGAAGCAAAAGATGAAGCGGTTGATAAAGCAGTTGAGCTAAAAAATAAAGCTGAAGACAAAGCATCAGAAGCAAAAGAAGCTATGGAAGATAAAGCTGCTGAAGTGAAAGATGAGGCTGAAGATAAAGCATCAGAAGTGAAAAAAGTAGTTTCAGAAGCAAAAGATGAAGTGGCAGATAAAGCAGCTGAGCTAAAAGATGAAGCTGAAGATAAAGCATCAGAAGCAAAAGATACGGTCTTAGACAAAGTAGCTAAATTAAAAGATGCTGTTGTAGATAAAGTTGCTGAAGTAAAAAATGCAGTTTTTGAAGTAAAAGATGAAGCGGCTGAGTTAAAAGATGAAGCTGAAGATAAAGCATCAGAGTTAAAAGATGAAGCTGAAGATAAAGCATCAGAGTTAAAAGATGCAGCTGAAGATAAAGCTGTAAAAGCAAAAGAAGCTGTCGAAGATAAAGTTGCTGAAGTAAAAGATTCGTTTTCAGAGGCAAAAGATGTAATGTCTTCTAAAGTTGAAGCTGCAAAAGATGCAACAGTAAGCGCGGCAGTACAAGTTAAAGATGCTGTGGTTGCAGCAGCTAACTATGTTAAACATGTTGCGGAAAATAAAATGACTGAAGCAAAAGATGCGGTGTGCTCTAAAGCAGAGGAAGTAAAAAATGTAGATTCTGAAACAAAAGATCAATCTGCAGCCGTAAAAAAGTAACTGAAAAGTAAAAGCAATGGTTAAGGATTATTCAAATTAACTGAGTTGAGTTGTTCAAAAAAAACACAAAAAAGTAATTTTTTATCTTTACAAAAAATAAAATTTTTCTTAGGAACTTTTTTATAAGTTTTTTAAATTCATAGGGTTATAACGGTTTTTTTAGAAAAATCGCAATAAGTAATATTTGTAGAAATGTAAATTTTTTTTGCAGGTGTTTTATTTTGAGTTTTTTTGCGTAAACTAGGCCACACAAAGCAAATGGCTTTGGATTAATTCTTAACCATAACAAAAAATGGAGAGTAACAATGAAAAAAACAGTATTAGCCGCATTAGTATTAGGTGCATCTTTAGCCGTAACTGGTTGTTTCGATAAACAAGAAACAGCTCAAAAAGTTGAAGCAGCAAAAGATGCAACAGCAAATGCAGCAACACAAGTTAAAGATGCAGCAAAAGAAGTTGCAACTGATGTTAAAGATGCAGCAAAAGAAGTTGCAACTGATGTTAAAAATGCGGCAATTGACGCAAAAGATTCAGCTGCAAATAAAATGGCTGAAACAAAAGAAGCAGTAGCTGATAAAGCTTCTGAAATGAAAGATGCTGCTGCAAATAAAATGGCTGAGGCAAAAGATGCAATGTCTTCTAAAATGGAAGAAGTAAAAAATGCAGCTTCTGAAGCAAAAGATGCAGCAGCAGATAAAGCAGTTGAAATGAAAGATGCTGCAGCAAATAAAATGGCTGAAGCAAAAGATGCGATGTCTTCTAAAATGGAAGCAGTAAAAAACTCAGCTTCAGAAACAAAAGATGCGGCAGCTGATAAAGCGGCTGAAGCAAAAGATGCAGCAGCAAATAAAGCAGCTGAAGTAAAAGAAGCTGTGACTAAATAATTAAACTTTCGTAAAATAAAACCTATCAGAGATTATCTGGTAGGTTTTTTCTTTTTGGAGCAATATGAAATGTTATGTGCAATTTATAAAAGTAAACGTAAACCAGGCTGCTATCTTTATATTTCAAAACGAGATGATTTTTCAGCTGTACCGGATATATTAATGCAGAGTTTTGGTAAGCCTCAATTTCTTATGCCTTTCAATTTGAGGGGGAGTAAACCGCTTGTTCATGCAGATAAAGATGAGGTTATGGAGAAAATTACTCAGCAAGGATTTTATCTTCAAATGCCAAAACAAGATGATGGCTTGTTTAATAGTTTGAGTGAGATCAAATAAGCCTTTTATTTTTTCCTAAAAATATCCAAATCTTGCTTTATCTCAATATTTTCCTCAAAAAACTCCTTTAGAATTGACCGCACTTTTAAAAGGAGAATAAAAATGAGTAGTTTCTTTGTGGCAGGTACAGATACTGACGTGGGTAAGACCACCGCCTGCCGTGCCATTATTCAGGCATTACAAGCAAAGGGCGTGCGAATTGTGGGTTATAAGCCGATTGCTTGTAGCTGTGAAGAGGGGATTTATCCTGTCGAAAATCAGTCTAATGAATCCCAAACAGATTATGATGCTGAAAATAATTCAGACGTGTTAGCTTTAATGGATGCAACGAATGAGTCCGTATCTTATCAAGAAGTAAATAGCTATACTTTTGCTCATTCCTTGCCGATGCTGACTCGAGATAAATCACGCATTAAATTAAGCAAGATTAATCAAGCCTTAACGATATTAGTTCAAAAATATCAATCTGTTGTCGTGGAAGGTTCATTTGGGTTACTCACACCAATGGCAGAAGGTAAGAGTTTTGCTGATTGGGTTGTTGAGCATAAAATGCCAGTTGTGTTGGTTGTAGGTATTAAAGAAGGCTGTATTAATCATGCATTGCTGACAGCTCAAGTGATTAAACAGCTTGGTGTTCCTTTATTAGGCTGGATTGCAAATCGAATTAATCCTTGTTTAGGGCATTATAAAGAGGTGGTAGATATTTTAGAGGCTCAGATTGATGCGCCTTTGCTAGGTAAGATCCCTTATATTCATAAACCAGAATCCCAAGAGCTAGGACATTATTTAACGAATATTGATCGTTTGATGTATATGCAAACAGAGTTAGTTAAATAGTAAGTTTGAAATAAAAAGTGCGGTTAAATTTCATTAGATTTAACCGCACTTTTTTTATTCTTCGTTTTCTGGAAGTTCTTTTTTTAGGATATCTTCTTCTGCGAGGCTAGATAGGCGAGCAATCGCATTACGGTAAGAGATTTCAAGAGTTTCCCGACTGGTTGCAATAACACCTTGATCTACTAAGAATCCATCATTTACATCATATACCCAGCCATGTAGGGAGAGTTTTTGTCCACGTTCCCAAGCGCTTTTTACGATAGATGTGCGTCCTAGGTTATAAACTTGCTCTGCAACATTTAATTTAGTGAGCATATCTGAACGTTTTTCTGCTGAAAGATTGCCTAATAGATGCCCGTGTTTAAACCAAATATCACGAATATGGAGCAACCAGTTATTGATTAACCCTAGATCGTGATCTTGCATCGCTGCTTTAATACCACCACAATTTGTATGACCGCAAATAATAATATGTTCAATTTTGAGTACATCAACGGCATATTGTACAACTGAAAGGCAGTTAAAATCCGTATGAATAACTTGGTTAGCAACATTACGATGAACAAATAATTCGCCCGGTTCAAGATTTGTGAGTTTTTCAGCAGGAACACGGCTATCAGAGCAGCCAATCCAAAGATAATGAGGTGTTTGGTGATCGGCAAGTTCTTTAAAATAAGTGGAATTTTCTTCTTTCATTCTTTGCGCCCAGCTATAGTTGTTTGCAAAGAGTTGTTTAATTTTGTCCATTTCTACTTTCCTTAATATGATGTATTTGAAAGATTGATTCAAACACAATAAATAAAATAGGGGATAAATTTATCGCCTAAAATGATGACCGCACTTTAAAGAAAGTGCGGTCAATTTAAACAATATTTTTAGAAATTTGCATTTCTTGGTGCACGAGGGAATGGAATCACATCGCGAATATTTTGTACGCCAGTTACATAAACAATTAAGCGTTCAAAACCAAGACCGAAACCTGAATGTGGTACAGTACCATATTTACGAAGATCACGATACCACCAGTAATCTTCAGGATTTAGGCCCATTTCTTCCATACGTTTATCTAATACGTCTAAACGTTCTTCACGTTGTGAACCACCGATGATTTCACCAATTCCAGGCGCGAGAACATCCATTGCAGCTACAGTTTTGCCATCGTCATTTAAACGCATATAGAAGGCTTTGATATCTTTCGGATAGTTTTTCACGACAACAGGTGATTTGAAATATTCTTCTGCTAAGAAACGTTCATGTTCAGAAGATAAATCGATCCCCCAAGAAACAGGGAATTCGAATTTCTTACCTGATTTTAATAACACGTCGATCGCATCGGTATAGTCGATTTGAGCAAAATCAGAGTTTACAAAGTTTTCTAAACGAGTAATAACATCTTTATCTACATGTTTTTCAAAGAATTTCAAGTCATCTTTACGTTCAGCAAGCACGGCGCGGAAAACGTATTTCAACATGTCTTCTGCTAATTTCGCATTATCAGCAAGTGTTGCAAATGCAACTTCAGGTTCAACCATCCAGAATTCTGCAAGGTGACGAGTTGTATTTGAATTTTCAGCACGAAATGTTGGACCGAAAGTATAGATTTTGCTTAATGCACACGCGTAAGTCTCACCGTTTAATTGGCCAGAAACCGTTAAAAATGATTCTTTCCCGAAGAAGTCTTGGCTGAAATCGACTTTACCATCTTCACCACGAGGAAGGTTTTCTAAATCAAGGGTTGAAACACGGAACATTTCACCCGCACCTTCAGTGTCTGAAGCGGTAATTAATGGAGTAGCAACCCAGTAGAAGCCTTGTTCATGGAAGAAACGATGAATAGCTTGTGCTAAGCAGTGACGAACACGCGCCACGGCACCGATAATATTCGTACGTGGACGTAAGTGAGCCACTTCACGTAAGTATTCAATTGAGTGACGTTTTGCTGCCATTGGGTAAGTGTCAGGATCTTCTACGAACCCTGTCACTTCTACTTTTTCAGCTTGAAGTTCAACAGCTTGACCTTCAGCAGGTGACTCAACAATAGTACCAGTTACGATAACAGAGCAACCCGTTGTTAAGCGTAATACTTCACTTTCATAATTTTCAATATCGTTATTGACGATGACTTGAATAGGATCAAAGCAAGAGCCGTCATAAACAGCGAGGAAAGAAAGACCAGCTTTAGAGTCACGGCGGGTACGAACCCAGCCGCGTACGGTAACTTTTTCGCCAATAGCGACTTTACCTTGTAACACATCAACAATGGATGCAACTTTAGACATATAAACCTCTGTAATTCATTATAAATTAGGCAATAAAACTGCGTTAGTTTACCTTAAATCGCAAAATTTTCCATAAAAAGTTAGTGTAAATCGGGCTTGCACAGTAAAATAACGCCTTCACTTTATTTTAGGAGAAAACTATGTGGTCTGATATTTTGACCGGTTATGGCATTTTTATTTTGGAGATTTTAACGATTTTACTTGTAATCGCAGCTATCGTGGCAATGATTATTTCTGCAAAGCAACGTAATGCGGCACATCATGGTGAATTGGTCGTGACAGATCTCTCAGAAGAATTTAAGGAAACGGTAAAGCATTTACGCGATTTTCAGCTTTCAGAAGAAGAACTTAAACAAGCAGAAAAAGCGGAGAAGAAAGCGAAAAAACAAGAGGCAAAGGCATTAAAAGCGAAATTAAAAAATGGTGAGAAAGAAACGCCTAAATCTTGTGTTTATGTGCTCGATTTTAAAGGTGATATTTCTGCATCCGAAACGACCGCACTTCGAGAGGAAATTTCAGCGATTATTAATGTGGCAAAAGCCGATGATGAAGTCTTATTACGTTTAGAAAGCCCTGGTGGTGTTGTTCATGGTTATGGCTTAGCTGCTTCACAGTTAGCTCGTTTAAAACAAAAAGGGATTAAATTAACGGTTGCAGTAGATAAGGTCGCTGCAAGTGGTGGATACATGATGGCTTGTGTGGCAGATAAAATTGTTTCTGCGCCCTTTGCGATCATTGGTTCTATTGGTGTGGTTGCGCAAATTCCCAATATTCATCGTTTATTAAAAAAACATGATGTTGATGTTGATGTGATGACAGCCGGGGAGTTTAAACGTACAGTCACAGTGTTAGGTGAGAATACCGAAAAAGGAAAACAGAAATTCCAAGCTGAACTTGAAGAAACCCATCAATTATTTAAACAATTTGTGGCCCAAAATCGACCACACTTAGATGTGGATAAAGTCGCAACTGGTGAGCATTGGTTTGGTCAGCAAGCTCTAGAGCTTCAGCTAGTCGATGAGTTAGCAACCAGTGATGATATTATTCTTGAAAAAATGAAAGATAAGTCAGTACTCTCAGTGAAATACAAAGTGAAAAAGCCACTTTTACAAAAAATAGGTAAACAGGCAGAAGAAAGTATTGAGGGTATTATCTATCGAAATTTAACAAAAAATGGGCAAAATTTTATTCAATAAGAAAAATTTTTACTTATTTGACAACTCTTTACACAACTTTACAAAAAAGTTCCATAAAAAATCATTTTTTAATGTTTTTTTATTTACAAGTTAAAGAATTATGACTACCATACGCAATGAAACTTTTTATAGTTTTATTTGTAAAATTTATAAAGTTTAGTTGTGTAGGTTCTTCTTGCAAGGATTGCACCTTAACAGTAAAAAGGTAAAGAAATGAAATTATCTCGTATTTTATTATCTGCAGTTGCAGTAGCAACAGTTGCTGCTTGTGGTAACTTGAGTAAAGTTACAGAAGCTGGTACACCAGAATATAAAGAAGTTGATGGTCAACAAGTACCACAGCTTGTATGGCCTAAGATTGATAAAGCAGGCTTCAACCATGATGGTAGCCAATTCGGTTCATGGCCAAACTGGGACAACGTTCGTATGATCGAACGTGGTATGAACAAAGACCAATTATATAACCTAATCGGTCGTCCACACTTCTCTGAAGGTTTATACGGTGTTGAAGAGTGGGATTATGCGTTCAACTATCGTGAGAATGGTGTTCACAAAATTTGTCAATACAAAATATTATTTGACAAAAACCACAATGCTCAAAGCTTCTTCTGGTATCCAAACGGTTGTAACGGAAACTCAGCATTTACTTTAAGTGGTGACTTCTTGTTCGACTTCGATAAAGATACTTTAACTCCACGTGGTAAAGAAGTTGTTGATAATGTTGCAGCACAATTAAAAGAAACTGGTGCTAAAGAAGTTAAAGTTGCAGGTTACACTGACCGTTTAGGTTCTGATGCTTACAACTTAGATCTTTCTCAACGTCGTGCAAACCGTGTTAAAGCTCGTTTAATTGAAGATGGTGTAACATCTGAAATTACAGCTGTTGGTTACGGTAAAGTGCCACAAGTTAAAGCTTGTAATGGTTACAAACACGCAAGTAAAGCTGAGAAAGACTGTTTACGTCCAAACCGTCGTGTAGAAATCACTGCTTCTGGTTCTGTATTAAAATTACAAGAAGGTGGTCAAGTTAACGGTGGAACTCAAGGTCCAGCACCTCTTTATCAAAAATAATAGATAGAGAAGATAGAAAGAGCGTAATGAAAATTACGCTCTTTTTTTATCTGATGTTTAAGAAATTATTCAAGTAGAAGTTCTTCAATCAATTTAGTGGTTAAGTTAATATAACTTCCATTAAAACGATGGCTGAAATTTAGTAAATAATAGAGCTGATAAAGGTGTTTTCTTTCTTCAAAACCTTCTTTATCAAGTGGGAAAGTGCGGTCATAAATTTCATAGAATTCAACTGAGAAAGGTTGGAAAAGCTCACTGAATGCTAAATCACACTCTCTATCCCCCCAGTAGCAAGCAGGATCGTAAGTAAAGGTTTGATTTCCTACAATAGCCGTATTTTCAACCCATAAGTTACCATGTAACAAAGAAGGTTTAGGATTATGTTTTGAAAGTTTGTGTTTTACTTTTTCAATAATTAAATCAATATGACCAAAGTCTAAACCTTTATCTTTGCAGAGTTGTAATTGCCATCCAATACGCTGTTCTGCAAAAAACTTCGCCCAACTTCCATTCCATTTATTTGGCTGATACTCAGGACCAAGCCAAGTATCAAAATCTAATCCATAGTTTTTAGTGCCAGACACTTGATGGAGTTTTGCTAATTCTTCAGCAAAATGTGGCGTTGCATTGGTTTGTTGAGTAATAGGAAGCGCTTCTAATAATAAGAAACTATGGTTTTGAGAACAGCCTACGCCATATACTTGCGGAAGTCGGATTGTATTGGTTTTGCCTAGTAGGTTTAATTGGTCAGCTTCTGCACGAAACATTGAACGATAGGACCGTTCATTCACTTTAACAAAGACCGGTTGGATTCCATCCGTAATGAGCCAAGTTTCATTTACTTCGCCACCAGGCACTTTGTTTTTTTCTTTGATGTTATAGTAAGCACCAAATTGATCAGCTAAGACTTGAGAAATTGATTTCCACATAATACGCCTCCTAGACATGGTCGATTCTTCTTCATTCTAACGAAAGCACTAAAAATTACTGTGATATATCTCAAAAAATAGCAAAAATTTTTGTCATTTTTTATCTGAAACATCAATTCACCAATAAACGCGTGATTTTTTAATGAGTTAGTATTATCATTAGGTGTATTTTAGTTAGAAAAGATAATCAGGGGAAACTATGCAACATCTGAAAGATCTTGTTGAGAAAGCAAAATCGGCGATTGAACAAATCGAAAATAAAAGTTTAACCACATTAGATGAAATTCGTGTGGAATATTTTGGTAAAAAAGGGCATTTTACCCAACTTATGCAGGAATTGCGTAATGTTGCTGCGGAAGAGCGTCCCGCAATGGGCGCTAAAATCAATGAAGCGAAACAAGCTGCGTTAGATTTTTTAAATGCTAAAAAAGCAGAATGGGAACAAGCTGAACTCAATGCGAAATTAGAAAAAGAACGTATTGATGTGAGCCTTCCAGGTCGTAAAACAGAAACTGGTGGTTTACACCCAGTGACCATTACCATCAATCGCGTAACAAAATTCTTTTCAGAGTTAGGTTTTTCTGTGGAAACCGGTCCCGAAATTGAAAGTGATTATTACAATTTCGATGCATTAAATATCCCTAAACATCACCCAGCACGTGCTGATCACGATACATTCTGGTTTAATCCTGAATTATTACTTCGTACACAAACCTCAGGTGTGCAAATTCGTACCATGGAAAAAATGCAGCCACCTATTCGTATTATGGCGCCAGGTCGTGTATATCGTAACGACTACGATCAAACACACACGCCAATGTTCCATCAAATTGAATTGCTTTATGTAGATAAAAAAGCAAACTTCACCGAGTTAAAAGGTTTATTACACGATTTCTTACGTGCATTTTTTGAAGAAGATTTACAAGTTCGTTTCCGTCCTTCTTATTTCCCATTTACCGAACCTTCTGCAGAAGTCGATGTAATGGGTAAAAATGGTAAATGGTTAGAAGTATTAGGTTGTGGTATGGTGCATCCTAATGTGTTACGTAACGTAGGTATTGATCCCAATGAATATTCTGGCTTCGCAGTAGGCATGGGGGTTGAGCGTTTAACCATGTTACGCTACAACGTCACAGATTTACGTTCATTCTTTGAAAACGACTTACGTTTTTTAAAACAATTTAAGTAATTAACCGTTTGGTTAAATTGACGATAATGATTAATTTAGAACGTAACACGTTCATCAATAAAGGATACAGAGATAATGAAATTTAGCGAAAATTGGGTGAGAGAATGGGTTAATCCATCAATTTCAACAGAGCAGTTATGTGATCAAATCACGATGCTTGGCTTAGAAGTTGATGGCGTTGAAAAGGTAGCTGGTGACTTTACAGGTGTTGTTGTAGGTGAAGTTGTTGAATGTGCTCAACACCCAGATGCAGACAAATTACGTGTCACTAAAGTAAATGTTGGTGGCGACCGTTTATTAGATATCGTTTGTGGTGCACCAAATTGCCGTCAAGGTTTAAAAGTGGCATGTGCAACTGAAGGTGCGGTATTACCTGGTGATTTTAAAATTAAGAAGACTAAATTACGTGGCCAACCTTCAGAAGGGATGCTTTGCTCATTCTCTGAATTAGGCATTGACGTAGATGCAGATGGTATTATTGAGCTACCATTAGATGCACCAGTGGGTAAAAATCTACGTGAATATTTAGATTTAGATGATAAAGCAATTGAAATCAGCTTAACGCCAAACCGTGCAGATTGTTTAAGTATTGCAGGTGTTGCACGTGAAGTTGGTGTGGTGAATAAACAAGTTGTTAATCAACCGCACTTTGATGCCGTACCTGCAACGATTTCAGATAAAGTTCAAATTGAATTAAAAGCGCCAGAAGCATGCCCTCGTTATTTATTGCGCGTGGTGAAAAATGTGAATGTTAAAGCGCAATCACCAATTTGGTTACAAGAAAAATTACGTCGTTGTGGTATTCGTTCTATCGATCCTATTGTGGATATTACCAACTATGTTTTACTTGAATTAGGTCAACCAATGCATGCTTTTGATGCATCAAAAGTGTCTCAACCTGTTCAAGTACGTTTAGCCAATAACGGCGAAGAACTTGTTTTATTAGATGGTACAACCGCAAAATTACAGCCGAATACTTTGGTGATTGCAGACCAAACTGGTCCACTCGCAATGGCGGGTATCTTTGGTGGTCAAGCAAGTGGTGTTGATGCTGAAACAACAAAAGATGTGATTTTAGAAGCAGCATTCTTCGCACCATTAGCGATTGCTGGACGTGCAAGACAATATGGCTTACACACTGATTCTTCACATCGTTTTGAACGTGGTGTTGATTTTACGCTACAACGTCACGCGATGGAAAGAGCAACAGCATTGTTACTTGAAATTTGTGGTGGTGAAGCCGGCGAAATTTGTGAAGTCGTGAGCGAGCAATATTTACCAAAAGTCAATGAAGTCACTTTACGTCGTGAAAAATTAGATAGCTTATTAGGTCATCATATCGAAACTGAAACCGTGACCGAGATTTTTGAGCGTTTAGGTTTTGCGGTGAAATATGCTAATGATGTTTGGACCGTGACTTCAGCAAGCTGGCGTTTTGATATTGAAATCGAAGAAGATCTCATTGAAGAAGTCGCACGTATTTATGGTTATAACAGCATTCCAAATAATGCACCATTAGCACATCTTCGTATGCGTGAGCATAAAGAGTCTGATTTAGATTTAAGCCGAATTAAAACTGCACTTGTTGATGCAGATTATCAAGAGGCGATTACTTATAGCTTCGTTGATCCAAAAGTACAAACTTTACTTCATCCAGAAATTGAAGCACTTGTATTACCAAATCCAATTTCAGTTGAAATGTCAGCAATGCGCGTTTCATTGTTAAGTGGATTACTCGGTGCAGTACTATACAACCAAAATCGTCAACAAAACCGCGTGCGTTTATTTGAAACGGGATTACGTTTTGTTCCTGATGCTAATGCAGAATTTGGTGTGCGCCAAGAATTTGTTCTTGCAGGTGTGATTACCGGTACAGCAAAATCAGAATGTTGGACAGGTAAAGCAGAAACGGTTGATTTCTTTGATCTTAAAGGTGATTTAGAAAGTATTCTTTCTCTCACCGAAGTGGGTAATCGAGTTAAATTCGTGGCAAAAGCGTACAGTGCCTTGCACCCAGGTCAATCGGCTGCAATTGAATTAGATGGAAAAGAAATTGGTTTTATTGGAACTATTCATCCACTTATTGCTCAAAAACTAGGATTAAATGGCAAAGCGGTTGTTTTTGAAATTTTATGGGATGCCATTGCAAATCGTCGTGTGGTTAAAGCCAAAGAGATTTCAAAATTCCCAGCGAACCGTCGTGACTTAGCTTTAGTTGTTGCAGATAATGTACCAGCAGGCGATATTATCGATGCATGTAAACAAGCCGGCGGGGAAAAATTAACACAAGTCAATTTATTCGACGTATATCAAGGCATTGGCGTTGCTAGCGGACATAAGAGCTTAGCAATCAGTTTAACCATTCAAGATAATGAAAAAACGCTTGAAGATGATGAGATTAATGCGGTAATCTCTGCTGTATTAAACGAAGTTAAACAACGCTTTAATGCGGAGCTTAGAGACTAAACAGGAGACTAACATGGCAACGATTACAAAAATTGATATTACTGAATACTTATTAGATAAGTATCAATTACAAAAAGCGGAAGCTAAAGCATTAGTGGAAGACTTTTTTGAGGAAATTCGTTTATCGTTAGAATCTGGTGGCGAAGTGAAATTATCAGGTTTTGGTAATTTTGAACTTCGTAATAAAGCTTCCCGTCCAGGGCGTAATCCAAAAACAGGTGAAAGCATTCCTGTTTCTGCTCGCCGAGTAGTGGCATTCAAGCCAGGGCAAAAATTACGTGCTCGTGTGGAAAACACCAAGCCAAAACAATAGTAAGAAAAGTGCGGTCGTTTTTGACCGCACTTTTGTCAGGATTGAACATGAATAAGATTAAATGTGCTTTTTTAGTCGCGGGAAGTTTTTTACTTTTTGCTTGTTCAAGTGGTGTTCGTGAAGAGTATGCGATGAACTATAAAGGTCAGATTGGTGATCCGATTATAGCCATTGCCATGTTAAGTGAACAACAATATGAATGGGCGGGTACACCTTATGTCTTAGGTGGACAGTCTCGTGGCGGTATTGATTGTTCGGGTTTTGTGCAAAAGACCTTTATTGATCGTTTTAATATCAATCTTCCTCGAACTACGAAAGATCAAGCGGGTTACGGAAAACTTGTTCGTAAAGAAGATATCCAAACAGGCGATTTAATTTTCTTTAAAACGGGACGCGGACCAAATGGTTATCATGTTGGGATTTATGTGAAAGAAGATAAATTTTTACACGCTTCAACCAAAGGTGGTGTGATTTATTCTTCGATGAACAGTCCTTATTGGAAAAAAGCTTTTTGGCAAGTCAGAAGAGTATAGTGGAAATAAAAAAGTGCGGTTAATTTTAACCGCACTTTTCTTTTATGGATTTGCTGTAGGGCGAATGCCTAATGTATGACAAATCGCATACGTGAGTTCGCTACGATTTAACGTGTAGAAGTGGAAGTCATTCACACCTTCATGAGAAAGGATTTTTACCATATCCATTGCGACGCTCGCGGCTACAAGATTACGAGTTGTTGGATCGTCATCTAATCCTTCATAAGCCTTAGCCAACCATGCTGGAATTTTTACATTCGTAAATGATGCCATTTTTTGAAGTTGTTTGAAATTAGTAACAGGCAGAATACCTGGAACAATTTCAGCCTCAATACCAATGGATGCACAGCGATCACGGAAGCGAAGATAACTGTCAATATCAAAGAAGAATTGAGTAATGACATGATTCGCACCTGCATCAATTTTACGTTTCAAATTGATTAAATCTGCTTGTGCTGATTTTGCTTCAGGGTGAACTTCAGGGTATGCCGCAACTGAAATATCAAAATCAGCCACGGAGCGGAGTAGTTCAACTAAGTCAGCCGCATAGAATGGTTTCTTCGCATAACCTTTTGGTTCATCACCACGTAATGCGACGATGTGACGAATTCCGCTATCCCAATAATCTTTTGCAATTTCTTTTAATTCTTCAGGTGTCGCATCAATACCTGTTAAATGTGGTGCAGCTTCTATGCCTGTTTCTGCTTTAATGGCTTTCACGATGCTATGCGTACGATCACGTTCGCCGGAGTTTGCACCATAGGTGACGGAAACAAATTTAGGATTTAATACTTTTAAGCGATGGATGGAATCCCAAAGCATGCTTTCCATTTTTTCATTTTTAGGCGGAAAGAATTCAAAGGAGACATTAATTTTTTTGTTAGTATCAGCAAGATGTTGATTTAATGTGTTAATTTCGTTTGCGTAGCTCATAGCATGCCTTCTTACGTTTTTTATTAGAATGCACTTATCATAAGATAAGAACTAATATGCGTCAATTTCAATGATTTCATCAAAATAATGAATGAAATTAATGATTGTTTATTGTGCGTTGTATTTTAAAAGAAAATCAATTTATTTGCACAAAAAGTTAGCATTTTTTCTAAAAATAGGTATAATACGCCGACCCTGTAAATGCACGGATTCCCACCGTGCATTATTTTATCGAGATCACACTCGAAGGGGTGTAGATTAAGATCAATGGTTGTGTTTCGATATGAAACACTGGGTATCAAACTTATATTTTGGTAATTAATTAATGAAAACTTTTGTAGCAAAACCGGAAACAGTAAAACGTGACTGGTATGTGGTAGATGCGACAGGTAAAACTTTAGGTCGTTTAGCTACTGAATTAGCACGCCGTCTTCGTGGTAAACACAAGGCTGAGTACACTCCACACGTAGATACTGGTGATTACATCATCGTTATCAACGCAGACAAAGTGGCAGTAACTGGTCGTAAAGAAACAGATAAACTTTACTACTGGCACACTGGCTATGTAGGTGGTATCAAACAAGCGACTTTCAAAGAAATGATCGCTCGCCGTCCTGAAGCGGTGATTGAAATTGCGGTTAAAGGTATGTTGCCAAAAGGTCCATTAGGCCGTGCAATGTTCCGTAAATTAAAAGTGTATGCAGGTGCAGAACACCAACACGCAGCACAACAACCACAAGTATTAGACATTTAATCACGAGGTTTAGGAAATGGCAGAGAATCAAAACTACGGCACTGGTCGCCGCAAAAGCTCTTCAGCTCGTGTATTTATCAAACCGGGCAGTGGTAAAATCACTATCAACCAACGTGAATTAGACGTATATTTCGGTCGCGAAACAGCTCGTATGATCGTACGTCAACCGTTAGAATTAGTGGAATTAACTGATAAATTAGACCTATACATCACTGTTAAAGGTGGTGGTATTTCTGGTCAAGCGGGTGCAATCCGTCACGGTATCACTCGTGCATTGATGGAATATGATGAGACTTTACGTCCTGCTCTTCGTGCAGCTGGCTTCGTTACTCGTGACGCACGTCGCGTTGAACGTAAAAAAGTTGGTTTACACAAAGCACGTCGTCGTCCACAATACTCCAAACGTTAATTTTTTATTATCGTTTCAAGAAAGCAGAGAGAAATCTCTGCTTTTTTTATGTCTGTAAAAAATAAATTAATTAAAAATTCCCGTTCTTTGATTTCTCATCATACATTTATAATTGTTTGATTTTAAAGTAAAAATAAGAAATTGTTAGCAATTCACCTATCGGTTATGTTAAAATAACCGCCCATTTTTAGTAGAAGTATATAAGTTAGTTTGGATCTTCGGAGGAATAAATGTCCAATGCATCAAGTAAACGTTCAGTAATGACTCTTTTTTCAAATAAAAATGACATTTACTGCCATCAGGTAAAAATTGTTTTAGCTGAAAAAGGTGTTGCTTACGAAAACGAAGAAGTTGATCTGCAAGCATTATCAGAAGATTTAATGGAATTAAATCCTTACGGCACATTACCAACCTTGGTGGATCGTGATTTAGTGTTATTCAGCTCACGCATTATTATGGAATATCTTGATGAGCGTTTTCCACATCCTCCACTTATGCCAGTTTATCCGGTTTCTCGTGCGAAAAGCCGTCTTTTAATGTTACGTATCGAACAAGATTGGTACCCAACATTAGAAATTGCTGAAAAAGGCACGGAAGTTGAACGTGAAGAAGCATTAAAACAGCTAAAAGAAGAATTGTTAGCGGTATCGGTTATCTTCCAACAAACCCCTTATTTTATGAGTGAAGAATTTGGCTTAGTCGATTGCTACGTTGCACCATTGTTATGGAAACTACGTAATATGGGCGTGGAATTCAGTGGCACAGGAAGCAAAGCAATCAAAGGCTATATGGATCGTGTATTTAGCCGTGATTCATTCTTACAATCAGTAGGTGAAGCTGCACCTAAAAATTTAATGGATGATAAATAATGACCCACACACCTTCTCCAAAACGCCCTTATTTACTAAGAGCCTATTATGATTGGCTAGTGGATAACGATTTCACCCCATATTTAGTGGTGGATGCTAATTATTATGGTACCAATGTACCTGTAGAATACGTGAAAGATGGGCAAATCGTCTTAAATCTTTCTGCGGGAGCAACCGGGAATTTGCAATTAACCAATGATTTTATTCAGTTTAATGCACGTTTCCAAGGTGTGGCTCGTGAGTTATATATTCCGATGGGTGCCGCTTTAGCCATTTATGCACGTGAAAATGGTGATGGCGTGATGTTTGAGCCGGAAGAAATTTACGATGAATTAAATCGTGAGCCAACATCAGAACAGCCATTAAGCTTTGCAGAAGCGGTAGATAAGCCTAAAGCTGAAAAGAAACCACAGAAATCAGCATCTCATTTACGAATTGTGGATTAATAAAAGAAAAACAAAAGTGCGGTTAATTTTAACCGCACTTTTTTATTTATTATTTGGTTGCAGCTTTCATATTGCGGATAAACTCAGCGAGTTCAGTTAAGCATTGAGCTTGATTATCTAAATTTCGCTCAATAATTTTTACAGTTGCAGAACCTGAAATTGCACCAGCTGCTCCCAGTTGAAGGGCTTCTTTTACCTGAGCTGGTTGAGCAATACCAAAACCTTGTAGAATTGGTGGAGCCTTGTGGGCTTTAAGTTGTTCTACAAGTGTATCTAAGTTTGCGGCATGAGCTTGATTCTCTGCACTTGTTACACCTGCACGAGAAACTAAATAGGTATAGCCTTCGCTGCTTTCAGCAACGCCTTGTACTGTTTTTGCATTAGCATTTGGTGGGCAAATAAAGACAGGTTGAATGCCATGCTTTTTAGTGGCTTGAATATAGTCTTCTTTTGCCAATAGTGGAATATCTGCCACTAAAACCGCATCTACACCGACTTCTGCACAACGTTGATAGAAATTATCTAAGCCTTTTGCAAAAATTAAATTCGCACAAAGGAGTAAGCTAATCGGAATTTCTGGATATTTTGACCGCACTTTAGCGAGTAATTTAAAGCTGTCTTCAGTGCTATGGCCCGCATTGAGTGCACGGTTATTAGCTGCCTGGATAACGGGACCGTCTAATAGTGGATCAGAAAATGGAAAGCCTAATTCCAAAGCATCTGCGCCATTTTCGACTAAAGTGCAAATAATCTCAAAAGAGCGATCAAATGTTGGATCGCATAATGTCACGAAAGGTACAAAAGCCCCTTCTTTTTTCGCTGCAAGTTCTGCAAATTTAGTTTCAAAACGGCTCATTATTGCATTCCTTTTTCTTTTAAAACTTTATCAACGGTGAAAATATCTTTATCTCCACGACCAGAGAGATTCACCACTAAAATTTGTTCTTTATTCGGTTCTTGATGAATCATTTTTAATGCATGTGCTAATGCATGCGAACTTTCCAATGCAGGAATAATGCCTTCATGTTTTGCTAATTCTTGGAAAGCATTTAACGCTTCATCATCTGTAATACTTGGGTATTCGGCACGACCAATGCTTTGTAAATAAGCATGTTGAGGCCCTACAGAAGGGAAGTCTAATCCAGCAGAAATAGAGTAGGATTCTTCTACTTGACCATCTTCAGTTTGCATTAACGGTGATTTCATACCGAAATAAATACCGACTTTTGCATGACCTAATGGTGCACCATGTTCACCACTTTCAATGCCGTGACCAGCGGGTTCTACACCAATTAAGCGTACACTTTTTTCATCAATAAAGTCAGTAAACATACCAATCGCATTCGAACCACCACCAACTGCAGCAATGACAGCATCCGGTAAGCGCCCTTCTTTTTCTAAGATTTGACGTTTAGTTTCTTCACCAATCATTTTTTGGAATTCACGTACAATGGTTGGGAATGGATGAGGGCCTGCCGCCGTACCCAATAAATAATGGGTGTTTTCATAGTTGGCTGACCAATCACGCATTGCTTCACAGCATGCATCTTTCAACGAGCAAGAACCTTTTTGTACAGGAATTACTTCAGCACCCATTAAACGCATACGGAATACGTTTGGTGATTGGCGTTCCACGTCTTTAGCCCCCATGTAAACACGGCAAGGCATATCTAACATTGCACAAGCAAGGGCTGTCGCCACACCATGTTGGCCCGCACCGGTTTCGGCGATAATGCGTGTTTTACCCATGCGTTTTGCTAATAAAATTTGACCTAATACTTGGTTGGTTTTATGGGCACCACCGTGAAGTAAATCTTCACGTTTTAAATAAATTTTTGCTTTTGTGCCTTTAGTTAAATTACGGCAAAGGGTAAGGGCGGTTGGTCTGCCCGCATAATTTTTAAGTAAATCTTGAAATTCACGTTGGAATTCAGGATCGTCTTTTGCTTCAACAAAGGCTTTTTCTAGCTGTTGTAGTACCGGTACGAGAATTTCCGGTACATACATTCCGCCAAATTCACCGAAATAAGGATTTAAAAGGGTTTCTGACATAATATTTCCTTGTTATTTTTGAATTCTTGCGACATTAAGTGGTGCAAAGGTTTGTGCAGTAGGCATCACTTCAATACGATTAATATTGACATGTTCAGGTTGTTGATTGAGCCATAAAACAATATTCGCAATATCTTGTGGGCTGACATATTCCACATTTTCATAGAGTTTTTGGGCTCGGGCATCGTCACCTTTAAAGCGAACATTCGAAAATTCAGTTCCACCACAAAGGCCAGGCTCTACATTGGTCACGCGAACTTGTGTACCAGCAAGATCAGCACGAAGATTTAAACTAAATTGTTTCACAAAAGCTTTAGTGCCGCCGTATATATTGCCACCTGGATAAGGATAGGTACCAGCAATTGAGCCCAAATTAATAATATGGCCTGAATTGCGTTCTACCATTTGTGGTAAAACAAGACGAGTGATAGTGACGAGACCTTTAATATTGGTATCAATCATTTGCATCCAATCGTCTAAATCCGCTTTATCGGCACTTTCTAAGCCTAATGCTAATCCTGCATTATTCACCAATAAATCAATGGATTGCCAATTAGTAGGAAGTGAATGGAAAGCATCTTCTGTTGCTTGGCGATCTGAAATATCAAAGGCAAGAAAGTGGAAGTTTTCACCTAATTCTTGCTGTAATTGTTCTAAACGAGCTACGCGGCGCCCAGTACCAATTACACGATAGCCATTTTCAATGAGTGTGCGACAAATTGCCGCACCAAATCCGGCAGTTGCACCGGTTATTAACGCTGTTCTTTGCATAATGCTTCCCCTTAGCAATCAGATTAATTTGACAAAATCGTCTTAAAAACTGACCGCACTTTTTCGCTATCTTTCACGCCTGCAGCAGTTTCTACACCAGAATTGAGATCAACCCCTAAGCAACCTTGCTTAATGGCTTGTTCAATATTGTCAGGTGAAATGCCACCAGCCAAAATAATTTTGTGTTTCAAGTTTTCAGGAATGAGTAACCAATTAAAGGTTTTTCCTGTACCACCTTGTTGATTAGCGGATTGGCTATCGAAAATATAGCGAGTGATATTTAAATCATCAGTAAAATCAACCGCACTTTGTGCTTCAGTATTCACTGAAATGGCTTTCCAAATTTGTATTTCTTCAGGCAGTTGGTGACGAAGTGCGGTAATAAATTCAGCGGTTTCTGAACCGTGTAGCTGAACGGCATAAAGCTGCAATTGTTTAGCAATTTTTACAATAAAATCAATTTCTTGATTCTGGAATACACCCACAAAACGAAGTGGTGATGCTGTCACTAATTCTTGAGCTTGGCGCAGGCTCACACAGCGTTTTGAATGTTCGACGAAAATTAAGCCGCCGTATAATGCTCCGTTTGCGTAAACCTCTTTGACATCTTGCGTGCGAGTTAAACCGCATACTTTATTTTCTCCAAAAATCACTTCACGCACAGCATTATTTAAATCAGCACTGCCCATTAGGCTGCTACCGATTAAAAATCCATGTGCCACTTTTTGCAAATCACGAATTTGGCTGTGATTATAAATCCCAGATTCGCTGATAATACGTGCATCAGCGGGGATACGATCGGCATATTTTTGAGTGAGTTCTACCACACGGTTTAAATCAACGGTGAGATCGTGAAGATTACGATTGTTGACGCCGATAATTTTTGCACCTAATGCAAGAGCTCGCTCAAACTCTTCTTCGTTGCTGGTTTCCGTCAATACGCCCATGCCAAGAGAATGCGCCAGATCAGCTAGTACGCGATAGGTTTCATCATTCACCACTGAAAGCATCAATAAAATAGCATCAGCTTGATAGTAGCGCGCGAGATAAACCTGATATTCGCTGATCATAAAATCTTTGCACAACACAGGTTGTGAGACAACGTCACGTACTTGCGGCAAATAGTCAAATTTACCTTGGAAGTATTTCTCATCCGTTAGTACAGAAACAGCTGATGCATAATGTTTATACACATTGGCGATTTCATCTAAATTAAATTCATTACGAATTAATCCTTTAGAAGGGGACGCTTTCTTACATTCCAAAATATAAGCTGGCTTTTGATGGGTGCCTCTAGCCAACGCATCATAAAAAGAGCGGTCAGATTTTTGAATGTTTTCTTTAAATTGTGAAAGCGGAAATTCAGCTTCCTTTGCCTTAACCCATTGTGCTTTGTCTAAGACGATTTTTTGCAGCACCGTCGCAGAGTCAATGGGTTTGGTGAAATCTTGCGTGATCATAATTTTTCTTCTTATTTATTGGGGCTTTATTTCAGCGTACCAAATCAGCCTTTATCTTAATATTTTGTCAAATGTTGTAATGTATCAAACGCTTTGCCTGATGCAAGGTGAGCCAACACATTTTGAACATTTTGTTTTAAGTCATCATGACCAAATAATTTCAGTAATAATGCCACATTCGCCGCTACCGCATTAGCGTGTTCAGCTTTGCCTTTACCTTGTAAAAGTGCGGTCAGAT
Organism: Parahaemophilus parainfluenzae; assembly: GCA_963516375.1. Lineage (GTDB taxonomy): Bacteria > Pseudomonadota > Gammaproteobacteria > Enterobacterales > Pasteurellaceae > Haemophilus_D > Haemophilus_D parainfluenzae_AG. Next base: position 9,262 of record CAUQBI010000016.1, on the reverse strand, counting down.
ATTGGGCATTTTCTTGCGGTTCGCCACCACGTAAACTTTCTAAAGATTGTGTTTTTAAACCAAAATCTTCAGGTGTTAAGGTGAAGTAGTTAATTTTACCATTTTTAATTTCTGCCACTTGCGTTTCACCGTGTACGGCGACTTCATCAAGACCAGCACCATGAACCACAAAAGTATGTTGATGACCTAATGCAACAGCAGTCTCTGCATAGGTTTTCACTAATTCAGGGGCATACACGCCAAGCAAATGATAAGTTGGACGAGCAGGGTTAATTAATGGCCCCAAAATGTTAAAAAGCGTACGTGTTTTTAATGCCGCACGAACAGGGGCCACATGTTTAAACCCACTGTGATATTGTTGAGCAAATAAGAAACATACGCCAATATCATCAAGCGCTTGACGAGCTTGCTCTGGTGTGACGTTGACATTTACACCGAGAGCGGTTAATACATCACTGGCACCGGATTTACTTGATACGCTACGGTTACCGTGTTTGGCTACTTTGGCACCCATCGAGGCCGCAACAATAGCACTCGCAGTAGAAATATTAATTGTGTTTTGACCATCGCCACCCGTTCCTACAATATCCGCAAAAGGGTAGTCAGGACGAGGGAATGATTTGGCATTTTGCAAGGATGCAGATACCGCACCACTTAATTCATCGATAGTGGCGCCACGTACTTTTAACGCAATCAGCATGGCAGCGATTTGTTCGTTATTCAGTTCGCCTTGCATAATCGCATTAAAAATGACCGCACTTTCTTCTTTATTAAGTGTTTTTCCACTGTAAAGTTGTTCTAATAATTGAGCCGTTTGCATAATCTCGTCCCTTATACGTAAATATCGTAATCTAAATCGCGTGCTTCATCGCCAGTCATACCACGGAAACCCCAACAATGCGCTGGTTGTTCTTTAATCGTAATTTCAACATTGTGAGATTTAATACCAATTTTGTATTCGAGTTCGCTGAAGAGCATTTTGATTAAACGTTTTTTCGTGCCTTCCATACGACCTTGCATGAGGTTAATTTCAATAACGGTGTAATCATCGTTACGATCGATAGGATAAAGGAAATCTTCTTTATCTAAACATAAAAAACGAATTGCATGTTTTCCACGAGGAATGTCTAAACCAAGGTTTAAACAGTTATAAATTACTTCAGCAATATCTTGACGACGAGGTGCTAGCACTTCTTTTAATCCATATACGGTAATCATTTTTCTTCCTTAATCTCTGTTTAATAACCATTCCACAGATTGTTGTAATAATTTCGAACCTTGCACAGTAAGGATACTTTCTGGGTGGAATTGGAAAGCACAAATTGGCAAGGTTTTATGACGAATTGCCATCACAATACCATTGTAATCGGCATTGACAATAAATTCTTCAGGCAGATTTTTACCCATTAAAGAGTGATAACGTGCCACAGGCATTGGGTTGGCAATATCTTTGAACATGGCTTGGTTATCATGTTGAATGCGCGATACTTTACCATGTAATACTTCGCCTGCATGTACAACCTCTCCACCAAAGGCTTGAATAAGCGCTTGATGGCCTAAGCAAATACCGATAATTGGCACATCATTTTTTAAACGTTCAATAAGCGGGAGCAAGATGCCTGCTTCAGCCGGAGTACCTGGTCCTGGAGAGAGCGCAAGAATCGTATCCGGTGTATTTAATGCCTCTTGTACCACTTGCTCTAAATTGGTGTCATTACGATAAATTTTTACGTTATGCCCAAGCACACGGAATTGATCCACTAAGTTATAAGTGAATGAATCAAAATTATCTAAAAAGAGAATATTAGCCATAATTTATCGTCCTTATTTTGCTTGGGTATTGATTTGTTTGATTGCTTTAAGCACTGCAGCCGCTTTATGGCGAGTTTCATCCGCTTCCATTTGAGGATCAGAATCCAATACTTCGCCACAACCCGCTTGAATATGGGCAATGCCATTTTGTACAAAAGCAGAACGAATCACGATACAGGTATCAAAATGACCATCAGAGGTGAGATAGCCGACCGCACCACCGTAGCTGTGACGTTTTTGTTGTTCAAATTGATAAATTAACTGCATCGCTTTAATTTTAGGCGCACCAGTTAACGTCCCCATATTCATGCAAGCTTGATAAGCGTGTAAGGCATCAAGTTCAGGACGAAGTTTACCCACTACGCGAGAAACCAAATGCATGATGTGAGAATAGCGATCCACTTGCATTAATTCGGCCACTTTACGTGTACCGCTTTGGCAAACGCGAGCAATATCATTACGGGCTAAATCCACTAACATTAAATGTTCAGCTTGCTCTTTATGATCAAGACGTAATTCTAATTCCAAACGCGCATCCAATTCAGGGTCAATATTGCCATGGGCATCAAAACCACGCGGGCGAGAACCTGCAATTGGGTAAATTTCTAATTGACGATTATCTGGTGCATATTTCAACGCACTTTCTGGTGATGCACCGAATAAAATGAAATCCTCATCGTTCATGTAGAACATATAAGGGCTTGGATTGTTATGTTTTAATTGTGCATAGCTCGCAAGGGTATTCGGGCAAGCCAATGAAAAACGGCGGGATGGCACGATTTGGAACACATCACCAATATTAATATGATGTTTTAATGCTTTGACAATGCCGATGAATTCAGGATCTTCAAAGTTGGTGTTGACCTCATCACTTGCTGCTTTAATGGAAAATACGCCATCAATATTTTTTAATTTTTGAGCAATAGAAAGTGCCGTTTTCGCGACTTCCACTTGTTCTTCTTGACTAAAACAAAAGCTTTTTAATGTGGCTTGTTGGCTTTGATGATCGATGGTGATTAAGTTTTCTGCGAGATAGAAACTGTAATCCGGGCAGTTAATGCCATCATCTTTTAATTCAACACCTTGCATTGGAATAAAATTTGCCACCAAATCATAAGCAAATAAACCACCTAAAAAGACAGGTGTGCTGCTATGTTGATAATGGTTAGAAATTACACGAAGTCCATCAAAAATGGTTGCAGTTTGTAATTTGCTGTCTTCATCTAATTGATTATCAAGTGACGCAAATTGCACAGAAAATTCATTCTCAAAATTGACCGCACTTACGGTACCGAGTTGGCTTAATACGGGATGAATTTCTTTTAAGACTTGTTTTCCGTTCGCATTCAGTGCTCTAAAGGTCACCTGATTGCCTAAACAAGTAATTTTAACGACAGCATTAATTAAAATAAGACTTTGTAAGCTATTTTTACTACCAATTTCGGCAGAGTCGAGGAGAAGAGAATTTGAGTTCTGTTGGCATAATGTATTAAAAATTGCGGTGGTGTCGGCATGATAGGGAACCGGTTGAGAGGTCACCGCAATAAAAGGGGTATTTTTCATAATCAATCCTGTATTTTGAACTTTTGCACTATTAAACTAGTACATGACGCATAAGTCAAGAAAATAATCAAAAAATTGGCGTGATTTTACAATATTTTTTTAATTTTTAACCAAAGATATTAAAAATAGAGGAACTTGATTAGAAAAAAGCCATTTCGAGGCATATCTCAAAATGGCTTAATAGAAGGAGGAGATTCAGTGATTAGAGAGAAGCAACGATCTCATCAATTTTATTTCTTGCTGAACGTTGTGCTTTTTCAATCGCTTCAGCACCTAATCCGATACCTTTTGCATAAGCAAACTGAACATCGGTAATGCCAACAAAACCTAAAATCGCTTTTAAGTAATTTGTCACATTGTTGTTTTCATCATACATGCCACCAAAGCTTGCTAATACAATCGCTTTTTTACCTTGAAGTAAACCTTCAGGACCATTTGCGGTGTATTGGAAAGTCACACGAGGACGCGCAATAAAATCAAAATAAGATTTAAGTTGTGTTGGGATGCCTAAGTTATACATAGGTGCACCAATTACAATAATATCAGCGGCTTTTAATTCAGCCACTAACTCATCAGATAAGGCTAAAAGTGCATTTTCTTCTGCAGTTTTAGGTTCGCCACGTACCGCAGTTGCCGCCGTTGCATCAAAATGGGGAAGTTGTTGCGCCGCTAAATCACGTACCACAATGTTGTGGTCTTTTAATTTTTCAATGGTGTAATCGGCTAATTTATTACTTTGAGAGTTATCTGCAAGGATGCTTGATTTTAATACTAATACGTTCATAGAGTTTCCTTTAATTGGTGTTTATCAAAAGTGCGGTCATTTTATCGGAAATTTTGAATAGATAAAGTAGCTATCAGGAAAATCATTATTTACTCATTGGAAAGAATTCAGCGAGATATTAACAAGTGTGGTGGAAAGTGCTAAAATTCTCCGCCGCACTTGGTTTGCTCGATAGTGGGAGTGAATGAAAGTGCGGTTTGTTTTTAATCATTATTTGCATGTTGCCTTTCGTATGGGCGACCACTGTATAAGGAAAAATTATGCCTATTATTACTTTACCGGACGGTTCTAAACGCGAATTTGATCGTCCAGTTTCTGTGTTAGAAGTGGCTCAAGATATCGGAGCCGGTCTTGCCAAAGCAACCATAGCTGGCCGTGTAAACGGTGAACGTCGTGATGCCTGTGACATCATCAATGAAGATGCCAACCTTGAAATTATTACAGCAAAAGATGAAGACGGTTTAGAAATTATTCGTCACTCTTGCGCACACTTGCTCGGTCACGCAATCAAACAATTATTCCCAGATGTCAAAATGGCAATCGGTCCAACGATTGAAAATGGCTTCTATTATGACGTGGATTTAGACCGTTCTTTAACGCAAGAAGACATTGATGCGATTGAAAAACGTATGCTTGAATTGGCGAAAACCAATTATGACGTCATCAAAACTCCGGTAAGCTGGCAAGAAGCAAGAGATACTTTTGAAAAACGCGGTGAGCCGTACAAAATGGCTATCTTAGATGAAAATATCGAACGTACCGCAACGCCTGCGCTTTATCATCACGAAGAATACATTGATATGTGTCGTGGACCACATGTGCCAAATATGCGTTTCTGCCACAACTTTAAATTAATGAAAGTTGCAGGTGCTTACTGGCGTGGTGATAGCAAAAATAAAATGTTACAACGTATCTATGGTACGGCGTGGGCTGATAAAAAACAATTAGCGGAATACTTAACTCGCTTAGAAGAAGCTGCAAAACGTGACCACCGTAAAATCGGTAAAGCGTTAGATTTATATCATATGCAAGAAGAAGCACCGGGTATGGTGTTCTGGCATAACGATGGTTGGACAATTTTCCGTGAATTGGAAACTTTCGTACGTACAAAATTAAAAGAATACGATTATCAAGAAGTGAAAGGTCCGTTCATGATGGACCGCGTGTTATGGGAAAAAACAGGTCACTGGCAAAACTACGGCGATTTGATGTTTACTACACAATCAGAAAACCGTGAGTATGCGATTAAACCAATGAACTGCCCAGGACACGTTCAAATCTTTAACCAAGGTTTAAAATCTTACCGTGATTTACCAATCCGTATGGCGGAATTTGGTTCTTGTCACCGTAATGAACCATCGGGTTCTTTACACGGGTTAATGCGTGTACGTGGCTTTACTCAAGATGATGCACACATTTTCTGTACTGAAGACCAAATTGAAAGTGAAGTAACCAGCTGTATCAAAATGGTTTATGACATTTACAGCACGTTCGGTTTCCAAAATATTCAGGTGAAATTATCTACTCGTCCTGAAAAACGTATTGGTGCAGATGATATGTGGGATCGTGCAGAAGCAGGTCTTGCGGCAGCATTAGCACATAACGGTCTTGAATATGAAATTCAAGAAGGTGAAGGTGCATTCTATGGCCCGAAAATTGAGTTTGCATTACGTGACTGCTTAGATCGTGAATGGCAATGTGGTACTATCCAATTAGACTTTGCATTACCAGGTCGTCTAAATGCGTCTTATGTTGCAGAAGACAATGATCGTCGCACACCGGTTATGATTCACCGTGCGATTTTAGGTTCAATTGAGCGTTTCATCGGTATCATTACTGAAGAGTATGCGGGTTTCTTCCCTGCATGGTTAGCACCAGTTCAAGCGATTGTGATGAACATTACAGATAGTCAAGCAGACTATGTTCAAAAAGTGGTGAAACAACTTTCTGATGCGGGATTACGCGTTAAAGCTGATTTACGTAATGAAAAAGTTGGCTTCAAGATCCGCGAACATACCTTACGTCGCGTGCCTTATATGCTTGTTTGCGGTGATAAAGAAATCGCAGAAGGCAAAGTGGCGGTTCGTACCCGTAAAGGTGCAGATTTAGGTACTTTCACGATTGAAGAATTTGCTGAAATCTTAAAATCCCAAGTAAGACAACGTGAGTTGAAATTATTGGGTGAAGAGTAATTAATCTATAAAATCGGTACACTAAAAAGTGTGCCGATTTTTTTATATTTTATAAAATTGCGAGTAGTAATTTTTATCATAGGATTGGTAATTAGAAATGACAGTAATTTCCATAGATGATATTCGAAAAATTGATGATCAATTAATTTCTCAAAATGTTTTAATTCATCAGAGACCTTTCCAGACCACATTAGAGTGGATGCGTTTAAATAAGATTCAGGGAGATATATCCAGTTTCTATAAACCAGTGGAAGATATATATCAGAAACTTTATCCTCGACAAAAATTTAGTATTCCTAATTTGTTAATTGGTGGTATTGCTTTTAGAGATCAAATATATATAACTAGAATACCGGTTATCTATGGAATGGCAGGGATTAACCTATTTGATTTTGTTGATATTGATCCTTCTGAGTTAGCATTAATGCATAATGTCTATTTTGAACAATATAAAAAAGCGGTATATTCCATTTGCGATTTATATGATATAGCCTTTGGCATAGATGATATTCTTAAAGAAAAAGAATCTAATGAAATCCTGGTGTATTGGTTAGAAATGATTTTGTCTTCAACTATGTCTGCAGCATTTGCTTTATCGGAGAATATTAATCTTGCTAATGCAATCCAATCATCACTACTTTCGGTAGAGTTAGCTGCTAAATCTAGTTTAATGTACTTAGGTTGTGGTTGTAAATATATAAGATCCTTAGGACATAATAAGGAGTATATTAAAGCAAGTCTAATTTCCTATAAGATAATAAATGAAGATGATGTTTTTTGGGAAATATATGATTCGTTACCTGAATATGTCAAGACAAGATATAAGCCACAAAACCTCAGTAAACAAGCATTAATAGATATAGCAATTAAATCACAGTTTTTAGTATCTGAAATAATTAGAAAAATTAGTAAGAGAAATCTAGCAGAGTCCATACAGTTAGAACGAGAGTTAACTAGACCTTCTTTAAAATAAACGTAAAAGTCTATTAACAAACTCAAATTCATTTTTCTTCTATATAATAGCCTTATCACAAGGAGGCGAATATGACAGCTCAAATTCAACAATTAACACCAGAATTAACGTTAGAACATATCAATGAAATTCCTGTTTTAATCTTAAATCACTCCGTAGGTTCAGCTCGAATTGCACTACAAGGGGCACAGCTATTAAATTGGCAACCTAAAGGGGCTGAGCAGGATATTTTTTGGTTAAGTGAGATTGAACCTTTCACACAAGGTGTGGCAATTCGCGGCGGTGTACCGATTTGTTACCCTTGGTTTGGAGGCGTTAAACAACCATCACATGGTACTGCGCGTTTACGTTTGTGGCAATTGAGTGATTATGATCTGCAAGCTAATAAAGTGCGGTTAGAATTTTCGCTCTTTTCTGAATATGGTGTGATTGAAGCCAAAATGAAAATGGAATTTACCGATAAATGCATAATGACTTTAACACATTTAGGGCAAGAACCAGCTCAAGCGGCATTACACAGTTATTTTAATATTGGTGATATTTCACAAATTGAAGTCCAAAATTTACCAAGTCGTTGTTATGACTCATTACAAGGTAAAGATACTAACGTTCCTTCAACACGCAGAATAGAACAAGGTGTGGATTGTATTTATACATTAGAGGAAGATAAAACATTCTTAGTGGATAAGGCATTTAATCGACATATTCAAATTACACACCATCATGCAGATTCAATTGTGCTATGGAATCCTTGGGAGAAAACACCAAGTGCAATGAAAGTAGATGGATATCGAAATATGGTGTGTATTGAAACTGCGAGATTAGAGAAATTACTTCAATTTGGTGAAAGTATTTCTGCTGAAATAAGTGCTTTACCCGCTGATATTTAAAGGAATAGAAATCCTTGTTGCATAAACGTGGCAAATACTATAAAATTTTGCCCGTTTTTTGTTTGTTTTTATAGCAAATGATTGAAGAAATCTTCTGTTTTAAATGCAGTGGGTTTTATCTTAAATAAATAGAAGGAATAACATTATCAAAACCGTAAAAAAAGCTCCGGCAGCTAACCGCCCGAATCGCATTAACGATGAAATTCGAGTAAAAGAAGTTCGTTTGATTGACCAAGATGGTGAACAAGCGGGGATTGTATCAATCCAACAGGCCTTAGATATGGCAGAACAAGCAGCGCTTGATTTAGTTGAGATCAGTCCGAATGCCGAACCACCGGTTTGTCGTATTATGAACTACGGCAAGTTCCTCTATGAAAAGAGTAAAACTGCAAAAGAACAGAAGAAAAAACAAAAAGTTGTACAAGTGAAGGAAATTAAATTCCGTCCAGGTACAGACGAAGGTGACTACCAAGTTAAATTACGTAGCTTAATCCGTTTCTTAGAAGATGGCGATAAAGCGAAAATTACTGTACGTTTCCGTGGTCGTGAAATGGCTCACCAAGATATCGGTTTAGACGTATTAGAACGCGTTAAAAATGATTTGGCTGACATTTCAGTAGTGGAATCTGCACCGGGTAAATTAGAAGGTCGCCAAGCGGTAATGGTGTTAGCACCTAAGAAAAAATAATTTTTTATTTAGATCTAATCTAGATAATCGAATTTTCACTTCGGTGAGAATACAACTGCATATTGGGCAAACTACGCAGCCTAATTGCTTTTGGAGAAGGGCAATTCAATTTGCCATATTGGAATAATTAGTGCCTACAAGTAATCTTCGGATTCGCCTAATTATGTGTTTAACTTAAAATGCGGAGTTTTTTAACAATGCCTAAAATTAAAACAGTACGTGGTGCTGCTAAGCGTTTCAAAAAAACAGCTTCTGGCGGTTTCAAACGTAAACAATCTCACTTACGTCATATTTTGACTAAAAAGACAACTAAACGTAAACGTCATTTACGTCATAAATCAATGGTTGCGAAAGCAGACC
>CAUQBI010000015.1:0-60640 GCA_963516375.1 Parahaemophilus parainfluenzae | reverse complement strand
AAAACAACACAGCGGGTGTTAAATTTCGCAAAAACATTAAATAGTCATCACCAATGCTAAATAAAAATTGCAAAAAACTGACTTTCTTCATTACTTTAAAAAATCTCTTTTAATTTGGATTCATCTAAAATAACACGGTCATCATCTAACAATAATGCCGGAAAGCCCGCATAGCCTTGTGCTTTTGCATCATCAAATGCGGCATGACGATCACGCAAACGCAGCCATTGTTTCAAGTTTGGAATGGAAGATAATACTTCCACTGACTCATAATCCACACCCAAGCGTTTTAACTCTGCCACAAATGGTGCTGTATCTGGGCAATCTGCCGCATAATAAAGAATGGGTTTCATTATTCACCTCCTTGTTCTGCTGCCGCAGTTGGATTCAATTTCGGTTCGCCAATTTTGGTTAAGCGGTTACGATCGCGATGTTCAAACGGTGCATCATAATTTGGGATAATCAGGGTTGTGGTTTGATCGTATGACCAAGTACCATCATCATGGAATTTCACCGTCATTTCAAAACTTTCCGTTGTAAATGAACGTTCCAAGAACGGATTCGAAATGATGCCGTTTGTTAGTGAACCGTGTACCGCTTTTACAGTGAACTCTTTCGCATCAGCCGGTGCATTACCTACCGCAATAAACGTTTGGCCACGTGGAATGCTACCTGTTAATAAAATATTGCCTGTTTCAGGTTCCCATAACCAGTAACCAACTTGATCATGGAAGGTTTCTACCTCGCCCGGTTGTACAATATGAGCGTGATAACGCAATCCATAATAGAGTTGCGGACCATTGGTTTGACCATCAGTTGGATGGGCTTCGTAACGTTCGATATAAGGATCTTTTTCTGGCCCTTCTGCTTTCGGGTTAATATCCACACCACGCTTACCTTCCCAAACACCCGCTAATCTAGCCAATGGACCTAAATTCGCGAGCGTATTAGGATCGGTTTCCGCTTCAGTATAAATATCATCTGGGTATTGAAAATCTTTCATCATTTTCTCCTTATATCGTTGTGTTAATGCTTAAAGTGCGGTCGTTTTTTTGCCTATTTTTTACAGCCTGGGAAACCTAAGGCTTCACGGCTCGCATAGTACGCTTCTGCCACGCCTTTGGTTAATGCACGAATGCGTAAAATATAGCGTTGACGCTCTGTGACCGAAATCGCTTTGCGTGCATCTAACAAGTTGAAACTGTGTGCCGCTTTTAAGATACGCTCGTAAGCTGGTAATGGTAACGGACGCTCTAATTCTAATAAGCTTTTCGCTTCTTTTTCGTATTGATCAAAGCAGTAGAATAAGAAATCGGTATCCGCATATTCAAAGTTGTAAGTTGATTGCTCCACTTCGTTTTGATGGAATACATCACCGTAAGTGGTTTTGCCAAGCGGACCATCAGACCAAACTAAGTCATACACAGAATCCACACCTTGAATATACATCGCTAAACGCTCTAAACCGTAAGTTACTTCACCTGTTACCGGTTTACATTCTAAGCCACCCACTTGTTGGAAATAGGTAAATTGGGTTACTTCCATACCGTTTAGCCACACTTCCCAGCCTAAACCCCAAGCACCTAAGGTTGGGTTTTCCCAGTTATCTTCCACGAAACGAATATCGTTTTGTGTTGGATCAAAACCGAGCATTTCAAGAGAACCTAAATAGAGTTCTTGAATATTATCTGGGGACGGTTTAATCACCACTTGGAATTGGTAGTAATGTTGTAAACGGTTTGGGTTTTCGCCATAACGACCATCGGTTGGACGACGTGAAGGTTGCACATAAGCAAATGCCATTGGCTCTGGGCCTAATGCGCGTAATGCAGTCATTGGGTGAGAAGTACCTGCGCCCACTTCCATATCAAAAGGTTGAACAACGGTACAGCCTTGATTTGCCCAATATTCTTGCAAGGCCAAAATCATACCTTGGAATGTTTTTACGTTGAATTTTGTACTCATAATTTTTTTAATAACAATGTGATGAAAAATACAGGCATTATACTTGAAACTATAAGGCGGATAAAGGCGAAAAAGTGCGGTCAGAAAAATCCTTAAATTTTTTATTTCTCTTAAATTTCATTCATTTTGATGATGAGTTATTTTCATCATGATAGGTTTGCTTGCCAAGCCTCAAATGTGTAAACTGCTGGCGCTTTTATACAGACTTTTATCCTAGGGATTTTAAAATGAAAAAAAATGTGATTACTTCAGCGATTTTATTAGCGATTCCGGCATTAGCGGCGGCTGAGGAAAAAGAAATTCAACTTGAACCCATTCATGTTTATTCAGCTTACGCCACCCCAGTAAACCAAGATCAAACCGCTTCATCTGTTACTGTTTTAACTGAGAAAGATTTTTCAGAACGTAATGCGACTTATGTGAGTGATGTATTAAAAACCGTACCTGGCGTAGCAATGGGAGTTAGCGGAGGGCGAGGTGCAGCAACAAGCCTTTTCTTACGTGGTGCAGATTCCAATCAAACAGCTGTTATTATTGATGGCATAAAAGTTAATCCAGTTAATGGATATGGTTTTGATTTTGGAGGTTTATCATTAAGTAACATTGAACGCATTGAAGTTTTACGAGGTGAACAATCAGCACTTTGGGGAAGTGATGCGATGGGAGGAGTGGTTTATATCACCACTAAAAGTGGTTTATACAAAGATAAGCTATTTAACGTAGATTTTGATTTAGGAACTGGTTCTCACGGTACTGTGGACGGTAGTGCTACTGTCTCAGGTTACAACAATGGTTTCTACTATTCTGTTCATGGAGATAGCCACCATACTCGTGGAATTTCAGCTTATAGTGATCGCAAATTCACTTACACAGGTGAAAATGCTGCAATTTATAATCCAACCTCAATTGCGTCTGAAAGGGATAAATTCCATAGAGATGGTGTATCTGCCAGACTGGGCTATGATGATAGCCAAAAAGGTATAGAGTTCTTGAGTTCTCATTCAACACAAACTGTTCACTATGATAGCAGCTCCAACGATCAGCTCTCCGATGATAGAATCAGAACACGAGAAACTCTATATAAACTAAGTAGTTACGTAGGAAATGAGCAAAGCCTGTTTAAACATAAATTTAATTTCAGCCATCTGAAAACAGATCGTGATGTATTTTCTTCTTATGGAAGCGCTTACGATGCTAAAAAATCTGATGTTAATTATCAATTAGATATTAATTTTGATCGAGAAGGAAGTGTTACTCAAGCTGTCAGTCTTTTGGCTGATTATAATAAAGCCAACTATCGAGGCAGCGAATATTCCTATGATAAATTAAAAATTAGTGATAAAAGCGTTGCAATGGAATATCGCTTATTAAGTAAAGATGACCATAGTTTCGCACTGAGTGGACGATATATTGATAACTCACAATATGGGAATGCATTTAACACTCGTATTTCTGGAGCATATCGCTTGTCACCCAATTTTCGTACTCATGCAAGTTTAGGGACTGCCACACAAACACCAACAGTGGTTGAATATTTTGGCTATACTGGCTACTCACTTCCAAACTTCAATCTTAAACCAGAGAAAAGCCGTGGTGGTGAAATAGGACTATTAATTGAGTCAAATGATAAAAATCATAGCTTAGATGTAACTTATTTTGCACGTAATGTAAAAGATCTTATTTCAGAGCAAGCACTTCCTGGAACTTGCTTTACAACTAGCTGGGGAACATCTTGCACCTATAAATCTATGAACATGCATGGTACGAGTAAAATTCGTGGAATTGAATTAGTTTATAACGGAAAATTAAGTGACAAATTAACTTCTTATGCAAATTACACTTATACAGGAACAAAAGATAGTCAAGATAAGCAACTTATCCGACGCCCTAAACATACAGCAAACGCTGGTTTAAATTATCAAATTACAGAACAACTAGGATCAAGTGTAAATGTTTCATACGTGGGAAAACGTATTGATAATAATAGAGATCGTTATCGTATGCCATCTTATACCTTAGTAAATCTAGGTGTAAATTATCAATTAACTCAAAATCTAAATATTTATGCTAATTTAAACAACGTATTCAATAAAAAATACGAAAACATTGTAGGCTACGGCCAAGACGGACGTAATGTTTACGTTGGGTTGAAAGGCTCGTTCTAATTATTACCCACTAATAAGGGCGTGCTTAGCACGCCTTTTTACATTCTTGATGGCGTAGCGTATCATTATCTATATGCAAAAAACTCGCTTAATTTTAACCACACTTTTCCTTCCGTTTACCGCTCAGGCCTCGGAACAATTTGTCTCGCTTACGCTTTGCAGTGACAGACTGCTTATCGAACTGGCTGAGCCTTCGCAAATTGCTGCACAGTCACCTTATTCAAAAAATCCGTTGATGATGTTAGACAAAATCAATACCGATAAACCTGTGCTGGAACCGCAATTAACGGAATTATTGCCCTATTTGGATAAAACGATTCTGATTAACGAAACCTTTTATCCACAATTAGTCTCAGATCTGAAAAAGCTTGGTGTGAAAATCATCCCAATTAACGACAGCCCGCAAACGCCTGATGAATTGTTTGCACTGATTTTAGACTTAGGTAAAAAACTAGGAAATGAGCAAAAGGCGGCTGATTTAGTCGCAAAACTCAAATCGCAAAACTTTCACTTAAATCGACCGCTTACTGACACACTAATTTTGTCGGAAACTGGTGTGGTAGAGAGTTATTACCCACAATATCCTGTGCTGTTAAATTTACTCGGATTAACACCGTTAAAAACACCACTTACCGCACAAAATTTCTCATTAGAAAAAGTGATTTTAAGCCAACCGAATGTGATGATTTCTCTGACTGACAAACAAGGTTACAATGAGCAAGCCGAATTGTTGCAACACCCTATGTTGCAAGATTTCTTCAAAAACCAACCGCTTGTCAGCATCCCAATGAAATATACCTATTGCTTCGATCATGGCGTGTGGCAAGGGGCGGAGAAGATTTATCAACAGTTAAAATAACCTATGACCAAAACACTAAAATTAAATACCGCACTTTTCTTAGCGTTGCTGTTGATTAGCGGCTTTGCGATTTATCATCAGCTCGGCGATTTCGCACATTTAAAAAATGCGGATGGCGTGCTCACCGATATGCGCTCGATGGTGCTGTGGGATATTCGTTTTCCACGCATTGGTTTAGCTTTATTGACGGGTGCTAGCCTGGCTATTGCCGGCAATGCGATGCAAGGCATTTTCCAAAATCCATTAGCGAGTCCAGGCTTACTCGGCAGTAGCGCTGGGGCAACAGCGGCTAGCGTATTTATTCTTTATTATTTTGCCGTGCCATTTTCACTGCTCTTAGCTGGGGGTGTAATTGGCGCGCTTTTAAGTTTTTTAATCGTGTATTTGATCGCCAAAAACTACGGCTCCACCATGATGATTCTGAGCGGCTTAGCGGTCAATATGTTGCTTGGTTCAGCGATTGCATTATTGCTTTCCAACGCTGAAAGCCCATGGGCATTAGCCGAACTTTATCGCTGGCTACAAGGTTCGTTGATGTGGGCAAAATTAGATACCCTGCTTATTTCACTCCCGATTGTTCTGGCGGGAATTTTCTGTTTATACCATACTCGCCGATACTTAGATTTACTCACCTTTGGTGAAGAAACAGCGAGCACAATGGGGGTGGATCCCAAACGTAGCTTTTTCATCAGCACCTTTGGTGTGGCTTTATTAGTTGGGGCAACCATTCCGCAAACCGGTACCATTGGTTTTATCGGCTTAATCGCGCCACACTTCGCCCGTATTTTACTGAAAGCTCGCCCATCACAGCTTTATCTCACCAGTGCATTAATTGGGGCATTATTGCTGTTATTGGCCGATTTAGCGATTTTATATATCCCACTGTTCTCACATATTTACATCGGAACATTGACTGCGCTTATCGGTGCACCTTGCTTGATTTGGATGTTATTAACGCAACAGAGAAAAATCTATGATTAGAATTGAAAAACTCACTCAATCCTATTGTTTAAATGACATCAACTGTACGCTTCCATCAGGTAAATTGATCGGCATTATGGGCGCCAATGGTGCAGGGAAATCCACGTTATTAAAAACCATTGCAGGCATCTTGCCCCTAAAACAAGGAGAGGTTTGGTTCGATAATCAGCCATTAAGCAAAATGAATGCAACTGAAAAAAGCCACCACATTGCTTACCTCGCTCAAAATACGCAAATTCATTGGGATTTATCCGTTTATGATGTGATTGCGTTAGGCTTGGCAGCTTCGTTACCAAAAGAAAAAGAGCGGTCAAAAATTCACGCGTTTTCAGAAAAATTTGCGGTAACTCATTTGCTCGATAAGCCATTTCAACAACTTTCAGGTGGCGAGAAAGCACGTGTACAACTCGCTCGTTGCTGCATTAAGGAATCCCCTGTTTTATTGGTTGATGAGCCGATTGCGCCACTCGATCCTTATTATCAAATTGATATGATGGAACAGCTTCAATCACTCACACCACAACACACATGCATCGTCGCAATTCATCACCTTTCATTGGCTTATCAATTTTGTGATGAAATTATTCTATTAGAACAAGGCAAATTGTTAGCAGTCGGTGAAACGCAAGCTGTGCTAAACGCGGAGAATTTGGAGAAAGCCTTTCATATTCGTGCTGAGATTGATCCACTGAAAAAGACTATCTCAAAAATTGAAAAGCAATAAAATAAAAGCACTTAGATATTCACTAAGTGCTTTTTTTATAGAAATGAATTACGGTTGGATTTCTGAATCTACGAAGAAATAAGCAATTTCTCGTTTTGCGCTTTCAACACTATCAGAACCATGAACAGAATTTTCACGCTGACTTAACGCGAAGTCTTTACGGATAGTACCTTCTGCCGCCTCAGCCGGATTCGTTGCACCAATCAAAGTGCGGTAATCTTTTACGGCATTTTCTTTTTCCAATACAGAAACCACTATCGGGCCAGAGAGCATATACTCCACCAACGGGTCAAAAAATGGTTTACCTTGATGTTCTGCATAGAAACCTTCCGCTTGCTCTTTGGTTAATTGCACCATTTTAAGGGCAACGACACGGAATCCCTGTGATTCAAAACGTCCTAAAATAGCACCAATTAAATTACGCTTTACTGCATCGGGTTTGATAATCGAAAAAGTACGTTCTACCATAAAATCCTACTTAACTTGCTTTCGTTACTAATAAATTTGCTAAAGTTTTCACACCAATTCCGGTTGCACCAACCGCCCATAAATCACTACCTGATTTACGATAAGTAGCCGAACAATCAATATGCAACCAACGTTGTTGATAGTTCTTCACAAAATACGATAAAAATGCTGTTGCAGTACTTGCGCCCGCCACAACCGGCGCTGTACCTGTATTGGCAATATCCGCAAAAGAAGAAGTGATTTGGCTACGATGGAACGCTTCAAAAGGTAAACGCCAGAACGGTTCATTTTCTTCTTTCGCAGCTTGGAATAAGCTATTTACCAACGAATCATCCATAGAAAGCACGCTGTGGTAATCATTACCCACTGCCACTTTCGCCGCCCCCGTTAAGGTTGCACAATCGACAATAAATTGTGGATTTTGGCTATCAGCTTCAATTAAACCGTCTGCTAATACTAAACGCCCTTCCGCATCAGTATTTAAAATCTCAGCGGTTACACCATTTTTATACGTGATGATATCACCCAATTTGAATGCATTACCGCTCACCAAGTTTTCTGCACAGCATAGATAGAGTTTTACGCGTTGATTTAAACCGTGCGCAATCGCAAATCCTAACGCACCTGTTAATAACGCAGCGCCGCCCATATCGGTACGCATAGTGCTCATGCCATCACTTGGTTTGATGCTATAACCACCACTATCAAAAGTAATACCTTTACCCACTAAACAGGCTAATACAGGCGCATTTGAATCATTAGTCGTGTTAAAATCTAATTGCAGCATGGCTGGCGGATTAATAGACCCGCGACCCACAGTAAAGATCCCGTGATAGCCTTGCTCTTTTAATGCTTCACCAGAAATGATTTGAAAACTGACCGCACTTTTATCGGCATAACTTTCGGCTTGTTTAGAAATAAACTCAGCTGCGCGTTCAGCTAATTTAACCGGCGTAAGGGTTTGTGCCGGTTCATTAATAATGCCACGCACAAAATCACCGCACTCGATACGAGCTAATAATTCATCTTGTGGCTCATCATCTAAATGAGGAAACTCAATCGAATAATCTTGCTTCGCCGTGTAAAAACCTTGATAAAATGCCCAACAATTTTCTAATTCCCATGCATCACCCACAAGCTCAACGTCTTTAATGCCTTGTCCACGTAACTTACGTGCGGCTTTTTGCACTAAAACAAGGTTCGATTTTTCATCATCTTTAAGATGAATAACGGCTTGATCTTGATTAAAACTTAAAATGGCATTTTTGCCCCAACTCTCCGAAGCGGGAGCCGTTGATAATGTAATTTGCATGTAGTTCTTCTCCTTTATTTATTGTATAAGTTACTTTGCTAATAAGCTCCGGTCTTCTTCCATACAACTTTAAATGTTTTAAATAGAATCACGATATCATTCCATAATGACCAGTTCTTTGCGTACCAAGTATCAAAATAGACACGAGTATCATAACTTACATTATTTCGTCCACTAACTTGCCATAAACCTGTCATTCCAGGCTTTGCCATAAGATAATAATCTACATCGTCCTGATAATAAGGTAACTCCTCTTTTACTATTGGTCGAGGTCCCACCAAACTCATCTCACCTTTGAGAACATTCCAAAGCTGTGGCAACTCATCTAGACTTCTTGCTCTTAGCCACCTTCCAATAGGTGTAATGCGAGGATCATTTTTAAGCTTAAAATCTTTTTCCCATTCTAAACGAGCATCTTTATCTGTTGCTAAAATTCTTTCTAAAACTTCATCTGAATTATTTACCATAGTTCTAAACTTCAAACATTTGAATTCCTTTTTATTTTGACCAATTCTTGGATGCCCATAAATTAGTTTTCCACCATCTTTCTTAATAAGAAAATACAATGGGATACATAATGGAAATAAAAAAGTCAAAAGAAAAGAGGCGCCCAATATATCAAAGACTCTTTTAATAAATCTAGAAGACCGTTTTGCTAAGTTATTATTTACTCGAAACAGTACCATTTCATGGCTAAACAGAAAAGACATATCCGTACCATAAAGCGGAATGCCTCGAAAATTAGGAATAACTGATATAGAACGACAACCTTTTCGAATTAAATAACGCAACCAGAAATCCTGTTTTACTTTATTTTCCTCATCTACAGCAAGAATAAACTGTGTGAACTCCGGAGAAACCAGCTTGAGCAATAACTCAGGGTTATGGCGCATTACCGGCACACCGTCAATAAACTCTGACTTATATTCTTCAGTAGTTATAAACAACTTAATATCAAACCCTAAATATGGTTCATTATTTAATGCATCAAATACTTCTTTCGCATTCTTTCCATTGCCAATAATGATGGTTTCTTTCAAATACCACCCTAATTTAATAAGTAAATTTTTGATTAAAATTCGTCCCAACGGCACTAAAGTAAAAACCAAAAGCCAAGTTACAGACCAAAAATAACGAGAAACATAAAGACGGGAAAAAGCAACTATAGCTAGCTCAATAACAAAAATAATTAATAATGTTCTAAATATTTCTTTTAACTCAAACCAAAATGGCTTGCGATAGGTATAATGACGCAAACGAATCCAAAACCAAATAACACAGCAACCTCCCATAAGACAATGTATAAGAATAAAAGAGGAAAGCTGCTCGACGGGAAAATATCGTTCATTCCCCTCACTAATTTCAAGTAAAAAGAAAGATGATAAAAAAATAGAAATCCCAAAAGAAAAAAAATCTATAGAAATTTGAAAAAACTTAATGAAATTGGCTCTATTCATATTACTTATCCCAATATCCTTTATGCATACTAAGTGCCTTACACCACTTATAAGGTAATCTATAGTAATAATAACCTAATTTAAAACCGAGCCACTTAGCACATGTAGATAATATAGCTTTAGGAATTAAATGCGGTGACTTTATGGATAAAAACTTTAATTCTGATAGTACAAACCTTTTCCCCTCAGAAGCAGCTCTACCAAATTTTTGTTGAATCCATTGCTGTTCTTGCTGAAATACACCCGTATCAAAATAACGTTGGAACTCTTGTTTTAGTGTATAGTTATGACTGTGAAATACTGTTGCTTCAGCGCAATAAGCAACTTTATATCCCGATAAAATCATTTTTGCCGTTAAATACATATCTTCCGCTAGAATAGTGTTATCTGGAAATCCTCCTAATTCCTCAAAAACTGATAGTCGATAGGCTGCAAAAGAATTTGACATAAATGCCGCTTTTATTCCAAGTGCAAAAATATCCTCCTTTGATTTCACTTTTGATTCAGACGGATAATTAAAATAGCGGGCATGAGCTGCTAATAATGTCGCATTATGATGTGGCAATTGTCGCCCACAAACAGCAGCCACCTTAGAATCTACAAAGGGAGCGAGTAAATTCGCTAACGAATCTGGTGATGCTAAAATTGCATCTTGAGTCATAAATACCACTACATCAGTAAAACTTTTGCCAAATTCAACCGCTTGATTACGAGTTCTACCATGATTAAAGATGGATTGCGGAATAGAATAGACTGAAAATCCTGCTTTTTCCGCTAATTTTACCGTATTATCAGAAGAGGAAGAATCAATCACAATTACTTTATCAGCTTTTAAGGATTGGGATTGATAGGCTGCGATCCAATCTTTCCATTGATTACCTGCATTACAGGTTGGTACACACAATACAAATTGAAGATCGGTCATTTTTCTTCCTTATTTTACCAAAAGTGATAATAGCCACTGCTTTAATTTTGGCACACTGTGATACTCTCTTTTTGAAGAGGGAGGTAAACAATGTGGCTTGCCATATTGTGTAGCAAATTGTTCAAGCATTTTAACTTGCCTGATTGCCTGACGAATATTTTTCCAGTAAGACTTAAATCGAATACAATAATAAAATAGACGCAATTTATGGTTAAACACTCCCACTTGATTTTGGCAATGTTGACGATAATCTAGTAAAGACTTATCTATAAATTGTGTTTCACCATAATAACGTGCTAACAGTGCCAACCACCAATCGTGCATATAAAGCTCAGAAAGTTGAATATAAGATAAAGAATCTAGTGCTAGATTACGTAAAGCACGATTGATCATACAGGCTGCACCTTGCACACAGTTTTTATATAAAATCGAATCATCACTTAAGCATTTCGCACTTAAAGCCTGATAAGTAAAAAAACTTGGCGAAATTTCATTATTTTGTTCATCAACCAAACACGCATCACTAAAGATGAGCGTTGGAATAGAATTATTTTTCTGCTTAGCGATTTTAGCAAATTCAACTACTTTATTTATATGCCAAATATCATCTTGATCTGCTAAAAAGGTAAAATCTGCTTCGCTATATTTTAGTGCAAATAAAAAATTAGCAATCACTCCTTTTCTCGGACCTTGCACAATGTTATAAGCAGTAAAATTAGCATTAGCAAAGGTATTTTTTATAATAGAAAGCGTTCCATCACAAGAGCCATCATCAGACACAATAATTTTTTGCGGCAAAATGGGTTGAGATAAAATGCTTTTTAATTGTGAAGATACAAAAGATGCACCGTTGAAGGTGCATACAATTACGTCATATTTTAATGCCTTATCCATATGATTTTTTTATTTTGATAAAAAATAATAGATTATTTAGCTTTTCTGTTATGTAATTAACCAATGGATAGACTAAGTAGCCATAAAAAAAACTTAATGTTATTACAGTTATTAATATAGAAAATTTCACAAAATTATTTGAGTGAGCGACATCAAATGCACTATAAAAAAGTAATAGAATTTGATGATGAACTAAAAATGCTAGAAAGCTGTAACGAGATAACTGACTAAAAAGTTCTCTCATATATTTAGGAATAAAAATTATATCAAATACGCTAGATATAATAACAAAGAAAGAAATTCCAACCATAATAAGCACAAAGTGATATGGTATTTTATCTAGTAAAATTGATGTATTTACTAGGATAGATAGAGCAACAACTGTCAAAATTCCTCTTAGCAACTTGTCTTTTCTAATATTTTGAGCAAAACAAATACCAAAAAAGAACTCTGGTAATCGCATCAGAGGATTTATTGGCTCCCACATTTCAAATATAGCCCCATATTTTATGTGCAAAGAAGCAACTAATCCTATTAAAAGGAGAAATGATAACAAAGGCTTTTTTAAACCATATAGAAATAAGAATGGAAAAAATATATATGTTATTAACATATATCCAGTATACCATTCACCAACTAAGTAGAAAGTAGGAAACTTATAAAGGAATAGTCCATCTAAACCGACTATTGTTAACAAGAACTTAATAGCTGGAACACCTTCACCTATTGGCTTACTAAATAATATAAATAATAACGCAACAATAGCATAACTAAGCCAATACGAAGGATAAATAGCTAGAAATCGCTTTCTTATATAAGAGGTTATAGAAAAATTTTCTTTAGCTGACAGCCCCAAACCAAAACCAGAAGATATAATAAAGAGAGAGACTGCAATATCTCCAACATTCATTCCTAAAAATTTTAGTCCAAAAAATAACGGAGCATTATTATCTGCATAAAAAGAATGCATATCCAAATGAAATAACATTACAGCAATGCAAGAAATAACTTTAATAAAATCAATATAGAAAAATTTTTCCTTCATAAATATCTACCTATTTTTTCCCCCACATAGCCATAGAGTCATAAGGTCGAGAAGGGAAAACATTATATTTAGGTTTAATTTTCAGGTCATGTACTTCAATAAATTCTTCTACTGCTGTTCGCAAACTCTTTGGTTTACCTGAGCAACAGTTAAATATCCCTGACTGCTTACTTGAAATTTTTTCTTCTATTTGCGCTGAGAGTTCTTCAATATCAATAAAGTCATAAAGCATTTCACCACTATTCAATGGAAAGAATTCTTGCCCTTCATCTTCAGCTTTTAATATTTTTGAAAAAATAGAATTATTAAAACGATCATCTCCAGTAATATAATAGAAACGTAGCCATTGCAAATTTAGATCTGGAGTTACACTTGCAAAATCAAACATAGCCTGGCGTAAAAAATTCTTTGCGATTCCGTAGGGATTTCTAGGATTACAAGGTGTATTCTCATCGATAGGTCCAACAAAGTATCCGATCTCATGCATTGTTCCTGCAACAGAAATATTTTTTATACCTAATTCAGCTACAGATGCTAAGAACTCATAATGTTTCATTACATTGCCCAAATGAGAAGGATCACGATGATTAAACCCTGCTTGCCAAGCCAAATGCAATAAACATTCTGAGTTTTGAATCAATTTAATTTTTTCATTTTGAGATAATGAAAAAATGTTACCATAAAATAATTCTGCACCATTTAAAAAAACATGAGGAATTTCCCCATCAAAAAGTATTGCTTTGACTTGGTGCCCCTTATTCAGTAAATATCTAACCACATTTCTACCGATATAGCCATTTGCACCAGTTACTATAATTCTCATTTTTTAAATTTTCCTTTTAAGTGGTGATAATAAAATCTAATTTTTCTATATGGGCTTCTCGTTATATTTGACAATCTTGGATAATTAGTCAAAACGTGCATTTTAATTAATCTCACAAAATTAATTAAGAAACTTTTTGAGATAAAACCTCTCCCTTCATTATTCGAACCAAAAAACCTTGCAGACTCAAGCAATCTAACTTGCTGTGGAACATCTCCATTGGATAAATTTGCCACTAACCTCTGCATTTTATACTCTAATTTTGTATAATTTAACTCTGCCATTTCAGATGACATTATATTATAAGCAACATATCCTGCATCATGAGCTACATAAGCTAATAGTCTCTCTAATCCATGAGACAAAGTATTGTCAATAGGCATAGGTTCAGCATGAAAATCTTCAAATTTCCAGTTGTATTCAAACAATTTCTTCATTGCTTTAGGCCTAAACCAATACATCGAACCATATGCTGTATATGGCGAAAAATCATCAAACGGTACATTAATTTTTAATCTCTTAGCTAATTCAAGAGAATATATCTTATTACCAAACCAACTATGACCTAAAGTAGGATACCCAATATGTAACATTGGAGGCATTGCAAAGCCAATATTTTTATTACTATCTAAAAAATGAATTACTTTTGATGTATAGCATCTATCTTTTAGCAAATTTAGATACATCATCTCTTTAAAATGTTCAGAGGCTGAAAACCCTGCTTGAGGTGATTTCTTAGAATGTAGACGGCAGATCCAATCGTAATCCTCAGATAATACCTTATCTTTGCAGGTAATTAGCAAAGAAGACATATCTCTTCCTCTATTTTCCTTAACAACCCTTATATCTAAGTTATTAATGTTTTTATTCTTAATTTTTTCACTATTAAGCAAAGATTTTTTATTATCTTCTGAGCTTGTAGTTATGAGTAAATCATATGAACATGGAATATTATCTAAATACGATGACAAATCATCTATTAGATCCGCATAATACATATGCAAAATAACCAGGATTTTTATATCCTTACGCAGTTCAACTTCATTGCTTGAATCAAAAATCTTTAATAGAGATAAGTTGGTAGCTAAATCTTTAGGTTTGCTAATTCTTAATATATTCTGAAAAATTAATGATGTATCATAATCCGATTCTGATTCAATAAGTTCTAACGAGCGTCTCAAAAATAAACATTCAGAATCATGGTAAAGAGGATCATGAAAGAACGGCCGTTTTTTAAGAATTGGGCATCGAGCTTTTAGAGTATTATTAATTTCATTAAATGTTGGATATTTAGTAGAGTAATCATCTGAATCAATATAAATACTGTAACTAAAGCCCTTCTCATGAAAATAATGAGTAAATCTAGACTCATGATAGTTAATAGAGTCTGAATACGAATTAATAGAAGGCATATTTTTCCAATATTCAATAAACTCATAGGACTTTAATAGTTTTCTTCTAATTGCAATAAAATGAGATTGAATATGCTTATGCATAACTCCATGACCAGTAAATGGATTAGGTCTCACTTCTGCATGATCCGTAATTCCCCAGAAATCAACATCTTGATTATCTGCCCATTCAAATAACTCAGAAAAAGGAAAGATAGGAGCAAAAAAAGTATAGTTTAGTAAAATAACTTCATCATATTCAGCAAGTTTATCAAAGCCAATTTTTTCAATAGCTTCTTTATACCCTCCAACATCAAACCCAACGTTCTCACGACACATAATATAATCTGTACAATGTTGGATTTTTTTACGTGATTCAACAGTTAATCCAGAGTTTGATACAAACCAGATATCCTGAACAAATTCTTTTAATTTTTCAAGTTTATATGGGATATAATCATCAATGATACCATCATGATCATAAAACAAATAAATCGCTAATCTTTTCATTTTTTCCTTAAGTTTAGTTATTAGTTATATAAGACATATATTCTTGAGAAACAGAATGAGTTTCTCCAATAGCTCTAACTTCACCATTATCAATCCAAATAGCTTTAGAGCATAACTCTTTAACTTGCTCAATTGAATGAGAAACAAATAATAATGTTGTACCATTACTCAACAAGTTCTCCATTCTCTCCTTACATTTTTGTTGAAAGGCAAAATCGCCTACGGCTAATACTTCATCAACAATCAAAATGTCAGGTTTCTGCACTGTTGCAATAGCAAATCCTAATCTAGCAGACATACCTGAGGAAAAATTCTTAATAGGAACATCAACAAAATCATTTAATTCTGCAAAGTCAACAATCTCTTGGAAATGAGATTCAATAAATCTTTTACTATAGCCTAATAATGCCCCATTAAGAAAAATATTTTCTCTTGCTGTCAATTCTGGATCAAAGCCAGCTCCTAATTCAATTAATGGAGAAATAGAGCCATTGACTGTTACATTTCCTTGGTAAGGACTGATAATTCCTGAAATTAATTTAAGTAAAGTAGATTTTCCTGACCCATTCTTCCCAATTAATCCCCAAGACTCTCCTCGTTTTACAGTAAAATTAATATTTTTAAGTGCCAAGAACTCTTGAAACATTAGCTCTCTTTTTAACATCTTAATAATATATTCTTTTAAACCACTAATACTTTCAGTTGATTTATTAAATCTTACTGTAGCATTTTTTACTTCGATCACTATATCATTCATAATTGTTTAGATATAAAGTATAAATTCATTTTCTTTACGATTAAAAAACCAAATACCGACTAATAATAGAATTATCGATATAATAAAACCTTGAGATAAAGACTCCATTGATAAACTCTGACTATTTAGAATTACATTTCTAAATTGCTCAACGTAATTCACCATAGGATTAAGGTTATCATACCACCAACGATATTCTTGAGAAATAATAGACACAGGATAAATTATAGGAGTTAAATACATCCAAATAGAAGTAAAAACACCCCATAAATATTGAATATCTCTAAAAAATACAGTTGAAGCCGATAAAATGAATCCTAATCCTAAACTAAAAATATAAAGCTCTAAGAAAATTATGGGAACCCATAAAACATTCAATGTAATTTCTACTTGAGTAAAAATCATCACAAGAATTAGGGCTATCATTGCAAACAGCATATTAACTAATGAGCTTGTTATTTTAGATAAAACAAAAATATACTTTGGTACATATGTCTTTTTAATTAAAGAAGCATTATGAACAATAGCTGTGACTGAACTAGAGGTCGCTTCTGAAACAAAACCAAAAATTAATTGTCCTGTAAGCAGATAGGCTGAAAAATTAGGAATATCGAATTTAAATAAGTTTGAAAAAACCACTGTCAATACAATCATCATCAGCAAAGGATTTAAAATACTCCAAATATAGCCTAAATAACTTCTTCTATATTTTAGTTTTATATCCTTAAGGACTAACTGCTTCAATAATTCGATATATTTAATTTGATTTACAAATGATTTCATAAGCAATATCTTATTTAAATTTCACAGCATCCTTTAAAATTTTTCCAGCTAAATCTTTTGCTGACAAACTCGGTTCGCCCTCTAAAGGCCATTCAATACCGACGGCCTCATCATTCCAAATTAAAGAATGCTCTGCTTTAGGATTATAGTAATCAGTACATTTATAAGTAAATTCAGCTTCATCAGTTAAAACATAAAAGCCATGTGCAAACCCTTCAGGTACCCAAAGCTGACGTTTATTTTCAGCAGATAAAATTTCACCTACCCATTGTCCAAATGTAGGAGAGTTTTCTCGCATATCGACTGCAACATCAAACACGGCACCATACACTACCCGTACTAACTTACCCTGTGTATTTTCAGTTTGATAATGTAATCCACGTAACACTCCTTTTACCGATTTTGAATGATTTTCTTGCACAAAAGTGCGATCCGCTATGTTTTGTTTAAACCATTCATCACGAAAGGTTTCCATAAAGAAACCACGTTCGTCACCAAATACTTTTGGCTCTAATAATTTCACATCTGGAATTGTTGTATCAATAACTCTCATATTTACTCCACATATGCTTTAATATTTTTCAATGCTTTTTGCCAATTACTTGGCTGAATATCAAAAAACTGCTGAATTTTAGTTAAATCTAGGCATGAGTTTGCTGGACGTTTTGCTGGCGTCGGATAATCAGCAGTAGTAATTGAATTCACAATCGGTGCCTTATTGAGTACTTTTTGTGAAACAGCTTCAGCAAAAATCGCTTTTGCAAAATCATACCAACTGACACAAGGCTCACCTGTAAAATTATAGATACCGTATTCAACATTTTTGCCTTTAATAATTTGTTCTGCAATATGAATTAGTACCCTTGCAACATCAGCTGCATAAGTTGGTCCACCAATTTGATCTGCAACAACGCTCAGGGTATCACGAGTTTTTGATAAGCGAAGCATGGTTTTCACAAAATTATTACCATGTTCGCCAAATACCCAAGCGGTACGAAGAACAATAAATTTATCATTGGCTTCTGCAACGGCTTGCTCCCCCTCAAGCTTGGTTCTACCGTACACTCCTTGCGGAGCTGTTGTATCAGTTTCTTTATATTTACCTTCACGCTGACCATCAAAAACGTAGTCGGTCGAAATATGTAGAATCGCAGCATCAATAGATTTAGCTGCTTTTGCTAAATATTTTGGACCTTTTACGTTAATAGCTTCGGAAAGCTCTACTTCAGTTTCAGCACGATCTACAGCAGTATGCGCGGCAGCATTGATAATCACATTAGGACGGAAATCTTCAATCGCTTTGTTGACCGCTCTTTCATCTGTAATATCTAGTTCATCACGATCTACAGCAAGAATCTCATGCTTACCTTGTAGTTGCTGTGTCAAGCAATAGCCTACCTGTCCATGAGCACCGGTAATAAGAAATTTTGCCATTATTTGCTCTCCTTAATTAAACGCAATAAGTATTGACCATACTCATTTTTCGTCATTGGTTTCGCTAGTTTTTCAACTTGTTCTGAAGTGAGCCAACCATTACGCCATGCTATTTCTTCTAAACATGCTACTTGCAAACCTTGCACCTTTTCAATGGTTCGAACAAATGAAGCCGCTTCATGTAAACTTTCGTGTGTACCAGTATCTAACCAAGCGAAACCACGCCCGAGTAATTTCACATTGAGTGAGCCATCGTTTAAATACATTTCGTTAAGAGTAGTAATCTCTAATTCTCCACGAGCAGAGGGTTTGACTTGTTTTGCAAATTCCACCACACGGTTATCATAAAAATATAAACCTGTTACAGCATAGTTTGATTTTGGTTCAACTGGTTTTTCTTCAATCGAAACCGCTTTGAAGTTTTCATCAAATTCCACTACACCAAAGCGCTCAGGATCTTTCACTAAATATCCAAACACTGTTGCACCGTGGGGCTGTTTAACTGCCTCTTGCAACATTTGACTGAAGTGTTGACCGTAGAAAATGTTATCTCCAAGTACTAAGCAACAACTATCACCATTAATAAACTCTTCACCAATAAGAAATGCTTGAGCTAAACCATCTGGGCTTGGTTGAATTGCGTATTGTAAATTCACACCGAAATCTGAACCATCACCTAATAAGCGTTTGAAACTTTCATTATCTTCAGGGGTGGTAATAATAAGAACATCTCGAATACCCGCTAACATTAATACTGAAAGTGGATAGTAAATCATCGGTTTATCATAAACAGGCAAAAGTTGTTTAGAGACACCTCGAGTAATGGGATAGAGGCGAGTACCAGAACCGCCTGCAAGAATAATACCTTTCATAAGGAGACCTTTAAAAGAGCGGATAGATTCTCTTAAATTTTTACAAATTATCAGAAAACTTCACCGCTTGTTAATAATTAGTTACCTAAACGTTCACGGTTATATGAGCCATCTAATACACGACTCCACCATTTTTTGTTATTTAAATACCATTCTACTGTTTTGCGAATACCTGATTCAAAAGTTTCTTGTGGCTTCCAACCTAATTCTCGGCCAATTTTTGCTGCATCAATTGCATAGCGTACATCGTGGCCAGGACGATCTTTCACATAAGTAATGAGATCTTCATATTTTGCTACACCTTCTGGTTTATTTGGTACTAATTCTTCTAATAAACTACAAATAGTACGTACTACATCAATATTTGCTTTCTCATTATGCCCACCGAT
Organism: Parahaemophilus parainfluenzae; assembly: GCA_963516375.1. Lineage (GTDB taxonomy): Bacteria > Pseudomonadota > Gammaproteobacteria > Enterobacterales > Pasteurellaceae > Haemophilus_D > Haemophilus_D parainfluenzae_AG. The sequence continues at coordinate 40,886 of CAUQBI010000015.1, read as the reverse complement.
GTTGTATGTTTCTCCTACTTCTCCTTTGGTTACTACTTTATATAATGCACGAGCATGATCTTCTACAAATAACCAGTCACGAATTTGTTGACCATTTCCATAAACTGGTAATGGCTTTCCATCTAGTGCATTTAAAATCATTAATGGAATAAGTTTTTCAGGGAAATGAAATGGACCATAGTTATTGGAGCAGTTAGTCACAATCGTTGGTAAACCATAAGTACGTAACCATGCGCGAACCAAGTGATCGCTAGAGGCTTTAGATGCTGAATAAGGACTGCTAGGTGCATAAGGTGTAGTTTCAGTAAACAAATCATCTGTTCCTTCTAAATCACCATATACCTCATCTGTTGAAATGTGATGAAAACGAAATGCTGCTTTTCTCTCATCATTTAAAGTATTCCAATAGGTTCGAGCTGCTTCTAATAGCGTGTAAGTACCTACTATATTTGTTTCGATAAAAGCTGCTGGCCCATCAATAGAACGGTCAACATGACTTTCTGCCGCTAAATGCATTACGGCATCAGGTTGATGATGTTCAAATACACGCAACAATGCTTTTGAATCACAAATATCCACTTGTTCAAATGCATAACGTGGATTCTTTTCTACAGATTCTAAAGATTCTAAATTACCTGCATAAGTTAATTTATCAACATTTACCACGTTATCTTGCGTGCTTTCAATAATGTGGCGAACAACTGCAGAGCCAATAAAACCAGCACCACCAGTAACCAAAATTGTTTTGCTCATTTTCATCCTCTTGGTTATTTAACAAATAAAACATTACTTTGTATTCTATTTGAAATAATACTATTTCACAATTAAAGAATACAATACTTATGAAAAAAGTGCGGTCCAAAACGACCGCACTTTTCTTGTTCAACAACTTAAATTCTGTTGTTTATGATTATGCATAATACATCTCAAACTCAACCGGATGTGGTGTCATATTTAAACGTTCTACTTCTTTACGTTTAATATTAATAAATGCTTCGATAAAGTCTTTGGTAAACACACCACCTTGCGTTAAGAATTCATAGTCTTTTTCTAATGAATTCAATGCTTCTTCTAGCGAGCTCGCAACTGCTGGAATATCTTTTAATTCTTCCGGTGGAAGATCGTAAAGATTTTTATCCATTGCATCGCCTGGATGAATTTTGTTCACCACACCATCAAGACCTGCCATTAATAATGCAGCGAAAGCCAGATATGGGTTTGCCATTGGATCTGGGAAACGCGCTTCAATACGGATTGCTTTCGGGCTGGTTACTGCCGGAATACGAATTGACGCAGAACGGTTACTTGCAGAGTAAGCCAATAATACTGGTGCTTCAAAACCAGGTACTAAACGTTTGTATGAGTTAGTACTTGGGTTGGTGAACGCATTTAATGCTTTAGCATGTTTAATGATACCGCCGATGTAATAAAGTGCGGTTTCAGAAAGGCCTGCATATTTATCACCTTGGAAAATGTTTTTGCCATCTTTGCTTAATGACATATTACAGTGCATACCAGAACCATTATCACCCGTAATTGGTTTAGGCATAAAGCAAGCAGTTTTACCGTGTTCTAAGGCAACGTTTTGCACCACATATTTATAGATTTGTGTTTCATCTGCTTTTAAGGTTAAGCTGTTGAATTTCGTTGCAATTTCGTTTTGACCAGCTGTTGCCACTTCATGGTGATGAGCTTCGATGACTAAGCCCATTTCTTCTAAAATCAAACACATTTCAGAACGAATATCATGAGCCGTATCAATTGGTGCCACTGCACAATAACCACCTTTTTTCAATGGACGATAAGCATTGTTACCACCTTCATATTTTTTGTTGGTGTTCCAAGCGGCTTCAATATCATCAATGGCAAAAGAAGCACGGTTCATTGATACATCAAAACGCACATCATCAAATAAGAAGAACTCAGGTTCTGGACCAAAGAATGCCTGATCTGCAACGCCTGTTGAACGCATATAGTTTTCTGCACGAATAGCGATTGAACGCGGATCACGATCATAGCTTTGCATGGTTGTTGGCTCATAAACGCTACAACGAATTGAAAGTGTTGGGATCTGCGCAAATGGATCGACTACTGCAGTTTCAGCAATTGGCATTAAAAGCATATCGGCTTTGTTAATGGTTTTCCAACCTTCAACAGAAGAGCCATCGAACATTTTGCCATCTTCAAACATATCTTCATCGACAAGGCTAACCGGGATAGAAACACCATGTTCTTTACCTTTAATGTCGGTGAAACGAAGTAGCACGAACTTAATATCGTTCTCTTCGATCAGTTTAAATACGTTGGCAATTGCATTTGCATTTGGCATAAGGAGTCCTCTATTTTGCTATGTGTATAATCTTTATAAAAATTAAAAGAGTATTATAACGCAATCGCTTGCTTTTTTCATAAGATTTATTTTATGTCCTGGCGTAGCAGAGCAGCGAAATATCGTGTATAATTTTTGCCCTTTCGAGATTCTCGTAGAGTGGGTTTACTCACTAATTCAAACTACTTGGACTATTCGGTGGCATTAAAATTCCACCCTACAAAACTTAAACTTTAAGAACGTAATAAATGAAAAACGACATTGATATTAACAAATTGCGCAATATCGCAATTATCGCTCACGTTGACCATGGTAAAACCACCCTCGTTGACAAACTCCTTCAACAATCTGGTACATTTGAATCAACGCGTGGTGATGTTGATGAACGCGTAATGGACTCAAACGATCTTGAAAAAGAACGTGGTATTACCATTCTTGCAAAAAATACCGCAATCAACTGGAATGGTTATCGCATTAACATCGTAGATACCCCAGGACACGCCGACTTCGGTGGTGAAGTAGAGCGTGTACTTTCTATGGTGGATTCTGTGCTTTTAGTCGTAGATGCCTTTGACGGCCCAATGCCACAAACGCGTTTCGTGACACAAAAAGCCTTTGCTCACGGTTTAAAACCAATTGTAGTTATCAACAAAGTTGACCGTCCAGGCGCACGTCCTGATTGGGTAGTGGATCAAGTTTTCGATTTATTCGTTAACCTTGGTGCAACCGATGAGCAATTAGACTTCCCTATTATCTATGCCTCTGCATTAAATGGTGTTGCAGGTCTTGAACACGAAGAATTAGCGGAAGATATGACCCCATTATTTGAAGCGATCATTCAACACGTAGAACCGCCAAAAGTGGAACTTGATGCCCCATTCCAAATGCAAATTTCCCAATTAGACTATAACAGCTATGTGGGTGTTATTGGTATCGGTCGTATCAAACGTGGCTCAATCAAACCAAATCAACCTGTAACGATCATTGATGGTGAAGGTAAAACTCGCCAAGGTCGTGTCGGTCAAGTATTAGGTCACCTTGGTTTACAACGTTATGAAGAAGATGTTGCTTACGCAGGTGATATCATCGCGATTACTGGTTTAGGTGAATTAAATATCTCGGATACCATTTGTGATATCAACGCGGTTGAAGCCTTACCGTCATTAACTGTTGATGAACCAACCGTAACCATGTTCTTCTGTGTAAACACTTCACCGTTTGCAGGTCAAGAAGGTAAATATGTGACTTCTCGTCAAATTCTTGAACGTTTAAACAAAGAGTTAGTTCACAACGTGGCATTACGCGTAGAAGAAACACCAAACCCAGATGAATTCCGTGTTTCTGGCCGTGGTGAATTACACCTTTCTGTATTAATTGAAAATATGCGTCGTGAAGGTTACGAACTTGCGGTTTCTCGTCCTAAAGTAATCTACCGTGAAATCAACGGCAAAAAACAAGAGCCTTACGAACAAGTAACTATCGACGTAGAAGAACAACACCAAGGTTCTGTCATGGAAGCATTAGGTATCCGTAAAGGTGAAGTTCGTGACATGATGCCAGATGGCAAAGGTCGTGTACGTTTAGAATATATCATCCCGAGCCGTGGCTTGATCGGTTTCCGTGGTGAATTCATGACTATGACGTCAGGTACTGGTTTACTTTACTCTAGTTTTGATCACTACGATGACATCAAACCAGGTGAAATCGGCCAACGTAAAAACGGTGTATTAATTTCTAACGCCACAGGTAAAGCACTCGCTTATGCGCTATTTGGTTTACAAGAGCGTGGTAAATTAATGATCGAAGCTAACGTAGAAGTTTACGAAGGTCAAATCATCGGTATTCACAGCCGTACAAACGACTTAACGGTTAACTGTTTACAAGGTAAAAAACTCACCAATATGCGTGCATCAGGTAAAGATGATGCTATCGTCTTAACCACTCCGGTGAAATTTACACTTGAACAAGCTATCGAGTTTATCGATGATGACGAGTTAGTGGAAGTCACACCAGAGTCGATCCGTATCCGTAAAAAACTCTTAACGGAAAACGATCGTAAACGTGCAAACCGTACCACAACCAGTACGAGCACACACTAATTAAAAACGTGCGGAAATTTGACCGCACTTTTAAACAAACAAAAGGCGAACATCATGTTCGCCTTTTTATTTTATGATAAAACTAACCTAATCTGACTTTCTCACCACCAAATTCATCGAGTAAGTTTTCGGTCAATTTAGATAAAATACCTGTCATTAATACAAAATCAGCATCAAAGCGTTGCGCATAGTCTTCTTTTAAAATATCGGCATTTTTCTCACGCACCGCATCTGCAAATTTTAAACGTTTGAGCGTGCAATCTTCATTAAATACAAACGTCAGCGTATCTTCCCACTCCAATGCGAGCTTGCTCACCACCTTTTTGCCATCTTGTAAAAGTGCGAGAATCTCTTCATTTTCCAAAGGCTGTTTTTTACAGCGAATCACGCTGTCTTCTTGGCTTCCTCGAAGTTCGGCTTCTTCTAATGCCACCAACCAATGCGGAATTTTTTCCTGCACAATCCAATCCGTTAAAATGGTCGAAGGTTCATTTGCAAAAGCCAACGGTACAACGGGTAACGAACCAAGTGATTTACGCAATAACGCCAAGGCATCTTCTGCTCGTTTACTGGATGCCGCATCGACATGCACAAGGTTGTTCTCCGTATCAATCCATACAGAAGTTTGCTGATTTTTAGTGAATGCGCGTGGCAATAAATTCATCACCACATCATCTTTTAACGTTTGTTTTTCCGTTTTCTTCAATTTACGGTTTTCTTTTTGCTCAAGGCTTTCAATGCGTTCATCTAATTCACGTTTCACCACATTCGCCGGCAACATTTTCTCTTCTTTTTTCGCAACCAATAAAATGTGTTTACCGACAGAAAAATACAATAATTCGCTACCTTTCAAGGGATTCGTCCAACCGAATTTACTTTGATCTTGTGAGCCACAAGGATGAAATTCACAATCTGATAACTGGCGTTGCAATTCATTAAGATCCCAATCTAAGGGCTTCGTCAGCCTATATGACATTAAATTTTTAAACCACATCGTAACACTTCCTTCATAATAGGGTAAAATACGCGACATTGTAGCCCATAAACTCACGGGAAAAAATGATGCAACAGAAATTAATTGCCTTCATCGGCGGTGGCAATATGGCACAAGCGATTGTGTTAGGCCTATTAAAACAAGGTTATCCAGCCGACAAAATTATTGTTAATGATCCTAATGAAGAGAAACGTGCCTTTTTTGCTCAATATGGCATCGCCGTTTCGACAGACAACGAGCAATCCATCATACAATCTCAAGTTGTGTTATTTGCAGTAAAACCACAAGTACTAGCCGATGTTTGCAAGCCATTAAGTGCGGTTGATTTCTCTGATAAATTAATTATTTCTATTGCTGCGGGTATTTCTACAGCCCGATTAGCCGAACTCATCCCAACAGCAAAATCTATTGTTCGCGTGATGCCAAACACCCCTGCATTAGTGGGAGAAGGCATGGCAGGCTTATTTGCCGATAAAAACACACCTGAAATTGACCGCACTTTTGCGGAAGATTTACTTTCAGCTGTAGGGAAAACCACTTGGGTGACAAATGAAGATCACATGCATGCAGTCACTGCTGCGTCTGGCAGTAGCCCAGCCTACTTCTTCCAATTTTTAGAAGCCATGCAACAAGGCTTAATAGAAATGGGCTTAGATGAAAATCAATCTCGTGCGTTGGTACAACAAGCCATGTTAGGCTCGGCGAAGCTGGTGATTGAAAACCCACAGACTGCACTTTCCACGTTACGAGAAAATGTCACCTCAAAAGGCGGAACCACCGCAGCTGCGTTAAATGTATTCAATCAACTCCAATTTAACGACATCATTAAACAAGCGATGCAGGCCTGTGTGGCACGCTCACAAGAAATGGAAAAATTATTCTAATGCAAGTTCGTCCTTTTACTTGGCTCGCCTTGAGCTTTTTTGGCTACTATTGTGCCTACGGTGTGTTTCTTCCCCTTTTCCCAGCATGGTTGAAAACGCAATCTTATAGCGAAGAAAATATCGGCTTATTGCTCGCCTGTGCCTACATTTTCCGTTTCAGCGGCGGTATTTTATTTTCTGGCTTAATAAAACGCGTTTCCCTCTTAGTAAATGGCTTACGTTATTTAGGCGTGGCCAGTGCCATTACAATGGCCTTAATTGGACTAATGTCGCACAATTTCTGGCTCTTGTTTATTGGACTTGCATTGTATTCCATGGTGAATGCGGCCGGTATGCCGATTGGTGATAGCCTCGCCAGTACATGGCAACAACAAATTCATTTAGATTACGGCAAAGCGCGCTTAATTGGCTCCTTTGCGTTTGTTGTTGGTGTGATGGTATTCGGGTATTTCGTTGGGCTCGTGGGTGAGCAATATATTACTTGGATGATCACAGGCATACTCGTTTTTTACTGTATTGTGCAATTACTTCATCCGAACCCAATGCCGCAGGATGAACCTCAAAGTGCGGTCGAAAATTCCGTTGGATTTTTAGACTTACTGAAAAATAAAACCACCCTTCGTTTGTTTATTGCGATTGCACTGATTCAAGGATCGCACGCAGCTTATTACTCATATAGCACCATTTTTTGGACAAATCATGGCCACTCCGTTTCCGATGCAGGTTTATTTTGGGGAATCAGTGTATTAGCTGAAATCGTGGTCTTTTTCTTCTCTACTCGATTATTCAAAAACTGGACCATTACTGCCCTTTTCTATCTTACCGGTATTGCGGCTATCGTGCGTTGGCTCGCGTTCGGTTATGCCGATACCTTTGTTGAAATCGTGCTATTGCAATGTTTTCACAGTCTTACTTATGTCGTCGGCCATTACGCGACCGTGCGTTATATCACCACGCAACCACAAACCCATATTGCGAAATTACAAGGCTTATACAATGCCTTGGCGGGGTGTGCAGCCATTGCGATTTTCACTGCGCTTTCTGGCGTACTTTATCCAATTTCGCCAGTTTATGCCTTTAGTTTAATGGCCGCCTTTGCCTTCATTGGGTTATTTATCACCCCACGTGGCGTGAAAGCCTTTTTGGTACATAGAGTATAAACATGAATAATCTCACGCTAGTCGATTTATTCTTGAATGAATATTGGATCGAAAAAGGATTGTCTGAAAACACCGTGCAGTCCTATCGTCTCGATTTGACCGCACTTTGTGATTGGCTGGATAAACAAAATTTATCTCTCGAAACCCTCGAACCCTTAGATCTGCAACAATTTTTAGGCAGCCGTTTAGAGCAAGGTTACAAAGCTACCAGTACTGCACGAATGCTAAGTGCGATGCGGAAATTATTCCAATATTTGTATCGTGAAAAGTATCGTACGGATGATCCGAGTGCCGTACTGAGCTCACCTAAATTGCCAAGCCGCTTACCTAAATATTTAACCGAGCAACAAGTCACGGATTTATTAAATACACCTGATGTCGAAATTCCGCTCGAGTTACGCGATAAAGCCATGTTGGAATTGCTATATGCCACTGGATTACGTGTCACGGAATTGGTCACGCTCACCATTGAGAATATGAATTTACAACAAGGTGTCGTGCGTGTGATTGGTAAAGGTAACAAAGAACGCATCGTACCAATGGGAGAAGAAGCCGCCTTTTGGGTGCGACAATTCGTACTTTACGGTCGCCCTATTTTGCTCAATGGACAAAGTTCTGATGTGGTCTTTCCCAGTCAACGAGCTCAGCAAATGACTCGCCAAACCTTTTGGCATCGTATAAAGCATTATGCCGTGTTAGCAGGAATCGATACGGATGCGCTATCTCCACACGTTCTCCGTCATGCCTTTGCGACACATTTGGTGAATCATGGTGCGGATCTCCGTGTTGTGCAAATGCTCCTCGGACACAGCGATCTCTCCACCACGCAAATCTATACTCACGTGGCTAAAGAACGCTTAAAACACCTTCATGAAAGATTTCATCCAAGAGGATAAGATCAAAAAGTGCGGTCAAATTTATCATTAATTTTGACCGCACTTTTGCATGAAAAGGTTATTTCAATGATAGCAATCTCGCCACATTTTGAGCTGTTGAGATTAAATTCTGCTCGCCCTGTTTGAGAATTGTCGGTAAATCACCCAGATTACGAATAATTGGAAACACCACATCAATGCCATGTTCATACACCACTTCATAATCCTCACGCAAACAACCTACAATCGCAATGACAGGCTTATTAAATTGTTTCGCCGTGCGCGCCACACCGATTGGGGTCTTACCGAAGATACTTTGTGCATCCATACGACCTTCACCAGTAATCACTAAATCAGCCTCTTTAACTTGCTCAGCGAGTTTCAAATTATCTAACACGATCTGCACACCGGCTTTCAGTTGCACATTAGGTAAGAGCAATAAACCACCGCCCATACCACCTGCCGCCCCCGCACCTGGTTGATCTTGAATTTTTTTACCACAATCCCGCTCGGCAATTTCGGCGAAATGGGCTAACGCAGCATCGAGTTCCTTCACCATCTCAGGCGTCGCACCTTTTTGCGGGCCAAAAATTGCAGAGGCACCTCGTTCACCACAAAGTGGATTATTCACATCACAAGCCACTTCGATTTGTACGTGTTGCAATCGAGGATCTAAATCAGCCAGTTGAATTTCAGCAAGATTGGATAATTCCGCACCGCCAAAGCCAATGGATTGCCCATTTTTATCCAATAAACGTAAGCCTAATGCTTGCAGCATACCCGCACCACCGTCATTTGTGGCACTCCCACCAATTCCTAAAATGATATGTTGTACGCCAAGATCTAGGGCTTGCTTAATTAGCTCCCCCGTACCAAAGCTGGTGGTTTGACAAGGATTTCGTTTATCCATTGGAACAAGATGTAATCCAGACGCAGCCGCCATTTCAATAATCGCCGTTTTACCATCACCCGATAAACCGAAAAAGCTTTTTACTTGGTTGCCTAACGGTGCAGTGACTTCTACCTCAATTAAGCGCCCCTGAGTGGCATCTACCAAAGATTGTACGGTTCCCTCTCCCCCATCTGCCATTGGTAATTTCACATATTCAGCGTTTGGGAAAATACGTTTAAAACCCGTTTCAATCGCATTAGCCACTTCAAGTGCAGTTAAACTTTCTTTAAATGAATCAGGCGCAATGACAATTTTCATATCTTCTCCTTAAACTAATTAAATACACCAAAAATTAAGGTGGACACAATGGTCATCATTAACCCCACTGCACTTTCATAAGGAATCAATTTTAAGCGTTCTTTCATGTCCATATTTACGCTACCACCAGTTGCATGGAAAAAAGAACCATGTGGCATATGATCGAAAACTGTCGCCCCCGCATGAATCATCGCGGCACCTGCCAGACTACTCACCCCTAACTCTAATAGCGTTGAACTGAACACATTCGAAGCAACAGCAGTACCTGCAGTTGTTGACGCCGTCGCAAGCGACATGAGTGCACCTGAAATTGGTGCAAGGATATAAGAAGGTAAGCCCGAATGTTTTAAGCCTTCAATGAGCACATCTTTCATGCCGGAATTGGCAATAATACCGGCTAAAGCTCCCGTACCAAGTAGCATAATCGCCACCGGAGCCATTTTCCCTAAACCGCTAATCGCATAGTTATTGGCTTGACGAAGCTTGCCCATACATAATGCGCCAATCAGACCACCAAGTGGTAAAGCGATTAAAGGATCCACTTTAATATCGGCTAACGGACGAAGTGCCAGTAAGAAGATGGCAACCAAAGGTGCCACAAGTGCGGTCAAAAATGAGGGTAGATTCTGTGTTTCCACTGCGACAACCTCTTGGGATGAAACGCGCGAACCTTTGTTTCTTAAACGTTTTGCTAAGAAATACGTCAATATTAAGCCAAAAATAGCAGGGATAATCCCTGCCATCATCACTGACGTTAAAGGAAGATGGAATGTATCTGCTGCAGCAATCGCATTAGGATTCGGTGACATTAAGTTTCCTGCTTTTCCCCCACCAATCATCGCTAAGAGAATAGCGGGTTTTGATAAGTCAGTACGACGAGCAAGTGCTAAGGCTATTGGAGAGACCGTAATCACGGCAACATCAATAAATACACCAACGGCGGTTAAAATTAATGTGGCCAACGCTAAAGCCAATAATGCTCTTGTTTCACCTAACTTGTTGGTAATGGTTTCAGCAATGGTATTAGCCGCACCGGATTCAATCAGTACTCCCGCCAATACCCCTGCTGCGAGAATTCGCATGACTGCGGTAGTGATACCTTGAGCGCCTCCGATCATGAGACTCACTGTTTGAGATAAATCAGCGCCGCCAACTAATCCCCCTACTAAAGCCCCGACTAACATACCATAGGCTGGTGAGACTTTTTTCAAAATAAGGAAAATAGCGACGATGAGTGCAATGAGCGCACCTAAGGCAGAGACTGTTGGCATAGCGTCCTCCTGTTGATATGAATATGCAAAAATCTTTCTTATTTATATCAGCAAAAGTAGAGGAATAAAATCTTGTCCGACTTCATCTACAAAAACGGCTTATGTAAAACACATAAGCCGAAATTGTTACTGAAAATTGACCGCACTTTAGAAAAATAAAATACTTCCCCAAACCACGACAACAATGCAAAGTGCAATGAACACAGCTGCCGAACCTTGGTCTTTGGCTCTCCCAGAAAGTTCATGGCGTTCTGTGCCAATACGATCCACCACCGCTTCAACTGCACTATTTAACAGTTCCACTGCCATTACGAGTAAAACCGATGAAATCATCAAAGCAATTTCAACTTTAGTGTCCCCCAGCCAAAAGGCGAGCGGAATCATAATACACGCAAGAAAACATTCGTGGCGGAATGCAGTTTCATTTTTGAATGCACTCTTTAAGCCTTGTAAAGAATATTTTGTAGAGTTAATTAAATGGGTTAATCCCGTAGTTTTATACATAAAAGTTCCTATGTTGTAATCTATAAACGTTTTGCTTCGATAACGTCGTCTAACTTCGCTAATCTGGCCAGTATTTTACTTAAACTTTCAACATTTTTCAGTTCAATTTCCATATCCATCGTCGCCACTTGTTTTTTGGTGTCTGCACGGCTTGAAACCCCTAACACACTGATTTTTTCATTCGCGAGCACGGTCGTAATATCGCGTAATAAACCATTGCGATCACTGGCCACAATGCGAATATTAATATGGAAACCAGCCGCATAATTATCCCCCCAAAGGGCTTCCACTACACGTTCCGGATGGGCAGCTTGTAATTCAATGAACTGTTCACAATCGCAACGATGAATTGAGATACCTCGTCCCATCGTAATGTAGCCTGCAATCGCATCACCTGGAATAGGCTGACAACAACGCGCCATATGGTGCATTAAATTACCGACCCCTTCAACAATGACATAGCCTTTATTCTGTTGTTGCTCGGCTTTCTGCTGCGCCTTTTGCTGTGCTGTACTTGCGCTTTTACTCGCCACATGGCGGAGAATTTCTTGATCAGCCTCTTCTGCCGTTACTTTAATCAACCGGCTTTGCAAGAAATTCATCAACTGATTTAAACGAATATCCCCACTACCAATACCGGCGTATAAATCTTCGAGGTTTCTTAAGTTATAACGTGGCAAGGCAAGCTGCTCAACCTGTTTCAAACTGATATTCAAACGCGCAAGTTCATTATCTAACTGCTCTTTACCCGCTGGAACGTTTTTATCACGATCTTGTTTCTTAAACCACGCTTGGATTTTGGCGCGCGCTTTTGAGGTATGGGTAAAGCCTAAGTTCGGATTGACCCAATCTCGGCTTGGATTTGGATTTTTCTGCGTGATGATATCCACTTGCTCACCCATTTGCAGGTGATAAGTGAATGGCACAATACGCCCACCAACTTTCGCCCCGATACAACGATGACCAATTTCACTGTGGATCGCATAAGCAAAATCGAGAGGGGTTGATCCCGCAGGTAAATCAACCACTTCACCTTTCGGTGTAAATACATATACGCGATCATCAAAGACCTGGCTTCGTAATTCAGCCATCACTTCGCCAGAATCCGTAATATCATCTTGCCATGCAAGTAATTTACGTAACCAAGTGATTTTTTCTTCGTAAGCGGAAAGGCTACCTGTCGTGCCCTCTTTGTATTTCCAGTGCGCCGCTACACCAAGCTCCGCATCATCATGCATTTGCTGGGTTCGAATTTGCACTTCGATTGGCTTACCACCTTTGCCTAACACCACAGTATGAATGGATTGATAGCCATTTGGTTTCGGATTGGCGACATAATCATCAAATTCTTTTGGCAAGTGTTTGAAATGTGTATGGACGATACCGAGCGCCGTATAACAATCTTGCAATTTCTGTACAATCACTCTAACCGCTCTTACATCATATAAGCCACTGAACTCCAAATGTTTCTTCTGCATTTTTCGCCAGATGCTATAAATATGTTTAGGACGGCCGTAAACCTCAACCTGGTCGATATTTTCTTTTAAATAACCGGTTAACTCTGTGACAAAATCTGCAATATACTGCTCACGATCTAAGCGGCGCTCATGTAATAATTTGGCAATATTTCGATATTGTTCTGGATGCAAATAACGGAAGCAATAATCTTCAAGCTCCCATTTCAATTGACCGATCCCTAAACGGTTCGCTAATGGGGCATAAATATTGGAACACTCTTTGGCTGCCAATACTTTTTCTTCTTCACAAAAGTGATTTTCCGCATTACGAAGAAACGTAATACGTTCAGCAAGTTTGATGATCACGCAACGGAAATCGTCCACCATTGCAAGGAGCATACGGCGCACGTTATCTACTTGGGACGCATTGGCAGAATGGCTGGCGTTGAGCTGACGAATATTATCCATCTCCTCCACACCTTTAAGCAGTTTGGTGATTTTAGGACCAAAATGTTCCTGAATTTGCTCCCAATCGACAATTTTGTTTGCTACTAAGGGGAATAGCATCGCGGTGAGTAAGCTTTCGCTGTCCATATTCATTTCATGCAGAATTTCCACCATTTCCACACCGGATTGCAATGTAAGGATTGCATTCTCCATTTGATCGGCATGTTCAGCTATTTTGGCTTGGGCATAATACCATGCATCAATCAGGGACTTTTCTACGGGGGCAGCAAGTTTAAGGCTCGAACACCATTGTTCGATCTCAAAATCATGTGGATTTGATAAGTGAGAACCACGAACTGCAACCATAATACCCCCTTGTTGATGAATATGGCTCGGCAATATTCTGTCCGCCGAGTTGTCTTTTTAAGACAACAAAAAAGTCTGACTATTCTATCAGAATTTACATCTTATTTGATAAATAATGTCACCGACTCCAAATGACTGGTATGCGGGAACATATCAATCATGGCGGTTTTTATAATGCGGTAGCCAAAAGCGCGAAGAATTTCAGCATCCCGTACTAAGGTTGCGGGATTACAAGATACATAAAGAATGCTTTCTGCACTCAGCTCACATAACGCATTCAGTGCAAAAGCGGCGCCACTGCGAGGCGGATCGAGAAGAATTTTATTGAAATGTTGTGTTGCCCAAGGTTGTTCTAAAAAAGCTTGGTCTAAATCGGCTTGATAAAATTCAACATTCTCAAGATGGTTAAACTGCGCATTCGCTTGGGCTTTTTTCACCATATCCAAAACACCTTCAATTCCAACCGCACTTTTCACGCGTTTGGCCAAAGGTAACGTGAAATTGCCCATGCCACAGAACAAATCTAAAACGTGATCGTCCTGATTCAAATTAAGCCAATCTAAAGCAGTCTCAACCATTTTCTGATTTAAGTGGGTATTCACTTGAATAAAATCGCGGATATCAAAAGATAAACGAATATCGTCTAACGCATAATAAGGCATTTCACCATGTACAAGTTGAATACCTTGATCATCTTGTAAAAACAAATTTACGGCATTTACGCGTGCAAACTCGAGCAATAAAGTGCGGTCAGTTTCGGCTAAATTTCCTTTATAGCGTAACAACATGGCTACGCCATTCTCTGCTGAAACTAATTCAATATGCCCTAATTGTTTCGGGGTTGAATATTGTGCCAAAAGTGCGGTCAATTTGGGGATCAAATCATTGATTGCTTGCTCTGCCACTAAGCATTGCTGAATGCTGACTAACTGATTGGAATTTTTCTGACGAAATCCCATTTCAACGGTTTTGTTTTTCGCATTCCACAGCAAACTTAATCGTACTCGACGACGATAAGCCCATTGTTCACCACAAATCATTGGCATTAATTGAATGGGCTCTGCTTGCAGTTTACTTAATCGAGAAAAAAGGGCCTTCTCTTTAGCGTTACGTTGCATTTCTACAGGAATATGCTGACCTTGGCAGCCACCACAACGCCCATAATAACGACATTGTGGCTCAACACGGTGATTACTCTCTTGTAGCCATTTTTGTGCAGTCGCTAATCCATATTGACGTTTTTCATCGGTCACTACCGCTTCCACTTTTTCCGTTGGTAAAGCATTTTCAATGAACCAGGTTTTACCTTGAATTTTGGCTACGCCTAATCCTTGATAATCTAAATCCTGAATTTCAGCGACGATTTTTTGTATGGTTTTCTGTTTTTTTTGTGGAGCGTAAAGTAAAGCCATGATGGTGTTTTAATCTATTTGTATCAAAGAAAGGGATTATTTTAAATAAAGTACGTTTTGCGTAAATAATTCTCGGCTTTTCAGCGGTTTATCACCTAAATAAGGTTTAAGCGCGATGCGGGTAAAACGTTTTGCCGCTTGCAATACTGACTCTTCGGTGAATTCCAAACGGTCAAAGGCGAGTAAATCTCGACCATAAAAGGTCAAGTTATCTTTCACCAACGAAGCGATAAAACCCTTTTCCGCACGGTATTGGTAAGTCATCGATTCATCCACTGGCAAACCTGAGCCAGCACAATGCAGAAAATCAATGCCATAACCTAAGATTTTAAGTAAATGAAATTCAAATAAGCGTAATGTAGGCTCAACCTGCGGCTGAGTCGCTAAGCCTGTTAAGCATTGTAGATAATGCTGAAAAAGCTGTGGATTGGCCGTTTCTGGCTCGATCACTCGAGTAATCAGCTCATTTACATAAAACCCGCTGTATAAAGCCGTTTGCTGCAAAGGCAACGTAATTGCTGCGGGCTCTGCTTTCGTGAGTGTTTTTAATGCGCCTTTTCCTGACCAACGAAGAAGTAATGGCGTAAAAGGCTGTAAGACAGATTTCCATGCCGAACGTTTTGCACGTGCACCTTTTGCAATAACCGTCAAACGTCCCGTTTCTTCAGTGAATAAATCCACTAAAAGGCTGGTTTCACTATAAGGACGACGATGTAACACAAAGCCGCGTTGGAGATCCATAAAAGAATTATTTGCCTGATTTTAATTCACTTGGTTGTTTCACACAGCGTTCAGCAAGCACTTCACCTACGCTAGTTTGTAATTGACTGAAGTCATCACGCTCCTGCCAATACCAACGAATATTCGCATAATTTCTACCACGCTCAGAAATCACCCGAGTCAATTTTTCGGTTACATCATTAAAAGTAACGGTCACCTGGCTGAGTGTTTTTTTACTTTTCTGTTTTTGCTTGGTATGAACCACACTCACTTCTTTATTGCCTTTACACAAATAAACCGTCGCTGAACCCTTTTGGGATTTTTTATCAACGGTTTGCACTTTCATTTTCTGTGGTGCTGGTTTGCTTAATTCAACATTTTGTGAACAAGCGGAAAGACAAAGTGCGGTCAAAATTACGCTTAATTTTTTTAACATGAATTCTATTTCCATCAAGGGTTGTTTATGATTGCTCACTTTGCGAAATGAGCAAGGATAAACAATCTTATCTAGAAAAATGGGCGATTACTCGCCCACTAAAAATTATTTTTTATACTGATATGAACCATCGGCTTGACGAATGAACTTGCCGCCATTTGATAAACGAAGCTCACTCACTCGGCCTTGACTATTCACAGATACCTGTACTTTATCACCAGGTTTGAAACTGCTTAATGCATTGCCTGCACCGCTTGCTTTGGTCATGGCATTCACATCTGAAATATTCAATTTATTATCACGGAATACTTGCATCAGTGAAACACCTTGAGGCACCGTTAATGTTTTTGTTGCACCGGTTGAAGCGGTTTGTGTTGCAGGTTCAGCTGATTTCACCGCATTGTGGGTTGCTGATTTCGCTTCCACAATTTGAACCTTACTGTCTTTAGTCGCAACAGGTTTCGCTTCTTGAATTTTGCTTGACTCTTTTTTCACGGTTTGAGTCGGCTGAACTGTTGCTTTTTCAGCTACAGGTTTAGGTTGTTTTTTCTCTTGAACCACCGGTGTTTGTTCACGACGAGGTTCTGCTTTATGCTCAACTGTTGCGGTATGTTTTTCTACAGCTGGTTGTGCTGTTTTCACGGGTTCTTTAACTGGTGCAGGAGCAACAGCTGGTTGAGCCGGGGCAGGTTGAGTTGCTGGTTGCTGAGCAACAGTTTGTTGTGCAGGCTCTGCAGGTTGTGATTTCGCAGCATCTGCTTTATCACCTACATATTCCATGGCTGGAGATGTATCTGATTTAGCGTCATTTGCAGCTTGTTCTGTCGTTGCCGGCGCTGCATTGTTATTGTTATCTAATACTGTAGTTTCAACCGGTTGAGACTGATCCAATGATTGGAATTGAACCGGAATTTCATTGCTGTTTTGTTGTTCAAAAGACTCTACCGTATCTGAATTTGGTTTTAAGGTGAAGAAAATAATCAACAATACCACTAAACCCAAAATAGCAATAAATAAACGGCGATGTTTTTCTGGTAACATTTGTAGAACCTTCCATTTTTCTGGTGATTTCAAGCTTGCTGCAGCAGCTGTTGCTGGTGCAACTGTTTCTGCTTGAGTTGTCACTTCTTCCACAATCTCTTCTGTAGGTGAATTTTCAAAAATCACTTTTTCTTCCGCTACGTTTTCTACTTGAACATTTTCAACGGGCTCTTGAGCGCCGAAAGCACTTGATTGCACTGACTGTTCAGTATTTTCACTTTGGAATGCTTGAGAAGGTGAAAAAGGTTGACTTGCTGCCGCACCAAAAGTTGGTTCGCGGCGAACATGGAATTGTGTATCTGGCTGTTCTTTTTTACCAAATAAACCTTTGGCTTTATCAAAAATTGAGCCACTTTGTTGAACTGGTTTTCTTGGTGTCACAGAGTCAGAGTGATTAAATCCTAAATCTAATTCATTTTGAGATGAATTGTCGTTAGGTTGATTTTTATTATCCACGGTATTACCTCGATTTGCTAAACTAAAGATCGCACAAAAGTGCGGTGAAAAATTGAGTCGTATTTTATCGGATCTTAAGCGGTGTATAAAGTCTTATTTGGCTCTCCACCGATTTCTCGTGCTAATTTGGGCACTAAATAGCCAGAAGTGAGCGCCTGCAATTCTTTGTAAATTTGTAATGCTTTCTCATCTGAAATATAAAAATGACTCGCACCCTGCACTTTATCCAACAAATGCAAGTAATAAGGTAGAATGCCTGCTTGAAACAGCTTATCACTTAATGCTTTTAATGTATGTGGGTTATCATTCACATCCTTTAAAAGGACAGATTGATTGAGTAAGGTGACTTTAGCCGCTGCCAATTTTTGCATAGCGAAAGCGAGCCCCTCATCAATTTCATTCGGATGATTGATATGCGTCACAAACACCGTTTGTAATGGGCTTTTTAGCAATAAATCACAAAATTCATCCGTCATACGCTCCGGAATCACGACCGGCAAACGAGAGTGAATACGCAAACGCTGCAAGTGCGGTATCTTTTCAAGGCGTTCTAATAGCCATGCCCATTCACTATCCTTTGCCATCATCGGATCGCCACCCGAAAAAATCACTTCTTCAATTTCTGGATGGGCCGCAATATAGTCTATTGCTTGTTGCCAACTCGTTTTATTGCCTGGGTTTTGATCATAAGGAAAATGGCGACGGAAACAATAGCGGCAGTTAACTGCACAGCCTCCTTTTGCCATGAACAGCAAGCGATTTTGGTATTTATGCAGAATATTAGGTACGGCATTCTTTTGCTGCTCATCTAAAGGATCTTGGCTGAACCCTTCGGCCTCAATAAATTCTTGTTGAGCTGTCATCACTTGTAAAAAAAGTGGGTCTTTCGGATTCCCTTTTTCCATTTTTTCGACAAAAGGCAAAGGCACTCGCATAGCAAAAAGTTTACGAGCGGTGATATCCTCGGCAAAATCGTCAACAGGTAAATTTAAGGTTTTTAATAAGATTTTCGGATCAGAAATCGCATTTTTTAGGGTTTCTAACCAATTTTGTTCTTCTCTAATCGCAATATTTCGGGTTAAAATACGCACTTTCAAACAATCTCTATTTTTTAGGATATTTTTAATATGGCTACATATACTACCAGTGATTTCAAACCAGGTCTAAAATTTATGCAAGACGGTGAGCCTTGTGTGATCGTTGAAAACGAATTCGTTAAACCAGGTAAAGGCCAAGCTTTTACTCGTACTCGTATTCGTAAATTAATTTCAGGCAAAGTATTAGACGTAAACTTCAAATCTGGTACTTCGGTTGAAGCTGCTGATGTTATGGATCTTAACCTGACTTATTCATACAAAGATGATGCATTCTGGTACTTCATGCACCCAGAAACATTCGAACAATACTCTGCTGATGCAAAAGCAGTAGGTGATGCAGAAAAATGGTTATTAGACCAAGCAGATTGTATCGTGACTTTATGGAATGGTGCGCCAATCAGCATTACTCCACCAAACTTCGTAGAATTAGAAATCATCGATACAGACCCAGGTCTTAAAGGTGATACTGCAGGTACAGGCGGTAAACCAGCAACATTAAGCACTGGAGCTGTGGTGAAAGTACCTCTTTTCGTTCAAATCGGCGAAGTGATTAAAGTCGATACTCGTTCAGGCGAATACGTTTCTCGTGTGAAATAATCTTTCATTATGAGATAAAAAAAGCGGTCAATATTTGATAAATATTGGCCGTTTTTTATTGCCTACTCATTAGTTTCATAGAGATAAAAAATGCGGTTATTTCTAACCGCACTTTGATTGATTATTTCGCTTTTGAGCCTTCTAAATCTAAAGAAGGTTTTCTATCTGAGTTCACACAAATGATTTGTGCCGCCGCATAGAGCGTTGTATTAGGTTTTAAGCTAATTGTGTATTTCTCTTGTTTTTTCGGTGCGGCACGCAAACCTTCGCCCCAGAAATCATCATAAAAATCGGTACGAACTTGGGTTAAATGGTAGTTCTTACAGTTTAAGATTTTATATTGGCGAACAGAACGTGCATAACGTCTTTTCTCATTTGGATACACATATAAACCTTTATCCAAATTCACCACGGCATCAAAATGCACTTGGTTTAAATCTTGGTTGTCCACCCAAATTGAATCGGTATCAATGTAGTAATTTTTATCTTTTACTAATCGAACATACCCTACTCTATCTTTTGAAGGGGGCGTTAATGTCACCTCTTCTTGTGTAACTGGCGATTGAACAGCTGAACAGCCTGCTAAAAGGGCTACACCTAAAAACGTTAATGCTAATTTTTTCATTTTTCCTCCTTAAAGCTTTCTAAAGCCTGCTGTTAATCTTTTTATACCTTAGCTTAATATTTTACCGTATGTCCATATCCTTCAAGAATCGTTTTGATGTGTTCAAGTGACTCTTTTGTCGGTGGTAAAACATCTGCGAGCTCATACTCAAAGCCGAGGGTTTTCCATTTATGAGCGCCTAATCGATGATAAGGGAGAAGTTCGACTTTTTCAATATTGGTCATACCTTCAATAAACTGTCCAAGCAAATGAACATCATGATCGTTATCGGTATAACCTGGAACTACTACATAACGAATCCAGGTTCGCTGATTACGTTTTTGCAGATATTTCGCAAATTCCAGTGTCCGTTTATTTGGTACACCAATCAGATTTTGGTGCACTTGATCGTTCAGTTCTTTTAAATCAAGCAAAACAAGATCGGTTACATCGAGCAGTTCATCAATAATGTGGTCATAATGACGTACAAAACCATTAGTATCTAAACAAGTATTAATCCCTTCAGCTTTACAAGCACGGAACCAATCACGAACAAACTCAGCTTGAAGAATGGCTTCACCACCTGATGCTGTTACACCACCACCGGTTGCATTCATAAAATGGCGATAGCTCACGACTTCTTTCATGAGTTCTTCCACACTGATTTCGCGACCACCATCAAGATCCCAAGTATCACGGTTGTGGCAATATTTGCAACGCATTAAACAGCCTTGCATAAATAAAATAAAACGAATGCCGGGACCATCCACGGTTCCACAGGATTCAAAGGAGTGAATTCTTCCTAGAACAGACATACATAAATTTCCAAAAAATAAATCTAGCTAAATTTTACCAAAAATATCATCTATAAAAAATGAGCCTGACTTAAATCAGGCTCATAATTTTTATGTTCCCGCTAAAGTGCGGTTAAATTTTATCGTGTTTTAGAACGATTCTGTGAATGTACGAGTGACGACGTCTTGTTGTTGCTCTTTAGTTAAAGAGTTGAAACGTACTGCGTAACCAGATACACGAATAGTTAATTGCGGATATTTGTCCGGATTTTCCATCGCATCTAATAACATTTCACGGTTTAATACGTTCACATTTAAGTGCTGACCACCTTCTACTGCTGCTTCGTGGTGGAAGTAACCATCCATTAAGCCCGCAAGGTTGCGACGTTGTGCTTCTGGATCTTTACCTAACGCATTTGGTACGATTGAGAAGGTATAAGAAATACCATCTTTCGCGTAAGCAAATGGAAGTTTAGCAACAGAAGTTAATGATGCTACCGCACCTTTTTGGTCACGACCGTGCATTGGGTTTGCACCTGGTCCGAATGGCGCGCCTGCACGACGACCATCTGGGGTGTTACCTGTTTTCTTACCATAAACTACGTTAGAAGTAATGGTTAATACAGACTGTGTAGGCACAGCATTGCGGTAAGTTTTAAGTTTTTGAATTTTCTTCATGAAACGTTCAACTAAATCACAAGCGATGTCATCAACACGGTTGTCGTTGTTACCATATTGTGGATATTCACCTTCGATTTCGAAGTCGATCGCTACGTTGCTTGCTACAACATTGCCATCTTTATCTTTGATGTCGCCACGAACTGGTTTAACTTTCGCATATTTGATTGCTGAAAGTGAGTCAGCCGCAACAGAAAGACCTGCGATACCACAAGCCATGGTACGGTATACATCACGATCATGTAATGCCATTAATGCGGCTTCGTATGAATATTTATCATGCATATAGTGGATGATATTTAAGGCAGTCACATATTGTTTTGCCAACCAATCCATAAAGCTATCCATACGAGTCATTACGGTGTCGAAATCTAACACTTCATCAGTAATTGGTGCAGTTTTCGGACCTACTTGCATACCTAATTTTTCATCGATACCGCCGTTGATTGCGTATAACAATGTTTTCGCTAAGTTCGCACGCGCGCCGAAGAATTGCATTTGTTTACCAACAACCATTGGTGATACACAACATGCGATTGCGTAGTCATCATTGTTGAAGTCTGGACGCATTAAATCATCGTTTTCGTATTGAACTGATGAGGTATCAATCGATACTTTCGCACAGAAACGTTTGAAGTTTTCAGGTAATTGTTCAGACCAAAGAATTGTTAAGTTTGGTTCTGGAGAAGTCCCCATATTGTAAAGGGTGTGTAAAATACGGAATGTATTTTTGGTTACTAATGTACGGCCATCTAAACCCATACCTGCGATAGTTTCAGTTGCCCACATTGGGTCACCAGAGAATAATTGATCGTATTCAGGTGTACGTAAGAAACGAACCATACGAAGTTTCATCACTAAGTGGTCAACTAATTCTTGCGCTTCAGTTTCAGTAATTTTACCCGCTTTTAAATCACGTTCGATATAGATATCGATGAAGGTTGCAGTACGACCGAATGACATCGCTGCACCGTTTTGTGATTTGATTGCAGCTAAGTAAGCAAAGTACATCCATTGAATTGCTTCTTTAGCATTGGTTGCTGGGTTAGAAATATCGTAACCGTAGCTTGCTGCCATTTGTTTCATTTGGCCTAATGCACGGTGTTGTTCTGCGATTTCTTCACGTAAACGGATAGTTGCTTCAAGATTTACGCCATCTTCTAAGTCTTTTTGTAAAGAAGAGAACTGTGCGTATTTATCTTTCATTAAGAAGTCTACACCGTAAAGTGCTACACGACGGTAGTCACCGATGATACGGCCACGACCGTAAGCATCTGGAAGACCAGTTAATACACCTGATTTACGGCAACGTAAAATATCTGGCGTATAAACATCGAATACACCTTGGTTATGTGTTTTACGGTATTCAGTGAAGATTTTTTTCACTTCAGGATTTAATTCACGACCGTAAATTTTGCATGATCCTTCCACCATTTTAATACCACCAAATGGCATAATGGCACGTTTTAATGGAGCATCAGTTTGAAGACC
Organism: Parahaemophilus parainfluenzae; assembly: GCA_963516375.1. Classification (GTDB taxonomy): domain Bacteria; phylum Pseudomonadota; class Gammaproteobacteria; order Enterobacterales; family Pasteurellaceae; genus Haemophilus_D; species Haemophilus_D parainfluenzae_AG. The sequence goes on along the minus strand of CAUQBI010000015.1, from coordinate 17,964 downwards.
TACGATTTTCTCTAAGTCTTTATTAATATAACCTGGTGCGTGAGAAGTAATCGTTGAAGGCGTATGTTCGTCAAAGTCTAATGGCGCATGTGTGCGGTTTTCAACTTTGATTCCTTCCATAACGGTTTCCCAAAGTTTTGTTGTCGCTTCGGTTGGACCTGCTAAGAAAGAATCATCACCTTCATACGGGGTGTAGTTCTTTTGAATAAAATCACGCACGTTGACGTTTTCTTGCCAATCACCGGCAACGAATCCTGCCCACGCAACTTTTTGTGCTTCATTAAGTTCTGACATAGTCATTTCCTTTTTTAATTGATAAAAAATAAGTCTTGTTTAGTTCGTTAGTACATTAGTGCGCTTTGGTTAAATAACGTTGGAATAAGCCGATACAAACCGCACCACCCACAATGTTTCCTAACGTTACTGGAATCAAATTCTTCACAATGAAATGATAGAGATCTAAATCTGCATATTTCATTGGATCCACACCAATTTGTTGCCAAAATTCTGGCGTACTAGAATGAGCTGTGATAATGCCTAGTGGAATCATAAACATATTTGCCACACAGTGTTCAAAACCAGATGCGACAAATAAACCAATCGGCATGATCATAATAAATGCTTTGTCTGTAACAGTTTTACCGGAATAAGACATCCATACCGCTACACACACCATAATGTTACATAAAATACCAAGGTTAAATGCTTCAAACCAAGTATGATGAATCTTATGTTGAGCGGTTGCCAAAATGGTTAAACCCCATTGACCATTTGCTGCCATGGTTTGTCCCCCAAACCAAATCACTGCAGCAATAAATAAACCGCCCACAAAGTTGCCCAAATATACCACAATCCAATTTCGGATCATTTGAGTTGTGGTTATCTTACCGCCTACGCGGGCAACTAAGGTTAAAGTAGAAGAGGTGAATAATTCAGATCCTAAAATTACCACCATAATTACGCCTAAAGAGAAGACTAACCCACCGACTAACTTGGTTAATCCCCAAGGCGCTCCTGCGCTTGCTGTTTGTGTCGTCGTATAGAATACAAAGGCTAAAGCAATACAAGCCCCACCACTAATACCAGACAGAAATGATAAAAATGGGCGTTTTTGCGCTTTATACGCAGCGACGCTTTCAGCATAATCCGTTGCTTCAACTGGTGTGAGAGCAACAGAAGATTGATTTAAATTTTCTGATGCCATATCTAACTCCAAATAGTTGGTTTATTATTTCTTATACTACAACATAGGTATTCCTATACCCATTTGGTATTCTACTCTCTTATAAAACCATTGCAAGAAATCCCCGACTTATTCCAAAAAAATTTGATATTTTGCAAGTTTTGGTAAATTTTCTGCTCAAAAAATAAAAAAAGCGGAATATCACTATTCCGCTTTTCATATAAAAATAACAACATTAAAACACGATACGATCTCGGTTTTTCTCTAGTGTGGCTTTGCCAATACCTTGTACTTCAAGTAGTTGTTCTGCCACAGTGAAATTACCGTGCTTCTCACGATATTGCACAATGGCTTCTGCTTTTTTCGCCCCAATACCAATCAGTGCTTTTTGAATGTCTGATGCGCTAGCGGTATTGATATTTAATTTATCACTCACCGTTTGTTGTACAGTTTGTGATGGTGCTTGCACAGCAGTTTGTTGCTGCACTTGCGTTTGCGGTTGAGCCTGCTCTGCTGTCTTTTCTTCTGCAATTGCTTGTGTACTCAACATCGCGCCTGCAATAAATAATGAACTAAATAAATGTTTCATCAATTTCATAAAAATGCCCTTTATTAACAAATAAGTACCGTTGATTCATATCAACAGTGACATTTTTAAGAAACACGGAAAACACGCAAGAAATCGACCGCACTTTTGCGATCTTGATCGCAAAAATTACATTTAAGCAAATAAAAAAACAACCTTAGCGAACCACTACAGCTGTGCCACTCGCAATCACCATAAACATACTTTTATTGCTTACTGTTGCGTAATTAATCTCTACGCCAACCACGGCATTTGCTCCTAAAGCAATCGCTTTTTCTTCCAACTCTTTCAAGGCATCTTGGCGTGCACGACTAATACGACGCTCATAAACACTCGAACGCCCACCAATCACATCGGTAATAGCCGCAAAAAAATCACGGATGAAGTTTGCCCCAGCAATCACTTCCCCAAAGACGACTTGCTTATATTCTACGATTTGTTTACCTTCAATATTAGGCGTAGTGGTAATAATCATTTTGTATCCTTTAATTCTCGTAAAAAATCAACCGCACTTTAGGCTGTTAATTTTGATTTTAAAACAGCTAATGCCTTCGCACGATGAGAAATTTTCTTTTTCTCTACGGTTTCTAATTCGGCAAAGGTACAGCCTTTTTCAGGGCTAAAAAAGAGCGAGTCGTAACCGAAGCCATTTTTACCTTTTTCTTCATAAATAATCTGCCCGTCACATTCACCTTGAGCAATGATTGGAGAAGGATCACTTGGGTGTTGTAATAACACAATCGTACTCACAAATTTTGCTTGGCGACGTTCAGTCGGTACATCGGCTAATTCTGCCAATAATTTTTCTCGGTTTTTCGCATCAGCTTCGTCACCATCCACACCTGCATAACGTGCAGAATATAATCCTGGTGCACCATTTAACGCATCCACCACAAGACCGGAATCATCTGCAATGGCCGGTAAACCTGACTTTTCAGATGCATAACGTGCTTTCAGAATGGCATTTTCAACAAACGTTAAGCCTGTTTCCTCTGGACTTTCAATGCCTAAATCTGTCTGAGCAATGACTTCAAAACCGAAATCAGCTAATACGTCTGCCATTTCTTTTACTTTGCCTTTATTGCCCGTGGCAAGCACAATTTTTTGCTTCATGATTCTGTCCCTCATATCAAATATTGTCTTATTTTAGCACCTCACCAAAAATTTTCGGAATAAATATTGACTTTAACCTTAGGTCAAGGTTTATGATTCGTGCTCATTCAGTTATCACATAGGAGAAAAACATGAAAAAACTTATGACTTTTATCACACTTAGCGTTGCTGCAGTTTCAATTTATGCCCAAGCTAATGAACAACCGCATCAAGCACACATGAATATGCCAATGTCGACAGATTCTGCAATGCAACAAGAATTAATGCAAGGTATGAGTCAAATGCATCAAGACATGATGGCAGCTGCGCAATATAAAGATCCTGATGTTGCTTTTGCAGCAGGTATGTTGCCACACCATATTGGCGCAGTAAAAATGGCAGAAGTTGAATTAAAATACGGAAAAGATCCTGAGATGCGTAAGCTTGCTGAGAATATTATTAACGCTCAACAGGCAGAAATTGAACAAATGCAAAAATGGCTTAAAGTGCACAATAAAAAATAAAATAACACCAAAAAAGTGCGGTAAATTAACCGCACTTTTTTAATAGAATTAGTTTACTTCTTTTATTCGTAGCTCTTTTGGCACTTCAAAGAACATATTCTCTTCTAAGCCTTGAAGCTCTTCGATACTATCCGCACCAAATTCTTTTAATCGAGCAATCACAGATTGCACCAACTCTTCGGGTGCTGAGGCCCCTGCTGTTACGCCAATTGTTTCAACGCCTTCAAACCAATCTGCTGTCACATCATTTGGATCATCAATCAATTTTGATTTTACGCCCATACGCGATGCCAACTCAGCTAAACGGTTAGAATTCGATGAGTTTTTAGAGCCTACAACCACGACTAGCTCACATTGTTTCGCTAATTCACGCACCGCTTCTTGACGATTGGTTGTAGCATAGCAAATATCGTTTTTATGTGGGCCTTGAATAGCAGGATATTTGTCTTTCAATGCACTGATAGTTTCCGCCGTATCATCAAGAGAAAGTGTGGTTTGTGTCATAAAGGTTAAATCATCATTTTCTTGAACCGGTAAACGAGCAATATCTTCCACGCTTTCTATTAAGAAAATACCACCTTCAGCGTTATTATACTGCCCCATTGTGCCTTCCACTTCTGGATGGCCTTTGTGTCCGATCAAAATCGCTTTCGTCCCTTTACGGCTCGCACGAGCCACTTGCATATGTACCTTGGTTACCAACGGACAAGTTGCATCAAATACTTTTAACTGGCGATCTTTTGCTTCTTGACGAACAGCTTGTGACACGCCATGGGCGGAGAAAATCACAATGGCGCCATCTGGCACTTCACTTAATTCTTCTACAAAAATCGCCCCACGCTCACGCAAACCATTCACCACAAAACGGTTGTGCACCACTTCATGACGCACATAAATCGGTGCGCCATGAATTTCAAGTGCTAATTCAACAATGCTAATGGCACGATCGACACCCGCGCAAAATCCACGAGGGTTAGCTAAAATTATCTTCATTTTTGACCGCTCTTTTTATCACCTTTAAAGGCATCTAATGCTAATAAACCAGCACCAATACAAATCGCAATATCTGCCACATTGAATACCGGATAATGATAAATATCCCAATAAAAATCTAAGAAATCCACCACAAAACCGTTATACACACGGTCCACCATATTGGCTAACGCACCACCAATAATCAGTGCATAAGCTGAATTTTGTAATTTTTGTTCTGCAGAATTCTTTTTCATAAAGTAAGCCAGCATTAAAGAAATCCCAATTGCAAGCACGATAAAGAAATATTTCTGCCAACCATCATGTTCCGCAAGGAAGCTAAACGCTGCGCCATAGTTACGCACATAGGTTAAATTAAAAATGGGTAATATGTTCACGCTTTCATAGAGATCAAAGCGTTGCACCACAATATATTTGGTCAGTAAATCAAGGATAAATGCGACCGCACTTAACCAAAGGAATGAAAGTCCTGTTTTATTTTTTGTCATAGGAAATTATCTGTCTTTATAAATGGACGATGATTTTAACAACTCGAATAGCCTTTATAAAGTAAAAGGCATCAAATTATAAAAGGCGAACACATTGGTTCGCCTTGCAATGTTAATTACTTTTTCTTCACCGGTCTTTGCCAACCTTGAATATGACGTTGTGGCACACGAGTAATCACCAGCTCATCTTTCTCAATATTTTGAGTGATCGTTGAACCCGCTCCAATGGTTGCGCCATCTGCGACGGTAACAGGCGCGACTAACTGCGTATCCGATCCAACAAATACATTGTTGCCAATGATTGTTTTAAATTTATTCGCACCGTCATAGTTACAAGTAATGACACCTGCACCAATGTTACAGTTCTCTCCGATTTCGGTATCACCAACATAAGTGAGGTGATTTACTTTAGAACCTTTCCCTACTGTGGATTTTTTAATTTCCACAAAGTTACCCACATGGGTTTCAGCCGCTAATTCAGCACCTGGACGTAAACGAGAGAATGGACCAATCGCCGCTTTCTCACCAATTGTTGCATCTTCTAAAACAGAATAAGGTTTGATTTCAACATCATCACCAATAGTCATATTTTTCAATACACAGCCAGCGCCAATTTTTACTCGATCCCCTAAACGTACATTGCCTTCCACAATTACGTTCACATCAATTTCAACATCTTTACCGTGCTCTAATGTTCCGCGTAAATCAAAACGCTCTGGATCAATTAACATCACGCCTGCAAGTAAAAGTTTTTCTGCTTGTTTACGTTGATAAAAACGCTCTAATGCAGCAAGTTGTAAACGGTTATTGGCACCTTCTACTTCCATAAATTCAGAGGCTTGAACGGCAGTAACCTGACAACCATCTTGGTTGGCTAAACCAATCACATCAGTTAAATAAAACTCGCCTTGTGCATTGTTATTTTTCACACGAGAAAGCCAGTTTTTGAAATGTGCGCCATCTGCTACTAATACGCCAGTATTCACTTCTTGGATTTTTAATTGCTCTGCGTTGGCATCTTTTTGTTCTACGATCGCCACCACATTGCCATTTTCACGAATAATACGGCCGTAACCCGTTGGGTTATCTAAATTGACGGTAAGCAATGCAATCCCATTGTCTGGTTTCGCTGCAATGAGTTTTTCCAATGTTTCTTTGGTCACTAATGGCGCATCACCATATAAAATCACAATATTTTCATCATCTTTGAAGAATGGTGCAGCTTGTTGAACCGCATGGGCAGTCCCCAATTGTTCCGCTTGGAATACCCAGTTCACACTTTCATTTGCTAAACGCTCACGCATTAATTCGCCACCGTGACCATAAATTAAATGCACGTTTTCTGCACCTAATTGATTCGCTGTATCGATCACATGTTTTACCATTGGTTTTCCTGCCACTTTATGCAAGACTTTTGGTAAATCAGAATACATACGAGTGCCTTTACCGGCCGCTAAAATCACCACGCTTAATGCTTTATTTGTCATAAATTCTTCTCTTCTTTATAAAAAATTTGGGCGTATTCTATCGTAGAATGGAGAATATGATAAGCCATTTAATTTTCATACATTCCTGACAAGACAAGATTGTATAAAAATCTCAAATCCTGTAAACTATCCTCCCGTCTTGATAGCTAATCATCTTTTTCTTTTACTTTTGACCGCACTTTTCAGTATTCTGCACAAATTTGCATAAAAGATGATTGGCTATAATCATTTTTATCCCAACATTTTAGGTCTCTCACTATGGCTACAAATTATATTTTCGTCACAGGCGGTGTGGTTTCATCGTTAGGTAAAGGTATTGCTGCAGCATCATTGGCAGCAATTTTAGAAGCACGTGGCTTAAACGTGACTATTATGAAATTAGACCCTTACATCAACGTGGATCCGGGTACAATGAGCCCAACCCAACACGGCGAAGTGTTCGTGACACAAGACGGGGCGGAAACCGATTTAGACTTAGGTCACTACGAGCGTTTTATTCGTACCAAAATGACAAAACGCAACAACTTCACCACAGGTAAAATTTATTCTGAAGTATTACGCAAAGAGCGTCGTGGTGATTATTTAGGTGCGACAATTCAAGTTATCCCACACATCACCAATGAAATTAAAGATCGCGTGATTGCCGGTGCGCAAGGCCATGATGTGGTAATCGTGGAAGTAGGCGGAACTGTGGGTGATATTGAATCACTTCCATTCTTAGAAGCACTGCGTCAACTTGCCGTACAAGTGGGCCGAGAGCATACTATTTTTATGCACTTAACGTTAGTGCCATACATCCCAACGGCGGGCGAGGTGAAAACCAAGCCAACGCAACATTCTGTAAAAGAATTACTTTCGATTGGTATTCAACCGGATGTGCTTATCTGCCGTTCAGATCGCATGATTCCACCAAACGAGCGTGCAAAAATTGCTTTATTCTGTAATGTACCAGAACGTGCAGTCATCTCATTAAAAGATGTGAATTCAATCTACCAAATTCCTGCGCTATTAAAATCACAAGGTTTAGATGAATTCATCTGTCAACGTTTCCACTTAGACTGTCCTGAAGCCGATCTTTCTGAATGGGAACAAGTGCTTTATCAAGAAGCGAACCCAGTGGGCGATGTGACTATTGGTATGGTAGGTAAATATACTGAATTACCAGATGCTTATAAATCAGTGAATGAAGCCTTAAAACACGCTGGCTTAAAAAACCGTTTAAGCGTACATATCAAATACATTGACTCTCAAGATGTTGAAACCAAAGGCACTGACGTATTAAAAGGCGTAGATGGTATTTTAGTACCTGGCGGCTTTGGCTATCGTGGTGTAGAAGGCAAAATTTTGACCGCAAAATACGCACGTGAAAACAATGTGCCCTACCTAGGCATTTGTTTAGGGATGCAAATTGCATTAATCGAATACGCGCGTAATGTTGCAGGTCTTGAGAAAGCGAATTCATCTGAATTTGATCGTAACTGCGAACAACCTGTAGTGGGCTTAATCACTGAATGGCAAGATGCTGAAGGCCACATTGAAACCCGTGATGATAATTCTGATCTTGGTGGTACGATGCGTTTAGGGGCACAACAATGTCATTTAATTGAAGGCTCAAAAGCGCGTGCATTATATGGCAAAGAAACCATTGAAGAACGTCATCGTCACCGTTATGAAGTGAACAATAACCTGCTTCCACAAATTGAAAAAGCAGGTCTTAAAGTGACTGGCTTATCTGCGGATCGTAAATTAGTGGAAATCATTGAAGTACCAAACCACCCATGGTTTGTGGCATGTCAATTCCACCCTGAATTTACATCAACACCACGTGATGGCCACCCATTATTCGAAGGCTTTGTTAAAGCAGCAAGAGAAAACCAGTTAAAAACTGAAAAGTAATTTACTGATAATTCAATAAACAAGTGCGGTCAAAAATTCTTGTGTTTTTGACCGCACTTTGTATTAATAAGGAATAATATCATCTGTGCCTTATTCACTTATTTAATAATGGATAACTAAAAATGAAACTTGCTGTTATTTTACCCGCATATAATGCAGAAAATTTTCTCACTGAATGTTTAGATTCATTGTTGAATCAAACCTTTAGTGATTTTTGTATTCTGGCAGTTAATGATGCTTCTACCGATAACACAGGCAAGATTCTCGAAACTTATACGGCGAAAGATACTCGCTTACGTGTTTATCACTTTTCTGAAAACCAAGGTGAACCTGCTGTCATGCAATTTGCCATGGATATGCTTAACTATATGAATGTGGAATATGTTGCACGTATGGATGCCGATGATATTTGTGTGCCACATCGTTTTGAAAAACAAGTTCAATACTTAGACAATCATCCGGAAATTGATATTTTAGGAAGTAATGCACTGCTCTTTAATGATGGGCAAACTGATAAAATGTCTAAAGTAAGTACACTTCCTCTTTTAGATAAAGATATAAAAGCACATTTTTCTTTAGCTCGTGACAATATCATTAATCCCTCTTCAATGTGGCGACATTCTAGTATCAAGGCACTTGCGATCAATTATGCACAAACAGCCACAGCGCCCGATTTTCATATGTGGGTACAATGCGCATTACACAAAAAGACATTTGCGAATTTACCAGAGCCCTTATTGCTTTATCGACTACATCCAGGGCAAGAAAGTAAAAAACAAGAAAAAATTAGTGAAGCAGTTCAATACTCGATGGAACTGTGGATCAGTCATTTATTTCCAGAATTAACATCGAAAGAAGTGAGCTTGCTAAGCCGAACATTACACGAGAAATCCATTAAACTCAGCAAGGAAGAGTTTGAAATGGCATTTTCGGCTTACGATAAGGTTCAATCTACTTGTGAGATTTCATTATTTGGAGAAGATCGACATACGATGTTCAGCATTTTAGAACAACGCATCCAATTATTGAAAAAACTTTTATATCAACACGTTCAATAACTCTTTGACTTCCATTATCTTACTTCCCCAATCTAAATAGAATTGGGGAAATTTTTATCCGTTTTAATATTAAAGTGCGGTCATTTTTAGCCAAATTTTTTGCAATAACATCACCGCACTTTACATATCTAGCCTATTTATCAAAAATAGCTTCGACGGTTAATTCCTTGTAGTGATAGCCCTTTTCTTGACTAAATTGCATTTCAAGTGAACCTAAATAGATAGCAAAACTTGGTGCATCAATTTTTAGTAAGTCTTTACGGATGAGTTTAAGATCTGATTCCGCCAGTTTTTTCATTGAGTCTAAATGATGTTGTTGAAAGACCTGTTTAATATGCTGATCCATATCGGTACAATATCTATCATGCTCTTCAACAAAACAAACTTCGGCTCGTTCTTTTGGCTCATTCTCTTTTTTTTTCAAGCTGTTATCATCCACTCGATAGAATTGATGGACTGGCACATGGATCCATTTTTTATACGAACTCACATCAATTGATGACCATTCAAACTCAGCTTCTCTAACCGGGCTATTTTGCAGAGCCATAATGTCGCTATCATTGATACGGAAAGAATGCTCATAAACATCCAATGAAATCAGTTCATTCGCTTTTTCACCATATCTTTGTACAAAGGCTTTTCGTTTCTCTTCATAATTAGAGCTGTCATAAGGCCCTAAGTCCAAACGATGAACTAAATAATCAGATACATCATCTAATTCATTCCAATCTTGGCGTTCGTTTTCTGGCATATTTTCTAAACGACTTAAAAAATCCACATCATCACGAATTTTTCCTTGCCCATCAGATAAATTAAGCTTTGTGAGTAAATGCTCAAAACGTTCCGTTTGGCTTTGATAGGCGATTTCTTTGGGTTTCACCACCCAAGTCATGGCAAAAATGGTCGCAATCACAACGACAGAAATCAAACGATATTGGCGAATTTTAGGGATAATTAAAATAACATAAGCAATCGTAATAGCCGCGGCTAATGCCACTAAATAAATCCGTTGCTCAGTCCAAGCATAAGCACTAATTCGACGGTCAATTGCCAACCATAACAATACAATTGGCACAATGGAAAGGTATGGGAAAAACTTAAAGAAACTGTCCCAATTGGCTTTAACACTAATACTACGTAAAGCGTAAACACCTAAGCCTACAACTAAGTAAGGCAACGCAATATTCGACACCATTCCTTTTGGCAACGCCCCTGCTAAGATAATTTTGCCCACATAAGCATAAAGTAGAACAGTAAAAATCATTAAGGCTGGCGCTAAGATAAAATTTACTAAAATTTCAATGCTACGATTTAGCGTCATCTCTGTATTTTCTTGGCGCTGTTGAAAGACCAAAAAGAACAAAGGAAGGCAAAATGCGGTAATTGAGGAATAAAGATGCTTTTGAAACCATTCACTAAAATCAATGTTAAATAATGTACTGATTGAAGCCAAAATTGCGGCTACCAAACCAGAGACGAGCCCCCAGCCAGCAATGGATGACGTGATGTAATATAGCGTCGTAAAATTACGATAAGTAAAGGCTTGATTGTTTCTGACAAATGGAAAACCACATAATATCAATAATACAATAAATTGAGCGCCCCAAAACTTAGGACTATAAGCATAAAAATCAGCATTATCATTCACTTGCCAAATGGTGAAAACGGCAATAAGCGGCACAATCCACGAAAAACGATACCAGGCATAAGGACGAGATAAATAAATAAAGGCAAACAGCATCGGCTCAAATAGCCAATAAGCTAAATGATCTTTTTCTGAATTCATATCCACAAACCAAATCCCAAGAGCAAACGTAGCAATCATGAAGATTTCAATCGGATGGGTGGATATCGCTGATTTTACTTGTGTTTTGATCTGCTGAAAAAAAGTCGAAAGAGACATAATGATTCCTTTTTCAATGCAAGAAAGTCTCAATTAAGAATAAATAATTCGTCGTAAAATAATACGAAATTTCGGGCAACTTTAACCAACTTTTGAAGGCAATTCCACTGAAATAAAAGAAATAATTGGCGAAAAAGAGATAAAAACTTACCGCACTTGATTGAAAAATAAGATACAGATCAAAGTGCGGTCATTTTTCCAAGACAAATTTCTAAATTTGCTTTATTATATTCCCGTTTTAGGTTCGCCTAACTAATTTTAATTAACTTTAAACAGAGGAAAACAAAATGGCAAAAATCGTTAAAGTCATTGGTCGTGAAATCATCGACTCTCGTGGTAACCCAACTGTAGAAGCTGAAGTTCATCTTGAAGGTGGTTTCGTTGGTTTAGCAGCTGCTCCATCAGGTGCATCTACTGGTTCTCGTGAAGCATTAGAATTACGTGACGGCGACAAATCTCGTTTCTTAGGCAAAGGTGTATTAAAAGCAGTTGCGGCTGTAAACGGTCCTATCGCAGATGCATTAGTGGGTAAAGAAGCGTCTAACCAAGCTGAAATCGACCAAATCATGATCGATTTAGACGGTACTGAAAACAAATCTAACTTCGGTGCAAACGCAATCTTAGCGGTATCTTTAGCAAACGCAAAAGCAGCAGCTGCGTCTAAAGGTTTACCTCTTTACGCTTACATCGCAGAACTTAACGGCACGCCAGGCGTTTACTCTATGCCATTACCAATGATGAACATCATCAACGGTGGTGAGCACGCAGATAACAACGTTGATATCCAAGAATTCATGATTCAACCAGTTGGTGCGAAAACATTACGCGAAGCACTTCGTATTGGTGCTGAAGTATTCCACAACCTTGCGAAAGTATTAAAATCTAAAGGCATGAGCACAGCTGTAGGTGATGAAGGTGGTTTTGCACCTAACTTAGCATCTAATGCTGACGCTTTAGCATGTATCAAAGAAGCTGTAGAAAAAGCAGGTTATGTATTAGGTAAAGACGTCACTTTAGCAATGGACTGTGCATCTTCTGAGTTCTACAACAAAGAAACTGGAAAATACGAAATGAAAGGCGAAGGCCGTTCATTCACTTCTCAAGAGTTCACACACTATCTTGAAGAATTAACCAAACAATACCCAATCGTGTCTATCGAAGATGGTCAAGATGAATCTGACTGGGATGGTTTCGCATACCAAACTAAGGTGTTAGGCGACCGCGTTCAATTAGTGGGCGACGACTTATTCGTAACTAACACCAAAATCTTAAAAGAAGGTATCGAAAAAGGTATCGCAAACTCTATCTTAATCAAATTCAACCAAATCGGTTCTTTAACTGAAACTTTAGCAGCAATCAAAATGGCTAAAGATGCAGGTTACACTGCGGTTATCTCTCACCGTTCAGGTGAAACCGAAGATGCGACTATCGCTGATTTAGCGGTTGGTACAGCAGCAGGTCAAATCAAAACTGGTTCTATGAGCCGTTCTGACCGTATTGCGAAATACAACCAATTAATCCGTATCGAAGAAGCATTAGAACGTGCTGGTACACCAGCTCCGTTCTTAGGTTTAAAAGCGGTTAAAGGTCAAGCGTAATTCACGCTGAATTTACTGTAAAATCTCACCGCACTTTGCCACAAAAGTGCGGTGTTTTTTTAAGGTGTTTTTATGAAGACACAATCTGATTCACTTCTTACTGAACCTTGGCTATCTTGGGCTATCGAAATCCAAAGCATTGCACAAAACGGGCTAACTTATTGCAAAAATATCTATGATATTGAACGCTATGAACGCTTGCGGGATTTGTCTGCTGAAATGCTCGCTTATAAAACAGCAATACCAAAAGAAACCGTCAAATCATTTTTCTGCAATGGGGTAGGTTATCAAACCCCTAAAATCGACTCTCGCGCAGCTATTTTCAAAGATGATAAAATTTTATTAGTACAAGAAAATGATGGACTCTGGTCACTGCCTGGCGGCTGGATAGATGTGCTAGAAACCATTCATAGTAATACGATTAAAGAAGTACGCGAAGAGGCGGGGCTTAATGTTAAACCGACTTTCATTATTGCTATTCACGAACAACATAAACGCAATTTTCCGCCTTTTGCACATCCTGTACTCAAAATCTTCGTCATGTGCGAACCATTAAGTGGTGAATTTCAACCAAATAGTGAAACAGTGCAATCTGCCTATTTTGCGTTGAGTGAACTGCCACCAATGAATGAAGAAAAAAATACGCCCGCACAGGTTGAACTTTGTTTTCAAGCACACCATAGTAGTCACTGGACTACACAATTTGATTAGGAAATACCATGTTACATTTAACCCTCGAAGACCAACTTTTTCTCGGTCAACCAAAACAAGTCGGCACACATTCGACTGTGCATGATCATCTGGCGGTGATGTTTGAAGATGATGGCGAAACGGGCTATTTTTATGCGTTAGATATGCGTCAAAATGCGCAGCCTGTTGTCGATTGCTTACATGTTTATAATGTTGATAACACACGCAATCACCACGAAGCACGTAAATTAGAAATCTGCTGGGATGAAAGCGGTTATTTAGCCTTATTGCTTATTAATGGCTATCCCCATGCCGTATTTGATTTTGCTCATTTGATCGGCTATAACACCAATAAGCATCCTCAGCCTGACTTAATGAGCATGTGGACACACGAAGAAATCACCAATGAACGTGCGACCGCATGGCTTGGTGTCAATACCATTAAATAGGATTAACTATGCGATTTTACCGCGGTCTTCAGCCTTTCAAGGTTATGAGTTTTGACCTTGATGACACCCTTTATGATAATAGTGATGTCATTCGTTTGGCCGAAGAGCATTTTCTTCAATGTGTGCAAGAACACGCACAACTGAGCGATCTTACCTCAGAATATTGGCGAGAATGGAAATGGCAACTGGCGAAGAAAGATCCCTTGATTGCTGAAGATGTGATTGCCTGGCGTATCGAAACATTACACAACTTGCTGATACATCATGGTAAAAGTGCGGTTGAAATTGACCGCACTTTAGCCCTCGCTATGGAAGAATTTATTGAATGGCGACATAAAATTGATGTACCCGCAGAAAGTATTGAAGTGCTGAATCAACTGAAAGATCGATACCCGCTTAGCGTGATTACCAATGGTAATGTGATTGCAAAACGTATTGGGTTTGAACACTTTCAGCTGAGTTTACGTGGTGGAGAACAAGGCAGAGCGAAACCTCATCAAGATTTGTTCCACCAAACCGCCCATTATTTTGGCGTAAAACCGAGTGAAATTTTACATATTGGTGATAACTTAACCACGGATGTTCAAGGCGCCATTCAAGCTGGCTGCCAAGCTGTATGGATTAATTTATCTGGCAAAAACCTCAATTCATTTACTGAAGCAAGTGTTTTGCCTACATTAGAAATCAATCATTTAACTGAATTATTAACACTTTAACCCTATGATGAAAAAGAAAAATCAAGTTCTCGTCAGCCTTTCCATTGTGGCTTTATTGGGCGGCTGCTCAGAAGAGCAAGTTCAACGAGATGTTTATAACAGCCTTGAGGATTGTTTAGCCGATTGGCAAAAAATCGAATTATGTGAAGCTGACCAATCTAATGAAAATAACAGCGGAACAACTGCACATGCTGGATCTGGCCCCTCTCTCTCGGGCAATTTAAATACACGTCCAAGCAATAATAGCGAGTGGTCAGAAGACAATCAGACCGTTAAACAAACCTTAAATCCAGATGGAGCAACTCACTCTGGCAATTCAAGCAGCGCTGAGGGAACTAGCCACACTAGCTCTGCAACAGGAGAAGGACACGGCAGTATGGGCAGTGCGATTGCAGGTGCCGCAATGGGCTATATGATCGCGCGTACGATGGGTTCATTTTTAGGCCCTAGTTACAATCCAAGCAATCGTGCCGTCTCAACGCCAACGGGTCAAGTTATCCAACCGCAAACTAATCGTTCTGTCGGTAAACCTGTATTAGTGAAAGGCAATGCAGGTAGCACTTACAGCAAACCGGTTTCACGCGGGGGCTTTAAAAGCTCTAGCTCAAGCAGCAGCCGTAGCTCAGGCGGTTAAATATGAAACGAATCACGGGCTTTCCTACTCGTCCTAATATGGTGCAACAATTATTAGATGTGGGCTTTGATTACTATAATCTGCCTTCCTCTGATGGCTCGCATTATTGGTCGGACAATGTAGCATATGAATTTACCCTAGCGGAAATCGATCGTATTGAAGACGCCACTAATGAATTGCACGCGATGTGTATGGACTTTGTTGCCGATGAAGTGAAACAAGGTGATTATGCGTATTATCGCTTCACCGATTTACAGAAAAATCTGATTGAACAAACATGGGCTAAAAACGTACCGCACTTATATGGCCGTTTTGATTTTGGTTATGACGGTGAAAACCTCAAAATGTTTGAATACAATGCCGACACCCCTACTTCCCTGCTTGAAGCTGCTATGGTGCAATGGCAATGGTTAGAGCAAATTGAAGGCTTAGCGCATCGTGACCAATTTAATTGGATTCACGAAGAATTGCTCAATCGCTTTCAGTTTATTCAACAGCAAACAGGACTAAACGATTTCCATTTTAGTGCCATGCAAGAAGCGGGACGTGAAGATTGGGGCAATATCGATTACTTGGCAGATGTGGCTTACAACGCAGGTTGGCATATTCATCAGCTTGCTATTGAAGACGTGGGCTACGATAAAGACAGTCAGCAATTCCTCGATCTGAATAATCAACCTATTGATTGTTTATTTAAGCTCTACCCGCTTGAATGGATGACTACGACAGAATATGCACCACACATGCTTAATTCATCCACTACTTTTATTGAGCCTGCGTGGAAATTACTATTAAGCAATAAAGTGCTATTAGCGAAATTGTGGCAAAAACATCCAAACCACCCTTTATTACTACCCGCTTACTTTAGTAAACATGATATTACCGATCGCCAATCAATATGGGTGAAAAAACCGACGTTAGGTCGTGAAGGCGCCAATGTTTCTTACTATGAAAAACGTAATGGTCTAGAATTTGCTGCCAAAGGCAGTGAGCATTCTGCCTTTTACGATCAAGCAGGTTACATCTATCAACAAAAATTTGAACTGCCAAATTTTGATGGTATGTACCCTATGATTGGTTCTTGGGTAGTTGGTGATGTGGCTTGTGGCATTGGATTAAGAGAAGATTTTACCCCAGTTACCGGCAATGATAGCCACTTCATTCCGCACTATTTTGTGGAATAAAAACAACGCAAAAACTGACCGCACTTAACAGATAATAAGGAGATAAATATGTATCCATTTAGTTTTCAAAACCCTACTCGCATTGAATTTGGCCTCGATAAAGAAAAGGAGATGGGTAATTATATGCACGAATACGGTGCAAAAAAGGCCTTAATTATCTATGGCAGTGAGCGTGTCAAACAATCCGGTTTATTTGAAGATGTGGCGAAAAGTTTGCGTAAACATGGCATTGAATACATTGAATGTGGTGGCGTAAAAAGCAACCCGACAATCAGCAAAGTTCGTGAAGCCGTTGCAATGGCGAAAGCCTTTGGTGCAGATAGTGTGTTGAGTATCGGTGGTGGCTCTTGCCTTGATAGTGCGAAAGCGATCGCAGCTGGTGCATGCTATGACGGCGATACTTGGGACTTCTTTAAAGGCACACCAGTTCAAAAAGCATTGATGATTTTCGATGTGATCACCCTTGCAGCAACAGGCAGTGAAATGAACTGGGGCTCAGTCATTACTAACGAAGAAACGCAGCAAAAATATTCAATTCACAGCAATTATTTATTTCCGAAAGTATCAGTCATTAATCCGAAATTACAAGCGACCGTTAGTCGTGATTATTTAGTGTATTCTGCTGCAGATATCATCGCTCATTCGATTGAAGCCTATTTCACGGCGGAATATCGCCCTGAAATTATTGATTTCTTAGTAGAAAGCAATATTAAAACCGTTATTCGTACGACTGAAATCTTGCTCAATAATCCACAAGATCTCAATGCACGTGGTGAATTTGCCTGGGCGGCTACACTTGCGTTAAATGGTTTAACGCATTTAGGTATCTCACCTTATGGTTTCCCAAATCATATGATTGAGCATTCCATGAGTGCGATTTCAGATGTGCCGCATGGCGCGGGCCTTTCCGTGATTATGCCTGCGTGGATGCAATGGTATCAATTTCAAAGGCCTGCTCAATTCAAACGCTTTGCTAAAGAAATATTTGGCTTAGACAAGTCTGAAGACGGTATCCTAGCCTTAAAAGCTTGGTTTGATAAAATCGGCACACCAACGAGTCTTGAACAACTTGGTATTGATGATGAAACCTTAGCTGAAATTATTGAAAATGCGGCTCAAACTGCAATCAGAGCGAAAGTGGAAAAAACGTATACTAAAGAAGCTATTGAAGCCATTTTCGCTTTAGCGAAGTAATCTCTCATAAGAAAGAGCGGTCAAATTCAAAATATAATGAAATTTGAGCGCTCTTTTTATATTCTCAACATTTCACTTATTGAAAAGCATGTAAAAAATAACCGCACTTTAGTTACCCAAAGTGCGGTTAATTTGAATTAAGTTTTAACGCTTAATTATAGTGAAGCTTGATCAACAGCCACACCAGCCCCCATAGTTGTAGAGATGCTTACTTTCTTGATAAAGATACCTTTTGCAGTAGTTGGTTTTGCTTTGTTTAAAGCAGCCAATAATGCTTGAAGGTTTTCTT
>CAUQBI010000014.1:0-66926 GCA_963516375.1 Parahaemophilus parainfluenzae | reverse complement strand
TCGGTTTATCTAAATATTCCTCTAAAAAACGTTGCCATTCCGCATCGGAGAAAACCACGTTATTCAAGCGCTGTAATTGTGCTCGTAAATTTTTAACCAAGGCATCATGATTATTGAGACCTTGCAAATATTCATAGCCTTGCGCCTGCAAATCACGGATAAATTCACGTTCAAGGCTCCCTTCCGTTTGGTAACCTGCATTGGGTTCTTCAACAAACTTTTTGTATTGATCTAAAACGATAAAATGATTGGATTCGGCGATGGTTTTGTATTGGGTCATAGGGTGTTTCCTTAGTTATAAGGGCGGTTTGTATCCGCCGTTTTTATATATTATTAGGTGTTATATAAAATCCAGTTTAGGATTAAAAACTCAATAACAATTCTCTGTAATATTCATACCGTTTTTGGCTTTGCTCAATCGCTAAAGGCAAGCCTTCGGTGATAGAGTTTGTGAGTGTTTCAAATTTATCTAAGATTGAAACGATGCGTTGTTGTTCTTCAAGTGGGGGAACATTTATCTCCATTAATTTTAATTGTCCGGCTGTAATAAGTGGTTGCCCTGCACCCTTTGCATATTGATTTAACTTCATATTAACCAAAGTATGATAAAGAAACTTAAGATCAATATTTTTATTATGTTGGATAATTAATGTGTTATCTGAAACATCATATTCACCTTGAGCTATGTGAACATAGCCAGCATTGGCACCAACACGAGCAACCAAAATTTGTTCATTAGAAAATTCTTTTTTGTTGGTTTTCCCAATAATTCCAGTTGATCCATAAATTGGATACAGCCCGCTATCATTTCTCTCTTTATTTTTGCCAGAGAAGATATTGATACATACATCAATAAGTTTCTTCTTCGCCCCCCCCATATTTAATTGCTCTAGGCTATCAAAAGATAACAATTTCTCCCGATAGTATTCATACTGCTTCCGGCGTAGTGTAAGCTCGCTGGTAAGCTCGCTGGTAAGCTCGCTGGTAAGCGCTGTCAATGCGTCCAAAATTTTTACGATTTCGGTTTGGACGGAAAGTGGGGGGATGGGGATAACCAAAGATTTCCAGCGTGGTAGAGTTAAACCGAACCTTGTAATTCCTTGGGCATTTTTTCTGATTTGTTGCTTTATTTGTGATGTTCTAAACAGATAATTTAAAAACTCAGGTAACAGAAAATTAGTATCATGAATTCTAATTCTCATAATGTGGTAACTATAAACAGCATTATCAATATTTTCCAAAGCAACAGCAGATTGCCCTATTTCATCTAAAATTTCAGATGTAGGAGTGATAAAAAGATCGCCTTTCAAGATATTGCAATCAATAATTTTTTTATCACTTGCTGTTACTATCATGGTTGGAGTGCTATTTGATAAATATTGATTATTAAATACATCTGTAAAATTTAATAACCTAACGCTTTTTTCACTTTCATTAATTTTTTTATCCACTCCAGTATTACGTAACTCTGATACTTCACCTAAAGTTCTCCACTCAACCTCAGCCCCATCCAATAATTTTTCTAAAAAAGTGCGGTTGTTTTCCATGGTGTTTTACCCCTCAATCTCCGCCACAATTTTGTCAATTTCCGCGCGCAAGCGGTCGATATTGGCAACTGTTTTACGAATTTCAGCATTGAGTTCATCAATATTAATAACTTCGCGAGTGTCTTTTTGTTCCACATAAGAACTCACCGCAAGGTTGTATTCATTTTTAACGATTTCTTCAAAGGATACGGATTTAGCCAAATGCGGCACATCTTCTTTATCGGCAAACAGTTTGAGAATTTGCTCAATATGTTCCTCTTCCAAAATGTTGTTGTTGGTGGCGGATTTAAATAAACCGCTGGCATCGATAAATTGGGTTTGGGTATTGGGTTTATGTTTGGAAAGCACCAAAATATTCACCGCAATACTGGTGCCGAAAAAGAGATTGGGCGCTAAGGCAATCACCGTTTCCACATAGTTATTATCCACCAAATATTGACGAATTTTTTGCTCCGCACCGCCGCGATAAAAAATGCCGGGGAAGGACACAATTGCCGCGCGGCCTTTTGCTGAAAGATAACTTAACGCATGCAAAATAAAGGCAAAGTCCGCTTTGGATTTTGGCGCAAGTACGCCGGCAGGGGCGAAGCGTTCATCGTTAATTAGCGTTGGGTCGTCAGAGCCAATCCATTTCACGGAGTAAGGTGGGTTAGAAACGATAGCATCAAAGGGTTTATCATCACCAAATTGCGGGTTCATTAAAGTGTTGCCAAGGGCGATATCAAACTTGTCGTAGTTGATGTTATGCAAAAACATATTCATACGAGCAAGGTTGTAAGTGGTGTGATTAATTTCCTGCCCGAAGAATCCCTCTTCAATGATGTGTTCATCAAATGGTTTTTTCGCTTGCAATAATAAAGAACCCGAACCTGCCGCTGGGTCGTAAATTTTATTGACCTTATCTTGTCCATATAGAGCCAGTCGAGCAATTAGCTTGGAAACGCATTGTGGTGTAAAGAACTCGCCCCCCGATTTACCGGCATTAGCAGCATAGTTGGAAATTAAAAATTCGTAAGCATCGCCGAATAAATCAATATGATTATCTTCAAAGTCACCAAAATCTAACTCGGCAACGCCTTTTAATACGGCGGTTAGACGGCTGTTTTTATCGGCAACGGTATTGCCTAAGCGGTTGCTGGTAGTATCAAAATCGGCAAACAAACCTTTGATATCCTGTTCGGAAGGGTAGCCAGTAGCGGAGTTTTCGATATCTGTAAAAATGCTTTTTAGGTCTGTATTTAAATTTGGATTAGTGTTGGCTGTCGCCACAACATTTTTAAATAATTGGCTTGGGTAAATAAAGTAACCTTTGGTTTTTATTGCATCCGCTTTAATTTCTGGCGTGATAATATCGTCAGATAAAGTTGCATAATTTATGCTCTCATCTCCATTTTTCATGTGATTAGCAAAATTTTCACTGATAAAACGATAGAAAAGCGTACCTAAAACATACTGTTTAAAATCCCAACCATCGACGGAACCGCGGACATCATTAGCGATTTGCCAAATACGGCGTTGAAGTTCGGCGCGTTGTTGAATTGCTGCTGCCATAAAATCCTCAGAATATTTTGTGTAATTATTAAGTTATAAATGTTCAAAATTATACAGGAAATAAATAATAACTAAATGAATTTCTATGGAAATTCCTCTACAATAAGAACAAACTAATGTTTCCAAAAAAATAAAAAAATGAGCCAAAAATCAACCGCACTTAATGCCATTTCATTACCCTTAAATCAAGTCAATTTAATTGAAGCCTCTGCAGGCACAGGGAAAACCTATACTATCGGTTCTATCTATCTTCGTTTACTTTTACAAGCTGGTGAGAATTGTTTTTCTCGACCGCTAAATGTGGAAGAAATTTTGGTGGTAACCTTTACTGAAATGGCGACGGAAGATTTAAAACGTAAAATTCGGGAACGTTTAACAGCGGCAATTTCGGTTTTTTCTGAATATTATGAGACAAAAGATAAGGCGATTTTTACTGGCGAACATCAATTTTTAGCGGAATTGTTGCCTTATTTAGAAGATATTCCGACCGCACTTCGTCGCTTAAAGCTGGCCGAACAAAATTTAGATTTAGCCTCCATTTATACCATTCACGGTTTTTGTCGCCGAATGCTGATGCAACATGCTTTTAATTCAGGCGTGCATTTCAATTTAAAACTTCTCAAAGATCAGTCTGATTTACTCAAACAATTTGCAAATGAATTTTGGCGAGAGCATTTTTATTCCCAACCTTTCGAGATTGCTAATTTTATCTCGAAAGAGTTAGGTTCGCCTGATGATGTGCTAAGCATTTTAGAATCTGATTTAAACAAAGATGTATCGGTAGCGACGGACAATCAACAAAGCTTGTCGTTGTCAATTGATGAATTTTTACAGAAAAGTGTGGGAGAGCGATTAAAAGCTGTTGAAGATCTAAAAGTTTTTTGGTTAAAAAATGTAGATGAAATTTCCTCCATTATCATGGAGGAAATAACAAAAGATTATCCAGAAGATCAGCTCAAATCTCTCAGTCGTAGCAGCTACCAAAAAGAACGTCTTAAAACATGGATTGAACAGATTAATGAATGGGCAAATAATCCACTAGACTATGAAATTCATGAAACATTAAGGAAGTATTTTCTACAATCTTCGATTGAGCAAAAATACGAAAAGCCGACAAAAAATACGAAAAATAAAAAAGCGGCTATACCGTTTTATGCACCGATTTTTGCAGAACTTGAAGAACTGGTTGAAAAACATCAATCAAGTGATTTATTAAAAAAAATCATTCTTTATCACTATCGTCAAGGTATTCAAAAGAAACTTCTTGAATACAAAGCGAATCATCCTGAAAAATCCTTTGATGATTTATTACGCTTATTGAAAGAAGCATTATATGGTGAGGGCGGAGAACAGTTAGCAGAATTAATTCGTTTTCAATATCCTTTTGCCATGATTGACGAGTTCCAAGATACTGATGCGTTACAGTATCAAATTTTCTCGAAAATTTATCACAATAAAACCGCGTTTGGTAATGTTGGTTTTATGATGATCGGGGACCCAAAACAGGCAATTTATCGCTTCCGTGGTGCCGATATTTTCACTTATTTAAAAGCAGCAGACGAAGCGAGCGAGCGTTTTAACTTAGGTACAAACTACCGTTCTTCTCAACCTTTAGTAGAAGGAGTAAATCGATTATTTGATTTTAAAAATACGCCTTTTATTTATAAAAATATTGAATTTTTAAATGTCGGTGCAGCCAAGAAGAATCTTGTTTTTCAGTTGAATAATCAGCCTGAACCCGCCTTCCGTTTTTACATTAATGATAAAGACGAATCCACCCAGCAAGATTATGCGAAAGCTTGCGCAACATCGATTCAGCAATGGTTAAAAAGTGCGGCTGAAAATCCGGTTGTTTTTCCTAATGAAAGCAAAACGGAAAATCAAACATTGCGAGCAGAAAATATTGCCGTTTTGGTGCGTGGTTATACCGAAGCTGATCTGATGAAAAAAGAATTGCAAGCACTCGGTATTGCTTCGGTTTACCTTTCGGATAGGGGAAATGTCTTTGAGAGTAATACAGCAAAAGAACTGACCTTGATTTTGCAAGCTTGTTTGAGCGTGACGGAACGCCCAATTTTGAATGCCATTGCGACCGGACTTTTCGGCTTAAATGCAGCTGAAATTCACCAAATTCACCAGGATGAAATTCAGTGGCAACGTTGGGCTGAAAAATTTGCAGAGTATCAACAAATTTGGCAACGCCAAGGCGTCTTGCCGATGTTGCACCATTTGCTTTTAGCTGAAAATATCACAGAAAAACTCTTATCTCGGCCTGATGGCGAACGAAAATTGACGGATTTATTACATTTAGCTGAAATTTTACAGCAAGCAGCCGCATTAAATGAAAGTGAAGCAGCATTATTGCGCTGGTTTGAAAAGCAAATTCAAGATAATGGTCGTCAAGAAGCACAAATTCGTTTAGAAAGCGAACGTCAGTTAGTGAAGATTGTGACTATCCATAAATCCAAAGGGTTGGAATATGATTTGGTTTGGTTGCCATTTTTAGGAAATGCGGCTAAAGACCCAGCAAAAGCTGGCAAGCAGAAGAAACTGTTTAATTTATATTACGATAGTAAAAAAGAGCAAACCTTGTGGGATATGCAAGATCAACACTTGGATGAGTTAACCCAAGAAGTTTTTGCGGAAGAATTGCGTTTGCTTTATGTGGCATTAACTCGAGCAAAATATCAAATGGCCTTTGTGTTACCGAAAGCCTTTGATAAAAAATGGAATGCTTTATTGTATGTTTTAACGCAAGGTGAAATTGGTCGAAAACTCGATTTGCCAAATAATTGGGATACCCAACCGTTATTGGAAAAATTTAAGCAGCTTTTGCCAAATGATGTAGCAATTGAATTAACCGATGTGTTACAAGCCAGTGAACCGCTTACTTTAAATGTTTCTCAAGAAAATTTAAGTGCAGAAATTTTCCAAGGTAAAATTGAACAAGATTGGCGAGTGACGAGCTTTAGTGGCATAGAACAAACACATCAACGCAAAGCTTATTTGAATGAAAGTGCGGTGAAAAAATCGCTCATTTTTGATGACGCGAAAGATTATGATGCATCGATTTCAATAGAAAATATCCCTGAAAATCTGACCGCACTTGATCATGATAACGATGAAATGGTTTTAGATTTTCCACGGGGAACACAAATCGGTACTTTATTGCATCGTTATTTTGAAAAGGTGCCTTTTGCTCAACTGGCAGAGAAAGAAAACATTGAAAAATTATGTCAGGATTTGAATCTTGTCGAGGAGCAATTTACAGCAGTTCAACAGTGGTTTGCACAAATACTCAGTACACCAATTTTGCCAAACGATGATTTTACTCTTGCTCAAATTAACGAAAAACAATGCTTAAAAGAGTTGGCGTTTTATCTCAATATCACAAGCCATTTTGATGTCGCTGGTTTTAACCGAGCGTTAGCAGCCTTGCACCATTTACCGTCAGAACCGTTACAGTTTGATGATATTCAAGGCATGGTGCGAGGCACAATGGACTTAGTTTTCTGTCATCAAGGTAAATATTATTTGCTTGATTACAAATCGAATTTCTTAGGTGAGACATTAAAGGATTACGATCAAGCTGCATTGAAAAAAGCCATGTTAGAGCATCACTATGATTGGCAATATTTGTTGTATGTGGTGGCATTACACCGTTATTTAAAAACACGTTTGCCTGACTACGATTACAACCGAGATTTTGGTGGTGTGGTCTATGCATTTTTACGAGGAATGAATGGTTCGCCACAATCGGGCATCTTTTTTGATAAACCAGATTGGCAATTAATCCAACAATTAGAGGAATTATTTTAATGTTAAGCCTATTAAAATCCTTGCAAGAACAAGGTGTGATTACTCAAGGCGATTATTATTTTGCTCAATTAATTGCTGATAAACAAAAAGATAAAGGCTATGCCGAACCCGTACAAAATTTAGCGATTTTATTAGCCGCACTTTGCAACTGGAGCTATACACAAGGCAATACTTGTTGTGTGTTAGATCGTTTCTTAGAACGTAATTTATTTGGTTTGGCTTATCGTCATACTGAAACGGATTTTTTGTCGCTGATTAATGAAAAGATTGATTCACTTTCTGTATCAAAATGGCAATCAGCCTTAGCGGGGCATATTGCTTTTACACAAGATCCTGAAAATCAGATTGCGCCTCTCGCATTTCAATTTGGGGCGATTTATTTCTACCGAGCTTGGCAAGATGAATTCCGCGTTGCGCAATATATTAAAAACGCATTGAAAAATGACCGCACTTTATCGGTAGAGCCGCAACAAATTCGGACATTATTAGATCGTTATTTCCCTCAACAACAAGCACAAGTTGATTGGCAAAAAGTCGCAGTAGCCACAGCGGTGAAAAGCCCATTTTCTGTGATTACAGGTGGACCGGGAACAGGGAAAACGACAACCGTCACTCGCTTGTTATGTGTATTACAGGAATTATTTGGCGGCAAGCTTCATATTAAATTGGTTGCGCCAACAGGAAAAGCCGCGGCTCGTTTAACGGAATCTATCGAAAACGCTTTGACACAAATGCCAATTTCAGATGAGTTACGTGCATCCATTCCTAAAACTGCAGAAACGTTGCATCGTTTACTAGGCGTTCGACCTTTTACCGATAGCGTAAAATATCATGCACATAATCCACTACAAATTGATGTATTAGTTGTGGATGAAACCTCAATGATTGATTTACCTATGATGGCGAAACTGGTGCAAGCGTTGAAACCCGAAACACGTTTGATTTTATTGGGTGACCAAGCTCAATTAGCTTCAGTAGAAGCGGGGGCAGTATTAGGTGAAATTGCACAATTTTTAACGCAAGATTATAGTCCTACTCAAGCTGATTATATTCATACAACAACAGGCTATACTGTTCCAACTTCGGATGAACATAGTCCGTTGCGTGATGCCATTTGTCATTTAACCTTTAGTCGTCGTTTCCGAGATGATTCGGGCATTAAACAACTTGCTGAGCAAATTCAACAAGGAAAAGGTGAGGGCAGTGTAACAACCTTTTCAGAATATCCACAAGAGTTGCATTTTCATCATTTTGATGAAGAACAAGACGTTAAAGAATCGGTGCGCCAAGTGGTGAAAAGTGCGGTTGAAAATTACCGTATTTATTTAACCCAACTTCAAACTTATTTTGCTCAGAAAAAAGATCTCAATGCAAAATTTATAGATGAAAAGGGCAACGAAAAAACTTATGCGGAAGCAATTTTAGATCGCTTTAATTCGGTGAGATTTTTGACCGCACTTCGTGCTTCGGTATTAGGTGTGGAAGAATTAAATCGTGAAATTGCTTTAGCATTACGAGCTGAGAAATTACTTTGGTTCCGTCAAGAAGACGATTGGTATATTGGTAAGCCAATTATGATTACCGAAAACGATCATAATGTTAAACTGTATAACGGCGATATTGGCTTGTGTTTAGCTAAAGGCAAAGTATGGTTTGGCAATCGAGAAGTATCAACCAGTCGTATTCCCTCTCACGAGCCTGCGTTTATGATGACGATTCATAAATCCCAAGGTTCGGAGTTTGAACATACCGTCATGGTGTTACCAACAGAACCCAACCCAGTGCTTTCACGAGAGCTGGTATTTACCGGTGTCACCCGTGCGAAAAATCAGCTTTCCGTATTTGCCAATGAAAAAATCTGGCAAAGTGCGGTCAGAAATACCGTAAAACGACAAAGTGGATTAGGAAAATTATTACAGGAAAAAGAGGAGTAAAAAATGAAATTATATGTTTACGATCATTGCCCGTTTTGTGTGCGAGCCCGCATGATTTTCGGTTTAAAAAATTTACCGGTAGAACTTGTAGTGCTGGCAAATGATGATGAAGCAACGCCAATCGGTTTAGTGGGCAAAAAAGTTGTACCAATTCTTGTCAAAGAAGATGGTACCGCGATGCCAGAAAGTTTGGATATTGTGCATTATGTCGATGAACATTTTGGTGAAAAAATCTTATCTGAACACGTTCGTCCTGAAATTGAAGCATGGTTAAAAGAAGTTGGCAGTTATTATGGTCATCTTACGACTGCACGCTTTACACAAATAGGTTTAGCGGAATTTGAAACCCAAAGTGCGGTTGATTATTTCACTAAAAAGAAAACGGAATTTATTGGGGATTTTACTGAAAATATTGCGAAGACCGAAACCTATCTTGCTCGCTTAAAAGGGGATTTAGAGAAATTAACCGTATTGATTCAATCTGAAAATGCCTTAAACGGCCAACTTTCTCTTGAAGATATTATCGTTTTCCCTGTATTACGAAATCTTACTTGTGTGAAAGGAATCGAATTTCCACCAGCAGTTTTAGCTTATGTTAAGAATATGGCTAAGTTAAGTCATGTGCCGTTGTATTTTGGTAAAGCTATTTAATCTCTGTTAAGTCATAGGCCCTGGAAATACTGAAGTTTTGACTTGGATCATAGGTGCGGTCATTTTTTCAGTATTTTTTATTCATCGATCTATAATCTCTAAGGTTTACTTTATAAGAGCGCAGAGATATGGATCAGGAATACCAACGAGCGGTTACCCGTATTTGTGTGGAAACCGCTTTGTTATTGTTACAGCATGGCGCAGAAAGTGCTGTCGTCGTACAAATGGCACAGCGATTAGGTGTAGCTTTAGGCATTGAAAGCGTGGAGTGTGCGTTAACGGCAAATGCCGTCTTGTTGACCACGCTTTCTAAGCAGCATTGTATTACCACCGTGCGGAAAAATGTCGATAAAGGCATTAATATGCAAATCGTTACGGATGTTCAGCACATTGTGGTTGCCGTAGAGCATCACTTGTATGATTTGTCCATGGCTCAAAAGAAACTGGATAAATTAAAACCACTAAAATATAACCGTTATTTGGTGGTGTTTATGATTGGTTTATCTTGTGCCTCTTTTGCTCATCTTTCTGGCGGAGATATGACAATTTGTGCAATCACCTTTATTGCCTCTGCCATTGCCATGTTTGTTCGACAAGAAATTTCTAAACGTCATTACAATCCACTCATCGTCTTTGCCATTACCGCATTTGTTGCCTCACTGATTTCCGGTGTCAGTTTAAAATATAGTTTAGGCAATGATCCTCATATCGCATTAGCTTCTAGCGTTTTATTACTTGTCCCAGGATTCCCATTAATTAATTCTCTTGCAGATATTTTAAAAGGGTATGTCAATATGGGAATAGGACGATGGACCATCGCTACGGTTCTCACCTTTGGTGCTTGTTTAGGTATCGTTTTTGCATTAGATCTTTTAAATATTGTTTCGTGGGTGGGGTAATAGGATGTTTTTACTGAATTTACTCGACGATATGCTTTTTGCAGCCATTCCTGCAGTAGGATTTGCCCTAGTATTTAATGTTCCGCCTAAAGCCTTAAAGTATTGTGCTATTTTAGGCGCGCTTGGGCATGTCACGAGAACGTTATTATTACACTTTGGAGTACCGATTGTTTTTGCCACTTTTTTTGCCACTTGTGTGATTGGTTTTATTGGTGTGCATTTATCTCATCGCTATTTAGCCCATCCAAAAGTCTTTACCGTTGCGGCAATTATTCCAATGATTCCGGGTGTTCATGCTTATAAAGCGATGATTGCTATCGTACAAATTCATCATTATGGCTTTTCCGATACATTATTTGAGCAAATGATCAGCTCTTTTATCAACACCAGCTTTATTTTGGGTGCCCTTGTTTTGGGCCTCGCCTTACCTGGATTATTGTTCTATCGACAAAAGCCTGTAGTATAGAAAATAAAAAGCCGACATCAGTCGGCTTTCGTATTTAATCAATATTTAATTAAGCATAGCAAGTTTGGCAAGCGGCTTGGAACATCCAAACAAGTTTTTCTTGCTCTTTGATGTAGTCGCTCATTTGAGACGCTGTACCTTCATCATCAGACTCGCCCGCTAATTCAAGAATTTCACGTTGTTGCTCAAGTAATACTTTTAATCCTTCTAATGTGCCTTTTAAGCAAGATTGTGCATCACTTACTCCTAACTCTTCTTTAATACGTGAGTCTTTGAAGTATTGTGAATAACCGTTATGTGGTGTGTAACCTAAAGTTAAGATACGTTCTGCGACCTCATCAACTTTTTCTACTAAATCTGTGTAGATTTCTTCAAATTTTGCGTGTAATTCAAAAAAGTTTACGCCTTTGATGTTCCAGTGGTAACCACGCACGTTAGTATAGAAGACTTGATAGGTTGCTAATAATTCGTTTAATTTTGCTGCTAATTTTTCAGATGCTTTTTTATCTAAACCGATTGATGTTTTTGACATAGTATTTTCCTCTTTATTGTTGATTAAAATGTTGTTCCCTTGCTTGGGAAGTGCGGTCATTATAAGCATCGTTTTTTCTGATGGCTATTTCATATTATCTAGTGATTCAATAGTTAAAATCTATTTATAATAAATTATACATAGTTAAAAACTTTTAATTCAAGTTACAAAAAACTCTGTGAAGTAGATCACACATTCAATATTTCCCCTTTGACAGAATGAATCGAAGATGATTATGATTGATGCAAATCATTTTATTCTAAGATTTGATTGCTTTACTTCATTTTCGAATGAAATGTTTGGCTAGGTTTAAAAAACCAAAATATGATTTTATTACTCATCAGGAGTTTAGTATGACAAAGCATTTTTCCTTTGAAACAAATGAATCTCGTCGTCATTTTATGAAGCTTATGGCTGGCGTGGGGGCAGGTATTGCATTTAGTGGCACATTAGGCACATTTGCACCAAAAGCCTTTGCTGCAGACATTAAAGGTAAAACCATTGAAGCTGGGATTGCTTATCCACTTTCTACTGGTTTTGACCCAATGACATCAAGCGGTGCTTCACCTTATGCCGCAAACTTGCATATTTTTGAAGGTTTGGTGGATTTGCATCCTGCAACTCGTGAACCTTATCTTGCCTTAGCAGGAAAAGAGCCAGAACAAGTTGATGAAAAAACATGGCGTATAACCTTACGTGAAGGCGCAACTTTCCATGACGGCGCACCTGTTACCACTGAAGACGTTGTGTATTCCTTCAATCGTATTATGGATCCAGCCAATAAATCACTATTTGTGATGTTTATTGATTTCGTTGAAAGTGTGAAAGCTGTGGATGATAAAGTGGTGGAATTTAAATTGAAATATCCATTTGCTTTATTTGCTAACCGTTTAACTTGCGTGAAAATTGTACCGAAACACGTGATCGACAAAGTAGGACAATCTGCATTTGATGCACACCCAGTTGGTTCTGGTCCATTCAAATTTGTTTCAGCGGTGAAAGATGACAAAATCGTCTTTGAAGCGTATGAACCTTACAATGGTAAATATCCAGCACAAGTTGAAAAAATGTCTTGGTTATTACTTTCTGATGCCGCAGCTCGTGTAACTGCACAAGAGTCTAAACGTACTCAAGCAATGGAAAGTGTGCCTTATTTAGATATTAGTCGCTTGAAAAACAAAAAACAACAAGTGCAATCCGTTCAATCTTTCGGCTTGTTATTCTTAATGTTTAATTGTGAGAAAGCGCCGTTTAACAATCCAAAAGTACGCCAAGCGTTACACTATGGTTTAAACACTGACAAACTTGTTGATATTGTATTTGATGGTAATGCAGAAGCTGCAACATCATACTTACAAACGACTCACCCTGATTACATTAAGGCATCAACTCAATATCCTTATGATCCGGAAAAAGCCGCGGCATTATTAAAAGAAGCCGGTGTAACTGAGCTTAAATTTGAGTTGCTCGCAACCGACCATGACTGGGTGAAAGAATCTGCACCGTTAATTTTAGAATCTTGGAACAAGATTCCTGGTGTGAAAGTGACTTTACAACATTTACAATCTGGTGCGTTATACAGCAACAACGTGGATCCAGGTGTGTATGAAGTGGCCATCGCACCGGGTGACCCATCAGTGTTCGGTAATGACTTAGACTTGCTTTTAAGCTGGTGGTATCGTGGTGATGTATGGCCGAAACGTCGTTTCCGCTGGAGCAACACCCCTGAATTTGCGAAAGTGACTGAATTACTCAATGCAGCAGTGAGAGCAAAAGATCACGCTGAAGCGAAAAAATCATGGGAAGAAGCGATTAACATTATTGCGGCTGAAGTACCACTTTATCCGATTGTTCATCGTAAACTTCCTTCCGCATGGGATGATAGTAGCCTTGAAGGCTATCAACCATTGGCAACAACCGGTTTATCTTTCCTCGGTGTGGGCCGTAAATAAAAGCACTTTTTAATTTAATGTTTTGGCTGTTGAGCAATCAACAGCCTTTTTTCTTTCTTTTTAACACCAAAGTGCGGTCATTTCCCCCCCTGTTTTTCAATCATTTTTGCTCTCTATTTCATTTCAAAAAAATCTTTGTGAAGCCGATCACAGATTTGAACTTTGCCCTAGGCACTTGGATTGACAGGGTATAGTGCGGACATTATGATTTGTATAAATCATTTTGTTTTTTAATTTGATTATTTCACTTCATTTTTAATTTAATGAATTTCTCAAATAGAATAGGAGAGGTCAGATGGAAATGATACTTCGATTATTGTTACGCCGATTGATGGCTTTGCCGGTCATGATACTTGGTGTAACCGCACTCGTCTTTGTAGTGCTTCAATTCACGCCGGGTGATCCTGCTACAGTGGCATTAGGCGAAAGTGCTAGTGAAGCGGCAAAACAACTTTACCGCGAATCACACGGCTTAAATGATCCACTCTTTGTTCAATATTTTCGCTTCTTAGGTAATTTACTTGTATTGGATTTTGGTGTGACGATGCCACCAGAATTACCCATCAGTAGCATGCTAGCGAAATCTTTCCCAATCACTTTACAACTTACCCTAATTGGTGTGGTGTTTGCGGCAGTAGTATCTTTCTCATTAGGTGTACTAGCCGCACTTTATCGTGATAGTTGGGTAGACCAAGTGATTCGTTTAATCTCTGTTGCTGCGGTTGCAACCCCCTCATTCTGGTTAGGTATCTTACTTATTCAATGGTTCTCTTTGGAATTAGATTGGTTGCCTTCAGGTGGTTTTGTGCCATTCAGCGAAAGCCCGATGGGGTATATCAATTCCATGATTTTGCCATCTCTTGCGCTTGCCGTGCCGGTATGTGCGTCATTAATTCGTGTAGTGCGTACAACCATGGTAGAAGAAATGGATAAAGATTATGTGAGAACGGCGATTGGTAATGGGGTGCCTTATGCCACTGTTATTCGTCACAACGTATTACGCAATGCATTAATCACGCCTGTAACAGTATTAGGCTTACGTGTAGGTTACTTACTTGGTGGGGCGGTAGTTATCGAACAAATCTTTGACTTACCGGGTATGGGTAAATTGATCTTTAACGGCATCGTCAACCATGACTTACACTTAGTACAAGGTGTGGTTCTGACAATCGCTTTTACCTTCGTTTTAGTGAATATTATCGTTGATATTCTCTATGTGTTGATTAACCCTAAAATTCGGAGTCTATAATGTTTCGTCAAGGTTTAGCAGATCGATTAGCTGCAAGCGGTGCGAGATTCCGAGCACTTTCCACCGCATCAAAAATTTCATTATTATTCTTAGTTTTCGTTGCTTTAGTGGCGGTGTTTGCCCCTTGGGTGGCAACACATGACCCATTAGAAGTAATTGCGCGTATGCGTGCTCCAAGTGCGGAATATTGGTTTGGGACTGATCGACTTGGTCGTGATATTTTCTCTCGTATTGTGTACGGTGCCCAAACCTCCTTATTTATTGGTTTAGGTGCGGTAGCTTGTGCCATTCTTTTCGGTAGTATTTTAGGTGCGACGGCAGCCACATCCGAGAAATGGGGCAATGAAATTATCATGCGCTTAATGGATATTTTAATGGCCTTCCCAGGTATCGCATTAGCGGCAGTGTTATTAGCAACCTTTGGTAACTCTGTACCGGTCATTATCATCACCATTGCCGTGGTTTATACCCCGCAACTTGCTCGTGTGGTTCGTGCGAATGTGGTATCACAATGGGATGAAGACTATGTGCGTGCGGAGCGTGTTATTGGTGGTAGCCGTACTTATATTCTTCTCAAACACGTTGTACGTAATACCGCGGCACCGGTTTTAGTCTTCGCAACTGTAATGGTGGCAGATGCCATTGTATTCGAAGCCTCGCTTTCTTTCTTAGGCGCAGGTGTACAACCACCACATCCTTCATGGGGTAACATCCTTTCTGAAGGTCGTAATATCGTATTAAACGGTGCATGGTGGGCGACAACCTTTGCGGGTGTCATGATTCTTTTAACCGTATTAGCCTTAAATATCTTAGCGGAAGGTCTTACTGATGCTTTGGTTAACCCGCGCTTGAAAGGCGGTAAAAAACCAGAAGGTAAATCAGATGAACGTCTTTCTACCGACGTACAAGAAGCACTTTCTGAAGGTCTTGCATTAAAACGTTACTTACTCAAATTACATGAAAAAGAAATCACACGTACGAATCGTATGCAATTAGATCCAAATGCAAAACCGATTTTACAAGTGAAAAATTTATCTATTCGTTTCCCGAATCGTTATGGTGAAATTCCATTGGTTGATAACATCAGTTTCACCGTAAATGAAGGGGAAACCATGGGATTAGTTGGTGAGTCTGGTTGTGGTAAATCTATTACTGCGTTCTCTATCATGGGCTTGTTACCAAAAACAGCAAAAATTACTGGGGAAGTGCTTTTCACTGATCGCAGTGGCAAACAACATAGCTTGCTCAATTCTAACAATTTAAGTGAATTGCGTGGTTCTGAAATTGCGATGATTTACCAAGACTCTTTAAGTGCATTAAATCCATCAATGCGTATCAAAGATCAAATGGCACAGCTCATTAAACGTGGCAGCCACCATACCGCAGAAAAACTGTTGGAATGGGTACACCTTGATCCTGAAAAAGTATTAAATCGTTATCCACATGAACTTTCTGGTGGTCAACGTCAACGTGTGGTGATTGCAATGGCATTAACTCGGGAGCCGAAATTATTAATCGCCGATGAACCAACAACCGCATTAGACGTAACTGTTCAAGCAGAAGTGGTGAAATTATTGAATGAATTACGTGAAAAACTAGGGTTTGCGATGGTGTTCGTCAGTCACGATTTAGCATTAGT
This sequence comes from Parahaemophilus parainfluenzae, assembly GCA_963516375.1. Lineage (GTDB taxonomy): Bacteria > Pseudomonadota > Gammaproteobacteria > Enterobacterales > Pasteurellaceae > Haemophilus_D > Haemophilus_D parainfluenzae_AG. Next base: position 50,687 of record CAUQBI010000014.1, on the reverse strand, counting down.
TGCACAATTAGCTCACCACATTACGGTAATGTATGCAGGACAAGTGGTTGAAATGGCACCAACATCCTTATTGCTTGCTAATCCAACTCATGAATATACACGTGGCTTATTGGGCTCTGTACTTTCAACTGAAGTCCGTGCGAAACGTTTATATCAAATTCCGGGCAGCGTACCGTCACCTTACGACTTTGCGGCAGGTGACCGTTTTGCAAGTCGTTCATTACGACCAGATGCAAATCCGGAACAAAAATTGGTATTAACCGCAGTGGAAGGCGAGCCGTCTCACTTGTGGGCTTCTCATCTAGCTAAGCCTGTAACGGAAGCGAAAGGAGCATAATATGAGCAGTAGTATTAAAGTCATTAAAGAACAAAACATCATCGATTTAGAAAATATCGTGGTGCAATTTCCTTCTCGCGACGGTTCATTGTTTGGACGTAAAAAATTCACTGCGGTGAACAATGTGAGTCTTGGTATTAAAGCGGGGGAAACCATTGGTTTAGTTGGGGAGTCTGGCTGCGGGAAATCTACCTTAGCCAATGTGATTATTGGCCTTCTTAAACCAACATCAGGTTTAGTGAAATTCAACGGTTTACAAATGCAATATGGCAGCTCAGAAGCGAGAAAACAATTCGGTCGCCAAGTGTCGGTCATTTTCCAAGACCCAGCAACAGCATTGAATCCTCGTATGAAAGTGTTGGATATTTTGCGTGATCCAATGGATATTCACAATGTGTTACAACCCCATGAACGGGAAAAACGTGTGTATGACTTGCTTTCTCGCGTCGGTTTACCACGTTCTGCAGCACAAGTTGAACCAACTCGTTTATCGGGTGGGCAAAAACAACGTGTGGCTATTGCACGTGCTTTAGCGCTGAACCCAAAACTGATTGTTGCGGATGAGCCAACTTCTGCATTAGACGTATCCGTTCGCGCTCAGGTGTTAAACTTATTAGCGGACTTGAAAAAAGAACTCAATCTTGCCATGGTGTTTATCTCTCACGATATCCAAACCGTACGCCAAGTATCTGACCGTATTGTCGTGATGTACGGCGGCCAAATTTTGGAAACGGGTAGTACAGAAGATATTTTCAATCACCCAACCGTGGATTACACTCGAAAATTACTTGGTGTTGCGCCGTCATTGTTATAAAACGAGTGAATAAAACATCTTAATTTATGACCGCACTTTAAAAGTGCGGTTATTTTTTTATGATTTTTCTTGCATAGACTTGAAAACTTAGATAAAAGATTACTTATCTTTACAGATGAATCGTAATTGTGGAGTAGTTATGCAAACTAAATTTAATTTATATCCCAAAGAACAATTACCTGAAAGTTTTAAGTTTCCTCAGTCTTATATTGATTTATCAAGTAATATGGAAAAGATAAATGAATTGGAATATTTTCCTTGGTGGTTTGAGAGTCATCGAGACAGCATTATTCAACATTCAGCTATTTTAGAAGAAATAACAGGTGTTCCTAATTTACTTTCTTTTGCTAGAAATGGTGATTTAGCAGCTTGCTTTGATCTAGCTGATTGTTCAGGAAATCCTAGAGTATACGTATATGATTTAGGAGCTAATGATCCACCTTATGAAAAAGATTCTTTTGATGAATGGTTGTCTGAAGAAATAAAAGATGTCACGGATGATTAAAATGAATCCTTCTAGTTTGTAAAGGATAATTAATTATTAAGCATATTTGCATTATGTGATCATTTTTGCGGTGAAGTTTCTCCAAATATCGTAGAATGGGCATATAAAAATAAGGAGATTTAACATGCAACAAAAAATTCAACAAGCATTAGCAAACTCGCCACTTTCAAATGCAATTCTTTCTGCATTAGAAGAACAAGAATGGAAAGGCTTTTTATCGGCTGAAAAAGTGCGGTCAATTTGTGATGAATTTAAGCTTACGCCTGTTCAACTAGGTTTGGTACTTTTGCCCGTAGCGGCTTGTTATAGCCATACACCCATTTCAGAATTTCATGTTGGAGCGATTGCGATTGGTGAAAGTGGTGATTTTTACTTTGGTGCGAATCAAGAGTTTCAGGGTAGTAGCATGGCTCAAACCATCCATGCTGAACAAAGTGCGATTAGCCATGCATGGTTACGTAATGAACCTCGCATCACGGATATTGTGGTGAATTACACGCCTTGTGGTCACTGCCGTCAATTTATGAATGAGCTTTATCAAGCGGAAGATTTGAAAATCCATTTGCCACACAGCCAAAATAATCCACTTCCTCAATATTTACCCGATAGCTTTGGTCCGAAAGATTTAGGCGTTGATTTGCTTCTATTAAACAAAGAAGAACAAGGTTTTACATTGACGACAGAAGATGAAGTGGCAAATAAAGCGATTTTAGGAGCAAACCGATCACATTCACCTTATTCTAAAAGCCCTCATGGTGTAGGCATTTTATTTAAAAATGGTGAAATGATTTGTGGTCGATATGCAGAAAATGCAGCATTTAACCCAAGCTTACCCGCTATGCAAACAGCGATTAATTTTGCTTATTTAAATCAATTGGATGTATCGAAAATTGAGCGAGTGGTATTTGCAGAGAAACCGTTGCGTTTAAGTCACCGCAAGATGGCAGAGCAGTTATTGAAGAGCCTCTGCAAGGTGAAAATGGAATATATTAGCCTGTAAGTGCGGTCAAAAATGAATTAGTTTTTGGACTAAAAGAAAGGGCGAACAGAGATAATCTCTCATGTTCGCCCTTCTTTTTATTGATTTTATGCTAATTCAGCACGTAATTTTTTCGTGACATCAACCATCACTTTTAATGCCGCAATTGTTTCTGGCCAACCGCGCGTTTTCAAACCACAGTCTGGGTTCACCCATAAACGTTCTTTCGGCACCACTTGTAATGCTTTACGAAGAAGATGTTCAATTTCTTCTGCTGCAGGTACGCGTGGACTATGAATATCATATACGCCAGGACCAATATCATTCGGGTATTTGAAATCACCAAATGCGGTGAGTAATTCCATGTCAGAACGCGAGGTTTCGATAGTAATGACATCGGCATCTAAGGCTGCAATAGCCGGTAGAATGTCGTTAAATTCGGAATAACACATGTGCGTATGAATTTGGGTATCATCTTGGCAATCCATTGAACTTAAACGGAAGGCTTCGCCTGCCCATTTCAAATACGCATCCCAATCTGCACGTTTTAACGGTAAACCTTCACGAATAGCCGGCTCATCAATTTGAATCACTTTGATACCTGCTTTTTCTAAATCTAATACTTCATCAGAAAGCGCTACCGCAATTTGTTTGCAGACTGTTTCACGAGAAATATCGTTACGCACGAAAGACCATTGTAAGATCGTCACCGGACCTGTCAGCATGCCTTTCATCACTTTATTGGTAAGGCTTTGGGCATATTGTGACCAACGTACCGTCATTGGTTCTGGACGAGTAACATCACCGTAAATCACAGGCGGTTTTACGCAACGAGAACCATAACTTTGTACCCAACCAAATTTGGTGAAAGCAAAACCATCGAGCAGTTCGCCGAAATATTCCACCATGTCATTACGTTCAGCTTCGCCGTGTACCAATACATCTAAGTCTAATTTTTCTTGTTCACGTACAACAAATTCAATTTCTTTTTTCATTGCAGCTTCGTAATCAGCTAAGCTGAGTTCGCCTTTTTTGAAGGCGGCACGGGCATGACGAATAGCAGTCGTTTGTGGGAAAGAACCAATATTCGTCGTTGGCAGAAGTGGTAAATTTAACCACGCATTTTGTAATTTAATGCGTTCCGCAAATGGCGATTTACGTTGGTCAGCATTTTTGGGTAGATTTGCTAAACGTTCAGCTACGCAAGTGCGGTGAATTTCATTCGAGTTTTTACGTGCGTCCGCAGCAGTTTGAGAAGCAGCTAATTCGGCTTGAACTACTTCACGACCTTGTTCTAGCGCAGTCTTAATAACACGTAATTCTTGAATTTTTTGTAGCGTGAAAGCCAACCATTGATAAAGCTCAGGCTTATTGGCTTGTAGCTGTGTTTCGACTTCTAAATCATAAGGTGTATGAAGGAGAGAGCAGCTTGGCGCAATCCATAAACGATCGCCTAATTTCGCTTTTAATGGTTCAACCACATCTAACACTTGATTTAAGTTTGCACGCCAGATATTACGGCCATCAATGATGCCGACAGATAAGATTTTGTCGTAATCCACAAAGGCAACAAGTTGTTCAGGTGCACGAACTAAATCGATGTGCAAACCTGCTACAGGTAAGGCTTTTAACAAATCAGCGTGTTCTACTACAGAACCGAAATAAGTCGCAAGCAATAATTTCGCTTTCACTTGTTCAGCAAAAGTGGCGTAAACCGCTTTATAAGCGGCAATCCATTCTGCCGGTAAATCTAAGGTGAGAGCGGGTTCATCAATTTGAATGTATTCCACACCTTCTGTAGCTAATGCATTTAAGATTTCAACATAAACCGGCACGAGTTGTGCTAATAAATCAAAGCGATTAAATGTCGCACCTTTTTCTTTACCTAACCAAAGGAAGGTGAGTGGACCAACGATTGTTGGTTTCACTTGATATCCAAGCGCTTTAGCTTCACGAATTTGTGTCACATAATGTGTTGGATTTGCTTTAAATTGTGTTTCTTTATGGAATTCTGGTACAAGATAGTGGTAGTTGGTATCGAACCATTTTGTCATTTCAATCGCAAATTGGGTTTTATTGCCACGCGCCAACTGGAAATATTGATCGAGTGTTAAATTCTGGCTATCGAAACCAAAGCGAGCAGGAATCGCACCTGTTGCTACTTGTAAATCTAAAATGTGATCGTAAAGTGTGAAATCTGCCACAGCGACAAAATCAGCATTTGCCTTGGCTTGGTGTTGCCAGTTTAGTTCACGTAATCTTTTTGCTATATCTAATAAATCCGCTTCCGCAATTTCGCCACGCCAGTAACGCTCTTGAGCAAATTTAAGTTCACGCTTTGCGCCTACACGCGGAAATCCAGCCAAATGAAATGTTGTCATAATTAATCCTTCTATTGTTTTATGGGTTTAGACGTCTAAACGTCTGTTCGTTTATAGAATGCAACAGAAAATAAGATTACACAACTTCATAATTTTCAGCTTTTAAATGAATTAAATTAATAAATAAAAAGACCGCACTTTAAAATTTCTAAAAAGTGCGGTCTTTTTTGTATGAGGTTTTATAGTGTTATAAGGCGGTAACGAAAGTAATCAAACCAAGTACGACACCAGGTGCATTTGCTAATGAAATAGGCAGATCGCGTTTTTCTTTCAACAAGCCATAAGCTACCCATAAACTACAGTTGATTGTCGTAGCAAAAGGCTGTAACCAGCCACCTTTTTGACCAGATAAATTTAGACCAATTTGTTGCAAGTAAGAAACATACATACAAACTGAAGTAAATGTTGCGACATAGCCTAAAATGGTAATAAAACGTTGGTTTGTCATTTGCTCTCCTAAGTTTAACAAAATAATTCTAAATTAGATTATTAACTAAAAATTGATAATACATGTATATTTTACAATATATTTAATTAAAAGTCAAAAAATGAAGAAATTGCATAAAGATTATTTCATTTTAGTTAAGGATAAAATGCATTTTGAGGAGAGTATGAAGAGAATTGGGAGAAAAAAGACAAAAAAATAACCGCACTTTAAAGCGCGGTTATAGAGAATTCTGAACGGTTCAGTTGAGATTATTCAACACCAACCATTACAGAAGTTGCTTTGATAATCGCATATGCTTCTTTACCAACTGCTAAACCTAATTCTTTTACTGCATCGATAGAGATGGTAGAAGAAATTAAGTTACCGTTACCGATATCAATGTGTACGATTGCGTTCACAGAACCAGTTTCGATTGATTTTACAGTACCTTTAAGTTGGTTTCTTGCACTAATTTTCATTTAGCATTTCCTTATGTTTAAGTTAAAAAGAGTGGATATTATATAGATAAATATATAAGTTGAAAATACTACTTAAGAGGTGATAAGCCTTTTAAGATTTGCTCGGCATTTTCTTTGCTTAACGTATAACCGTAATATTTTTTATAGAAGGCTTGCGTTTTTTCAACCATGTTTAAATCTTTAAATTGTTCAGGGTGGAAGAGTTGAGCCGCCCAAAGAATTTGTAAGGCTTCTTCTGCACTGTAGCGATCCCATGGGAATGTGCCAGTAGAGTTAGCATAAATACGATTATTTTTGACCGCACTTATTGATTGCCATGCCGGATCACCTTTGATTTTATCTATCGCTGCTTGCGCTTTATTGCCGCTGCTGCCGATAATAATAACATCTGGATTCGCTTGAATAATGCTTTCTACGGTGACGGTCACCATATTGGCTTCATCTGGTAACACGCTTTTACCACCGGCTAATTTAATCCATTCGCCGATCATAGATTTTCCGCCGTCAATCATCAATAAGTCAGAGCCTTTAGTGATGTGTAATACGGTTGGGCGTTGTTCATCTTTAAGACCTTTAAGACGTTCTTCAACAAATTTAATGTTACCGTCTAATTCTTTGATATAGCTTTCTGCGATTTCAGGCGCTTTATCACCTAAAACTTCAGCGGTAATCCGTACGGTTTTCTTCAATCCATCAAAAAAAACGGCGAAGTCTATTCTTATATCATGTGGTGCAAGGCTTGCTCCTTTCGATATTCAGGAGCTTAGAGACTTGATGAAGGAAGATGAACTTGAGCTTGACACTCTTGACGATAGAAAGACAGCACTCTTTATTATTATCTCTGATACAGATGATACTTTTAACTTTGTGGTATCTATTATGTATTCACAGCTATTTAATCTACTTTGTGATAAGGCAGATAATGAATACGGGGGAAGATTACCTGTTCATGTAAGGTGCTTGCTTGACGAGTTTGCCAACATCGGCTTAATTCCAAAATTTGAGAAATTAATAGCGACAATCGAAGTAGAGAAATATCCGCAAGTATTATCTTGCAAGCACAATCTCAGCTAAAGGCAATTTATAAAGATAATGCAGATACGATTGTAGGTAACTGTGATAATACCTTGTTTCTTGGTGGAAAGGAAAAGACCACACTTAAATAACTATCTGAAACACGGGTAAAGAAACCATAGACCTATATAACACATCGGAAACAAGATCCAATGCCAATAGTTATGGACTGAATTATCAAAAGACAGGAAAGGAGCTGATGAGTCAGGATGAGATAACGGTTATGGATGGCAGTAAGTGTATTTTTTAGCTTCGAAGTGTCAGACCGTTTTTGTCAGACAAATTCGATATTAAAAAGCACAAGAATTACAAGTTACTTGAAGATTTTAATAAGAAAAATGCCTTTGATATTGAGGAATATATCAAGAGAAAAGGAAAAGGAAAAGGAAAAGTTAAGATGAATAGAAATACAGTAATTACAAGATTGTAATATTTTCTGTTATAGCTTTATGTGGCATAGGTATATTTGGTATAATAGGCTATATAAAATAATTTGGAGAATATGTAATGATTAATCAAACTATATTTGTAGATAATTTAAGAAAGAGGATGCATGTATCATTTGAAAATAAATTTTATTTAGAATCGATAGCATGTTCATATGCAATAATTGAAAATAGAACAAAGCGTATTTGTGAACATATAGGAAAATCAGTAAATGGAGATATGTTGAATAAAAAAACTGAGTATATTTATAATGCTATTAAAAATAATGGTTTAGAAATTGATGTAAAAAAGAAAAAAATGATTGGCTTCTTACAATATAGAATTAAGAATACCAAATTATTGGATATTGATTTTTCTAAAGATTATAAAGCATTTAATTTAACGGTTGACAATACAACATTAGATAATCAATTAATAACATTTAGGAAACTTAGAAATGACTTTACTCACGACATGTATAGATATGATAGCACAAATCCGAAATTGATTAATTTTGAGGATTATGTAGATCTTGCAAAAATGGGAATATATGTTGCAGAAAATTTATGTAGTATTTCTTCTGCAATGAAGAGAAAGAAAATGAAATTATAGAGTGCAGGATATTTTATCTTTTAGGTAAATAAAAAAAATGGTATAATATACTAAACAGAGCTTGGATTTTTCCAACCATCCAAAGATGGATGTGGGACTGTAAAAAGTCTGCTCTGTTTTTTTTGTTTATAAAGACGATAGAAAAGCAACATCTATCGTCTTTTTTAATGCCTATTTTCAATTTATATTGCGATCAATAAACAGGAAAAACTCGCAGAGAAGCTAACTAGTATTTCAAATGCCGCTCACGAGGTAAACGAAGATTAAAAATAATGTTGTTTTGCACATCACTGACATTATTGCCAATCAGACTTTGCACTACATTTTCAAGCGGAATCGCAAAGCGCCCCCAAGAGAGCGAACATAAAATGAGCCCAATAAGCAAGCAAAGTAGAAAGGGAAAGGTAAGGGAGGATTTGTTCATACACTCAAAATTCGTTGTTTTTATAAGTATATAGTGATTATATTTTTTGTATATAGCGAAATTTGGGTAAAAAAATAACCGTACTTTATCGCACGGTTACGTTATTCTATAAGCATTTAGCAGGTTTTGGCAGACCCGCCAGTTTGGTTGCTTGCTTGGCTGGTCCGTCAGGGAAGAGTCGTTGCAAATAGCGGCTGTTGCCTTTATCAGCACCTAATTTTTCTGACATGGCTTTTACCAGCATTCTAATTGCAGGGGAGGTGTTATATTCTTGATAGAAATCACGCACAAAATAAATCACTTCCCAGTGAGCCTCGGTCAGTTCTACACCTTCCAGCTGAGCGATGTGTTTTGCTACATCCTCATTCCAATCAGTAATATTAAGTAAATAGCCAAAGGCATCGGTTTCGATTTGTTTTCCTTGCACGGTAATCATATTAATTCACTTCTTTAAAGCTGATCATTTCATTATCGGAGTAGTCAGACGTATCTTCATCATCAAATTTCATTGGTTCGATACGTTCTTCATCAAATGCGGTATCCCCTTCAATGCCATCAAGTGATTGACCATGTTTAATGCCTTTGAAATCAAAGAGTTTTGGGTCACATAAGTGTGACAACGTAATGTTTTGCATCGCGCTAAACATGGTTTCTAAGCGACCTGGATATTGACGGTCCCAAGTATTCAGCATTTCTTTCACGACTTGACGTTGTAAATTAGGTTGAGAACCACATAAATTACAAGGGATAATTGGGAATTCTTTGGCTACGGCATATTTTTCAATATCTTTTTCTTTACAATAAGCCAATGGACGAATCACGATTTGCTTGCCGTCATCTGAAATTAATTTCGGTGGCATCGATTTTAATTTTCCACCGTAGAACATATTCAGAAACAGGGTAGCCAGCATATCATCACGATGGTGTCCAAGTGCAATTTTTGTTGCGCCAAGTTCAGTTGCCGTACGGTATAAAATACCACGGCGTAGGCGAGAGCAGAGAGAGCACGTTGTTTTGCCTTCTGGAATTTTCTCTTTCACGATGCCATAAGTATTTTCTTCAACAATTTTATAATCCACACCAATACTTTGCAGATATTCAGGTAAAACATGCTCTGGAAAACCAGGTTGTTTTTGGTCTAAATTGACGGCTACGATATCAAATTTAATCGGTGCGCTTTGTTGTAAATTTAACAAAATATCAAGCAGTGTATAGCTGTCTTTACCACCAGAAAGACAAACCATTACTTTATCACCATCTTCAATCATGCCAAAATCAGCAATTGCATTGCCTACATTACGACGAAGACGTTTTTGCAATTTATTGAAATTATAAATCTGTTTTTTATCTTGGTTTTGTTCTGTCATATTGATTTACTTTAGCTAATAAAAAAGCCCTGAATAACTTCAGAGCTTATAAATTCCGTGGTGCCTAGGGTCGGACTCGAACCGACACGGTTATTCACCGGCGGATTTTGAATCCGCTGCGTCTACCAATTTCGCCACCCAGGCATTTGGGTTGTTCTGAATTATACGTTTATCTTACTTCGTTGCAAGTAAAATTTCATTAAAAACGTGTGGTTGTTTTAAATTTCATCAACTTGTATTCAAAGATGAAAGGGAAGTTTAAAATAACTTGATACGTTGTCACAAATTATAGGTAAAATAAAAGCTTAGTATTTCTACTAAGCTTTATGATTATCTAATTAAGCGGTTTGACCAGCAAGGTTACCTAAATCTTTATCGATTAAGAATAAGCCTTTGCCATCTTCGCCAAGAAGATTTAATTTGTCTAAAATACCGCTGAATAATTTCTCTTCTTCGTGTTGTTCTGCAACATACCATTGTAAGAAATTGAATGCAGAGTAGTCTTTTTCTTCAAAAGTTTTACCTACTAATTCATTGATTTTACTTGTGATCAATTTTTCGTGTTCGTAAGTTAATTCAATGATTTCTTTTAATGATTTGTACTCATGCGAAGGTGCTTCAATTGCAGTAATTACTGCCAATGCACCAGTTTCATTTAAATACGTGAATAATTTACGCATGTGTTGCATTTCTTCTGCAGCGTGAGCTGATAAGAATTTAGCTGCACCTTCAAAACCGTTTTGTTCGCACCATGCACTCATTTGTAAGTAAAGGTTTGAAGAGTAGAACTCAAGGTTCATTTGATCATTTAATAATTTGATTACGTTTGTTGATAACATTTTGTATTCTCCTTCTAAAATTATAATGTTGCTAAATCACGATCGATAAAGTAAAGCGAACGACCGTCTTCACCCACCAAGTTAAATTTATCAATAATGCTATTGAATAATTTTTCTTCTTCGTGTTGTTCTGCAACGTACCATTGTAAGAAGTTAAAAGTAGAATAATCTTTGTTTGCAAAAGTCACTTCAACTAATTGATTAATTTTAGAGGTAATGAATTTTTCGTGTTCAAGTGTAGTTTCAAATACTTCTTTAAGTGATTTATAGTCATTCTTAGGTGCATCAATTTTACCTAAAAGTGGCATACCACTTGTTTCACTCACATATTTGAATAATTTTTGCATGTGTTCTAATTCTTCATCAGCATGACGAAGTAAAAATGCTGCAGCACCTTCATAACCGTGCTTGCTACACCAAGAACTCATTTGTAAATAAACATTAGAAGAGTAGAACTCTAAATTGATTTGTTCATTTAACTTATCTGCGATTGCTTTATTAAGCATAACCAACTCCTTTCCTTATTAAGTAGAGATTAAAAATAAAAACAAGACTGCTTAACTTGTCATCGGTGTGCATTCTAATCTCTCAAATGAGAATAGTCAAGTATTTTTTTAAAATTATTTTTATAAGTTACTAATAATAAAAGAGAAATCAATGTTAATTATTCTCATTTATGTAAGATATGTAAAATAAATTCTCATTATCAGATCAAGAATGATGAAATCTGGCTGAATTGATGTATGCAATTGTATTCAGAATTCACGTAGCGTTATCTCAAAATTTCATTCTAATTTAATTGTTCTACCTCAAAGACATCCATTTATTTCTTTTATATCCATAATCCCAAATTACCTTATTTTGACCAGGACATGAAAGTAGGATAGTTATCCATTTTGATTTGTGACGTGTTTATATATTTAATTTAACATAATATACATTATGCGAAATCAATTACAAGGTTAGTAAAGGCTACGTATTAATAAGATCACAGAGTTATGCACAGGTCACGGATACCATTCAAACGATGCGAAATCTAGTCTCGCAACACTTTGCAATAAGATTAAATAATGATTTACACACTCTAAAGTTGTTATGTAAGGAAAAAATAAAGACGTTTATATGTATCAAATAATGACAACGCTACGTGAATTCTGCGTTATTTTATGAGGTGAATATCATCAGATTTAAAAAAGAAAAACGTAAATCTCAGGGATTAAGATTTACGTTTTTGATGAATGGTATTTGTGTGACTATGTCACGATATGTATAAGGTTAAGATAACAGTTTTGCTCCGTATTCATAAACCTGTTGTAGTAAATTCAGTTTGGTTGGATTATCCGAATATTCCTCCGCTAACCGTTGTAGACTTTCCTCAAATTTAACCGCACTTTGTTCTAATTTACGTTGGCGATATTTTTGCCATTTGATTTGTTCTGCACGATTTAGAGTTTTATAGAAATGTCTGGCACGATAATGGAATAACAATTCAGGAATTCGTTTATCTTCAAATGCTAAACCATGCTCAGCTAATTTTTCAGGTGGTAAATCGCGTAAAATAGCCATATTGTTTTTATCCGCATTGCTAAAGAAACCGTTATAAAGTTCCGTTTCTACATTATCACTCGGCTCAAATTCTCGTTCTTCTGAGAAGATTTCAATAACTTTCTCGCGTATATCTAAGGATTGGCGCAATTTTGCTAAATTATCTAAGCATTGTTGTCTGTCTATCCCTAAACGAGCTGCATTTTCTGGCAGTAATGTTTTTGCAGGCGCCAAAATTGGGCATTTATTAATATGAACCAATTTTAATGGAACTGATGAAACTCCCCTTTCTTCTAGCTCACTTTTCTTGGTATATAAATCTTGTCGCAAATCAACCGCACTTTTACTGAGTAAATTATCAATATCACCTGATAAATCACAGACGATTACGGCATTTTGATTAGTTGGATGCCATGCTAATGGTGCCACCCAAGCACAATTGCCGCGATAATTGCCTAGCATGCCCGAAACGTGCACTAATGGTGTCATTTCCGCAGTGTCGACCAGTTTCTCAATTTCCTTTTTACCTCTATGCTCAAAGAAGAATTGAAATAATTTAGGCTGCTTTTCTTTGATTAATTTAGCCATGGCGATGGTTGCATACACATCCGCCATCGCATCATGGGCATTTTCATGCTCAATACCATTTGCTTTGGTTAGTTTTTCTAAGCGAAAGCTTGGCATACCATCATCGTCATAAGCCCAATTAATTCCCTCTGGACGCAAAGCATAACAGGCTCGTACCAAATCCAGTAAATCCCAACGAGAATTGCCATTTTTCCAGCTATATTCATAGGGATCGATGAAGTTACGGTAAAAGGTATAACGAGTCATTTCATCGTCATAACGAATGTTGTTGTAACCCATCACACAAGTATTAGGTTGTGAAAACTCAGCTAGAATTTTTGCAGCAAATTCAGGTTCTGAAATCCCCTTTTCATTACATTCTTGTGGCGTGATTCCTGTGACCATTACGGCTTCCGGTGCGGGCAAATAATCATTGGTTTGCTTGCAATACAACATAATAGGCTCACCAATGATATTGAAATCTGCATCGGTACGAATACCCGCAAATTGAGCTGGACGATCACTTGCCGGATTGATACCAAAACTTTCGTAATCGTAGATAAAAAAACTAAAATCTGTTGCCATAATTAAGCCAAAATTTTATCTAAATAATATAAACAGAAAATTGCTGAAAGGCTGATAATCACGCCAAACCAGTTAATTTTGCTGATTTTTTCTTTAAAGAAAAATGCGCCGGTGATGGTGCCTAAACAAATAACACCAATATTCATTCCCGCAAAAACTAAGGTTGGATTTTGTCCGAAGCTTTGGTGTGCTTTAATGTAAAATAGGATATTGAAGAAATTCAACACACCTAAAATGATTCCACCAATAAAGCTTGGCACAGTCCATTGAGTGCGTTTTAGGAATAAATACAAGAACATGACACAAGCGGCTAATGAGAAAGCGATGAATAATGTGGTTGGGAATGCTCCCCCGCTTTTGGCCACTTGTTTGAATAAGATATCAATGGTGCCATAACCAAACCAAACACCGATTAGGCCTAAAATACCTTTAAAAGTGACCGCACTTTGTTCATTTGATTTATTCAAAATACAGAATAAACCGATGAATGCCAAAATAATGCCAACGATTTTGGGCTGACTTAATGTTTCATGGAAGATAATAAAAGAGGCAACAATCGGTAGAAATAACGATAAGCGTTGTGCTGCATCTGAACGCACGATACCAGCAAATTCAACTGCTTTAGACATAATGATAAATACGGTTGGTAATAAAATACCTAATGCCAGGAAAATAGGTGTGCTATCACTTTGTGCTAGATATTCAGTAAATTCCAGTCCTTTAAAATCAGGTTTGAGTAAGAAATAGCTTAATGAAATGGCGACGATATAGTTAAACGCAATCGCTTGTTCAATAATGATATTTTTCTTGCGAGCAACTTTGAGTAATACCGATACGGCAACACTACATAGAATGGCTAAAATAAGGTTGTGCATAATTCGTCCTAAATTCTCATAAAAATAACAATGAAAAAAGCGGCCAATGCTTTGACCGCTTTAAAAAACTACTCTGTTGCGCCAAAGCCACGCAAACCAACCACATGAACTTGTTCTTGGTTGCCAGCAATTTTACGCACCAGTTTGTAGGTTGTTCCTTTCTCAGGACTAATATTCTCCGGTGCAGCGATAAGTAATTGCATGTCCAAACGTTCACAAAGTTCGAACAAGGTGGAAATGGATTTACCATCCAAACGCGCAGCCTCATCCAAGAATAGTAAGCGGCACGGTACGATGTCTTTACCGCGAATTCGGCGGCTTTCCTCTTCCCAACTTTGTACAACCATTAATAAGATAGACATACCAGTACCGATCGCTTCACCGGTCGATAATGCCCCACTTTCAGCACGTAACCAGCCATCTGCACCACGGAAGACTTCAACTTCTAGCTCAAGGTAATTACGGTAATCTAATAATTCTTCACCGATAGTTTGTGCTGTGCGTTGGCCCATATCAATATGCGGGTTAATGCGTTGATAAAGTTTCGCAATGGCTTCAGAGAAGGTAATACGATTATCACTAAATAAATCTTGATATTCTTCCTGTTTACCTGATAACGCATCAAGCAACATCGCATGTGTATCGCGAATATTGACTACTAAACGTACAGATTTCACTTGACCGAAGGCAATATTTTGTAGACCTTGGTTCAACATGCGAATACGATTTTGTTCACGTTGAATGGTTTTACGCATAATATTCGCCACACTTTCAGAACTGATTGCCAATTTTTTCTCACGGCCAGTCAATTCTTCTGTTAAGCGATTAAGCTCAATTTCCATTTGCTCAATTGCATCAATCGGATCATCCGTTTTAATAATATCCTGACGGATACGTTCACGAAGATGTTGATACACGGCAATAAAGAAGCGAACTTTATTTTCCGGTTTACGGCTGTCTTCAGAAATACGCAATGCATCGCGGAGATATTCATTATCAGCCACCGCAGTACGTAACGCACCTAAGGCTTTATCCGACATTGAACGTAGTTCATCAGCAGATAAATAAGCGAACTCACGACGATTGAGTCGTTTTTCCACATCGGAATTACGAGATAAACGGAGAACCACGCACCAGCTGACTTTCGCTGCCACAACTAATTCACGTTGCGTTTTATAATCACGTTCTGCTTTGCGAATACGTTTATTTAAGTTATCCGCTTCGCTTTCAATGAGCGTTAGTTGTTTTTCGACATAAGAACGACGTTGACGGCTAGTTGAAAGTTGTTGATACAACTCATCACGGCGATTTCTTGCACGTTCCTCTGCCCCTTCATCAGCACGCACGCCCAACTCACCAATCTCAGCAATTAATTCTTTCAACAATTGATTTTTACTGTCGTAAGAACTTTGCAATTGAATAAATACTTGGTTGTATTGTGCAAATTGGCTTTGTTTTTGACGTAATTGTTCACGTTGAGCATCACGTTGTGTCTGCAATTGCTCCAAACGTTGACGAAGTTGCTCATTAAGCTCTGATGTTTCCGCCTGCCCCGCATCTTCATAACTGAAGTGATTTTTTCGTTGCACCACATCCGCTAAAGCAAATACACGTTGTTGTACTTGTTTTTGGCGTTCAATGGCTTGGGTTAAATCAGCTTTTAAGCGCTCATAGTTTTCTGGATCGCTTTGTAAAGTATTTGCAATCGGCTCTAATTGTGACAACGCAACACCATGTTGACGAATAAAGCTTTCATCTTGCTCAGCAATGTCTAATTGTTCACGACATTCTTCAATGCGATCAAGTAATTCTTCATCAGCAAGTAAGTTAAGCTGTGGCATTAACTTATTCAACAATTGCATTTTTTCTTTGGCATGATCCAATTTAATGCGAATTTGTTGTTCGGTGCTTGAGAATTGATTGAGCTCGCGATCAATTTCATTGCGTTCTTGATTGATTTCCGCCATCACCTCTTCTGGGTTTGGTTGGAACGCAAGTGCCAGATGTAAGCCAACAAATTGACTAAAGTGTTCGTGTAAACGTTGACATTTTTGAACATCAAAGGCGATTTGTGCGTATTCTTCCGCAATCTCATCACGTTTAGCTTGTAATTCTTCTAAATATTTTTCACGTGCAGCACGGCCGAATAATGGAATTTGCGGGAATTTTGAATAACGCAATTCACGATCAGACACTTGTACCACTACGCCCATTTCAAGCTCTTGGGCTGAAAGTACGCTGTCATCAAAGGCATTTGGATCACCTTCGATTAAATATAAATCGTCCGGACAATCTTCTAAATTAGCTAATTGTTCACGTACTGTGTTGAGATCACGCACAACAATAGCATGACGCGCTGGACCATAAAGTGCCGAGAAATAAGGTGCATCTTCAATTGGAACATCATCATACAATTCAGAAAGCAATACCCCACCAAAACGTTCTGCAAGCACATTTAAGCGAGCATCTTCAGAACCATCTGGTTGGCTTAGACGAGAAATTTGCTCGTCTAATTGTTGACGTTGTTTCTCTAAATTGTCACGTTGAATAGTCAGCTCACGTTCTTTCACCAATTGTGATTGCATAAAATGCATCACATCTTGGCTATGCTCGAAGGTTTCACCACTTTGTTCTTGCAAGCGTTCTAAGGCTGCTTGAGCTGTCAACCAGGCCGGTGCTTTACGAGCATTTTCTTCGTAAAGTGCGGTCAAACTTTCACGTTTTTGACGTAAGGTTGAACGGTTTTCTACTTGCTCAGCAAGTTCTTCATTTAAATTTTCAATGAGTTCTTCTTGTTCAGCGTGGTATGCTTCGAGTTCATCAGCGGTTTCTAAAGATAGATCAGCTCGTTGATTAAAATCAGCCAATAATTTAACCGCACTTTGTTGTTGAGCATAGCGCTGCTCTAACTCATGTAATTTTGCGCGTAATTGAGGTGTTTGTTGAGCTTGAATTTTTTGTGTTGGATATTCACGCAATAATTCTTTAGCACTTTCCCAAGCACTTGAACGCGGCATATCACCAGCAATTTTGCACACCAACTGATAGGCTTTATCGAATTGCGATTTTGCCGCTTCAGAAATCGACATTTTATGCTCTAACTCAAGCACTTGCTCTGTAAGGCTTTCTGCATGGGCAGCAAATTCCGCTTGGTAATCTTCCGCATTTTTCACGCTTAAATCCGCTAAACCACACAGGGTTTTCGCTTTTTCAAGCGCAGCAATCGCTTGTTGATATTGTAATGCACGGGTTTGTTGTGCATCTAATGCTTGTTGATAATCCGCAAGTTGCGCACGTACTTGGTCAATTTCAAGTTCAGTTTGCTCAAATTGTGCTTGGCTTTCTTCAAGCTGTTCGGTTGCGGTTTCCACAACCATTTTTTGTTCTTCTAATTTTTCTGTAAGCTCAGCTACGTCTTCTTGATAGCGCGATACTTTTTCTTGATGGCGTAATGCATTTAATACCAAGTTCAGATGATCAGCCGCACTTTGATGATCAACCTCTAAAGTGCGTTCATTTTCTGCTAATTCAGCTGCTTCACGGCTTAAGTCAATTAAGCGATGTTGCGATAACTCTTGCTCAGCTTTTGCTTTATACCAATCACGGCGGAAACTTAAAGCAGCTTCAATATTGCCGCGGCGTTCATTGGCATTACGCATATAATCTGATGCCACATAATTAGTGGTTTCAGTGATTAAATGTTTAAATAAATCACGATCAGATTGCGTAACTTTAATTGCTTCAAGGGTCATGCGGTTTTCACGTAATGCGCTTTCCATATCTTGGAAGGCTTTACGGACACCAAGGTTTTCTGGCAATAAATAATCACGTAAAGAACGGGTAATAGCGCTGGAAATACCACCGTATAAAGAAGCTTCGATTAATTTATAGAATTTGCTACGGTCTGAGGCACTACGTAAGCGTTTTGGAATAATACCCAAATCAAACATCATAGCGTGATAATCGGTGATGGAATGATATTGCTTAAATTGCGCACCAAGGTTTTCAATTTTATCTTTTAATTCATTTAAATTGAGTACGCGCGCTTGACGTTCACCGACTGTTTCGGTGAAAAGTGCGGTCGGATTTAAGGATAATTCTACCCCTTGAATCGAGAAGGTTTTTAAATCCACTTTCTTATCACGACCCGCAATTTGTTGCAGACGCACCCCAACGAGAATTCGTTGGTGACGAGAATTGATGGTATCTAATACCGCATAACACACACCTGGACGCAATTTACCGTGCAAACCTTTATCACGCGAACCGCCTGTCGAGCCGGCTTCTGTGGTATTACGGAAATGTAATAAGGTTAAGTCTGGAATCAACGCTGTCACAAAACCCGCCATGGTTGTTGATTTACCGGCACCGTTACCACCTGAAAGTGTGGTCACTAATTCATCCAAATCAAAGGTACGGGCAAAGAAACCATTCCAGTTAATTAAGGTCAGTGAACGGAATTTACCTCGTTCAACCCCATTATGTTGGTTTAATACAGGAGCAATAAATTCTTCTTCAACCTGTTCGGTTGATTGCTCAGGTTCGTCTTGATAGATTTCGTTTTCAAGTTCTAATACATCAGACATTATTCTTGTTCTCCTGCATCATCAAATTCTTCATCAATTTCGACCGCACTTTCTTCATCATCGAGATCATCAGTATGACTTGCCGCTTTTGCTTGTTTTTCCAATTCGAGAGATTGCGGTGTTGCGGCTTCCCCATCACGAATTAAGCGAGCTTGCGCTTCTAACGGATCATCACCGGAACGCACTTCAGCACCGAAACGGAAAACTGATTCTGAAATAGTAAATTTACCGCTGTGTTGTTCACCCACGGTATGAATCATACCTAAACGGCGTAAACGACCGATCGCAGCACGCACTTTTTCAGCTAATTTTTGTTTATCTAAATCCGAACCGCTGGAACGTTGATTGACCGCTTTCAATAATTTGCCTTCGTCAGCTAAATTCAGCAATTCATCATAGACTTCTTGTGTACTGAATATACCTTGCTGCGCTAAACGTTCTGGACTCAAATACAAATAGCAAAGCACTTTACCAACCAACATTTCTAATTCAGAAAGCACTGAACGGGCAATTAAGGTCGTCGCCTTCGGACGTAAATAGAAAAAGCCTTCTGGTGCACGAATTAATTCCACGTTGTAACGACGATAAAAACTATCCAACTCATTTTGGAAATCCATTAAAAAAGCATGATTATCTAATTGATCTGTGCTGATATGACGACCTGAACGCAATAAGCTGTCCACTGTCGGGAAAATAGGATTTGCAATGGCATTTGCCAATTTCGGGGAAATTACATCTTGAATATCTGTCATGGTTAATTTCTCATTTTATGAATTCGTTTTTGGGTAAGCCACGAAATTAATATTTATCAATCACATGCGCTTGTACTTCTGCGCCGTAATCGTTAATTTCCTGCCATTGCGGATAAATACCGGCTAAATCATCATTTGCCATACCTAAACGCACTGCTTGATCCACAATAATACGTGCCACATCGAAATGACGTGAAAGCGGATAAGCCTCTAATTGTTCTTTTAAGACTAAACTTAAATCAATTGGACGATTATTTTCACGGTATTGAATGAGTAAGCCTTGCATGTGTTCGACGATTTGATCATGTAAATCCGCTAAAGATTCATATTGCAACTCTTCAGGTAATTCACCCAATGCATCATCTTCACGTAATACCATTTCCTCATCTCGCAGATCGATCAAACGTTCCGCTTGAGCGGTCCACAAGAACCAAGGATGATCGAAATAACTGTGGATAGAGTTACGTAGACGTTGTGAGAATACGCGATTTTTATCCATATCAATGGCGGTACGGATAAATTTATGCACGTGACGGTCATAGCCAATCCATAAATCGATGGCTTGTTGCCCCCAGCTAATAATGCGGTCTAGCTTGGATTGCAAATCAGTAATTAATTGTTCAATAAAGTAGAGCTCATCATGGCCTATCACACAATCTTGAATACGTAATAATTGTGCCTGTAACTTATCACCTGCTGCATTTAAGGTGTCTTGTAACTCACGTAAATTGCCTGAAGTTTCATCTAATAAACGTTCACAACTAGAAATTGCTGCCTGCCAATCTTTGGTAAGTAAATTCGCAATTTCTTCTTTAATGCTTTGCTGATTTTCATCCATCACACGTTGTGATAAATCAATACTATCGAAAATCTCAGCTACAGAATATTTTAACGGAGCGAAAACATTCCGACGCCAAAAGTGCTCATTCTCCCCTTTTGCTGCACCTTCTTCTGCCGCATCGGATGCACGCTGAATTTCATCAGCCACAATAGAGAGCTGTACAGAAAGACGCAACGCAGAAAATTCACGCTGACGAATATAATAATCTGATACGCCAACACCTAATGGGGTGAGACGATAAATGGAAAGGCCTTCAGTAAATTCACTGCTGAAACGGTTAAGAAAACGCTGTTTCACCAATTCATTGATAGCATTATTGGCACGGGTGGCAATCGCATCCGTTGATTGGTCAAAAGCATTGGCTGTATGGCGGAAAATATCCACTAAATCGGCTTCTAGCATCTCACCGTCCAAACGTTCGTTGTTATAGATGGCGATTGCCAGCAAAAACACCAAGCGCTCTGTCGGCAGATTTAACGAAAATTCCCGCTCTTTCGCCCATGAGACGAGTTCAGGAATAGTTTGTGAGGTTTCGATCATTCGGTTACAAAAGCCTAAAATTGAACAAAAAATTTCTGAGATTATACAGGATTTTTTCTCGATCTTGAAAATCTTCTTGCAAATTGACCGCACTTTTTAAATTTAAAATATCCTTAACTTAAATAAGGAAACATATTTTCTAATAATCGAACAATATTCAGACAGAATTTACAATTCTTTACAAAATAACCATGCTCATTTACTTTTCTATACAAAAAAACCTATCTATAATTGTTGCCTAGGTACGCAATCGTTTACTGAATAGAGAAAAATGACATTTGCAATCTCTAATAAGACATTACAAATCATATAGTTAATCCATTCTTCAATGCGTCCTATTATAGTACTTATGTATATTTACACTGCTCTAATGAAATTCTTTTATCACATTTATGTAATTAAAGAAAAAACTCAAGCGAGGACATTATGAAAAATTTTAAATTTAATGCTATCACGGCATTAATTATTGGGGTGAATGTTGCTGTAGCAAATGCTACTGATGGAAACATTCTGAATATCACGACACAAGATGATGTTAATGCAAACAAGAAAATAGAAGCGACTAACGTTAAAGGTCCTGGACATACGGCTATTGGTCAGCAAAACCAAATCTATTCTATTCCTGCTGCTGAAGCTGAAGAAAGCCAAGGTTCAAGTTCTGCCATCGGTAATCAAAATGTGGTGAAAGGTGAACAAGCCAATGCGATTGGTGATGGAAATGATGCATATGGTCATTTTACTCAAAGCGTTGGTGATGATAATAAAGTTTATGCCGATCATTCTCTTGGATATGGTGCACATAATAAAGTCGGTGCTCAACGAGCAAAAGGCACCCCAGAAAAAGATGTTGTTGTGGATAAAAACACAAGTAAAGCAAGTGTATTTGGTTTAAATAATGTCGTTTTAGGAAAAGAGGTTCTAGCTCTAGGTAATAACAATAATGTAAATGGTGAAAACTCTACAGCCATTGGTACTCAATCTACTGCAGATGGAATTAATACACTTGCAATTGGTACAGGAGCTAAAGCTCATGTAACCAACCCAGCAGCGGCAAATTCAAACAAACCAGGTAACTTAGTTGCAATTGGTACAAGTGCAGAGGCAACAGCTGCGGAAACTGTAGCTATTGGTCAAGCAGCAAAAGCTAGTGGTCAAAATAGTAATGCTTATGGTTCACAAGCCAATGCAAGTGGTACAAGCTCATTGGCTGTAGGTACTGGTTCTGTAGCCTCTGGCGATTCAGCTGTAGCGATTGGTAACGATTCAACTGTTACAGGCGGCTCTGCTGTTGCTATTGGTGCATCAGCAACATCTACAGGTAAATGGTCTACTGCACTAGGCGATTCAGCTAATGCTAAAGGCGAAAAAAGCGTAGCCTTATCCAAAGACTCTTATGCAAAAGATGATAACTCTGTTGCCTTAGGCTCTGGCACTATTACTCGTTCAGCAACAAACGTAACCACTGCAACCGTAAACGGTATTACATATAGTGGTTTTGCTGGTAACAGTAATAATATAGCCGTTGTTTCTGTTGGTTCAGACAAAACTGAAACTTACACACCACCAGATCACTCAACTCCAGGTCGTACAGTAACTATTACGCCACATACACGTCAAATTATTAACGTAAGTGCAGGTGAAATTTCTGCCACTTCTACCGATGCAATTAACGGTTCTCAACTTTATATGGTTGCAGACCAAGTAGGTAAAAACAAAGCGCGTATTGATAATATTCGTGTGCGTACGTCTGACGTAAAAGTAAAAGCGGGTGACAATATTAATGTACAAGAAGCTTATGATGATGCTAACCAAGTGAAAACTTATACTGTTAGCACAGCAAAAGACATCAAAGCGGATTCTTACACTGTCAATAATTCAAGCGTTCAAATCAATCAGAATGGCATTAATGCAGGTGATAAAAACATCACTAACGTTGCGGATCCAAAAGCCCCAACTGATGCAGCAAACAAACGTTATGTTGATAATAAAGTGAACAAAGTTGATCGCAAAACTCGTGCTGGTATTGCTGGTGTTGCTGCAATCGCTTCTGCTCCATCTGCACGTAAAGATGGCAAGAGCATGGTGTCAACTGGGGTTGCTCATCACCGCGGTGAAAGTGCAATTGCAATTAAAGCATCTCGTAACTCTGATAACGGTCATTGGTCAACCAACGTGAACGGTGCTGCAGATACTCGCGGTCAATTTACTGTGGGTGCAGGTGTCGGTTACGAATGGTAATCTGACTTAAACTTTAAAACAAAGAGCCACAAAATCGTGGCTCTTTTTTATACTCTAAAATAATGAAAAATTTGACCGCACTTATTGCAATATATATCGCCAAACAAATGCACTGACCAAAATAATCAACATGATAATAATTTGTATTAAACGTTTTTTGGTTAATTTTTCTGCTGCCATACCTATTTACTCGTAGATAACTTCTTAAATTGACTATTTAGTGGTAGAATAATTGCGTTAGATCAATTTTACACTATATTTATCGATTTGAGGAACTAATGAAGAATTTCGTTTCAGAAACCAAATCAGGGCGCAGAGTTCAATCTGGTGGTTGTGCGATTCACTGCCAGGATTGCAGCATTAGTCAACTTTGTATTCCTTTCACATTGAACGAACATGAGCTCGATCAGCTTGATAACATCATCGAGCGTAAAAAGCCTATACAAAAATCTCAAGTCCTTTTTAAAGCGGGCGACACGCTCAATTCTATTTATGCGATTCGTTCCGGTACCATTAAAACTTATACCATTAGCGAAGCCGGTGAAGAACAAATTACCTCTTTCCACTTACCAGGCGATTTAGTCGGTTTCGATGCGATCACGAATATGCAACATCCGAGTTTTGCACAAGCATTGGAAACGGCAATGGTATGTGAAATTCCCTTTGATATCTTAGATGATTTATCTGGCAAAATGCCGAAACTTCGTCAGCAAATTATGCGTTTAATGAGTAGTGAAATCAAAAGCGATCAAGAAATGATTTTATTACTGTCTAAAATGAATGCTGAAGAACGTTTAGCCGCATTCATCCATAACCTATCTAAACGCTATTCTGCTCGAGGTTTCTCAGCGAAAGAATTCCGTTTAACCATGACTCGCAGCGATATTGGTAATTACCTCGGCCTAACTGTTGAGACGATCAGTCGTTTGCTCGGTCGTTTCCAAAAATTAGGTGTACTCTCTGTGCAAGGTAAATACATTACCATTAATGATATTAATGCCTTGATTGATTTAACAGGTGTACATAAAACTAAAATCCAGTTAGTGGAATAGATAAAAAGCGTGAGTTTTCACGCTTTTTTAGTATTTGAGACAAAAAACTTGTACAAAATCACTTTTTTTATCATAGGTTCTTGTCATCACTTAAAATCTTTTCTATCCTATTGATATCTCATATTTTGGAGGCTTTATGAAATTTAATAATATTCTTGTTGTACTTAACCCTGATAACGAAAAACAATATGCGCTCGCTCGTGCCGTTCGTCTTGTTAAAGAACAACAAAATGAAACAAAAGTAAAAATCACCACCTTGTTGAGTGTCTATGACTTATCTTATGAAATGTCTGCACTTCTTTCTTCAGAAGAACGTAGTCAAATGCATGAAACAGCCATTGAGCAACAACGTCAAGCCGTACAATTTTATTTAGATAAATATGCAGATCCAGAAATTGAGTTTGAATCTCACATTGTATGGAGCAGTAATGAAGCAGATGCAATTCGCGAAGAAGTTGAAAAGAATCAATACGACCTCGTTGTAAAATACACCAAAGATGAAGAAAGCTTCACTTCATTGATTTTCACACCAGTAGATTGGCAATTATTACGTAAATGTCCAATTCCAGTATTAATGGTCCGTGATGGTGACTGGAAACACCAACGCCGTATTTTAGTCGCCGTGAATGTATCGGGTGAGCAAGAATATCAAGATGAATTTAACCGAGAGTTAGTTTCAACAGGCATGAGTTTAGCGGAAAATTTAAACCGTGGTAATGTACATTTAGTGGCCGCCTACCCTGTTGCGCCAATTAATATGGCGATTGATTTACCTGAATTTAATACTTCAGGTTATGAAAATGGTATTCGTGGTCAACACCTTATCAATATGAAAGCCTTACGTCAAAAATTTGGTATTGATGAGGATCATACCCATGTACGCGAAGGTTTCCCTGAAGAGGTGATTCCTGAAGTGGCGAAAGAAATTGAAGCTGAATTAGTGATTTTAGGCACAGTGGGAAGAACAGGCTTATCTGCAGCGTTATTAGGTAATACGGCTGAACATGTAATTAGTAAATTAAGCTGTAATTTATTAGCCATTAAACCATCTAAAAAATAAGCCTATTTAGCTTTTTATTTAAAATAAGTGCGGTCAGAAAAAAATCGGTTTTATTGACCGCACTTTTTTGTTAAAAAAATGTGAAGTTCCTCACAAAATCAACTTTTTTCATTCGTCTCATCATTTCTTTTTCGTTATACTCGTCCGCCCTATCGAAGACTTTCTATAAATTGATTTATTATTAAAAAGGAAAGATAATGAAAAAAACATTAATTGCAGCACTACTTGGCTTCTCTGCGCTTGCGCAAGCCCATGAAGTTTGGGTTGCAACACCAGCACAACTTGCTTCTAATAGCGTTTTAAAAGCTGATTTAGCTTATGGTGACTACCCCTACGTTGAAAAAATTCCTGAAAAACGTCTCGCGATTTTTCCACCGATGGAACTCATCAATCAAGATGGTGAAATGCAAACATTAGTACAAAAAGGTGAAAACTACCAATATCAATCAGAAAAACCGTTAAAAGACGGTTCATATTGGGTAACAGCTACTTATAAACCAACTTTCTGGTCACAAAATAATGAAGGTTGGAAAATGGATAACTTACAAGACACACCAAATGCATTCTATTGCGAACAAACTCAAATGTTTGGTAAAGCCTTTACTGTAGTGGGCAAAAAACCATTAAATGCAGATATGGCAATGACACGCCTCGGCTTACCACTTGAAATCGTGCCACTTAAAGATCCGAAAACAATTAAAGCAGGTGAAGCTTTCCCTGTTCAGATTTTCTATAAAGACCAACCACTTGCAGGCGAAACGATTATCGCAACCTCTGATACCTTTGTTGTAAAAGATATGGAAGCGGCGACATCTCACCGTGAGCCACAAGCCTTTTCTGGTAAAACAGACAAAGAAGGTAAAGTTAACTTTATTCCATTAATTGAAGGTGTTTGGAAACTTAAAGTGATTCATAAAGAACCATTTGAAGATCAAAAAGTTTGTCAACAATCAGCAAATTATGCGACGTTAATTCTCCCTGTTGGTAAAGCTAGAGCTAAACTCCCACCAAAACCAGAACATCATCATTAATCATAAAAAAGTGCGGTCAAATTTAACCGCACTTTTTTAATATGTTCTTAACGCTGGAGGTTGGTAATGTTCAATAAAGGTTTCGATTTCTTGAAGATTATTCGAGAATAAAATCTTCTCAAAATCACCTTGAGTAAAGAAGCCTTCTTTCACCATATGGCTAAAAAAGGACTTTAGTGAATCAAAATACCCCTTTTCATTAAACAGAATACAAGGATTGTTATTTTTTCCAATTCGCGCCCAAGAAATCACTTCAGCAATCTCTTCTAAAGTGCCAGGTCCGCCAGGCAAAGCAATATAAGCATCGCCAAGCTCAACCATTTTATTTTTTCGCTCAGACATGCTTTCAACAACCACGGTCTTGGTCAAATTAGGATGTGAAACTTCTCTGTCTTGTAAAAATTGAGGGATAATGCCAATTACTTTGCCTTGATGAGCAAGTACAGTATCTGCAGCCACGCCCATTAATCCCAATTTTCCGCCACCATAAACTAAAGTATGTTGGCTATCTGCAATCCATTTCCCTAATTTTGTTGCGGCAGCCTGATAGGCAGAATCATTACCTAAACTTGCACCGCAATAAACCGTAATGTTCATCCTACTTTTTCCGTTCTACCCATTTTCCATCAATATAATCGACAATCCATTTTGTGGCTTTGCCATTCTTTTCTGATGTCACATATTGATGTTTTTCTTTACGGCTAAAGCGGATAATGGCTTCATTACCCTCAGGGTCTTTTTGTGGCGCATCCGCTAAATAACGTAATTTTTCCGGTAAACGATCACGATAAAGCGCTAATTCAGCCACTTTTGCTGGTCGTGTTTCACGTGATTTCGGGAAGTTATGTGCAGACATAAACACGCCACTTGCACCATCACGTAATACAAAATACGCATCAGATTTTTCACATTTCAGTTCAGGGAAATGAACCGGCTCTTCTTTTGGCGGTGCAACCTCACCATTTTTCAAAATCTTACGGGTGTTATCACAGCTGGTACAGCCCATATATTTACCAAAGCGACCGAGTTTTAAGTGCATATCTGAACCGCACTTATCACATTCTACAATCGGACCGTCATAGCCTTTAATTTTGAATTGGCCTTGTTCAACCAAATAACCATCACAATTCGGATTGTTACCACAAATATGTAATTTACGATGTGGGTCGATGATATAGCTATCCATTGCCGTGCCACATTTCGGACAACGTTTACGATCCATTAAGGCTTTGGTCTCAGAAGCCTCATCCAATACGTTTAGTAACTCTGCTTCTGGAATAAGATTAATCGTTGTTTTACAACGCTCTTTCGGTGGTAAAGCATAACCAGAACAACCAAGGAAGACACCTGTACTTGCTGTGCGAATCGCCATTTTTCGGCCACAAGTTGGGCAATCAATATCGGTGAGCACAAGGCTATTCGGCTTCATTCCACCTTCTAACTCATCTAATTCAGCCGTAGAAAGTTGGGTAGAAAAATCTTTGAAGAATTGATTTAACTCAGCCTTCCAATTTTTCTCACCGGATGCAATTTGGTCTAGCACGTTTTCCATGTTGGCAGTGAAATCGTAGCTCATCAAATCAGTAAAAGATTGATTTAAGCGATCAGTAACGATTTCACCCATTTTTTCTGCGTAGAAACGGCGATTTTCAATGCGTACATAACCACGTTCTTGAATAGTCGAAATAATTGCCGCATAAGTCGAAGGACGACCAATACCACGTTTCTCCAATTCTTTAACCAATGCAGCTTCAGTAAAACGAGCGGGTGGTTTGGTGAAGTGTTGGCTTGGCGAAACTGTTTTTAGTGCTAATGTTTCGTTTAAACTCACAGCCGGTAAAATTTGGTCTTCTGGATTTTTACCTAATTGTGGCAAGACTTTTGTCCAACCATCAAAGCGTAAAATACGGCCTTTGGCTTTCAATTCATAATCACCAGCCATTACAGTGACGGTTGTGCTGTCATATTGTGCAGCTGGCATTTGGCAGGCCACAAATTGACGCCAGATTAAATCATACAAGCGCACGGCATCTTTATCCATGCCACTTAAATGATCCGCAAGCAGTTTGACATCTGAAGGACGAATCGCTTCGTGCGCTTCTTGTGCGTTTTCTTTACTCGAATAGAAATTCGGTTTAGCGGGTAAATAATCTTTACCGAAATGGCTTTCGATATAAGAGCGTGCCATATTTAACGCATCTTGGCTCAAGTTAGTAGAGTCAGTACGCATATAAGTAATGTAACCGGCTTCATATAAACGTTGTGCCAACATCATGGTTTTCTTTACCCCAAAACCCAAACGCGTGCTTGCAGTTTGTTGTAAGGTTGAAGTAATAAATGGGGCTCTTGGTTTAGAACCTGTTGGTTTTGTTTCTAAATCTGTGACAACGTAATGTGATTTATTTAAGAAATCGACCGCACTTTGCGCTTCTTTTTCAGTTTTCGGCTCAAATTTCTTGCCTTTATATTGCACCACATCCAAACGTAAGTCTTCTTTCTTGCTCGTTTGGGTTAGCGCTTCAATTTCCCAAAATTCTTCCGGTTGAAATGCTTTGATTTCACGTTCACGCTCTACCACCAATTTCACGGCAACAGATTGCACGCGTCCGGCAGATAAACCACGTGCCACTTTTTTCCATAATAATGGCGACACCATAAAGCCTACCACGCGGTCTAAGAAACGACGGGTTTGCTGAGCATTAACCTGGTCCATATTAATGTGAGCAGGATGCTGGAATGCTTTTTCTATCGCTTTCTTCGTAATTTCATTAAATACAACGCGACTAAAACGACTATCATCACCGCCGATCACTTCGCGTAAATGCCACGCGATAGCCTCTCCTTCTCTATCCAAGTCGGTTGCGAGATAAATATGATCGGATTTTTTAGCAAGGGATTTTAATTCGGCTACCACTTTTTCTTTGCCTGGTAGAATTTGATAATTGGCTTTCCAATCGTGATGAGGGTCAATTCCCATACGTTTTACTAAGGCCGCACGGTCTTTTTCTGCTTTAATTTTGTTTTTTTCTTCCGCACTTAATCCTTTAGTGGAAACTGATTTAGCCTTCTCGCCTGTGCTACTCCCCGCAGTAGGCAAATCACAAATATGCCCTACGCTGGATTTCACCACATACTGGCTACCTAAATATTTATTGATGGTTTTCGCTTTGGCTGGCGACTCCACAATCACTAAAGATTTGCTCATTTGCTTACCTAAAATATAACTAGAATTCTGTAAAATTGGCGATATACTGCAAACTTACGTCGATAAAATCAAGCTTTTTTTCAAAAAGGACTTATAAATGGATAAACTCAATGCAATTTCGGTTTTCTGTAAAGTAATCGAAACGCAAAGTTTTACACAAGCCGCCAACCAACAGAATATTTCTGTGGCGATGGCGAGTAAACTAGTTTCACAATTAGAAGAACATTTAAAAACACGATTATTACAACGTACAACACGAAAAATTGTGCCAACCGAAGCCGGTATGCTTTATTATCAACGTTGCCAAGCTATTTTATTAGATTTAAGCGAGGCTGATTCTAGCATTAGTAATATGGCGACAAGCTTACAAGGTAATTTATTAATCTCTGTGCCGCGTGATTTTGGCTTGCTTTATATCTCGCCTAACTTACCTAAATTTATTGAGCTTCATCCCAATTTACACGTAGAAATTGAATTTGAAGACAAACGTGTTGATCTCGTTGCTGAGGGCTATGACTTAGCATTACGAATTGGCTATATGCAAGATAGCTCACTTGTTACGCGTAAAATTAGTAGCTCCCCTATGCATTTTGTTGCCTCTCCAAGTTATTTAGAAGCACGAGGCACACCACTTACACCTGATGATTTAGAATATCACCAAGGTTTACTTTATAAATCATCGCTAAATCAGGTGCATTGGCAATCAACAAAAGCCAATCAAATTCAACGTTATAAAATTCAATCTAAAGTGGTTTCTAATAATGGTATGGCGTTGTTAGAAATGACAAAAGCGGGTTTGGGTATCAGTAATTCACCGAGCTTCTTTGTCAAAGATGCGCTTGCTTCAGGTGAATTAGTTGAAATTTTGTCTGAATATAAACAAAAACCTTTAGATATTTATGTGGTTTATCCAAACCGTCGTCATTTGCCTGCAAAAGTTCGTGCATTTATTGAATTTCTCGCCAGTCTCGGTTTGTGTGAGAACAGTCAAATATAAAAAATAAGGGCGGATTTAACCGCCCTTTATTATTCAAATAATGTCCAAATCGGTTTTACCTCTTCAGGTAAAAACAAATTTTTTCCTAATTCAATCCATCCGCAAGGAAAATGAAAGTCTGAACCTAAAGAGGCGGTTAAGTCATATTCATTGGCTAATCGCGCAAGATATTGACGCTGATCTTTAGTTTGTCCACTATCCGCTACTTCCATGCCATCACCACCCCATTGTTTGAAATCAACAATTAATCGACGAATCCATTTTCCTGTCATGTTATAACGCATAGGATGAGCAATAACTGCGGCACCACCAGCTGCATGAAGAGTATCAATCGCCGTTGGAATATCCACCCATTCAGCTTTGACAAAACAAGATTTACCACTGCCTAGATAACGCTTAAAGGCTTGCCCATCATTTGAAACCTTTCCAATTTGCACCAAATAACGCGCATAATGAGCACGAGTTACTTCCCCATTGGCTAACGCTTTTGCGCCTTCATAGGCATTGGGAACGCCTGCTTTTTCTAATTTATGACCAATTTCGACCGCTCTTTTTTCTCTCAGTGATTTTTGTTCGGCTAAAAGTGCGGTCATTTTAGGATGTGTTTTATCAAAATTTAATCCAACAATATGGATACCACGACCTTCCCAATTCGTTGAAATTTCCACGCCATTAATTAGCTCAATACCTAATTTATCTGCTTCAATTTTAGCTTCATCAATGCCCATCACGGTGTCGTGATCACATACTGCGAGCACATTAACACCTTGTTCATGAGCTCGTTGTACAAGCTCTGTAGGCGTTAAAACACCATCTGACGCTGTACTATGGCAATGTAAATCATATTTTTTTGTCATTTATTTAATCGCTTTCACTAATTCTTTAACTAAGTTTGGGCCGTGGTAAATCAAACCCGAATAAACTTGTAACAATTCAGCACCTGCTTCAATCTTCTCTTGTGCATTTTGTACACCGTCAATACCACCGCTCCCAATAATCGGGATTTTCCCTTTCAGTTCTTGATGCAATCTTCGAATAATTTCTGTACTTTTTTGCTGTAACGGTTTTCCACTTAAGCCGCCTTGTTGCTCAGCATTTTTCAAACCTGCGACGTTGTCACGTGAAATCGTCGTATTAGTCGCAATTACCCCGTCCATTTGATGATGAAGTAAGGTATCAGCAATTTGAACGAGCTCAGCCTCAGATAAATCTGGTGCAATTTTTACTGCAATCGGTACATATTTATTATATTGCTCAGCTAATACTTTTTGACGCTGTTTTATACTTTGCAATAAATCATCAAAGTAATCACCATACTGTAATTGGCGTAAATCCGGAGTATTTGGTGATGAAATATTTACCGTAATATAATCAGCATAGTTATAGGCTTTATTTAAGCAAAATAGGTAATCATCTTTACCTTTTTCAAGCGGTGTGATTTTATTTTTGCCAATATTAATCCCAATTACGCCATCAAATTTTGCCTTTTTAACATTTTCGACTACGTAATCAATGCCATAATTATTGAATCCATTACGGTTAATAATCCCTTCAGCTTCCACTAAACGAAATTGACGAGGCTTAGCATTTCCCTCTTGCGCCAAAGGCGTAACCGTCCCGACTTCAATAAAACCAAATCCCATCGCACCAAATCCATCAATGGCTTCGGCATTTTTATCTGCGCCCGCTGCTAACCCAATAGGATTTTTAAAGGTAATGCCCATTACTTGCTTAGGTGTGCCTTGTGGACAAGCCAAAAGCCGCTTTAATAAAAATTGGCAAGGCGATTTACCCGCTAAGTGCAATGATTTAATCACTAAATCATGGGCGGTTTCAGGGTCAAGGGAAAAGATGGCTTTACGGATCAAAGAATACATACTCGTTTATCTCTCAGGATAGTTCACTGTAAATGGAAAGTGCGGTCAAAATTAACCGCACTTTTTGTTTTATTGCAAGGCTTTTTCAATCTTCTCAAATAAATCTTTTGAGAGGTCTTCAACAGTACTTAATCGTTCTAAGGCACGTTTCATTAACGTTTGACGTTGTGCATCAAAACGTGAGAAACGAATTAATGGCTCAATTAAACGCGCAGCCACTTGTGGATTTGTTTCATTTAAACGAATTAAAACATCTGTTAAGAAACGATAGCCTGAACCACTGATATGATGGAAAGCTTTTAAGTTGTGATTTGCAAAGCTACCCACTAATGAACGTAAACGGTTTGGATTGTTGAAGTTAAAGCTTGGGTGATCCATTAATGCTTGTACAATTTCCAATACGTTTTCATCAGGACGAGTTGCTTGTAAAGCAAACCATTTATCCATGACTAAGCCATCATGTTGCCATTTTTGTTCAAAATCTGCTAACAAGGCATCTCGGCAAGGTAATGCGGCTTTGGTTGCCATATTTAATGCAGCCAACGTATCTGTCATATTATTGGCATTATTGTAATGTTTTTGAACTACATTGTTGCCTAGATTGGTGTAAGCCAAATAACTTAAACAAAGATTACGCATTGCTCGTAAGGCAATATCTTCTTGCGTCACTCGATAATCTTCAAGACGAATATGGGTGTAAATACGCAACAAATCTTCTTTCAAGTATTCTGCAATTTGCACCAACATGAATTCTCTTGCGGCTGCAATGCCATCTGGATCAATTGTTTTAAAGCTTTCTGCAAACTCAATGTCTTTTGGCAAGGTTAGAATTAATGTGGCTAATTCGATATCTTGTTCGTAATTTTCCAATACATGCGCAAGTGCAGTCAACACATCAGATGAAATGTCAAAAGCTTCACCTTGTTGGAAATGCGCTACATTACGACGCAATTCTTGAGTAAACAGCATTTGTGCTGCATCCCAACGAGCAAATTGGTTATCCGCGAATTTAAGCAAACCTAATAACTGCTCTGTGGTGTAATCATAATCCAGTTTTACCGGTGCAGAAAAATCACATAATAACGCAGGAATTGGACGACCATAAATACCATGGAATTCAAATACTTGGTCTTTTTCCGTTACATTTAACACATCGCTTAACAACTCACCGTTATGCTGTAACATTTGTTTGGTGCCTTTGGCATCATAAAGCGCAATTTTCAATGGAATATGTAAATTTACTTTTTCCATTTGGTCTGCTGTTGGCGGTGTAGATTGTGAAACCGTTAAACGATAAGTATGGGTTTGTTCATCATAGGCATCACTAATCAATAATTCTGGCGTACCTGATTGACTATACCAACGACGGAATTGTGCTAAATCAACGTCATTTGCACGTTCCATTGCAGAAACAAAATCTTCACAGGTTGCCGCTTTACCATCGTTTTCAGCAATATAAAGTTGCATCCCTTTTTGGAAACCTTGTTCGCCTAATAAGGTATGCAACATACGAATCACTTCTGCCCCTTTTTCATATACAGTCACGGTATAGAAGTTATTCATTTCAATGACTTTTTCAGGGCGAATAGGGTGTGACATTGGGCTCGCATCTTCAGCAAATTGTACCGTACGTAAGAATTTCACGTTATTAATGCGATTAACAGCACGAGAACCCGTATCAGATGAAAACTCTTGATCACGGAAAACCGTTAAACCTTCTTTCAAACTTAATTGGAACCAATCACGGCAAGTCACACGGTTTCCTGTCCAGTTATGGAAGTATTCGTGCGCAATCACACTTTCAATGGCGAGGTAATCATCATCGGTTGCCGTTTGTGGATTGGCCAACACAAATTTAGAGTTAAAGATATTCAACCCTTTATTTTCCATGGCGCCCATATTGAAGAAGTCCACAGCAACAATCATGTAAATATCTAAGTCGTATTCTAAATTGAAACGCTCTTCATCCCATTTCATCGCTTTTTTCAGACTTTCCATTGCCCAAGCTGCACGATCAAGATTGCCGCGATCGACATAAAGCTCTAAGGCCACTTCACGACCACTTTTTGTCGTAAAGGTATCTTGTAATAAATCAAAATCACCTGCCACTAAAGCGAATAAATAGCTTGGTTTAGGGAATGGGTCATTCCATTCAACCCAATGACGACCATCCTCTAACTCGCCACTTGCAATGCGGTTACCATTAGAAAGCAAGTAAGGATATTTAGTTTTATCAGCGGTAATTTTGGTTGTATAGCGAGCTAATACATCAGGACGATCAAGCATATAGGTAATTTGACGGAAACCTTCTGCTTCGCATTGAGTACAAATGCCTTCACCTGATTGATAAAGCCCTTGTAAAGAGGTGTTTTGTGCAGGCTCTAGATTTGTCACAATTTCAAGTTCAAAATTGGCCGCACTTTGATTGGTTAAATCTAACGTTAAACTTTCATGGTCTTGATGATAATGTTTAAAATCTTCGCCATTAAATTTGATGGAAGCAAATTGGAAACCATGACCATCTAATCGTAGGTGTGTTGCTTCGTCGTTTAAACGTTGGAAGGTTGTTTTTGCAGTGACAACGGTATGGTTAGGATCTAATTGAAAATCAAGGAAAATATCCGTAACTGTAAAATCAGGTTGTTTGTAATCTTTTCTATATTTCGCTTTAGCTAACATAATCTGCTCTATTTCTAAGAAAAAAACTCCTATTAGGATAAAATTTTATGACAAAACTTGCAATGTAATTTTCAGTCCTTACCGCATAGCAAACGATTGCTTAAAAGTGAGTAAATGTGCTATTCTACGCATCGTTTTTTATCAGATAATTTTTTAAAAATATGTCAAATACCGCACAAATTGCTATTGTTATGGGCTCAAAAAGCGATTGGGCAACCATGCAAGAAGCCACTCAAATTTTAGATGAACTCAATGTGGCATATCATGTTGAAGTCGTTTCCGCACATCGAACCCCCAACAAACTGTTTGAATTTGCTGAAAATGCACAAAAGAATGGTTACAAAGTAATTATTGCGGGGGCTGGTGGCGCTGCTCATTTACCCGGTATGATTGCGGCTAAAACACTTGTGCCCGTATTGGGTGTCCCTGTTAAAAGCTCTATGTTAAGCGGTGTTGATAGCCTTTATTCTATCGTGCAAATGCCTAAAGGTATTCCTGTTGGTACGTTAGCAATTGGCCCTGCTGGCGCAGCTAATGCAGGATTACTCGCCGCACAAATTCTTGCTGGCTGGGATAATGCATTATTCGCTCGCCTACAAGCATTCCGCGAAAATCAAACTAATATGGTATTGGATAATCCTGATCCACGTAAATAAAACACCTTTCATTTTGACCGCACTTTTTCAAGTGCGGTCGTTTTTTTAGCTAGATTTGATGAGAAATTTTATGCAAAACTCTACCCTATATCCTACCGTTTATGTGCTTGGTAATGGTCAACTCGGCAGAATGTTACGTTATGCAGGCGCCCCATTAGATATTCATGTTCAACCGCTTGAATTCAATGCGCCCGTATTTGATTTACCTAAAGATGCCATCATTACCGCAGAAATTGAACGTTGGGAAAAAACGCCTTTAACTGAATTATTAGGTCACCATAAAAATTTCGTTAATCAGAATGTTTTTGGCTTATTGGCTGATCGTTTTACCCAAAAATCTTTACTGGATGAACTCAATCTCTCTACCTCACCATGGTGTTTATTAAAAGATAAAACGCAATGGTCTGAAGTATTTAAAAACGTGGGGGAAAAAGTTGTTGTTAAACGTCGTACCGGTGGTTATGACGGCCGAGGTCAATGGATTATCACTGCAGATAATCAACGTGATATTACGGACGATTTATTCGGCGAAGTTATCGCAGAAAAATTCATTCCTTTTGATTATGAAGTCTCTATTGTAGGCGCAAGATTTAAAAATGGTGAAAAACGTTTCTATCCGGTGACACATAACCTGCAGCAAAATGGCATTTTACGTTACAGTGTGACAGATATTTCATTCCCGCAACAACAAAGCCAACAAATTCAGGCAGAGTCTATGCTAGGGAAAATCATGGATAAGCTTGAATATGTGGGTGTAATGGCGATGGAATGCTTTGTAGTGGGTGATAAATTATTAATTAATGAACTTGCCCCTCGTGTGCATAACAGTGGACATTGGACGCAACTAGGTTGTGCCATTAGTCAATTTGAATTGCATCTACGTGCTTTATTAGATTTACCTACACCGTCATTACAACCCATTGCACCAAGTGTCATGGTTAATTTAATTGGTACAAAACATAATCCACAATGGTTGAACACGCCTTTCTCTCAGTTACATTGGTATGGTAAGGAAGTTCGTCCAGGTAGAAAGTTGGGTCATATCAATATTACACATCCTGATAAAACGGTCATTATTCAACAGCTCGAAAAACTTCGTCACGAACTACCAGAAGACTATCAATCCGGTTTAAATTGGGCGATTGAGAAATTAAAATAATTGAAAAAACAACCGCACTTTTTGATGAATATCTAAAAACATCAAAGTGCGGTTGATTTTTATTAGGTTCTTCTTGATAAAATCCATCGACTGAAGTATAAAATTACTGATCTCACAACACATACATAAGGAAAAGCTATGTTTGAACATATCAAAGCGGCTCCGGCCGATCCTATCTTAGGCTTAGGCGAAGCATTCAAATCTGAAACGCGTGAAAATAAAATCAATTTAGGTATTGGCGTTTATAAAGATGCACAAGGTACAACGCCAATTATGCGTGCGGTAAAAGAAGCCGAAAAACGCTTATTTGATAACGAAAAAACGAAAAACTATCTAACTATCGATGGTATTGCCGATTATAACGAACGCACAAAAGAACTTCTTTTCGGTAAAGATTCAGAAGTCATTAAAGCGAATCGAGCAAGAACGGTACAAAGCTTAGGTGGTACTGGTGCATTACGTATTGCTGCGGAATTTATTAAACGTCAAACCAAAGCACAAAATGTATGGATTAGTACGCCAACATGGCCAAACCACAATGCAATTTTCAATGCGGTAGGTATGACAATTCGTGAATATCGTTATTATGATGCTGAACGCAAAGCCCTTGACTGGGAACATTTACTTGAAGATTTAAGCCAAGCAAGCGAAGGTGATGTCGTGCTTTTACACGGTTGCTGCCACAACCCAACCGGTATTGACCCAACCCCTGAACAATGGCAGGAATTAGCTGCGCTTTCAGCAAAAAACGGTTGGTTACCACTCTTTGACTTTGCTTATCAAGGTTTAGCAAATGGCTTAGATCAAGATGCTTACGGTTTACGTGCTTTTGCGGCAAATCATAAAGAATTATTAGTGGCGAGTTCATTCTCTAAAAACTTTGGTTTATACAATGAGCGCGTAGGTGCCTTTACCCTTGTGGCTGAAAATGCAGAAATTGCTTCAACTGCATTAACACAAGTGAAATCAATTATTCGTACTCTCTACTCTAACCCTGCATCTCATGGTGGAGCGACCGTAGCAACGGTGTTAAATGACCCGCAACTTCGTCAAGAATGGGAAAATGAATTAACTGAAATGCGTGAACGCATCAAAAAAATGCGTCATTTATTTGTTCAGTTATTAAAAGAATACGGTGCAGAACAAGATTTCAGCTTTATCATGGAACAAAACGGTATGTTCTCTTTCAGCGGCTTATCACCTGAACAAGTTGATCGCTTAAAAGAAGAATTTGCGATTTACGCTGTTCGTTCTGGTCGTATCAATGTGGCTGGTATCACTGAAGACAATATTCGTTATTTGTGTGAAAGTATTGTGAAAGTGCTTTAATCAATAAAAACAAAAAGTGCGGTTAAATTTGACCGCACTTTTTTTCATCTCAACATAACAAAAGAAAAGGCAGATTTTACTCTGCCTTTTTATCAAATAATTACCATTGGTAACCGATGCTTCCGCCCCAGTTCACATCACTGCGGGAATTAATACTTGCACCAACTTTAATCGAAATTTTATTATTATCAGAATTTCGACCATAACCAACCGCTAATGCATTTTCGTTGCGATAACCACCAACACCAACAGAAACTAAGCTTTTACCCGCTTCATTTGGACGTTGTAAGAAAGAAATCGCGGTTGCACCTGCAATACCTGCACGTAATTTACGATCAACGTGATCAATTTTATTGTCTAAACGATTGATGTTGTTATTAATGTTTTTCACAGCATTATCAACATAACGTTTATTTACTGCATCAGTTGGGTCTTTAGGATCGGCCACATTCACAATGCGATTGTTGTGAACATCCAAGCCACCGTGTGCATGAACAGTACCACCAACGTTAAGATCACCCGTTGTTGTCACATTTTTAAATGTCGGTGTGTCAGATACTGCCACACTTAACACTTTGCCTTTTTTGTGGGTTAATTTAATATTTTTACCCGCATCAAGTGTTAACTTATCCATTTTTGTTGCAGTAGATTGAACCGTTTCTTCTGTCACTTCATTTACAACCGTACCTTCAGATGCACTTGCAGTCACGTTAAATCCACGACCACCTGCATTTTTGATTTCATCTTTGGTTTTTTGTGAAAGATCTACTTTGTAATTGGTTACTGTGGTAACAGAAATACCATTTTTAACTTCTGTTTTTTCACCAACTGTTACTGTAACAGCATCAGAAGCAGCTTCAACTGATGCTGAAGTGTCTTTTGCATTAACGGTGTAAATCGTTTGATTATTCGCACCAGTTTCAGAAGTAACCTCTACATTTGTTCCAGCTTTTACTTCTGTTTTAGCTGCTGCAGCGGCTTTATTAATATTGGTATTAAGCTCGTTCTTTGCTGCATATAATTGGCTACCATTCACAGCATCTTTACTATTTGCTGAAATTGTCCCATTTGATACATGAGTGATTTTTGTATCTCCTGCATTAATACCATCTTTATTAATCGTAACAGGTCCTACGGTGAGATTATTAGCTGTAACATTATTAACAGTAATATCATCTTTTAAATTCACTGTAATATTGGCAGCATTATCACCATCTTTAACAACTACTTCAGTATTCGTGCCACTTATAAAATTCACTTTGCCATGGGTATTAATACGTGATGTTTCTTTACCATTGTTTTGAATATTAAAGCCCGCATTGTAATAAGCTTGATATAACTGGCTACCATTTACTGCGTCAGTTGATTTATCAGTAATTCGACCCGCACCTACATTTTGGATTTGGCGAACAAGTGCTCCATCACCAACAGAAACCGCACCTTTTTGAGTTGAAGAAGTACCATTGTAGTTAACTGTTGTGCCTGTTGCATTATCGTCAAAAGAAGATAAAGTTTTTGCTGTCTGATTAAAATCATTGGCCGCGCTGCTTGAATAAGAACCTAATGTCACAGAGTTTTCATGCGTACCTTTTGCTTGAGTACCAATCACAACAGCACTAACTGCAGAGACGTTACTAGATGTACCAAGAGCAATGGAATTAACCGCAGAAGAATTACTATCTTTACCAACCGCAACGGCATTCATTGATGAAGCATTAGCATTAGAACCAGTTGCCAATGCATCCACTGCTGAAGCTTTAGATGCATAACCGAAAGCCATTGAACCTCTACCACTAGCATCTGCACCGTTACCTAATGCTGAAGCTCCTACTTCACTCGCTTTAGCCCCATTACCTACAGCAGTCGAAACGATTGCACTAGCGTTTGCACCTGTACCTAAAGCTGTTGCACTTTGAGCCCCAGCATAAGAGCGGCGACCTAACGCGGTGGATTCTTGCCCTTCTGTTACTGCTTGAGAACCAACTGCAATAGAATTATTCGCTCTAGCAGATGCGCCAACGCCTAATGCAGTTGCGCCCCATGCTGAAGCTGATGCACTATCTCCCAATGCTGATGCACTTTGTGCGAGAGCTTTCGAGTTTCGACCAACAGCGGTTGCTAGAGCGCCTGTTGCATTTGCTGTTGCACCAAAGGCTGAAGCCCCTTCACCATCAGCATAAGATGCCACCCCTACAGCAGTTTGGCTATTTCCACCCGCTTTCTCATTAGAGGTTTTTGCCATTAAGCCGATAGCAATTGCGTTTGTACCTTTACCACTATAGGCTCTATTACCAATCGTCACGCCATATTGAGAATTACCATCAGCTTTATCACCTAAAGTTACAGACCAACGTCCTGTATTTGTAGTATTACCACCAATTACTACGCTCTCAGTTGTTTCAGATTTAGCTTTATTACCTAAAACAACAGAATTCCCTGTTGTACCGGTTCCACCAAGGGCGCTCGCACCGATACCTCCAACAATATTTCCTTGATCATTTGATACCACATTGGTTTCAGCCATCGCGCTTGTAGTTGCACCTGCTAAAACTGCAGCGCCAATAATTACATTTAATGTTTTACGTTTATCAGTTTGAGATGATTTACCCACAGATTTGCTTAGCTCTGAAACAGCAATCCAGCATTGGTTTACTGTATTCCAAATAATTTTAAAAACATGATTCATATTAAAGTTTCCTATAATCTAAAAATAAGTAGTCAAGACAAACAAAATCTTGATTCCGAATAAGTATAATACGAAACTCAGCAATTAACAGATAATTTACAAGATTTTACAAAAGCTGACAAAGAATAGTTTTTTTATGGAGAAGTTAAATGTAATGTAAAGATAAATTAAAGATAAATTAAAGATAAATTAACAACTTAAAGTATATGTATAATTATATACTTATTCTGCTAATAAAAGTAAAAATGGCCATAAAAATGACCATATTTTTTATATTGAATTACCACTTATTTAACGCTTCTTTATCGCTCTCTCTTGCTTCAATCCAACGTTCGCCTTGATTGGTTTGTTCTTTTTTCCAGAACGGGGCTTTAGATTTTAAGAAGTCCATAATAAATTCATTGGCGTGGTAAGCATCACCTCGGTGAGCAGAACTGATGCCGACTAAAACAATTTCATCGCCGGTATGCAAAAGTCCTACTCGATGTATCACAGACACTCGCTGGATATCCCAACGGGCTTTAGCCTGTTCTACAATTTCACGTAAGGCTTTCTCTGTCATTGCGGGATAATGTTCTAAGTATAAGCTGGATACCTCATCGCCTAAATTAAGATCGCGAACTTTACCCACGAAAATAACCGTTGCACCAACCGAATGTTGTTCAGAAAGCCATTGGTAAACGGCATTTTGATCAAAAGGTTGTTCTTGTACTGAAATTTGAATATCCGTCATTTAGCCCCCCGTTACCGGTGGGAAAAATGCAATTTCATCGCCATTTTTGACCGCACTTTCTAATGGCATCAAGGTTTGATTAATGGCGACTAAGAGCTTCCCTTTTTCTAACGCTAACGCCCATCTATCACCTTTTTGAGCAAGATGTTCACGCACCGCTTCCGCTGTCGCAAAATCGCCTTCAAGCTGAATAGAATCTTCCCCAATTAATTCTCGAGTTTGAGCAAAAAATAAAACATTTAACATCTTATTTTTCCTCCGCAATAAAATGACCAGATTTTCCACCGCTCTTTTCTAACAGGCGAACGTGCTCAATTACCATGTCTTTTTGTACGGCTTTACACATATCGTAAATGGTTAAGGCTGCTACGCTTGCGGCCGTTAATGCTTCCATTTCTACGCCGGTTTTACCCGTCAATTTGCAAAGCGATTGAATACGAACTTGGTTTGTTTCAAGTAACGGTTCTAAATTCACTTCTACTTTAGAAAGTAATAAGGGGTGGCAAAGCGGGATAAGTTCCCAAGTACGTTTTGCCGCTTGAATACCTGCAATACGAGCAGTAGCAAATACATCGCCTTTGTGATGTTTACCTTCCACGATCATAGCAAGGGTTTCTTTTGACATAGTCACAATGGCTTCAGCACGAGCTTCACGAACGGTCTCTGCCTTTGCAGAAACATCCACCATATTGGCTTCGCCTTGAGAATTGATATGCGTAAATGTAGTCATAATAAAATAAAGTGCGGTTAAAATATTGAATGTTTTACATGTGTGACGAAAGCAAAATAAGTGAACAGTAAAAGTCACCTATTTTCTTTTAGCCACCGATAGAAGCTAAATGATTTCTTACGCCACTATCACCGATATGCAAATAATGATGCTCACGTTTGCCTTGCAGTGCAGAAAAAATACGTGCTTGCAAAATATCTTGCTGTTCATGGGATTGCAATAAATCACGTAATTCAATGCCTTCTTCGCCGAATAAACAGAGATGAAGTTTGCCCTTCGCTGACACTCTGAGACGATTACAGCTTGCACAGAAATTCTTCTCATAAGGCATAATTAAGCCAATTTCACCAGAATAATCAGGATGTGTGAAGACTTTAGCAGGGCCATCCGTGTGGGATTTATGCTGTAATGTCCAACCATTTTTCAGCAATTTATCCGCTAAGACTTGTCCTGAAAGATGGTGTTTATCAAAGAAACTGTCCATTTCACCGGTTTGCATCAGTTCGATAAAGCGCATTTGAATTGGACGATCTTTCACCCAAACAAGGAATTGCTCAAACTCTTTGTCATTCAAATTTTTCATCAAAACTGAATTGACTTTAACTTTGTTGTAGCCCACTTCAAATGCACGATCGATACCACGCATCACGTCATCAAATTTATTGATACCTGTAATTTGATGGAACATTTTTGGATCTAAACTATCAACACTGACGTTAATGGACGTAATCCCCGCTTTCTTCCAATCAGCTACATCTTTTGCCATGCGATAGCCATTTGTCGTGACGGCTAATTGACGGATTCCATCAATATTAGCAATACTTTCAGCAATAGAAATAAAATCTTTGCGTAAAGTCGGTTCGCCACCCGTTAAACGGATTTTCTCTGTGCCCATTTCAGCAAACGCTTGAGCAAGATGGGTAATTTCTTTTAAGGTTAAGAAACTTGGTTTGTTAGCTTCGGGTTGATAACCATCAGGCAAACAATAGGTACAACGAAAATTACACTGATCGGTAATCGACAGTCGTAGATAGTAATATTGGCGTTGGAAAGGATCGACTAAGCGAGACTCTCCTACGTTCTTGATAGGAATGGATTGCATTTTACACCTTTCTAAATATGGAGAGGATAAACCGTTTCCAGCGTATCCCTGAATAACGTACCGCGTTATTGGCTTGCCACCGTATTTCTTGTGAAACTTAGGCTAAACAAGCTCGGAGTTATGCGTTAAAAATAAATTGTGCTGATATTGTAATAAAAGCAAGCGGTTAATAGCAATAATTTGGTAGAATAACCCGACTATATTGATAAAAATAACAGCATTAACTTATATAAAAAAATATATAACATTATTTTTTATAATTATTTATAGGTAAAAAGGAAGAAAAATGTCTGATTTATCTCGTCACAGCCGTCATGAACATTTAGACGAAATCAAACATATTGTTGCCATTGGTGGTGGTCATGGATTAGGGCGTGTATTATCGGCACTTAGTTTTATGAAAGAGCGTTTAACCGGTATTGTCACCACCACAGATAACGGCGGTTCAACGGGTCGTATTCGCCAAGAACGAGGTGGTATCGCATGGGGCGATCTACGTAATTGCTTAAACCAAATCATCATTGAGCCAAGCACGGCATCTGCATTATTTGAATACCGATTTACCGGTGAAGGTGAACTTTCTGGACATAATTTAGGCAATTTAATGCTCAAAGCCTTAGAAGATATGCATATTCGCCCTATTGAAGCCATTAACTTAATTCGTGAATTACTCAAGGTAAAACCTCACATTATTCCCATGTCAGAAGAACCTGTTCATCTTGCCGCGAGTTTAGGTTCAGGCTCCAGTATTGTAGGTGAAGTGAGCATTGATAATTTAACAGAATTACCCCAATCACTTTTCTTAGTACCCATGGTTAAAGCCGCACAAGAAGCCATCCAAGCATTGGAACAAGCGGAAGTCATTTTACTTGGTCCAGGAAGTTTCATGACGAGCATTATGCCACCATTATTATTACCTGAATTAGCTACTGCCCTGCGTAATAGCAAAGCGAAAGTAATTTTTATTGATAATTTAGGAGTAGAAATTGGCGCTGCCTCTCAGCTTTCACTGGCTGATCGTATTCAGAAAATTAATGAAATTGTTGGTGAACCAGTCATTAATGGTGCCATTACCCCTTATCGCGAAAAAAGTGCGGTCGATTTGTCTGCCATTTCTTCCGTTAAAATCTTAGCTAAACGCTTGAATGCAGATGATATCAGCTATCGTCATGACAGAACATTACTTGCCAAAGCTATCGATGAATTAGTGGGTGAATTAGATTACGAATAAAAAA
Source organism: Parahaemophilus parainfluenzae (assembly GCA_963516375.1). Taxonomy (GTDB): domain Bacteria; phylum Pseudomonadota; class Gammaproteobacteria; order Enterobacterales; family Pasteurellaceae; genus Haemophilus_D; species Haemophilus_D parainfluenzae_AG. Next base: position 5,963 of record CAUQBI010000014.1, on the reverse strand, counting down.
ACCGCACGTTAAAGTGCGGTCATTTTTTGGCTTATTTTTTCCCGAAAACTCTCACATTCGTGAAACCATTTTCTTTTAAATAAAGCGCTTGCAGTTTACTCATCACGCCTCGCTCACAATAAAGCACATAATTTTTACTTTGATCTAATGAGCCGAATTGTGAAGATAATTTATAAAACGGCAATTGCATCACTTGATGCTCATCTGATTCAAATGGATTTTCATCTGTCTCTTCAGGGCTACGAATATCTAAAATAATATCGTTTTCACCAAGTACTGAAATGGTATCCACTTCTACCACTTCTTTCTCCGTTTCTTCTGCAATTTGGCGAATATCTAAATATTGTGCATTTTCAACCGCACTTTCCAACACGCCAAAATCAAAGTGATTTTCTTCTTCAAGAATTTTTTCACGTACCGCTTTGATTGTTGGATTTTTAGAAATCACCCCACAGAATTCCGGCATTGATTTAGCAATATCATCGGTACCGATCTCTTTCGCCATTGCGATAATTTGTTCTTTATCATGAGTAATAAGTGGACGTAATACTAATGCATCTGCAGCTTCATCAATTAAACGCAAATTGGTTAAAGTTTGGCTCGAAACTTGTCCGAGTGCTTCGCCGGTAACAATGGCTTGAATATCAAAACGTTGTGCAACTTTACTTGCAGCGCGCACCATCATTCGTTTTAACACGACGCCCATTTGTCCGTTATCGACTTTCTCTAAAATCTCGCCCACTACGCCTTCAAAAGGAATGGCAATAAAACGGACTTTATGTGATGAACTATAACGATTCCAAATATGGTAAGCCATTTGTTTCACGCCAATTTCATGGGCTGCGCCACCTAAATTGAAGAAACAATAATGCACACGTGAACCACGGCGAATAAGCATATAACTAGATACGCCTGAGTCAAAGCCACCTGAAATCAATGAAAGCACATCTTCTTGAGTACCAATTGGATAACCACCAAGACCAACATGACGAGCTTTTACCAGCATCATTTTGTCATCTTCAATATCAATACGAACAGTTACATCAGGATTTTTTAAACGTACTTTTGCACTTTCAATATGCTGATTTAAACCACCACCGATATAACGTTCTGCTTCAATGGAACTAAAATCATGTTTCCCTTTGCGTTTTACACGTACACAAAAGGTTTTGTTTTCAAGTTGAGTAGCCACATCTGCTAAGGTCAACTCAAAGATATGATGTAAATCGGTAAATGGTTTTTCTTCCACTTCTAAAAAATGGTGAATACCCGGAATGCGTTGTAAAAGCGCAATCAACTCTTCACGGTTTTCTTCATTTTTTGAGCGCACTTCAATGTAATCCCAGTGACGAACAACTGCCGTTTCTTCATCATATTTCTGTAAAATATTGCGGATATTTGAGGTCAAAATTTTTGCGAAACGCTTACGCACAGTTTCGCTTTTAATCATAATTTCAGGAAAAAGTTTAACGATAAATTTCATAATAATCTGTGAATAATAAAAAATGGCCGTATTGTACGCTAAATTCCAGATCCCACAAAGTTCAAATTCTCACGAAAAACTGACCGCACTTTGAAATAAGTTTTTAACATCCCTATAAAAATCAAGTACAATACGGAGCAATTTATTCATCTGAAAAGGATAATTTAATGGCGCGTAAACCAGCAAATGCTGAACCTGATTTTGAAACAACACTTGCACAGTTAGAAACAATTGTAACAAAACTTGAAAGCGGTGAATTACCATTGGAAGATGCGCTGAAAGAATTTGAAAACGGCATTAAATTGGCTCAACTTGGTCAAGAGCGCTTGCAACAAGCAGAACAACGTATTCAAATTTTATTACAAAAAAGCGAAACCGCCCCATTAAGTGATTATCAAGGGGACGAGTAATCCATGAGTTATCAATTCGGCACTGAACTCAAACAAGTTCAAGATCGCATTAATCAGTTTTTAGCCAATCAATTTGAAGAAATTGACTCTTATAATGCCCCTTTGCGTGATGCCATGAAATATGGCTTATTGCTAGGCGGCAAACGCGTTCGTCCTTTCCTTGTCTATGCAACGGGTAAAATGCTGGGGGCAGAAATGCCAGCTCTAGATTACGCCGCCGCAGCCATTGAATCTATCCATGCTTATTCTTTAATCCATGATGATTTGCCTGCAATGGATAACGATGAACTTCGTCGTGGTCAACCAACTTGTCATATTGCTTTTGATGAAGCGACTGCCATTTTAGCTGGCGATGCATTACAAACTTTTGCCTTTGAAATTCTTACTGAAGCCCCTTCTCTTTCTGCAGAACAAAAATTGCAATTAGTGAAGGTATTGGCTCAAGCATCTGGCCTACAAGGCATGTGTTTAGGGCAAAGTTTAGATTTAATTTCTGAGCATAAACAAGTTAATTTAGCTGAATTAGAACTTATTCATCGCAACAAAACGGGGGCATTGCTAACAGCTGCATTAAAACTGGGTTTTATCTGTTCGCCTCACTTTGAAAACAAAGAATTAGAGCAACAACTAGAACGTTATTCACAAGCTATTGGTTTAGCTTTCCAAGTACAAGATGACATTTTAGATATTGAAGGTGATAGTGCGGAAATCGGTAAACCGGTGGGATCTGATTTAGATTTAGATAAAAGCACTTATCCAAAGCTGTTAGGATTAGAGGGTGCGAAACAAAAAGCACAAGAACTCTATCAAACCGCCTTACATGAATTAGACAATTTACCTTTTGATACCACTGCATTGCGTGCATTAGCTGAATTTATTGTCAATCGTAAAAGTTAATGGTGACAGCACTGACTTTGATTTCTCAAAGTGCGGTCACTTTTTTCACATTTTAGGACTAACGAATATATGAACAACTATCCTCTTTTATCCTTAATTAATTCGCCGGAAGATTTGCGTCTTTTAAATAAAGATCAGCTTCCGCAACTTTGTCAGGAATTACGGAGTTATCTGTTGGAATCCGTTAGTCAAACCAGTGGTCATTTAGCATCTGGTCTTGGTACCGTTGAATTGACTGTTGCATTACACTACATTTTTAAAACCCCTTTTGATCAATTAATTTGGGATGTGGGCCATCAAGCTTATCCACACAAAATTTTGACTGGGCGTCGAGATCAAATGTCCACCATTCGCCAAAAAGGCGGTATTCATCCCTTCCCTTGGCGTGAAGAAAGTGAATTCGATGTATTAAGTGTTGGTCACTCTTCCACTTCTATCAGTGCAGGACTAGGTATTGCAGTTGCGGCAGAACGTGAAAATGCGGGTCGTAAAACCGTTTGTGTAATTGGTGATGGTGCAATTACTGCGGGGATGGCATTTGAAGCCTTAAACCATGCGGGTTCTTTGCATACTGATATGTTGGTCATTTTAAATGACAATGAAATGTCGATTTCTGAAAATGTGGGCGCATTAAACAATCACCTTGCCCGTATTTTCTCTGGTTCATTATATTCAACAGTTCGTGACGGCAGTAAGAAAATCTTAGATAAGGTGCCGACCGTTAAAAACTTTATGAAGAAAACCGAAGAGCACATGAAAGGCGTGATGTTCTCGCCAGAAAGTACGCTTTTTGAAGAGCTCGGTTTTAACTATATTGGACCAATTGATGGGCATAATATTGATGAATTAATTGCTACTTTAAGCAATATGCGCGATCTTAAAGGGCCGCAATTCTTACACATCAAAACTAAAAAAGGAAAAGGTTACGAGCCTGCAGAAAAAGATCCAATTGGTTTCCATGGTGTACCAAAATTTGACCCAACAAGCGGCCAACTTCCTAAATCAAATGCCAAACCGACCTATTCAAAAATCTTTGGTGATTGGTTATGTGAAATGGCGGAACAAGACGATAAATTAGTCGGTATTACACCTGCAATGCGTGAAGGTTCTGGCATGGTAGAATTTTCAGAACGATTCCCGCAACAATATTTTGATGTTGCCATCGCTGAACAACATGCTGTCACTTTTGCTGCGGGCCTTGCAATTGGTGGTTATAAACCTGTTGTAGCCATTTATTCTACCTTCTTACAACGTGCTTATGATCAGCTTATTCACGATGTTGCTATTCAAAACTTACCTGTTCTCTTTGCCATCGATCGTGCAGGTATCGTAGGTGCTGATGGTCAAACTCACCAAGGTGCGTTTGATTTAAGTTTTATGCGCTGCATTCCGAATATAATCATTATGACACCAAGTGATGAAAATGAATGTCGCCAAATGCTTTATACGGGTTATAAATGTGGTAAACCGGCTGCGGTACGTTATCCGCGTGGAAATGCAATCGGCGTAGAATTAACCCCACTTGCAGAATTAGAAATTGGTCGTTCAAAAATGGTTCGTGAGGGTGAAAAAATCGCGATTCTGAATTTTGGTACACTCTTACCAGCTGCTTTATCTGTGGCAGAAAAACTCAATGCGACTGTTGTCGATATGCGCTTTGTGAAACCAATTGATGAAGCTCGTATTCTAGAAGTGGCGAATATACATGACGTCATTGTGACATTGGAAGAAAATGCGATTCAAGGTGGTGCTGGTTCTGCTGTTTCAGAAGTGTTAAATTCTCATGGAAAAACAACCGCACTTTTACAACTTGGTTTACCTGATATCTTTATTCCGCAAGGCACACAACAAGAAGCGCTTGCTGAAATTAAATTAGATGAAAAAGGGATTGAAGAGCAAATTATTGCCTTTATAAAGGGCTAAATTCGTTCATTTTGGTTTAATTTTGATATTTTTAAAAATTTTTTCAAAAATATCGAACTATTTCAAAAACACACAGTCTGATACATTGCTAGTGCACTGCATATTGCAGTTATCTTTTTGAAGTTTCTTATAAATTAAGACCTCCCCGCTATTCAAGTTTTGAGTAGCGGTTTTTTCTTTTTTATAGGCAAGAAAAGTATATATCTTAAATACCCTTACGGTTGTATTTAAAAAATAGCTTTAGTTCCAAAACGTTTTTCTATTTCTTGTAGCACTTGAATAGGATCTAATTCTAGTCCTTTACAGTACTCTATAAATTCAAAAATATCTAGACGACGATCTCCTGTCTCTACTTTTCCGATGAAGGATGCTAACACGCCCATTTTTTGACCTAATGCGCGCTGAGATAAACCAAGCTGATTTCTTTGTTGAGTAAATAACTCTCTCAACCAAGTGTGCTCTAACGAATGAATAGATAATCTTAAATTTCTCATTGCACCTATTTTAGGTGCTGTTTAATTTGAACCTATTTTAGGTTTAATATATAATCATTTTTGAACCTAAAATAGGTTTGTTTTATATTTATAAGTAAGGATTTTATATGAAAAATTTCAAAAGTTTATTTGTTTTTATCTCAATGATAAGCATCTCTTCTACCTGTTTTGCTGATTGGGAAAGAGCAACCTTAACAGAACAAGAACCTACTGGAACTCGCTATATTCGTTGCTTTTATAGCACTTTCGATGGTATGCAATTTTCAATAGTTAAGAAAGGAAATTACTGTGCCCCAAGAGTTGAATATGATCCTGTAACAAATAAAGTAAGAAAGGAATAATTAATATGAAAGTTGAATTTCCAAGCAGTGAAGCAGAAAATATTTTTAACACATTTAGTCAATGCCCAAATTGCCAAGCCAACTCATTAGAAATTGTCTCTGGTGAATTTCCAAATGTTGATTTAATTTGTAAAAGTTGTGGACAAGTAAATGATTTATTTGAAGTATTACAAAACATATTGCCAGATGAAGAAATAGAATGTCCAGAATGTGGTGCATTTGATGTAATTGAAGGGGTATGTTTTGATTGTGGTTATGAACTTGAAGAAGGACGTGACTACGAAAGAGAAAAAGAACTAGAAAGATTAATGGAAAAAAATGATTAAAAAAAAGGACGCTTTTCAGCGTCCTAATTTTTGAATCTAAACTTTAAAAAATTAAAGTGCAGATTTTGCTTTTTCAACTAATGCAGCGA
>CAUQBI010000013.1:0-68406 GCA_963516375.1 Parahaemophilus parainfluenzae | reverse complement strand
GTAATACCACTACTACCATCATTAAAGACGGTGCAACTGGTGCTGATGGTAAAAATGCTGAAGCCGACGTTAAAGACAACGGCAACGGTACTCATACTGTAACTATTAAAGATGGTAACGGTAATACCACCACTACCATCATTAAAGACGGTGCTACCGGTGCTAAAGGTGACACTGGTGCAACTGGTGCCGACGGTAAGAATGCTGAAGCCGACGTTAAAGACAACGGCAACGGTACTCACACTGTAACCATCAAAGACGGTAACGGTAATACCACTACTACCATCATTAAAGACGGTGCAACTGGTGCTGATGGTAAAAATGCTGAAGCCGACGTTAAAGACAACGGCAACGGTACTCATACTGTAACTATTAAAGATGGTAACGGTAATACCACAACAACTATCATTAAAGATGGTGCAACAGGTGCAGACGGTAAGAACGCAGAAGCTGATGTGAAAGACAACGGCGACGGTACTCACACTGTAACTATTAAAGATGGTAACGGTAATACCACAACAACTATCATTAAAGATGGTGCAACAGGTGCAGACGGTAAGAACGCAGAAGCTGATGTGAAAGACAACGGCGACGGTACTCACACTGTAACTATTAAAGATGGTAACGGTAATACCACAACAACCATCGTTAAAGACGGTGCAACTGGTGCGAAAGGTGACACTGGTGCAGACGGTAAGAACGCTGAAGCTGAAGTGAAAGACAACGGTGACGGTACTCATACTGTAACCATCAAAGACGGTAACGGTAATACTACAACTACAGTAGTTAAAGATGGTGCAACTGGTGCGAAAGGTGATACTGGTGCAGACGGTAAGAACGCTGAAGCTGAAGTGAAAGACAACGGTGACGGTACTCATACTGTAACCATCAAAGACGGTAATGGTAATACTACAACTACAGTAGTTAAAGATGGTGCAACTGGTGCCGACGGTAAGAACGCTGAAGCTGAAGTTAAAGACAACGGCGACGGTACTCACACTGTAACCATCAAAGACGGTAACGGTAATACCACAACGACTGTAGTTAAGGATGGTGCAACTGGTGCGAAAGGTGATACTGGTGCAGACGGTAAGAACGCTGAAGCTGATGTTAAAGACAACGGTGACGGTACTCACACTGTAACTATTAAAGATGGTAACGGTAAACAAACTGTAACAACTATTAGAGATGGTAAAGACGGTAAAGATGGTAAAGCTATCGGTAAATTCGGTTTAGTTGATGAAACTAATACGAAAGAAGGTACTATCGAAAAAGACTTGAATAACACAATTCAAATCAAAGGCGATGCAGGTACTAAGGTTAAAGTTTACGATAAACAAACCGGTAAAACTGTTGAGAAAGAAGTTCAAAACATCTTTGTTAAGAAAGATGGCGATGCGTTAAAAGTAAGTCTGAACCCAGACGTAACTGTTAATAGCGTAACAACAAATGAACTTAAAGCAGGTCCAGTAACCATCAATAACAACGGTATCGATGCAGGCAACAAACAAATTAAGAATGTTGCTGACGGTAAAGACGATACAGATGCTGTGAACGTACGTCAATTACGTAACAATATCAGTAATGTAAATAACCGCATCAATAAAGTTGGTAAAGAAGCACGTGGCGGTATCGCAGGTGCTAACGCAGCAGCTGGTTTACCACAAGTTTACATCCCAGGTAAATCAATGGTTGCGGCTTCTGCTGGTACTTTCAAAGGTGAAAGCGCTGTAGCAGTAGGTTACTCACGCTCAAGCGACAATGGTAAAGTTATCTTCAAACTTCAAGGTAACGCAAATACCCAAGGCGACGTAGGTGGCTCTGTGGGTGTAGGTTACCAATGGTAATTTAACTTTCCATTAAGATAGATAAAAACCCAGCTTAGGCTGGGTTTTTTATTTGTACCAAATTAAGGATGAAATGGGATAGAATGAGCACACAATAACATTTCTAAAAAATAGTTTTGTGATTAATTAGACAAACTTAAGGATATGTAACCTAAATGACCACTTCAGAAAAAATTAATATTGCGTTTGCGATTGATGCAAAATATACGCCTCATTTGGAAGCGTTGCTAAAATCCATTTGCTACTATAATAAGAATGTAAACTTTTATGTCTTACATAATGATATTCCACAAGAATGGTTTGAGGGTATTCAATTTAAATTAGAAAAAATGGGTTATAACCTATTTTCTATTCATATTTCTGACGATATTTTTAAAGATTATAAGACGCTAGAACATATCTCTTCATCGAGTAGTTATTACCGTCTCATGATTCCCAAACTGATTAATCAAGATCGTGTTTTATATTTAGATTCAGATATCATTTTGAATGGGTCATTATCTGATTTTTATTATAGTGATCTCGAGGGTGCTCCTGTGGGGGTAATAAGAGATTATTGCACTATGCAAACTTTTCCTTTTCCTTATTTGGACGAATCTATTTCGAGAAAGTATTTTAATAGTGGTGTATTACTTATTGATTGTGCTAAATGGAGAAATGAAGGAATAGTTGATATTTTATTAGAAACGGCTAAAGCATATGCTGAGCAAGTCTTATATGGTGATCAATGTATTTTAAATATCGTTTTACGAGAGAAAGCAAAGTATTATAGTTTTGCAGAGAATGCTCAGGTGAAGTATATAGAAAATATTAAGGAACAGTGCGGTTTGTCATCTGTTAATTTAGATAAACACCCTATTGTTATTCATTATACAACAGAGACCAAACCATGGAATTGTCAAAAAACAGGCTTGTTTGAACGTGAAAAATATTGGTTTTTTCGCCATCTAGATTGGTCTTATCTTATTATGCGTCCAGAAAATAGTCTTTAATAAAAGATTACGCTAGTCAATAACTAACGTAATTTATCTGCGAGCTCGAGAACTAATTTGGCGATAGTAGGGAGTGGATCATTACTTATAAGATGTTTGTATTTTAAGTCCAGTTTTTGAGAACGTAATGCTTGTTTATTAGCTATTTCAGTCTGTTCTTTTGTAGTAGAACGATATTGATAGGCTATTAAACGTAGTGTTTCTAAGGATATATTCATCTTTTTTGCCAGTAAGTCACGAAGTTGGGTTTCCCAAGCGATATCTTTATGGCCTTTTTTTTCCATTACCATAGTAATAGATTTCTCGAGTACTTTTTTGATTTGTTGGGCCGTCGAGCGGATAGGGTAGTGACCTAGCCATAAGTCATTAGTGGTAATAAATTCCGCTTGAAATCTCTCAATAAACCAATAATAGAATTGTTGGTTATTTGGTTCGATAAATACGGTGCTTTTAATTTCTTTACCATCACTGTTTATCATGTAATGGCTACCAATCGTTAATATACACGTTTCAGCAATAGCACGAGGAATAATCACTTTAGGAGTGAGTATTTCTTCTTTTCGTTGATCGGTAAAGTGGTAAATGAAATCTGGATCATACTCTGTAGAATTTGGTAGATAGCCTCGCCATGTATACATTCCAACACGCTCCTGAGGAATAAGTGAGAGAAAATAATGCAATATTTCACGGGATGGACAATAAATTAACTCATCAGCATCAAGTGGAAAGATATAATCAATGTCAGCATCATTGTTGAGAATATGTTGCATCATATGATTTAATACGCGTTCAGGAGCAAATTCGAGTTCATTGTAATGATAGATATGAATTGGTAATCCTTCTTGTTTTAGATGTGTGAGAATTTCACGCGTATTATCACTGCTATTGTGGTCAATAATATGAAGTTCATCTAATAAGGTTAAGTTGTGTCTAATAAAAGTTTCAATAATATCACTTTCATTACGAACCATACTTAAGCCAACCAGTTTTTTATTCATCTCTATTTACCTTGCATTGAACGATTAATATTTTTAAAGATGCTCTTTTGCTAACTTCAAATTGTCTAGTAACAGTTTTCTATTTGGTTCAGGTACTGCCGGATTAAATAATAATTCGACGCAAAGATCATGGCAAAGCTGATAATTTCCCACCGAATTGGCACTCATAGCCAATTCCTCTTTAGCTTTCCATTCATAAACAGCGTGATCCACAAAAAGAATATCTTTACTTAGCGGAATGTTTGCCGCCACAGTTGCATAAATATAAGCCAGTCTGGCTTTGTTGTGGTAGCGTAGTTGGCGAGCTAAATGATAAAGACTTTCTGCACGTTGTGGGCGATATTCATAAGCGGCGAGTAAAAGATTTTGCACTTCATCTAATGGGGCATTTAATTCAATTTTTAATAGAGCAATTTGGAGAAGCGAATAATAAACTTCTTCATACCAGCCCCCTAAATTTGCACGTTTGGCATACCACTCAATAGCCTTTTCAGGCATATCTGCATCACGATAAGATTGTGCAGTATAAAACGCATAGCGATCTTTAAGATCTTCATCTTCTGGTGAATAGAAGGCTTTTTCTAATACTTGAGCATCTTGGAAATATTTTTGTGGATTGTTACTACGCGCCCCAAAACGACCACTAATCACATAATAATCACCAAAGATTTTTTGCTCTACAATCGTTTTTTTACGTTGTTCAACAAATTCATGTAATACGCCACGCCAGTAGAAAGAATCGTCATTACGGAACATAAGCGTACGGAAATAAACATTTGCTCCACTGACACTATTTGCCATGCGTAGATAATAGCGATCGCTCGTCAGTTCTTCAGGTAATACAAAATTTCCTTCAAAGCGATCATCGGCATCGAAGATTAATACATAATCTGTTTTTCCTTGTGCATGTTGTAACGCACAGTTACGGTTATGGGCAAAGTTTACCCATTCATCGTGATGAATTTCGCCTTGAATACCTTTTTCATCAAAGAATTGTTTGATAATGTCTGCAGTATTGTCGTCCGAGCCTGTATCACTAATGACATAATAATCTAATGGAACATGAGCCATTATGTTCTCTAATGTATCTCGGATGATAGCAGATTCATTTTTGACAATCATATTCAAACAGATTGTTTTTTTATCAGTTCTTTGAGGCATTTTTCTATCTCTTATGTTTATTATTCATTCAAATTTATTTCTCTTTAGAGTTGAAGGGCATTATAGCGAAAATACATTCTGCTTGCTGAAAATTATGCTAAAAATGACCGCACTTTTCCTTTCGGATAGACAATTCCAATTACATCAATTTATAGCTTTCTTATTCACTTTTAGGCAAAATAGAGCACAATTCCAATGAGTAAAAAAGGATAATGAAAATGACTAAATATTACGATTATATTGCAATTGGTGGCGGTTCCGGCGGGATTGCTTCAATTAACCGTGCGGCAAGCTATGGCAAAAAATGTGCGATTATCGAAGCAAAACATCTCGGTGGCACTTGTGTGAACGTAGGTTGTGTACCAAAAAAAGTGATGTTTTATGGCGCACAAATTGCAGAAGCCATTAATAGTTATGCGCCGGCTTATGGTTTTGATGTAGAAGTGAAAAAGTTTGATTACGCGAAATTAGTCGAAAGTCGTCAAGCTTACATCGGTCGTATTCATACCTCTTACAATAATGTGTTAGCGAAAAATAATGTGGACGTTCTAAATGGTTTTGCGCGTTTTAAAGATGCCAAAACGATTGAAGTGAGCTATGCAGATGGTTCAACAGAATTAGTGACTGCAGATCATATCTTAATTGCAACAGGTGGCCGTCCAAGTATTCCTGCAGTAAAAGGCGCAGAATACGGGATTGATTCAAATGGTGTATTTGCTTTAAATGAGTTACCAAAACGTGTCGCAGTAGTAGGCGCAGGTTATATTGCCGTTGAATTAGCAGGTGTTTTAAATAGCTTAGGCAGCGAAACACATTTATTTGTGCGCAAACATGCCCCATTGCGTAATCAAGATCCATTAATTGTCGAAACCTTAGTTGAAGTGTTAGCACAAGATGGTATCCAATTACATACAAAAGCGTTGCCTGAAGAAGTCGTGAAAAATGCGGATGGTTCGCTTACCTTGAAATTACAAGATGGTCGTGAAACCACAGTGGATACGTTAATTTGGGCGATTGGTCGTGAACCTGCAACGGATGTGATTAATCTTGAAGTAACAGGTGTGAAAACCAACTCACGTGGACAAATTATTGTCGATAAATATCAAAATACAAACGTACCTGGCATTTATGCAGTGGGTGATATTATCGAAGGTGGTATTGAATTAACGCCAGTTGCTGTAGCAGCAGGTCGTCGTTTGTCTGAGCGTTTATTCAATAACAAACCAAATGAGCATTTAGATTACAACCTTGTGCCAACCGTTGTATTCAGCCACCCGCCAATTGGTACTGTGGGTTTAACTGAACCGCAAGCGATTGAACAATATGGCGAAGAAAACGTGAAAGTGTATAAATCTTCTTTCACGGCAATGTACACCGCTGTCACTGAACATCGTCAACCTTGCCGCATGAAATTAGTGTGTGTCGGCAAAGAAGAGAAAATCGTGGGCTTACACGGCATTGGTTTCGGTGTAGATGAAATGATTCAAGGTTTTGCGGTGGCAATCAAAATGGGTGCAACTAAAGCAGACTTTGATAATACAGTCGCGATTCACCCAACAGGTTCTGAAGAATTTGTCACAATGCGTTAATTGCAGATAAAGAAAGTGCGGTCAAAATCTCTGATGTTTTTGACCGCACTTTTTATTGTGATTTGTTATTAGGCTGCTGCACGATTGCCTAATGTACCATCATCTTCCATTTCTTTAGCCACACCGACGACTTCAGCAATTTTGTCTCCTTCTTTAAAGAATACAAAACCTCCATGTTCCATTTTAACCCAAGGTTCATCTTTGGTGAGAGGGAACGTCGTAATGATGGTGACTTTGTCGCCATCTTTGGCGTAATCATTAAAATCAATGACGCCATCATCATCAATGCGGTGTGCTTTACCAAAAGGGGCTTTACGTGTTAAGTAATGCAAATTGGTTGAGCAGTGGGCAATCATCCATTCTCCGTTTGAAAGAATGAAGTTGAAGGTGCCTTTTTGTGAGAGCTCTTTGGTAATGGCTTGGATGGCTTCAAAAATTTCCATTTCAGACGGTTTACGACGGAAGCGATTTTTCAAATATTCCGCCATATAACAAAATGCCGTTTCTGAATCAGTTGAGCCAATCGGTTGGCAGAAACTCTCAGACATATCCGGTAGATCTTTTAAATTACCGTTGTGAGCAAACACCCAGTTTTGTCCCCAAATTTCACGAATAAAAGGATGAGTGTTTTCAATGGTCACACCGCCTTGCGTTGCTTTACGAATGTGAGCAATCACATTGAGCGATTTAATTTTGTATTGTTTTACACAATCCGCAATAGGGGATTGTGATGCAGCATGGTTATCGCGAAAAATACGCACACCACGACCTTCAAAAAAAGCGATACCGAAGCCATCTGAATGGCAGTCAGTAAGACCAGCACGACGACGGAAACCTTCAAAAGAAAAGACAATATCTGTCGGTGTATTACAGTTCATTCCGAGTAATTGGCACATAAATTCCTACAACTTATTTTTATATTTTTATAACCTTATAATGTGTGTTGATTTAACACCATAATGCGTTGAAATTCAAGATGGATAACAAAGGATTTTTAGAAGAAAATGTTACATAAAATAACCTGAAAATCTTTCTGATCTGAAGGCTAGGGATGAGCACTTTATTAAGTTAATAAAAAAGGCGTGGTTATCACGCCTTTTGCTATATTTTTTAAGATTATGCTTTAATTTCGGAGCGGCTTTTTAAGAAAAAGAGTGCGACTGTTGAGATCAACATCACAAAGCCAACGCCAACATATAAACTCTGTTTGTCCCAACCCATATCTAATAATTGGCCGGCAATCGTTGGAGCAAGAATTGCACCAATACGACCGATACCAATCGACCAGCCCACACCGGTGCTACGAATATCGGCATCATAAGTAAGTGGGTTTAAGGTATAAAGACCGCTGATACAGCCATTCATGAGTGCACCAACTAAAATACCGAATACCATCGCAATCCATAAAACGGACGAGGATAAGATAAAGGTAATGATTGCTGCAGAAGATAAGACGGTGAATAAAATTAACACGCCTCGTGCTGTCCAACGGCTAGCCAGTAAGCCATAGATTAAGGCGCCACAAGTGCCCCCTAATGAGATCATCATTCCGACGCTCACACTTTGTTCTGTTGTCATGCCCGCTTCTTTTAATAAGGCTGGTGTCCATGAGCTAATAAAATAGAAGCTGAACATGATCGCAAAGAACGCCGTCCAAATTAACAGGGTTGAATGTAAGTATTTTTCGCTGAATAATTGGCTAATAGGTAATTTACTTTTAACTTTTTCTACTTTTGCAGGAAGTTTCCAATCACTGGCTAAACCAATTTTTTTTGCGATTAAATTTAATCGCACTTCTGCATTTTTAGGTTGTTTAGATGTGAGGAAATCAATGGATTCCGGTAACCAAATAAATAACACCACTAAAAGCAAACCGGTCAAGATAGCACCTGCTAAAAACACAGAACGCCAGCCATACTCACCTTGTAGCATCACGGCAAACATACCACCTAATACCGCACCGATACCAAATCCTGCTGCATAGACACTTATCGCAAAGCTACGCCATTTACGAGAGGAATATTCACTGGTGATCACGTTTGTGCCCACTAAAATACCGCCGACACCAAGCCCGGTGATAACGCGCCAGAAACCTAGCCATTGATATTGTGAAATAAACGCTGAACCTAACATCCCAATAGCGGAGAGTGATACCGCCATCAATAATAATGGACGGCGACCAATTTTATCCGCAAGTGGTGCTAGGAAAAGTGAGCCTGCAGTCATACCAAACAAGCCAGCACTTAATAAATAACCTAACTCAATCCCCGTGAGGCCAAATTCGCCACGAATGGCTGTTGCCGTGAAGGCGAGGGCTAATACATCAAAGCCATCAAGTAAATTCATGATAGCAGCCATAACCACAATCATCCATTGATAAGCCCCCATTGGGCTTTGTTCTATTTTGGCTCTAAGAGAAAGGGTTTCAGTCATTTTATTTCCTTAAGTTAAGCAAACTGGCGGGAGCTTGCGAGAGATTGAAGTTTACGCAAAATCATGCTGAGTACCACGCCATAAGCGGGAACAAACAAGACGATGCCGACAAATAATTTAAATAAATAATCGACGAATCCAAGGCTAAACCAATGTTCTGCCATAAATGGATCACTACTTTTATAAAACGCGACACAAAAGAACATAAAGGTATCTGCAAGGGAACCAAATGTCATTGAGCTGCTCGGGGCAATCCACCAAGTTTTTAATTGGCGTAAGCGGTTGAATACTAACACATCTAATAATTGACCGAAAACATAAGCACAGAAACTCGCAAATGCAATACGGAAAACAAACATATTGAATTCACTTAATGCACCTAAGCCTTGATATTGCCCATCAGAAAAAATCACAGAAACAATATAACTCACGATAAGCGCAGGGAGCATCACGATAAAGATGATCCAACGTGCTTCTTTCGCCCCAAATACACGCACCGTTAAATCAGTGGCTAAGAAAATGAATGGGAAAGTGAGTGTGCCCCATGTGCTGTGGAATGAGAAATCATCAGCAAAACCAAGCGCAGTTAATTTTAAATTGATTTCAAAAGGGATTTGAACGAAATAGTTACTGGCTGTGATGATGAAGATATGAAACAAGCTTAATAAAATTAAAGCAAAACGTTTTTGTTGATCATTGAAGATCGGAGTATTAATTTTCATTTTAAGACCTTTTTAGTTGGTTAATCGGGGGTAGGGAACCCGGCATGAGAAATAAATCCGCCAAATTGGCGAGCCGTGAATAATACTAGAATTAATTGGGATTGCAAGAAAGTGCGGTCAAAAAAATTAGGTATTTTATTTAAATTCAGTAAAAATGATAAGAATTGTTATTTACACTAAAATTATATTGTACTAGAATTCTCGGGCATTATTTATTCCATATATGCCAGGAGAGCATTTCAATGTATAAATCCAATCATTTAAAAACAACATCATTCTTCGCATTAAGCGCGTTAACCATCGCGCTTTTTTCAAACTATTCTCATGCAGAAGAGAAACTTGAGGAAATTAAAGTTACTGCAGAAGATCAGGTAAAACAATCACTTGGTTCTTCTCTTGTGACAGCAAAAGATTTAGAGAAACGCCCTGCGACAAATGATGTTTCTGAAGTATTACGTACCATGCCAGGTGTAAATTTAACGGGTAACTCATCTACAGGACAACGCGGAAATAAACGTCAAATTGATATTCGTGGTATGGGACCAGAAAATACTTTGATTTTAGTGGATGGTAAACCAGTCACCTCTCGTAATGCAGAACGTTATGGGGTGCGTGGTGAACGTAACTCTCGTGGCGACAGCAACTGGGTGCCAGTTGAAGCGATTGAAAAAATTGAAGTATTACGTGGCCCTTCAGCTGCACGTTATGGCTCAGGTGCAATGGGTGGGGTGGTGAATATCATCACTAAACCTGTTACCAATGATTTACACGGTAGCTTAAGCTACTACACTAACCAACCGGAAGATAGCGACGAAGGCGCAACGAATCGTGTCGGTTTTAATCTAAGCGGGGCATTAATTAAAGATGTATTGCAATTCCGTTTATATGGTAACTGGAACAAAACGCAAGCGGATGAAGTCGGTATTAATGGTGATCCTGCTATTGCCGGTCGTGAAGGTGTACGTAATAAAGATATTAATGGCCGTTTAGTGTGGAATATCAATGAGAAAAATAAATTAACCTTGGATTCTGGTTTTAGCCGTCAAGGTAATATTTATAACGGTGATACACAAAATAGCTCAGCAGGGCTTTACAATAATAAAAATTATCCTGAAACCAAAACCTTGGCAGGAAGCAAAGCTGAAACTGCTCGTTTGTATCGTCAAAACTATGCTTTAACCTATGAAGGTAAATTCGATCATTTCGACAATAAAACCTATATTACTTTTGATAAAACCAAAAACAGCCGTTTACCAGAATACTTAGCAGGTGGTCCAGAGGGCAGTTATTCGAGTACATCAGCTTTTAGTGATTCCATTCTTAAAAATACACGCTTTAGTTCAGAATTCTATATCCCATTTACCTTAGGCGTAGATCATATGCTGACGGTTGGTTTTGAAGGTGCACATAGCAGTTTAGATGATGACGCTTCTATGACACAGTTACTTGGTGGACGACGAGATAAAAAAACAGGGAAGGTGCTTTATGATTTGAAAGAACGCCTACCAAGCGGTATCTCAAATGTACGAGGAGGTCATAGTAGTCAAACTGAATGGGCTGTATTTATTGAAGATAATATTTCAGCAACCCAATCTACTATCCTAACGCCATCTTTACGTTATGATTACAACAGTTATTCTGGTTCTAACGTAAGTGGTGGATTAAACTTCTTACAAAGCCTCAACGATGATTGGAGAATTAAAGGTGGGATTGCAAGAGCTTATAAAGCACCGAACCTTTATCAAACTAACCCAAATTACTTGCTATTTACCTTAGGTCAAGGTTGTCCAACGAATGTACCAAATAATAAAACTTGTTATTTCCAAGGTAATAGCGACATTAAACCGGAAACCAGCTGGAATAAAGAAATCGGAATTGAATATGATAAAAATGGACTTCTTGCTTCTGTAGCTTACTTCCGTAATGATTATCGTAATAAAATCGTATCTGATGGTGAATTTATCGGTTTAACTAACTTAGGTAACTATGTGTATAAATGGGGTAATGCAAACCGCGCAGTGATTGAAGGTTTTGAAGGTAATCTGACATTACCACTAATCCAAGATAAATTAAACTGGGTGAATAACTTCACTTATATGCATAAAACCAAAAATAAAGATACAGGTAACCCGCTTTCTATCGTGCCGAAATATACCTTGAATTCAAGCTTAAGTTATAAAATTACCGATAGTTTGGATGCAATGTTAACTTATACGCAATACGGTAAACAAAAATCCCGTAAAAATCCGGAAAACCGTATGGAAAATGGTAACAATACACACGTTAATCAACTTGCTGGCTCAGAAGATATTGGTGGCTATGCAGTTTGGGGATTAAGTGCGGGTTATAATTGGAAAGATACAATCAGCATTCGTGTTGGCGTAAGTAACTTATTTGATAAACGCATTTATCGTTCATCAAGCAGTACAAATTACAATGCTCATACTTATAACGAACCTGGTCGTGCTTATTACGCAACAGTTAAATATTCATTTTAATTGAGCGTTTAGAACTGATAGAAAAAGTGCGGTCGATTTTGACCGCACTTTTTTATTGATTGAATTTTGAAAATGGTGAATTTCAGATAATAAAAAACCCTGCATAGGCAGGGTTCTTCACACAGATTCAAATTATTTTGTACCTGGGATTTTGAAACGGCTGTTAAAGCGTTCAACACGACCACCAGTATCAACAACACGTTGTTTACCAGTGTAGAATGGGTGGCAGCTACCGCACACATCAAGGTTGATATCTTTGCCTAAAGTAGAACGAGTTTTGATCACGTTACCGCAAGAACAAGTTGCAGTGATCTCTTTATATTCTGGATGAATACCTTGTTTCATAGAAAACCTCAAATTGAAGCCACGCCGCTATAAATGCTTTCCACTTACACCGCGTGAGTTAATAATCGCCGACAATCCGGCACCAAATAGACTGCGAATTATACTGAAAAAATCAAATTGATCAAGAGGTGTGCTTTAGTGATAGAATCATCGCAAAATTTTTGCTTATTTTTGACCGCACTTTAGGAAAGTTATGTTAGCCCAATCCTCTGTTAATGCCCCTTTTGTCCATTCTGTTTTACAATGGTATGAAAAGTTTGGGCGTAAAAATTTGCCTTGGCAGCAAAATAAAACCCTTTATGGTGTTTGGCTTTCCGAAGTGATGTTACAACAAACCCAAGTTTCCACAGTCATTCCTTATTTTGAACGTTTTATTAAAACCTTTCCCAATGTGACCGCACTTGCTAATGCGTCGCAAGATGAAGTATTACATCTGTGGACGGGACTAGGTTATTACGCACGTGCGAGAAATTTACATCAAGCCGCTCAAACCATTAGAGATGAATATCAAGGCGAATTTCCAACGCAATTTGAGCAAGTTTGGGCGTTAACAGGCGTGGGACGATCGACGGCTGGTGCAATTTTATCTTCGGTGCAAAATCAACCGTATCCAATTTTAGACGGCAATGTGAAACGTGTCCTTTCTCGTTATTTTGCTGTTGAAGGTTGGCCTGGCGAGAAGAAAGTCGAAAATCAATTATGGCAGTTGAGTGAACAGGTTACACCAACAGCGAGAGTGGCAGAATTTAATCAAGCGATGATGGATATCGGTTCGGCTATTTGTACTCGAACAAAACCTAAATGCGATTTGTGTCCTTTAAGTAAAGATTGTTTAGCTAATAAACTCGAAAAGTGGACGGAATTTCCAGGAAAGAAACCGAAAAAATCCTTACCGGAAAAACAAAGCTATTTTTTGATTTTATCTTATCAAGGGAAAGTCTGGTTGGAACAGCGTGAAAGCAAAGGCTTATGGGGCGGATTGTATTGTTTCCCTCAGTTTGATGATAAACAAACATTATTGAATTATCTGAAAGAGCAAGGGATTACCGAGTATCAAGAATGGATAACTTTCCGTCATACGTTTAGCCATTTTCACTTAGATATTCATCCCATTTATGTTGAAGTTGATCGAAAATCTGAAGAGGACGATCGTTCAGATTGGAAAAAATTGCCAGAAAAAGGAAAAGAATCTCGATCTGGTCTATTAAGTGCGGTCAAATATTGGTATGATCCAACGTCACCTGAACAGATCGGGTTAGCTCAGCCTGTGAAAAATTTATTAACGCAATTTGTAAGGAATTATTATGGCTAGAACTGTTTTTTGCGAATATTTGAAACAAGATGCGGAAGGATTGGATTTTCAACTGTATCCCGGTGAATTAGGTAAACGTATTTTTAATTCAATTAGTAAACAAGCATGGGGCGAATGGATCAAAAAACAAACCATGTTAGTGAACGAGAAAAAACTCAATATGATGAATGCCGAACATCGTAAATTATTAGAAGAAGAAATGGTGAATTTCTTATTTGAAGGCAAAGATGTGCATATTGAAGGTTACGTTCCCCCATCTAAATAACAAAAGATTATGAAAAAGTATTTATTATTGGCGCTACTTCCACTTTTATATGCTTGTAGCGACTCGCCAACCCATCGACGTGGCATTAATTACGACGAAGTGTTTTCAAAAGACACGCAAGGTTTAGATATTTTAACTGGTCAATTCTCCCATAATATCGATCGTATTTGGGGGGTGAATGAGCTTTTAGTCGCGAGCCGTAAAGACTACGTGAAATACACGGACTCTTTCTATACGCGTAGCCACGTAAGCTTTGACGAAGGTACAATTATTGTTGAAACTCAACAGGATCTTAATCGCTTACACAATGCGATTGTCCATACTTTATTGATGGGTTCCGATGCAAAAGGGATCGACTTATTTGCTTCTGGCGATGTACCGATTAGTACGCGTCCTTTCTTATTAGGTCAGGTTGTGGATAACAATGGTCAGCAAATTGCTAACCAAGTGATTGCAAGTAACTTTGCGACTTATTTAATCCAAAATAAATTACAAACTCGCCGCTTACAAAATGGTAACACTGTGCAATTTGTGGTGATCTCAATGATTGCAAACCACGTTGAAGTGCGTGCACAAAAATATATTCCATTAGTCCGTAAAGCTGCAGAACGCTATGGCATTGATGAAAGCTTGATTTTAGGTATTATGCAAACAGAATCCAGCTTCAACCCGTATGCGATCAGTTATGCGAATGCAATCGGCTTAATGCAAGTGGTACCAAGCACTGCAGGTCGCGATGTGTTTGCGATGAAAGGTAAAGGTGGACAACCATCTGCACGTTACCTTTATGATCCTGCAAATAACATTGATGCGGGGGTCTCTTACTTATGGATTCTGCAAAATCAATATTTAGATGGTATTACAAACCCTACCTCTAAACGTTTTGCAATGATTTCAGCCTACAACAGTGGTGCAGGTGCAGTATTACGCGTGTTCGATGAGGATAAAGATGAGGCGATCTATAAGATCAACCAGATGTATCCAGAACAAGTGTATCGTATCTTAACGACTGCACACCCATCCTCACAAGCAAGAAACTACTTGTTGAAAGTGGATGCGGCACAGAAGAAATTCCGCGTAAGACGATAATTTCAGCGATGAAATACAATGCCCGAAAGAATTTTCGGGCATTATTTTTTGGAAAGTGCGGTTATTTTTGATTGCATTTTACAAAATACGTTCTTTTTATAGTCGTTTTGGTTATTAACCACTCAAACACACCAACTTTTTCACTTTTTTTGAATTTAGTTGTTGACCGATACCCGAAAAAATAGTTTAATACGCTCCGTTGTCAGGCAGTAGCCAATAACGATAACGCCTCGATAGCTCAGTCGGTAGAGCAGGGGATTGAAAATCCCCGTGTCGGTGGTTCGATTCCGCCTCGAGGCACCATTTCCTCCTTAGTTCAGTCGGTAGAACGGTGGACTGTTAATCCATATGTCGCAGGTTCGAGTCCCGCAGGAGGAGCCAAATTCTAAGAAGCCGCTAAAGCAATTTAGCGGCTTTTTGCTTTTCAGAATTCAGCCATTATTCTGTTGTTTTTCCTCTCTTTAAAATTTACTCAAATTTCTCACCGCACTTTTTTGATCTAGATAAATATTTATGTAAAAAAATTACATAAAATTGTTAACAAGATCACACTTTATTATTTTTCACTTTGCAATCAGCCTATAACCTTATCATAATGCCACCATTAATTTAATGAATGAATATTCATTGGATAAAGATTTTATAATTAAACTTTAGAGGGTAATGTATGGACACTACAACTAATAAAAAATGGAATAAATTTGATACAGCTTGGGTATTAAACTTATTTGGAACTGCGGTGGGCGCAGGGGTATTATTTTTACCAATCAATGCAGGGATGGGCGGTTTTTGGCCTTTGGTTGTGATGGCGATTTTAGTCGGACCGATGACATATTTTGCACATCGTGGCTTGGCTTATTTCGTCTTGTCTTCTTCTAAGCCAGGCAGTGATATTACCGAAGTAGTTGAAGAACATTTCGGCCCGACCGCAGGGAAATTAATTACCTTATTATATTTCTTTGCGATTTTCCCAATTTTGTTGATTTATGGAAACGGGATCACCAATACGGTTGATTCTTTTATCGTCAACCAATTAGGCATGGCTTCACCAAACCGTGTGATTCTTTCTTTTGTATTAATTGCGATATTGATTTCAGTCATGTTGTTCAGTGAAAAAGTGATGTTGAAAATCACCGAATTACTCGTTTATCCATTGGTGTTGATTCTCTTTGCGTTATCAATTTATCTCATTCCGCAATGGAATGCTTCAATGCTTTATGAGCTTCCTACTGCTGGTGGCTTCATCACGACATTGTGGTTAACCATCCCAGTATTGGTTTTCTCTTTTAACCATTCTCCGGCAATTTCCTCTTTCACGCTTTCTCAACAACGTGAATATAAAGATTTTAATACAACGGAATATCACATCGGCCGTACAGAAAAAGGAACTTCAACCGTATTACTGTTCTTCGTGATGTTCTTTGTATTTAGCTGTGTATTAACCTTAACACCAGCAGAGTTATTAGAAGCAAAAGCACAAAATATTAGTATCTTGTCTTATCTCGCGAATAAATTTGATAACCCATACATTTCTTATTTTGCACCATTAGTGGCTTTCTTCGCGATTACAAGCTCATTCTTTGGCCATTATTTAGGAGCACGTGAAGGTTTAGAAGGTTTATACCTCAAAATGAAAGGTGAAAGCGTGAATCGTAAAAAATTAAATTACGGTACTGCAGTTTTCTTCTTATTGACTTTATGGGGTGTGGCGATCATTAATCCAAGTATTTTAGGTTTGATTGAATCCCTTGGCGGTCCAATCATTGCGATGATCCTTTTCATTATGCCGATGTATGCGATTCGCAATGTTCCAGCAATGAAACGCTATCAAGGTCGTTTTAGCAATGTATTTGTTACAGTTATGGGATTAATTGCTATCTCCGCGGTCGTATATGGATTATTATAAGCGGCTTTTTAGTTTAGCTTAGGATTTTAAATAATATGATTAGTGTATTTGATATGTTTAAAGTGGGAGTTGGGCCATCCAGCTCCCATACTGTTGGCCCGATGAAAGCAGGCAAGCAGTTTATTGATGATTTAATCGAGCAAGGTAAATTTGATGCTGTTGCAACCTTGCATGTTGATGTGTATGGCTCTCTCTCAATGACGGGACATGGTCATAATACAGATATTGCGATCATTATGGGATTGGCCGGTTATCTACCGCATGATGTGGATATTGATTTAATCCCAACCTTTATCAAACAGGTTAAACAAACCAAAAAACTGTCGATTGCACAGGGCAAAAAAACGGTTAATTTTGATTGGGATGCCAATATGGTATTCCATAATTCCTTTTTATCATTGCATGAAAACGGTATGACCATTACTGCATTAGATGCTGATCGTAATGTGCTTTACCGCCAAACCTATTACTCTATCGGTGGTGGCTTTATTGTAGATGAAGCGCATTTTGGTCAAGAGGAAAAAAATCTGGTGACTGTGCCATATCCTTATCAACATGCTGAAGATATTTTGAAACATTGTCAGGAGAGTGGCTTAATGCTCTCAACCGTGATGATGAAAAATGAATTAGCATTGCGTGATAAAAAAGAGGTTGAAGCACATTTACAGAATGTTTGGAAAACCATGAAAGATTGTATTGAACATGGTATTAAAACAGAAGGTGTGTTACCAGGTCCATTAAAAGTTGCTCGTCGTGCGCCATCACTTTATCGTCTCTTGGAGGCGAATAGCGGTCGTTTAGCACATGACCCAATGTATGTGATCGACTGGGTGAATATGTTTGCCCTTGCAGTAAATGAAGAGAATGCGGCAGGTGGTCGAGTTGTGACTGCACCAACTAACGGGGCTTGTGGTATTGTGCCAGCGGTACTTTCTTATTATGAAAAATTTGTTGCACCTTTAACGCCAGAAGTTATTGAACGCTACTTATTAGCAGCAGGTATGATTGGTTCCCTTTATAAGATGAATGCATCTATTTCGGGGGCTGAAGTCGGCTGCCAAGGTGAAGTGGGCGTGGCATGTTCAATGGCTGCCGCAGGTTTAACTGAGATCTTAGGTGGTACACCAGTACAAGTGTGTATCGCAGCTGAAATTGCGATGGAACATAATCTGGGTTTAACTTGCGATCCTGTTGGTGGCCAAGTGCAAGTACCTTGTATTGAACGTAATGCCATTGCTTCGGTGAAAGCGATTAACGCTAGCCGTATGGCATTACGACGCACAACAAACCCTCGTGTAACCTTGGATAAAGTGATCGAAACCATGTATGAAACAGGTAAAGACATGAATGCCAAATATCGCGAAACATCGAAAGGTGGCTTAGCGGTGAAAGTAGTGTGTTCTTAAGAGCTAATTGATAATAAAAGAGCGGTCATTTTTGACCGCTCTTTTTTATTTCCCTTTCACGTCAATAATGATCACTTCCGACTGAGAACCTAAGCGCATTGGGATGCCCCAAAAGCCGTAACCAGAAGTGACAAAAACATGTGGATTGCCAATTTTTTCATGACCATAATCCAAGCGATACATCATTTTTGTGATTAAACTGGCGGGGAATACTTGCCCTTTATGTGCATGCCCTGAAACTTGAATATCAAGCGGGAGTGAAGCATGTTTTTCGATATCTGTTGGACGGTGATCCAATAGAATAATCGGTAAGTCAGTATTCACTTGTTTTAATAACGTCTCGGTACTTGGTCTATCGTGAGCAAGATTGTCATTTCGTCCAATCAGTACCAATTCATTATTTAATGTTAATGTTTCATCTCTTAATACCGTAATACCCGCTTTGCGAATTTCTCGATCAATTCGATCTTGATCACCGAATAAGTCATGATTGCCTAGTGTGGCATAAACGCCCATTGGAGCCTTGAGTTTCGCTAAATGGGGTTGCATTTTTTCGGCTAAATAAGCATTGACGTTATCATCCATAATATCGCCAGGCAATAAAATGATATCCACCTTTTCCTGCTGCATAATATCAGCTAGTTTATCCAATTCTTTCCCACCAAATAATTTGCCTAAATGGAGATCGCTGGCCATGCCAATTCGCAATGGTTTAATCGGTTTATCTAGCGTAATTTCATAATGAATAACACGTGTGACATAGGCGTTATACACACTTAAGGCAGTGATACCAATAAATAAAATCGGGTAAGCAATGTGTAAAGTGCGGTCGATTTGGGTGATGGATTTGGATTTTCGGAAAAGAAAGTGAATACCTCCCACGGCGATACTTGCAAAGGCTGAAAAAAGGAGCAGTGCGAGCATTAAAGCAATAAGTCGAAATACCGTAAAAAGCTTTAAAAAATGGCAAATAACCAAGACATTAGGAAGCAAAAAACTGGTAAAAGTGATCGCTCGTCTTGCCTTTTGTGATAACGGTTTGTTAAGCCACCAAATCAGCGTTTTATTAAAAATATAAATCAGCAGTTGTAACAAAATAATAGCTGCCGTAAATATGAAGTAATAACGAGTTTCCATCAGCAATTCCTAAATAAAAGTGCGGTCGTTTTTGACCCAGTTTTGAAGTGTGGAATAATAAATTTCTCTGTTCCCAAAGGCAAATTTTTTCGCTAAAATGCGGCTCGTTTTAGTTTACTTAAGAAGGAAAATCCAATGTTCGGAAAAGGCGGTTTAGGCGGCTTAATGAAACAAGCCCAACAAATGCAAGAAAAAATGCAAAAAATGCAGGAAGAAATTGCCCAATTAGAAGTAACTGGCGAAAGCGGTGCGGGTTTAGTAAAAATCACCATTAATGGTGCGCACAACTGTCGTCGTATTGAGATCGATCCTTCTTTAATGGAAGACGACAAAGAAATGTTAGAAGATTTAATCGCGGCAGCATTCAACGATGCAGTCCGTCGTGCTGAAGAATTACAAAAAGAAAAAATGGCTTCTGTAACTGCAGGCATGCCATTACCTCCAGGAATGAAACTTCCATTTTAATTCATCGGGTGTGTGAGTTTATCGATTCACACACCATCCATTTTCTCCCATCATAAATACTATGCAAAGCAGTCCACTTTTAGAACATCTTATTGAAAATCTTCGTTGCTTGCCGGGTGTCGGTCCGAAATCAGCGCAGCGTATGGCTTATCATCTTTTACAGCGCAACCGTAGCGGTGGGATGAACTTAGCACGCGCATTAACGGAAGCGATGTCTAAAATTGGGCATTGTTCACAATGTCGTGATTTTACCGAAGAGGAAACGTGCAATATTTGTAACAATCCTCGTCGTCAAAATTCAGGTTTGCTTTGCGTGGTGGAAATGCCGGCAGACATTCAGGCCATTGAGCAAACAGGCCAATTTTCTGGTCGCTATTTTGTCTTAATGGGACATTTATCGCCTTTAGATGGCATTGGTCCGAAAGAGATTGGATTAGATTTATTGCAAAAACGTCTGGTCGAAGAATCTTTCCACGAAGTGATTTTAGCAACCAATCCAACGGTGGAAGGCGATGCTACGGCCAATTATATTGCTGAAATTTGCCATCAACATAATATTAAGGTAAGTCGTATTGCTCACGGGATCCCTGTTGGTGGGGAATTAGAAACCGTGGACGGCACCACCTTAACTCATTCTTTCTTAGGTCGTCGTCAGATCGACTAATCTTATGCGCCTGTTTATTGCCGAGAAACCCAGTCTTGGGCGAGCTATTGCCGATGTATTGCCAAAACCTCATCAACGGGGGGATGGTTTTATTAAATGTGGCAATGATGACGTTGTGACTTGGTGCGTGGGGCATTTGCTCGAACAAGCTGAGCCCGATGCCTACGATCCTAAATTTAAACAATGGCGTTTAGAACATTTACCCATCATTCCTGAAAAATGGATTTTGTTACCGCGAAAAGAAGTTAAAAAACAACTTTCCGTGGTGGAAAAACTTATTCATCAAGCTGATGTTTTAGTTAACGCAGGCGACCCGGATAGAGAAGGGCAGTTGTTGGTGGATGAAGTGTTCAGCTATGCCAATTTATCCGCCGAAAAACGTGATGGCATTTTGCGTTGTTTGATTAGCGATCTTAACCCAAGCGCGGTGGAAAAAGCGGTACAAAAACTCCAACCTAATCGTCATTTTATTCCATTGGCTACCTCTGCATTGGCACGGGCTCGAGCCGATTGGCTTTATGGTATCAATATGACTCGCGCTTATACCATTCGCGGTCGACAAGCGGGTTATGATGGCGTGCTTTCCGTTGGGCGAGTGCAAACACCTGTGTTAGGCTTGATTGTGCGTAGAGATTTGGAAATTGAACATTTCCAACCAAAAGATTTCTATGAAGTGTTGGCGTGGGTAAAAGAAGAAAAAACAGCCGAAAATCCGACCGCACTTTTTTCTGCACTTTGGCAACCAAGTAAAGCTTGCGAAGACTACCAAGATGAAGATGGTCGCGTACTGTCTTTAGGCTTAGCCGAAAATGTGGTGAAGCGTATTACCGATCAACCTGCTGAAGTGACCGAATATGTGGACAAGCGCGAGAAAGAAACGGCGCCTTTACCTTATTCGTTGTCAGCATTGCAGATTGATGCGGCAAAACGGTTTGGCATGTCAGCGCAAAGTGTGTTGGATACCTGTCAGCGGTTATATGAAACCCATCGTTTGATTACCTATCCACGTTCTGATTGTCGTTATTTGCCGGAAGAGCATTTTGCTGAACGACATAAAGTGATGAATGCGATTTCACAGCATTGTCAGATTTATCAAACCTTGCCATCGGTGGTGGATAATGAGCAACGTAATCGTTGTTGGAATGATAAAAAAGTGGAAGCGCACCATGCGATCATTCCGACGGCTAACACACGTTCGATTAATTTAAGTATTGATGAACAACGTATTTATGAATTGATTGCACGCCAGTATTTATTGCAATTCTGTCCAGATGCGGAATATCGTAAAAGCAAAATTACCTTAAGTATTGCGGGCGGTACTTTTGTGGCTCAAGCGCGCAACTTGCAAACCGCTGGTTGGAAAGAGTTGCTTGGCAAAGAAGACGAAGATGAAAATCAAGAGCCGCTATTGCCGATCGTGAAGAAAGGACAGATCCTTTACTGTGAAAGAGGCGAAGTGGTAAGCAAAAAAACACAACCACCGAAACCGTTTACTGATGCGACATTGCTTTCGGCCATGACGGGTATTGCGCGCTTTGTGCAAGATAAAGAATTGAAAAAAATTCTGCGTGAAACAGATGGACTTGGCACAGAAGCCACCCGAGCAGGCATTATTGAATTGTTATTTAAACGCGGTTTTTTGACGAAAAAAGGGCGTAATATTCACAGCACAGAAACGGGTCGGATCCTCATTTCAGCGCTACCGGATATTGCTACACAACCTGATATGACGGCACATTGGGAAGCGCAATTAACGGATATCAGTCAAAAACAGGCGAGTTATCAGCAATTTATGTTTACACTCAATCAAATGTTGCCGGATTTAGTACGTTTTGTGGATTTCACTGCATTACGTCGTTTAAGTCAGATTTCAAAGGGTTTAAATGCGGCACCTGCAAAACGAAAAAGAGCGGTCAAAAAATCAGAAGATTTAAACGTTGAAAATTGATTAAACTTAATACAATTAAGTAAAAAAAATGGGAAAGCGCTTGCGAAAAGCATGAATTTTATATAACATTTGCTCCCAGTTTTCTTGCGGAATCGCAATTTAGAGAAGAAAGAATAATGTACAATATTTTATTATTTATTTATGTATTAGTTTGTATCGCCTTAATCGGCTTTATCCTTGTTCAACAAGGTAAAGGTGCGAATGCAGGTGCGTCATTTGGCGGCGGTGCATCAGGTACCATGTTTGGTTCTGCAGGTGCAGGTAACTTCTTAACCCGTACCAGCGCAATCTTAGCAACTGGCTTTTTTGTGATTGCTTTAGTGTTGGGTAATATCAACTCTCATCGTGGCAACGTACAAAAAGGTTCGTTCGACGATTTATCTCAAACTGCTGAACAAGTTCAACAACAGCAACAACAAGCTGCTCCAGCAGTTGAAAACAAAAATAACGATATTCCGCAATAAGGAATAAAAACAGAATAAACGCTCTGGTGGTGGAATTGGTAGACACGCTATCTTGAGGGGGTAGTGGCCGCAGGCCGTGCGAGTTCAAGTCTCGCCCAGAGCACCAAATATAAACCGACTTAATCAAGTCGGTTTTTTTTCGCCTAAAATTTACTTGAATAGCTAGTTATTATCCCCTGTTTTGGTTACAATCTGTCGATTTTCTTTTTCTAGAAACCCATTAGGAGAGCACTATGAACTTCCCTCAAATCGCCCAGCAAGTGATTGATAAGCTTGGCGGCAAAGAAAACATCGCCACCGCAGCACATTGTGCAACGCGTTTACGTATTGTGCTAAACGATGAAAGCAAAGTGGACAAAGAAGGTATTGATAACATTGAAGGCGTGAAAGGGCAGTTTGCTGTTGCCGGGCAATATCAAATTATCTTTGGTTCAGGCACAGTGAATAAAGTCCATGCTGAACTCACCAAATTGCTTGGTATCGGCGATGTGAGCAAAGCTGAAGTGGCTGAAGCAGCGTCAGGCAATCAAAACTTATTGCAACGTTTGGTGAAAGGCTTGGCAGATATTTTCGTGCCAATCATTCCAGCAATCGTCGCAGGCGGTTTGTTAATGGGTATTCACTCCATGCTTACAGCGAAAGGTTTCTTCGTTGATGAATTAAGCGTGATTGATATGCACCCGGGTCTTGCGGATTTGGTAGATTTCATTAATACCATCGCGAACGCACCGTTTGTATTCTTACCGGTATTACTTGGTTTCTCTGCAACCCGTAAATTCGGCGGTAACCCATTCTTAGGGGCTGCGCTTGGGATGTTATTAGTTCACCCTGCATTAGCAGACGGTTGGAACTACGCATTAACCCTTGCTCAAGGCAAAATCCAATACTGGAATGTATTCGGTCTTGAAATTGAAAAAGTCGGCTATCAAGGTACCGTTATCCCAACATTAGTGTCTGCTTGGGTATTAGCAACCTTAGAAAAAACCTTCCGTAAGTTCGTACCTTCTTACTTAGATAACCTCATTACTCCATTATTCTCGCTCTTTATTGCAGGGTTCTTAGCATTTACCGTAATCGGTCCAATCGGTCGTGAAGCGGGTTCATTAATTGCATCAGGCTTAACTTGGTTATATGACACCTTAGGCTTTGTTGGTGGTGCAATCTTTGGGGCATTCTATGCACCAATCGTTATTACCGGTATGCACCAAACCTTCATTGCGGTTGAAACACAATTATTGGCTGAAATGGCAAATACAGGCGGTACCTTTATTTTCCCAATCGCCGCAATGTCAAACATCGCACAAGGTGCAGCCTGTTTAGGTGTGGCAGTGGCATTAAAAGATCCAAAAGTACGCGGTTTAGCGGTGCCATCTGGTATCTCTGCATTATTAGGGATTACTGAACCGGCGATGTTCGGGGTGAACTTACGCTATCGTCAAGCTTTCTTTGCGGCGATGATTGGTTCAGGTTTAGCAAGTGCCTTTATTGCATTCTTCAATGTAAAAGCCATTGCATTAGGCGCAGCAGGTTTCTTAGGTATTCCATCTATTAAACCAGATAGCCTTGCAATGTATAGCATTGGTATGGTGATTTCATTTGTGGTGGCATTTATGCTTTCAGTCGTTTTCGTGAAACGCGCACAAGCAAAAGCCTAATCAAAATAAAAAAGAAAAAGCACGAGTTTAACCTCGTGCTTTTTTGTTTGTAAAAATGCGTCTAAAAATGACCGCACTTTCTTTCAGTGAGAATTAGCCTTCTCGACAGTTTAACCAAGTGCTTTTCATGCCTTGATTATTCTTGTAATACACGGAATTATTTTCACGTGCGATTAAATCAACATAACTGCCATCAATCGGCTCATAAGAGCGATAAATCACTTCAAAGCGATTTCCACGTGCATTCAAGGTGCGATTTTCCACATGATCAAACGGCACGGCCTTTCCACCGTCTAATTGGAAATAAATACCAAAGTTATCTTTCATGCGACTTTCTCTTGAAAGTGGGAAGTAAGTGGTTAAATAAGAATTCGAGCCCGTTTCTGAATTACGGCAAGAATAGTAATAACGTTTGTAATCTTTTGGGTTATTTAATTCTGCTTGGCTAATATTATTTTTGAGGAATCGTGTTTTAACAGTTTTCTTTGGTTGTTGTGTTGTTGTACAAGCAAACAAACCTACGAATGCAGCCGTCAGTAATGCTAATTTGAATTTATTCATCGATAAAGTTCCGAGAGTAGAGTGAATGAGAAAGGGAGTATGATAGCGGAAATTGTGGATTGTGCAAGAAGCTTTCGCTATTGTTGAGATTTAAGTGTTATTATTTTTGAAGTATTTTTTTAGGTTTTGTGTACGCTAGAAAGCGTACACAGTTGTAGGGAGTTTAAGAAGTTTTAAATATCTCTTTTATTTTATTTAATTGTTCTAATATTTCAAATAAATTGAATTTTTCAAATGGATCAATAGCTTTTATAATGTAATTGTTTTCTATATAACAAATAAGTTCATTAAGAAAAGTTTCTTCAAATTTAATTCTTTGATTAATTTCCATTCCTTTTTTATATCGTTCATAAAGGAATGCACAAAAATTATATAATCCTTTATAATTATTTGCCCCATCATTTAGTTGCTCTATAACTTTACATACATCTTCTTTATCTAAGAAAGGATCATATTCGTAATATTTATTATGTTTGCTATATACAGTTTTCCAGTCTCCAGCTTTAATAAATGGTAACGAGTTATAAAAATCTTCAGTATTTTTTTCTTTTTCTAAGGTCAATTTTTTTTCTTTTAGTTTTTCATCTAAATGTTTGATTGCTTCAATAAAGTCCTCATCATCCTCATTTATATATCCTAATCCAGTATTATTAAAATGGAAGTTATAATCTAGATTTTGTATTTGAGATATGTCTTTATATTCTTTTATATAATCATTAATGGTTTCTTTTATTTTCTCGATTGATATGTCATTACACAATTTATTTTTTATGAAAAATATTAGCATGCCAATTACGTGAATAATAATGGCTATATCTTTATATTCCAAAGAGATGAACTTTGTCTTTACATCTTCAAGATTACTATAAAAATCATCCTTACTACTTTCCTTATAATGCCATAATTTTCGCCAAGACTCCTCTTCTTTTATATTAAATTGAGGAAATGATGATATCAATTCATTTAGTTTGTTATAAGAATTATACTGACTAGTAATAATCATCTCCCAAATAATTTTATCAAAAAGTAGTCTGTAATAATATTCTGGTTTAGATTCCTTAAATGACTTTAAGACAGACTCTATATTATGTTGTTTTTTGTATTCTAAAGACAATATATAAAATTGTAGTGAAAGATTTACAATAAACTCATCATTATCTAAGTAACTGCTGTCTATTTCTTTGATAAAGTCAATATAATCTTCAGTCGTTTGAATTAGATTTCTATAGTTTCTGTTACCAAATTCTTCAAATGCTGATTTAATTATATTTATAATAACTTCATATTTTTTTAATTTTGAATGATAGCTTTTTTTAAATGACTTCCAGTATTCTTCATTATCGTTGCGAATGGTAAATGATTTCCCTATAACTTTTTCTTTAAATTTTTTATATATTTTTTTATTTTTATCAATTTCATTAAGTTCTTCTTCGTTGGCTATAATTATTGTCTTGACGTTTCTATTTTCGCAAATTGAATTTATAAACCCTAATATTTCTGTAATGGGTATTAGTGTTCTCTCAAGATCATCAAATATAAAAATTAGGTTATTATAATTATTAGTATCATTTTTAAATGGATTAATAAGTTTACTAAGATCAATTTTTGCAGTTGTTTCCTGATTGGTATCTCCAATTAAGTCAAATTTAAACCCGAAATTTATTGCAGACTTTAATATTCCACCTGCGAACTTTATGCTTTTGTGAGATAAAATTGGATGTAATTCTTCAAAAATAGCGTCATTTACAGATGAGATATCTTTTAATCCAAATAAGCTTACATAGATAAAATTATATCTATTATCATTAGATTTTTTTTCTATATAATTTTTTATAAAAAATGTTTTACCACATCCCCATTCTCCAGTTAATAGAGTTGCGTATTCGACATCTTCTCTCTCTAAATAAAGATCTAAATATTTTTCGATATGTTTATTCATTATTAACTCCCGTTATGGAATAGTAAGTAGAACTTAAAATTAATTATCATAAGTTTACTTCATCGCCACACCCAGCCATTTCATCATCTCTCTCTCATCCCAGCCTTTACGTTTGGCATAATCTTGAGCTTGGTCTTCATCAATGCGACCTAAAGTGAAATAGTTACTTGCAGGGTGGGTGAAGTACCAGCCGCAGACAGAAGCCGCCGGCCACATGGCATAGCTTTCAGTAAGCTTCATGCCGATGCGTTGTTCTACTTCTAATAAATCCCAAATCAAGGCTTTTTCGGTATGCTCAGGGCAGCTTGGATAGCCAGGTGCAGGGCGGATGCCAACATAGTTTTCATTGATTAAGCCTTGGTTGTCGAATTCTTCTTGCGTGTAGCCCCAAATGCGGGTGCGAAGCTCGAAGTGTAGGTATTCTGCCATGGCTTCGGCGAGTCGGTCACCCACAGCTTGTAGCAAGATAGCGTTGTAGTCATCGCCTGCCGCTTTATAGCCTTCTACTAACTCCATTTCTTCAATTCCCGCACAGACGGCAAACATACCCATCCAGTCTTTTTTGCCGCTTTCGCGATCGGCAATAAAGTCGCTTAAGGCAAAGTTAAACGGGCTTTTGCTGTTTTTGCCACGTTCTGTTTGTTGGCGTAAGCCATAAGCCGTGCCAATGGGTTGTGTGTGTTCCTCATCAGAAAATAGCACCACATCATCGCCTACACGTTCCGCAGGGAAGATGCCTAAAATACCGCTTGGATTGAGCTTGTGGTTTTGTTCTAATTCATCTAAGACCACTTGTGCATCATTCCATACTTTGCGTGCTTCTTCGCCACCTTCTGGGTAATCAAAGGCATCAGGGTAACCACCCATTAAACCCCAAATGCGGAAAAATGGTGACCAGTCGATAAATTTACGTAATGTGGCAATCGGTACGTTTTTAAATTCCACAATACCGGTTTGGTTTGGTGTTGGCGGCACGTAATCTGCCCATTCACCACTAAAGCCATCAAAACGGTTTGCGCGAGCCTCTTCAATGCTGAGCTGTTTACGCAGTGGTTTACGGTTAGAGAAAGATTGCTGAATTTTCTCATAATCTTTCTTGAATTGTTCCCACAATGCCGCACGGCTTTCAGGATTCATTAATGTCGCACACACCGTCACCGCACGGGAGGCGTTAGAAGTATAAAATACACCGTGTTCTTTATATTTTGGATAAAGTTTAATTGCTGTATGTTCTTTAGAGGTGGTCGCACCGCCAATCATCACAGGCAGGTTTAAGCCTAAGCGAGTCATTTCACCCAGGAAGTATTCCATCTCATCTAAAGAAGGGGTAATCAAGCCACTTAATGCGATGATGTCTGCTTTTTCATCAATAGCGGTTTGAATGATTTTGTCCGCTGGCACCATCACGCCTAAGTCAATCACTTCAAAGTTATTACATTGCATCACCACGCTCACGATGTTTTTACCAATATCGTGCACGTCACCTTTTACGGTCGCAATCACCACTTTACCGTTGCTTGAGCCTTTTTGTTTGGTGGCGTTGATAAACGGCTCTAAATACGCCACAGATTGTTT
Organism: Parahaemophilus parainfluenzae; assembly: GCA_963516375.1. Lineage (GTDB taxonomy): Bacteria > Pseudomonadota > Gammaproteobacteria > Enterobacterales > Pasteurellaceae > Haemophilus_D > Haemophilus_D parainfluenzae_AG. The sequence goes on along the minus strand of CAUQBI010000013.1, from coordinate 39,435 downwards.
CATCACGCGTGCAGATTTCACCACTTGTGGCAGGAACATTTTACCGTCACCGAATAAATCGCCGACTACGTCCATGCCCGCCATCAACGGGCCTTCAATCACATCTAAAGGGCTTGGCAATGTTTGTCGAGCTTCTTCCGTATCTTCCACAATGTAAGTGGTAATCCCTTTCACCAGCGCATGTTTTAAACGTTCTTCAACCGGCCAAGTACGCCATTCAGCCACAGAATCAGCTGCACTTTCATCGTTGCCTTGATTGCGATATTTTTCTGCAATATCAAGTAATTTTTCGGTGGCATCAGGGCTGCGGTTTAATACTGCATCTTCCACAATTTCACGTAATTCAGGATCGAGATCGTCATAAATCGCAAGTTGTCCTGCATTCACAATTCCCATATCCATGCCTTGTTTGATGGCGTGATAGAGGAAGACGGCATGAATCGCTTCACGCATCACGTTATTACCACGGAATGAGAAAGAGACATTCGACACCCCGCCTGAGATTTTTGCATGCGGTAGCGCGCGTTTAATGCGACCGGTAGCATTGATGAAATCCACACCGTAGTTGTTGTGTTCTTCAATCCCCGTACCGATGGCAAAAATATTTGGGTCGAAAATAATGTCTTCTGGTGGGAAACCAACTTGGTTTACTAAAATGTCATAAGCACGGCTACAAATTTCGACTTTGCGATTTTCGGTATCGGCTTGCCCCACTTCGTCAAACGCCATGACCACTACGGCGGCACCATATTTACGCACCAGTTTAGCGTGTTCGATAAAGATTTCTTCGCCTTCTTTTAATGAGATTGAGTTCACAATCGGTTTACCTTGTACCGACTGCAAACCTGCCTCAATCACTTCCCATTTAGACGAGTCGATCATGACTGGCACTTTTGCCGCATCAGGCTCGGTTGCCATAATATTGAGGAAACGCGTCATGCATTTTTTGCCGTCTAATAAGGCTTCGTCCATATTGACGTCGATCACTTGCGCGCCGTTTTCTACTTGGTCGATAGCAATTTCAATGGCTTCAGCAAATTTGTCTTCTTTAATTAAGCGTTTGAATTTCGCCGAACCGGTCACGTTATTGCGTTCACCCACGTTCACGAATAGGCTTTCATCATCAATATTGAGTGGCTCTAAGCCAGATAAACGCATTGCGGTTTTAATTTCAGGTAATTTACGCGGCGCAATGCCTTGCATTGCATCTGCAAAGGCTTTGATATGCTCTGGCGTCGTACCACAACAACCGCCGACAATGTTCACAAAGCCACTTTCAGCCCATTCTTTAAGATGTGCCGCCATCTCTTCAGCACCTAGATCATAGCCACCAAAGGCATTTGGTAAGCCTGCATTTGGGTGAACTGAAACATAGGTTTCGCTGATTTTAGATAGTTGTTCAACATACTGGCGGAGTTCTTTCGGACCTAGCGCACAGTTCAAACCAAAAGTCAGCGGTTTAGCGTGACGAAGCGAGTTGTAGAAAGCTTCGGTGGTTTGCCCAGAAAGTGTACGGCCGGAAGCATCGGTAATGGTGCCGGAAATCATAATCGGCAATTCCACACCTAATTCTTCAAACACGGTTTCAATGGCGAAAATGGCGGCTTTTGCATTTAACGTGTCGAAAATGGTTTCGATCATGATTAAATCAGCTCCACCTTCAATTAACCCTTTGGTTGCTTCGGCGTAGGCATCCACTAATTCCATAAAGGTCACATTACGAAAACCCGGGTCATTTACATCGGGAGAAATAGAGGCGGTGCGGTTGGTTGGCCCTAACACACCTGCAACAAAGCGAGGTTTTTCTGGTGTGCTGTATTTATCCGCAGCTAAACGGGCTAGTTTTGCCCCAGCAAAATTCAGTTCGTAGGCAATAGACTGTAAATCATAATCCGCTTGCGCAATGGTGGTAGAACTGAAAGTATTGGTTTCAATAATATCGGCGCCAGCGGCTAAATATTTCTCATGAATGGCAGAGATTAGCAGCGGTTGGGTTAAGGTGAGCAAGTCATTATTGCCACGTAAATCAACCGCACTTTCTTTAAAACGCTCGCCTCTAAAATCAGCCTCGGTGAGTTTATATTTTTGGATCATCGTTCCCATCGCACCATCTAAAATAAGGATGCGTTCAGCGAGGGATTTTTTCAGTAATTCGGTTTGATTATGTGACATAGACAGCTCTTTTTAAAATCAATCAATATTGGTCGGAATAATAGGGATAAGCATGGATACTGTCAAATAAAAGGGGAAAAAGTGCGGTAAAAAAATGGAATGTTTTCAAAAAGAAAGGCGGACAAATTGTCCGCCGAATGGTTAGCAATATTTGCTGTCCGAGTAAAAAAACAGATTAACGTAAAAATGCCGGAATATTTTTTTCGTATTCACTGATGGCATCTTCATGTTGTAACGTCAAACCGATGTTATCCAAGCCATTTAATAAACAATGACGGCGGAATTCATCGAGTTCAAAAGTATAAACTTTATCGCCCACAGTCACGGTCATCGCTTCCAAATCCACATGGATTTGCTTGCCTTCATTTGCCCACACCCATTGGAAGATTTCTTCTACTTCTTCTTCGCTTAAACGAATCGGTAACATGTGGTTATTTAAGCTGTTGTTGTAGAAAATATCCGCAAAACTTGGTGCGATCATCACTTTGAAACCGTAATCGGCAAGCGCCCAAGGAGCGTGTTCACGAGAAGAACCGCAACCAAGGTTTTTACGTGCTAATAAAATGGTCGCACCTTGATATTGTGGATAATTCAATACGAAATCTGGATTTGGTTTAGTGCCTTCTACATCCAAATAACGCCATTCATGGAATAAGTGTTTGCCGAAACCTACACGCGTAATGGCTTGTAAAAATTGTTTTGGAATAATCGCATCCGTGTCCACGTTTGCCGCATCCAATGGCACTACTAGGCCTGAAAGTTGTTTAAATCCTGCCATTTTCTGCTCCTTAGTTTAATGTGACGTCACGAATATCAACGAATTTACCGAACATTCCCGCTGCGGCAGCCATGGCAGGGCTCACTAAGTGAGTGCGGCCATTACGACCTTGGCGACCTTCAAAGTTACGGTTTGACGTGGAAGCGCAGCGTTCCCATTCACCTAAACGGTCATCGTTCATCCCTAAGCACATTGAGCAGCCAGGATTACGCCATTCAGCCCCCGCTTCGATAAAGATTTTATCCAAGCCTTCTTTTTCTGCTTGTTCTTTCACTAAGCCGGAACCAGGTACCACTAAAATACGTTTTACGTTATCGGCTTTTTTGCGGCCTTTCATGACAGCTGCTGCCGCACGTAAATCTTCGATACGAGCATTAGTACAAGAACCGATAAAGACTTGATCCACTGGAATGTCTTTTAAATCGGTGTTCGGTTCTAAACCGATATAATTCAATGCTTTTTCTGCTGAAGCTCGAGTCACTGGATCGGTCATTTCTGCTGGATTTGGCACTAGCTGATCGATACCAATTACTTGGCCTGGATTTGTTCCCCAAGTCACCTGTGGTGCAATATCTTTGGCTTCTAACGTGATGACCGTGTCAAATTTCGCATCATCATCGGATTTTAAGGTTTTCCAATAAGCAACGGCATCATCCCAATCTTTACCTTTCGGCGCATGTGGACGACCTTTTAAGTATTCGAAAGTCGTTTCATCTGGTGCGATTAAGCCGGCTTTGGCACCCATTTCAATTGCCATATTACAAACGGTCATACGGCCTTCCATAGAAAGGTCACGAATGGCTTCACCACAGAATTCCACCACATGACCTGTACCACCTGCCATGGTAGTTTTACCGATAATGGCAAGAATAATGTCTTTTGCGGTAATGCCTGGTGCTACTTTGCCACGCACTTCAATTTTCATATTTTTTGCGCGAGCTTGCTTTAAGGTTTGTGTGGCTAATACGTGTTCGACTTCGGATGTTCCGATACCAAAAGCCAAAGCACCGAATGCACCGTGGGTGGCGGTATGGGAGTCACCACACACGATAGTCATGCCTGGTAAGGTTAAGCCTTGTTCAGGGCCCATGACATGCACGATACCTTGTTCTTTTGTGGTCATATCGAACAATTGAATACCGGTCGCTTTTGTGTTTTTAGCGAGTTCTAATACTTGAATTTTCGCCTGGCCTTCAAGTTTGTTCACATCACGTACTTGAGTAGAAATACTGTGATCCATGGTACCGAACGTTTTACTTACTTGACGTACTTGGCGACCTGCCACACGTAAACCATCAAAGGCTTGTGGGCTGGTCACTTCATGGATTAAATGACGGTTAATATACAAAATCGGCGTTTCGCCTTCAGCTTCGTACACCACATGGGCATCGAATAGTTTCTCGTAGAGTGTTTTTGCCATAATTTTTCTCAATTCGTTAGGGGCTTTGTTAGAGTAGTAAGTGCGGTCAAAATTGAGGGTGTTTTTAAACCGCACTTTAATTGTTTTTATTAGATTGCGTTAGCGATTAACGTACCCATTTCCGCAGTTGAAACAGGTGCAGAATCATCGGCTAAATCTCCCGTACGGTGACCACTTGCTAAGACTTTTTGTACGGCATTTTCAATGGCATCCGCGGCTTCGTTTAAGTTGAAGCTGTAACGCAACATCATCGCGGCAGAAAGAATTTGTGCGATTGGGTTAGCAATGCCTTTACCTGCGATATCCGGTGCAGAACCGCCAGCTGGTTCATATAAGCCAAAACCTTCTTCATTTAAGCTAGCAGATGGCAACATACCCATAGAGCCGGTGATCATCGCCGCTTCATCAGAAATAATATCGCCAAAAATGTTAGAGCAGAGGAGTACATCGAAAGATTCAGGCGCTTTGATTAACTGCATGGTCGCATTGTCGATATAAATATGATCTAAGGTGACTTCTGGGTAATCTTTAGCGACCTCAGTCACAGTTTCACGCCATAAGATTGAAGCTTGTAATACGTTCGCTTTATCCACAGAAGTGACGTGTTTACGACGTTTCATTGCCGCATCAAAAGCTGCACGCGCAATGCGTTCGATTTCATATTTGTAATAAACTTCGGTATCGAATGCTTTGGTTTGAGCACCTTCACCTTCACGGCCTTTAGGTTGACCGAAATAAATCCCGCCTGTTAATTCACGCACAACCACCATATCAAATCCTTTCGCTGCAATATCTGCACGTAATGGACAGAATTTTTCTAAACCTTTATAAAGGGTAGCAGGACGAAGATTGCAGAATAATTTGAAATGTTTACGCAATGGTAATAATGCACCGCGTTCCGGTTGTTGATCTGGTGGTAAATTTGTCCATTTAGGGCCACCCACAGAACCAAACAAAATCGCATCAGCCTCATCACAACCTTTTAAGGTTTCGGCTGGTAATGGGCAACCGCAGTTATCAATTGCGGCACCGCCGACATAAAACTCGTTGAAGTTAAGTTTGAAACCAAATTTTTCTTGGATTTTGTTTAATACTTTGATGGCTTCAGCCATTACTTCCGGTCCGATACCGTCTCCCGGTAGAACAGCGATGTTGTATGATTGCATATTATTTTTCCTATTTCTTTCACACCAAAGTGCGGTTAATTTTCTCCCCTCTTTTGTAAAGAGGGGCTGGGGGGAGATTTTAATGATATAAAATTCACTGCTGAGGTTTATGTTACTTCTGCCAAATCTCCCCTAACCCCTCTTTGCTAAAGAGGGGGATTGGGTTAATGATGTTTATGATTTTTAATATCAGCGACTTTATGTGCACGATAAATGGCATTAATTGCATGAACTAAAGCAAGTGCGGAAGATTCAACGATGTCTGTTGCTAAACCAACACCGTGGAATTTACGGCCTTCGTGTTCAACCACGATATCCACCTGACCTAAGGCTTCAGCACCTTCGCCTTTTGCAGTTAAGTTATAGTGGGACATTTTGATATCTAAGCCGGTTAAATTTAAGATCGCATTGTAAACTGCATCAACCGGACCATTACCACCGATAGAAGAGGTGCTTAATTTTTTACCATCCAATTCCACTTGAACAAACGCAGTTGCTGGATACTCTTTAGTGGAGTGTGCAGAAAGTTTATCTAACACCAAACGATCCTCATCACCTTGTTGCATATCAATAAAGGCTAAGGCTTCTAAGTCATAATCGAATACTTGGCCTTTTTTGTCTGCCAATTTTAAGAAGGCTTCATACAATTTGTCTAAATCGTAATCTTGTTCGGTGTAGCCCATATCTGCCATGTGGCCTTTTACTGCTGCGCGACCAGAACGGGCGGTTAAGTTTAATTTCTCTTTCTTCAAGCCGATAGTTTCTGGTGACATGATTTCGTAGGTATTTTGGTTTTTTAACATACCATCTTGGTGAATACCGGATGAATGTGCGAAAGCATTTGAACCTACAATCGCTTTATTTGGCTGAATTGGCATATTACAAAGTTGGCTCACCATTTGGCTGACACGATGAATTTCTTGTGTGTTGATACGTGTATCCACGCCCATAAATTCTTGACGAACTTTCATTGCCATCACCACTTCTTCAAGTGAAGTATTACCCGCACGTTCACCAATGCCATTAATGGTACATTCAATTTGACGAGCACCGTTTTGTACTGCAGTTAAGGAGTTAGCCGTTGCCATACCTAAGTCATTATGGCAATGTACGGAAATCACTGCTTTGTCGATATTTGGCACGCGGTTACGTACTTCAGCAATAATATTACCGAATTGATTAGGTAAGCAGAAACCAACAGTGTCAGGAATATTTACAGTTGTTGCACCTGCATTAATTGCCGCTTCAACAATACGACAAATATTGTCGATACCGGTACGTCCTGCATCTTCGCAAGAAAATTCTACATCGTCAGTATAGTTACGTGCATGTTTTACTGCGGCTACCGCCATTTCAACTACATCGTCAAAGGTACGTTTTAATTTGGCTTCAACGTGTAATGCTGAAACTGCAATAAATGTATGGATACGAAACGCTTCTGCCACTTTTAAGGCTTCAGCTGCAGCATCAATATCTTTAATTACTGCACGGGAAAGTGCCGCAACACGACTATTTTTGATATGGCGTGCAATGGTTTGAACAGATTCAAAATCGCCTTGAGAAGAAACCGGAAAACCGACTTCCATTACATCTACGCCTAAACGTTCAAGTGCTAAAGCAATTTGTAATTTCTCTTTAACGGTTAAGCTTGCTTTTAACGCTTGTTCGCCATCACGCAAGGTGGTATCAAAAATAATAACGCGATCTGTCATAGTATTTTCCTTCTTTTATCACTCAAAGTGCGGTCATTTTTACCGTGATTTTAAAACGAAAAAACCCGCAATCTTAAAAGTGCGGGTTGATAATAGATTTTTTACATAAAGGTGTTTTTTATCCACAACTTAGCCGCACAAAGAATGTGAGAGCAGGAGGTTGAGAGATAAAGAAACAGCTTGGTACATAAAAAGACAATCCTGTAAAAAATTCTGTAGAACGCTGTCCATATTACGGATAAAAATGTTGCTGTCAAATCATTTATCAGCGATTTATATCTAAAATGAATATCTCTACACAATCTTAAAAGTGTATTTCTCTTAATATAAGTTTTTTATCAGAATTAATCTCTTCAAATAGCTTTTAAGAAGCTGTTTTTGTCCTGTTTTATTCCTCGTTTCTGGTATGCCGATTTTTTCTAAAATTTTTTCTCTTTTTGCGATCTGAATCGCAGAATTAAGACAAACTTTTCATTTTTTGAGACAAATCTCGCCATAATTTTCTTTTTAAAGGAGAGAATTATGAGCGATTTTACGTCGATTTTGTTGCGATTAGCTCAAGTGCCGAAATTGGGCAGTGTGCGGATTCAACAAATTTTGGCCCATATGAATATAGAAGATTTGTTAAATCATGATGAAGTGGCATTTCAACAAATGGGGTGGGATGCTTTGCAGATTCGTCGTTGGTTTCAGCCAGAAATGAAATTTATTGAACCTGCTTTGAGCTGGGCCGAAAAAGAAGGACATCATTTAATACACTGTTTTTCAGATGACTATCCTTTTTTACTTAAACAAACTAGTGGCTTTCCACCTTTATTATTTGTGAAAGGCAATTTGACCGCACTTTCTGCTCAGCAAATTGCTATGGTTGGAAGCCGTTATTGTTCGGCTTATGGTGAATATTGGGCAAAATATTTTGCGACAGAGCTTTCTCTCGCAGGATTGACGGTGACGAGTGGGTTGGCTTTAGGTATCGATGGATTTAGTCATCAAGCGGTGGTAGATATTCAAGGGCAAACTATTGCCGTATTGGGCAGTGGATTAGATCATATTTATCCTGCCAAACACCGCCTATTAGCCGAGCAAATTATCGAAAATAACGGGGCATTAGTTTCTGAATTTATCCCTACGCAAGCACCGATTGCTGAAAATTTTCCTCGCCGTAATCGCATTATCAGCGGGCTTTCATTAGGAACATTAGTCATTGAAGCCACAGAGAAAAGCGGTTCATTGATTACGGCACGTTATGCTTTAGAACAAAACCGCGACATTTTTGCGTTGCCGGGGAATATTCAAAGTGAATACAGTCAAGGCTGCCATAAACTGATTAAGCAAGGGGCGATGTTGGTAGAAAATGTTAAAGACATTTTAGATTGTCTTAATCATAACGTTGTTTTTCAGCCTCCAGTACATAATACGCAAATTAATAAGCCGATAGCTAAACCACTAACAGCAAAAACACCAACCGTGGAGCCAAGCCATCCTGAACTTTATCAACATATCAGTTATACACCGATAAGTCTTGATGATTTATCGGTTGCATTGAATTTGCCGGTGGATTTGCTTTTAGTGCAGTTATTAGATTTGGAGTTACAAGACTTAATCATCAATGAGAATGGACTCTATAAGCGGATAGCGTAAACGGGGTAGAGTAAGGAGGCTATCCTGTGCTAAGATACGGTTCAGTTTTAGAAAGGAGAACCTATGTTAGCCATTATTTCCCCGGCAAAAACCTTAGATTTTGAAAGTGCGGTCAGAAATCTTCCTGTTTCTCAACCGCACTTGACGGATTATAGTGAGCAACTGATTGAAATCTGTCGTCAATTATCTCCCCAAGATCTTTCTTCCTTAATGTCTATCAGCGATAAACTTGCGGGCTTAAATGCTGCTCGCTTTGCAGAATGGACAAAATCTCACAACGAAAAAAATTCACGCGCAGCCATTTGGGCATTCAAAGGTGATGTTTACACCGGTTTGGATGCGGATAGCTTAACTGATGAAGATGTGCAATTCGCACAACGCCATTTACGTATGCTTTCTGGTTTATATGGCTTATTAAAACCTCTTGATTTAATGCAGCCTTACCGTTTGGAAATGGGCACGAAGTTAGCGAATCCAAAAGGGAAAGATCTTTATGCTTTTTGGGGTAACATCATCACTCAATCTGTGCAACAAGCGCTTGATGAGCAAGGCGATCGTGTTTTGATCAATTTAGCTTCTGATGAATACTATAAATCAGTAAAAGAAAACCAATTAGATGCACAAATTGTTAAGCCTGTTTTCTTAGATAATAAGAATGGTAAATACAAAGTGGTCAGCTTTTATGCGAAAAAAGCCCGTGGTTTAATGTGTCGTTTTATCATTCAAAATCGTTTGGAACGTGTTGAACAACTGAAAGAGTTTGACCTAGGTGGTTATTGGTTTGATGCGACATCCTCAACTGAAAAAGAATTTGTATTTAAGCGAGATATCAATGAATAAAATCCTGGTTATATTGACCGCACTTTTACTCTCAGGTTGTGCGGCAAAAGTGAGTCAGCTTCAAACTCCTGAAAAAATTGAGTACAACGGCAAAACTTATAAACTTACTGCAAGCCAAGATTTGGATACGATTGCGCGTTATGTTTATCTTGCAGAGCCTGATACCTTGGAAAATTGGCAATCTCAAATTGAAGTGTTGCTTGATCGTGATTTATCCCGTTCTATTGAGCAACGTGTGGCATTGCGTGAGAAGGTGTACCGTAATTTAGGGGTGAAAGATTTTAAAATCCTTGCGAATTCAACGAATCCGAAAAAGCCAGCCACTGAGTTAAATGGTTATGTCATTTATGCTCCGACAGAACAAAATCCATCTTGGCAAGTGGATATTGCTAAGGGCAAAAATGTGCCACGTTGTGGTTTTGTGCAATATCAATATTCCCAAAAAGTGGAACAAGGTAAGAAATTTCAGCGTTTAAACACAGTAAAAATTGTGAAAAACTTACAAAAGTATTTGGTGGCGAAAGAAAGCAAGATATTACAAAAAGCCGATCTTTCTTGGAAATGTGAAAGTTCTTTCCATCACTAAAACTTATACTAGATCAAATTCCACGTAAATTTTAAAAATTTTTCTAGAGCAGAAATAATGGATGGTGTAATCTTGACGCCAATTATTCTTAGAGTTCAAAGTAGGTAAATATGATTAAAAAAATTGCTGTATTAACCAGTGGTGGTGATGCACCAGGTATGAATGCTGCCATCCGTGGCGTTGTTCGTGCAGCTCTTGCAGAAGGGCTTGAAGTATTTGGAATTTATGACGGTTATCAAGGTCTATATAACAATAAAATCAAACAGTTAAACCGTTATAGTGTGTCCGATATTATTAACCGTGGCGGTACATTCTTAGGCTCAGCGCGTTTCCCTGAATTTAAAGATCCAGCAGTACGTGAAAAATGTGCAGAAATTTTACGTTCTCACGGTATCGATGCTTTAGTTGTTATCGGTGGTGACGGTTCTTACATGGGGGCAAAATTGCTTACTGAAGAACATGGTTTCCCTTGCGTAGGTATCCCTGGCACAATTGATAACGATGTGGCAGGAACAGATTACACAATCGGTTATGAAACCGCACTACAAACAGCGGTGGATGCGATTGACCGTTTGCGTGATACTTCAAGTTCTCACCAACGTATTTCTATCGTGGAAATCATGGGTCGTCACTGTAGTGACTTAACCATTTCTGCAGGTATTGCTGGTGGTTGTGAATACATTGTGGCATCTGAAATGGAATTTAACCGCGAAGAATTAATTCGCCAAATTGAGCGCAGTATTATTCGTGGAAAACGCCACGCCATCATTGCGATTACTGAGTTAATCACTGACGTACATTCTCTTGCACGTGAGATTGAAGCTCGCGTCGGTCATGAAACCCGTGCAACCGTATTAGGCCATATTCAACGTGGTGGTTCACCTTGTGCCTTCGACCGTATTTTAGCTTCACGTATGGGCGTATATGCGGTAGATATATTGCTACAAGGTAAAGGTGGCTACTGTGTGGGTATTCAAAATGAAAAATTAGTTCACCATGATATTATTGATGCAATCAACAATATGCGTCGTGAATTTAAAGCAGATTGGTTAGAAATGGCTAAACGCTTAGAATAATCTTTTAAAGGTTATTTAAAACAAAAGAAATCGGGCTAAAACAATCATTGTTTTAGCCCGATTTTTATATTCCTAGATTAGGCTTTTAGTTTATTTTTCTTACGTTGCAAAATTAAAAAACGACAATCATAAGGATTATCTGCATCTGCTTGACGATATTCTTCAAACTCGATGTTCCATTCTGCCCAATTAATTTCAGGGAAGAAGGTATCGCCATCAATGTCAGCTTGAATTTGCGTGAGGTATAGTTTATCTGCTTTAGGTAAATATTGTTTAAATAACTCGCCGCCGCCAATCAACATAATTTCATCAAATTCTTTGACAAAATCGACCGCACTTTCAAAATTCTCTTTCCAGATGACACCTTCATGTTCGTAAGGGGTACGTGAAAGGACAATATTGGTACGTTTCGGCAGTGGGCGACCAATGCTTTCAAAGGTTTTACGTCCCATAATTACCGGTTTGCCCGTGGTATTTTTACGAAACCAGGCTAAATCGGCAGGTAAGTGCCAAGGCATTTGATTATCTTTTCCGATGACGTTATTTTTTGTTGTCGCAACGATCAAACTTAATGTCATATTTTCTATCCTATTTTTATTTTTTTGCACTATATCATAGCTATTCACAAAATCTGTATATGAGGTTGGATTTTTCGTGATTTTTATTAATTTTAGTGCTAATTTAACCGCACTTTTCTATTTTTTCACTGAGGATAAACTATGTCGGCAAATCGCAAAACAATCGTCGTAAAATTTGGTACTAGCACATTAACACATGGTTCCCCAAAATTGAATGCTCCTCACATGGTCGATATTGTTCGCCAGATTGCCCAACTTCATCAAGCGGGTCTTCGTGTCGTGATTGTGACATCAGGGGCGATTGCTGCTGGACGACATTATTTAAATCATCCTCAACTTCCTCCAACCATTGCGTCAAAGCAGCTTTTAGCTGCAGTAGGGCAGAGTCAACTGATTCAAGCCTGGGAAAAATTATTTGCAATTTATGATATTCATATTGGACAAATTTTATTAACTCGTGCCGATATTGAAGATCGTGAACGTTTTTTAAATGCGCGCGATACATTACATGCGCTGTTGGACAATCACATTATTCCAGTGATTAACGAGAATGATGCGGTGGCAACGGCTGAGATTAAAGTAGGGGATAACGATAATTTATCGGCGCTAGTCGCGATTTTAGTGCAAGCGGAACAACTTTATTTATTAACAGATCAACAAGGTTTATACGAAAGCGATCCTCGTAAAAATCCAGATGCGAAATTAATTCCTGTGGTTGAGCAAATTACCGATCATATTCGTTCGATTGCAGGCGGTAGCGGTACAAATCTTGGTACTGGCGGGATGAGTACAAAAATAATTGCGGCAGATGTGGCAACGCGTTCAGGTATAGAAACAATTATTGCGCCAGGTAGCCGACCTGATGTGATTGTGGATTTAGCCTACGATAAACCAATTGGCACCAAATTTATTGCGCATCATTCAGATCGTCTAGAAAGCCGTAAACAGTGGTTATTTGCAGCGCCATCAGCGGGTGTGCTGACCATTGATGAGGGTGCTGAAAATGCGATGTTAGTACAGAATAAATCGTTGCTTCCTGCAGGGATTACGGCTGTAGAAGGGCGTTTCTCACGCGGTGAGGTCGTCAAAATTAAAAATACCTTAGGTAAAGTGATTGCACTCGGTATGCCTCGTTATAACAGCGATGCGTTGGAATTAATCAAAGGGAAAAAATCCCAAGAAATTGAACAAATTCTTGGCTATGAGTACGGTGCAGTTGCGTTACATCGTGATGACATGATTGTGCTATAGCTTAAAATAGAAATCGGATCTCTTATATTTTCTGAACCTTCCTTTTATTTTGTTGGTCTATAAAACCATAAAAAGGGCAATAACCCGATATTAAGTAGTAAAAGGAGACAACATGAGATTAATAGCGACCGTTTTAGCTGTTGGGCTATTAAGTGCTTGTACGCAGGGCTATTATGTAAAACATCGTAGCCCAATTTCAGTGAGCAAACACGTAAAACGTTTAAATACGACGGTTTGTCATGATAAAGATGACTGGTATTTAGATGGTTATCGTGTAGGAAAAGATTTCCAAGCGCAAAGCCAATCTCAATTGAATAAACGAATTAATTATTGTGGCCGACGTGTACCTGAAGAGCTGAGAACCGCATGGTTTAACGGTTTTGATGCAGGCTCAAATGGCGTTCAGATTGATATAGAGGGGTATGATGAGGATGCTCTCTTAACCTATGATTATGACGATGATGATCGTTATAGTGAAGATGAAGAAGAATAAAAAAAGTGCGGTTAAAATTAACCGCACTTTTTCTTTTTAAAGGATATCGAGTAATTCGACTTCAAACACTAGGGGTGAGAATGGTGGGATAGATGCGCCCGCACCACGTTCACCGTAAGCCAGTTCGTGTGGAATAGTGAGTTTCCATTTAGAACCAACAGGCATCATTTGTAATGCTTCAACCCAACCACGAATTACGCCATTTACTGGGAATTCAGCTGGTGCACCACGAGCAACAGAACTGTCGAATACGGTACCATCTGGTAATGTACCTGTGTAGTGAACACGTACTTTATCAGTTGCAGATGGTTTGTTTCCGTTACCTTCGGTTAAAATTTCGTATTGTAAACCGCTATCAGTCACATTTACGCCTGCTTTTTTCGCATTTTCTTCTAAGAATTTTTTACCTTCTTCTTCAATCGCTTTAAATTGCGCTTGTTGTGCTTCAGCCGCTTGTTGTTGAAGCGCTTGAACGGAATGCATTAAATCATTAATTTCTAATGCAGGTTGATTACGGTTTAACGCATCGAAAATGCCTTTTGCTACCGCTTCAACAGAAATATCCATTTGGCTATCTGCTAATTGTTGACCGATTTGTAAACCGATACCGTAGCTGCCTTTTTCAGAAATACTTTCTAATTTTACTTGTTCAAAAATTTGAGCTGTCATTGTTTTTTCCTTTGTTGTAAAACTATTTTTTCAATGCCAAGATTTCACCCATGCGAACAGGTTCATCAACACTTAAATGATCGGCAATTTTCACTTGGCCGGCTTGGAATAAATTAATCACGGTAGAACCAAGTTGGAACCAACCCATTTCTTGACCCTTGCTTAATTTAACCGCATTTTCACCTTCATAAGTCCACTCTTTCACTTCGTTATGACGTGGCGGATTAATAACACCAGCCCAAACAGTGCCGATACTCGCAGTGATTGTTGCGCCCACTAAGATTTGTACCATGGTGCCGAATTCAGTATCAAAGACACAAATTACACGCTCATTACGCGCAAAGAGGTTCGGCACATGTTTCGCTAAAAACGGATTGACGGAGAATAAATCACCCGGTACGTAAATCATTTTGCGAAGCGTACCATCACATGGCATATGCACACGGTGATAATCACGTGGTGATAAATAAGTGGTGATGAATTCCCCATTTTTAAAGGTCTCGGTTAAATCTTTATCTTCTGCTAATAAATCATTTAAGCTGAAAAAGTGACCTTTTGCTTGTAATAGGCGGCCATCTTCAATGTGTCCACATTCACTTACACGGCCATCCGCAGGGCAACAAAGTGCGGTTGGATTTTGGTTAATTGGTCGTGCATTTTCTTTTAATGGGCGGATAAAAAATTCATTAAAACTGGCGTAATCACTGAATTTTTCTTTTTCAGCAATGCTCATATCAATGTTGTATTTTTTTGCAAACGCTTTAATCACAAAATGTGTCACTGCGCCCCATTTTTGTTTAGCTAACCAACCTGCTGCTTGTGTCATATAGATTTGAGGCATCACATATTGAAATGCAACTTTTAGGCGTTGCCAATAAGAAATTGGGTTCATTGATTTCTCCGATAAGATTAAAAAGTTGGGCGATTATAACAACTTATTTCACTTGTGCAATGTTAGTCGATGTTTTTGCGCAAGATGAAAGCAAGAAGCCGACATTTGTCGGCTTCTTTTTATGTTTATAAAATCATTTTGACTAATTTGTCTGCTTGAATCCGAGCAAATTTCTTCAACAGTTTTTGCACTGGTTCAGGATATTGTGTCAATTCTTCTAATTCAGAATAATCTTGCAATACTTTGGTATGTTGGCGGATGTGCGATAATTCTTTTTCCGCTTGTGACAGAAGTTCTTGTTTTGGATCGTGGATTAATAATCCATTTTCCGCATCTAAACGCCATGCACGAGGATTCAGGTTGTTCCCTGTTAAAAGAATATACTGATTGTCCACCCAAACACCTTTGAGGTGATAAGTGTTATCGCCATCTTTCCATAAACGCACCGTTAAATGGCCGTTTTTAATGTAAGCATCAAATTTCTCGCAGAAACGACGAAGATTGCTTTCATATAAATAAGGTAATGCGCCAGCCATTTTAAACGGTTGCTCTGGTGGAATATAGAAATCGTTCGCGACTTTGTCTCCGACAATAATCTCTACGCTTTTACCTTGTTCTAATAAGCGTGCTAGCTTACTTCTTAACGTGCGAGGGAAGTTGAAATAAGGCGTACAAATCACCAGTTTTTCCTGCACTTGCAAGAATAAATCTTCGATAACTTGATTTAATTCATTGCCCGATGCACCTAAACCAAAAAGTGGTGAAATGCTTAAAACATCTGAAAAACCAACCGCACTTTCCAATTGATATTCCGCATGGGCAGATAAGTTTTTACGATAAGCTTTTATTGCACTGCGAATTTCTTTGGTGCGCGGGCGATTAGCCACATCTAATGGATGTACCGCACTGAAATCCAATAAATAATCATTGATGAAATTAACCATAGAGTCTGCCAATGCAGCATTATGGATTTTTTGATAGCGGTCGTAACGGTATTTATCTTGTTGTTGTAAATACACGTTATTGATGCTTGCGCCGCTATAAAGCACGGTATCGTCAAAGACAAAGCCTTTAATATGCAACACGCCGAAGACTTCACGGGTATTAATGGGCACACCGAAGAACATATTCGGTTCATCGGGAAGTTGATAGGTTTGGCGTTGTTCACAATACCAATCAGCGTTAGTAGCAGATTTTTCTGCACCGAGTAAATTGCGTTGTCCGCGATGCCAATCCACTAAAATTTTCACATCCAATTCAGGATGATCTTGTTTTACGCGATAAATTTCATTGAGTATTTCTTGTCCCGCTTCATCTTTTTGCCAATAAAGTGCGGTCACGTAAATACGTTTTTTAGCTTGGCGAATTAATTCTATAATTTGTGCTTTGAATTCAAGCGGACTAAACAGAAACTCAACCTGTTCAGCCTGTAAAGGAAGAAAAGGCAAATTTTTTAAATTTTGTTCTGCTCGTTTAGCTTTATTGATTAACATAATCGATCTCTACACTAAAAATTAATGCTCTAGTTTACAATATTTCCTTTGTGGATTGATAGAAAAAAGGTTTTTTTTCGTTATAATGCTCACAAATTTTCGCATTTTTTGGCGAATTATTATCCAATTTTTCCTTCGAGAAGTAAATTATGAGCAATTCACGCAAACCATCATTCCAAACAAATTCCACCAAATCTTTTCAAGAGCGTAGCCCAAAACGTGCATTTAATGAAAAAGAACGTCGCTTTGATGATCGTCGTAATAATGAAAAACGTGAGGGAAATCGACCGCACTTTGATAAAAAAAAGGATGATCGTAAACCTTCTCGAGACTTCCAACAGCAAGAAGTGAGAGAACCAAAAATTGCTGAACTTTCATTAAATAAAGCCAATGGTGAAAGTGGCTCGGTAAAAGTAATGGTGAAAAGTACGGGCGTGAGTTATAAACCGAAAGAAAAGAAAACAGGCGCATTATCACCACGAGCACCGGAGAAAATTAAAAAGAACCGTGCTGAAGAAATGAAAGTGTATGGTGAAAATGCGTGCTTAGAATTGTTTGCTGAACGTCCAGAGAGCATTATTCGCGTATGGGCAACGGTGCAAATGGCGCATCGAATTGGTGAGATTTTCAGTTATTTAGCCGCAAATAAAAAAGTGTATCACGTGGTGGACAACGATGAGCTAAGTTTAGTCAGTGGTACCGAGCATCATGGTGGCATTTGTATGTTAGTGAAGAAACAACGTACTTTTTCTTTGCAAGGTTATTTAGATGTACCGCGTCAAGAAGACTGCTTAGTGGTGCTAGATCAAGTCAATAATGCGCAAAACCTAGGTGGCGTTGTGCGTACTTGCGCCTTCTACGGTATTAAAAATGTGGTGACAAATCAAGTTGAACAGCTTTATGCGCCTGCTGCGATGCGTGTAGCTGAAGGCGGGATGGAACATATTCGTATTTTAGAAACAGAAAGTACGGAAATTGCGTTAGAGGCTTTACGCAAGGCTGGCTATCAGATTATTCATGTATCAACCAATAAACAAGGGATTGCGTTGGAACAACTCAAGTTTGCAGAGAAAGTTGCGTTAGTATTGAGTGAAGGTAGTACGGATGATATTCGTGATAAACAAGATGTGAATGTGCGTCTTTCTTTAAGTAATCCATTAAAAGCAGGATTAAATATTGCGGTAAATACTGGGATTTTACTAGCACATTGGTATGTGAAATAACCTAAAGTGCGGTCATTTTTACACTTATTTTTAAGGCTGGCAGATGTCAGCCTTTTTCTTTTTTAATGATGACTTACTCAATTTTTCATCTTTCTTTCATAAAGTTTTTGGGGAAAGTTGGACAAAAGATCTATACTATTCCGAGTAGTTATTTAACAGGGAGTTTTTATGCCTGAACGTTCAGCCAATATTAGTACACATGATCCTTTCGGAAGTTTATTAGGTTATGCACCGGGTGGGATTGCGATTTATTCATCAGATTATCATACAGCCGATGAGAAAGAGTATCCGGATGATGCTGCCTTTCGCAGTTATTTAGGAAGAGAGTACATGGGCTACAAATGGCAGTGTGTAGAATTTGCGCGCCGTTATTTATATCTCAATCATGGCATGGTGTTTACTGATGTAGGAATGGCTTACGAGATCTTTTCTCTACGATTTTTACGTCAAGTGGTAAATGATGCCTTATTACCCTTACAAGCCTTTGCAAATGGCTGCAAACGTAAGCCTGAAGCAGGCGCCCTTTTAATTTGGCAAGAGGGGGGCGAATTTAAACATACGGGGCATGTGGCGATTATTACCGAAGTCTTAGAGGATAAAATCCGCATTGCTGAGCAAAACGTGATTCACTCTCGCTTACCAAGCGGGCAGCAATGGACGCGTGAATTACCGATGACGGTTTCTGAAAGTGGTTATTTTCTACATGATACCTTTGATGATACCGAAATTTTAGGTTGGATGATCCAAACGGAAGACACCGAATACAGTCTTCCACAGCCAACGCCAGAAAAAGAGAAACTTGAAATTCATGCAGAACATATTGAAAACAACGGTCAGTTTGAACACAAATGGCTGAATGAGCAAAATGAATTTGAAGCTGCCTATGTGAAAGCCATGGGAGGGCATAAAGTCAGTCATTCTGATCAATATCGTTACTTTACGATGTCTGAAACAGCACAGCATGAGTTGATTCGTGCAACCAATGAATTACATTTAATGTATTTGCATGCCACAGATAAAGTTTTAAAAGACGATAAGTTATTAGAATATTTTAATATTCCAAAATTATTATGGCCTCGCTTACGTTTATCTTGGCAAAATCGCCGTTATCAAACCATTACAGGGCGTTTAGATTTCTGTATGGATAGTCGTGGATTGAAAGTGTATGAATACAACGCAGATTCAGCCTCTTGCCATGCGGAAGCCGGTGAGTTTATGAATCGATGGGCAATCCAAGGCGGATTGAATATTGGTGAAAATCCTGCTGATGGTTTACGTAATGCATTAGCGGATTGTTGGAAACACAGTGAAGCGACGCCGCTTGTTCATATTATGCAAGATCATGATGATGAAGAAGATTACCACTCATTGTTTATGCGTAATGCACTAGTTCAAGCAGGATTTCAAGCCAAAATTATTCATGGCACAGAGGGATTACATTGGGATAGTCGTGGTCGTTTAATTGATGATGAAGATAACCAGATAAAAACGGTGTGGAAAACATGGGCTTGGGAAACCATGTTAGAGCAACTTCGTGAAGATGCGACAGGCATGGAAGTGGCTCCACCAATTCGTACGGGCTATCCGGAAGATAAAGTGCGGTTAATTGACGTGTTACTTCGTCCAGAAGTTTTAGTGTATGAGCCACTTTGGACAGCTATTCCAAGTAATAAAGCGATATTACCAGTATTATGGTCATTATTCCCGAATCATCGTTATTTACTTGAAGCGGGATTTGAATTGACACCTGAACTGATTAAAAATGGTTACGCACAAAAACCAATTGCAGGTCGTCGAGGTGATAATGTGAAACTCATTGGCGAGTGTAAATCTGTACTTGATAGCACAGATGGTCGTTTTGATAAGCAGGAAAGTATTTATCAACAACTGTGGTGTTTACCAAAAGTGGAAGACCAATATGTTCAGGTTTGTACTTTTACTGTAGGTGGGCATTATGGTGGTAGCTGTTTACGTTCAGACCCGAGTTTGGTTATTATGGGAAACAGTGATATGCAACCGTTAAGAGTGTTATCAGATAAAGATTTCCTTAAAAAATAAAAATAAAATCGGCACTCAATGTGTGCCGATTTATTATTGTTAATTTATAAAATTATTTTGCTTCTTTGTTATCAGCTGGTTTTTCATCTGTTTTTAACATGTCAGCAGGAATAAAAGTTTGTTGTACTTTTGTCATATTTGGAAGGTGGTGTGCAATCCCTTTGTGACAGTCAATACAGGTTTTATTTTGTTCCTGTGCAAGTGCGTGCATTTGTTGTGCCACAGTTTTTTGTTGCGAGTAATCCATATCATTAAAGTTATGGCAGTTACGGCACTCTTGTGAGTTATTTGCTTTCATACGCGCCCATTCGCGTTCTGCCATTTCTAAACGATGTTTTTCGAATTTTTCTTTAGTATCGACTTTACCCGTAAAGTATGCATAAACTTCTTGAGATGCTTGCATTTTACGAACCATTTTTGGAATGAATTCATGTGGAACGTGACAGTCAGAGCAAATCGCTTTCACACCTGAACGGTTGCTAAAGTGAACTGAATCTTGGTATTCAGGTACAACGTCATTAGTATGACAGTCTGAACAGAATTGCTCTGTATTGGTTGTCGCCATTCCAGCGTTAAACAGGTTAGTTCCAACGATAGTACCAATGATAGTTAATAAAATCACCCCACCAATTGCCATTTTGCTCGGCGAGCGTAACCAACGACAAACTTTTTGAATGCTTGATTTAATCATGGTTTAGCTCCTTATTTACCTTGCGTTTTACGAATGGTTTCGAATTTATTTTGAATAATTGGATTTACGTTAGTTTGCTGAACGTGGCATTGTAAACAGAAATAACGACGTGGTGAGGTACCTTCTGTTTTTTGACCATCACGTGTTAAGAAATGACTCTCAGGAACACGTGGCGCACCCGTTGTTGGGGCAACATCTGGCGCGTGGCAACCTAAACATTGATTCGCATTTTTAGTTACTTGTAAGCCACGAATGCTGTGTGGAACAAGTGGGGGTTGGTTAGGAAAAGTAACAGGAATATTGCCTACATCTTTATAAGGATTATTAAATGCAGGTGCAAGACTTTCTGCTGTTTTATCGATGCTGTTTGCAACTTGTGGTGCATCAGCAAATGCCAATCCACTACATAAAGCCAGCATGAAAATAAATGATTTTTTCATGAAATCCACTCCATTAAATAATTAAATATTTTTAATTTTTATTTGTTTCTCAAATCGAGATCCAAATGTAAATACATTTTCTGCGCACACGTCAATACAGCGTCCACAAGTAATACAATCTTTTGCCAATACAATTTGGCTATCTTCTGGTCCACCGTGTAAAGGAAGTCTTAATACTTGCGGCTCTGGGCAAACATTATAACAATCCATACAACGGTCACAGCGATCACGATCGATTACATTAACTTTTATTAAACTTTTACTGCCAATGACACCATAAATCGCACCAATCGGACAAAGGTGACCGCACCAACCATGTTCGGCAACAAGTAAGTCAAATAAAAAGATGACTGTGACCAACCAAAGGGTTGCACCTGTTCCAAAGACAAAGATGCGTCCAAGTGCTGCAACAGGATTTATCCACTCCCACAAGAGCGTCCCCGTTATTGCACTACCAACTAAAATCACGGCTAAAATCACATAGCGAAGTTGACGTGAAATTTTTAATGATTGTCGAATACCTAATTTTCTACGCAACCAAGCTGCTGCATCAGTCATAATATTCATTGGGCAAACCCAACTACAAAAGGCTTTGCTCGCAACGATAGCGTAGAATATGACAATCACCAAGGCCCCAATAATCGTTGTGATTTCTGGTAGGTAACCTGTTGCTAAACTTTCAGCGGTAATCAATGGATCTGTCAATGGCACAGTATCCAAAAGCATGCTTGAGCTGTAATTGCCCTTTAGAATCCAAACTTGCCAAATCGGGCCGCTTAAGAACATTAAAATAATACTTAATTGACTGATTCGACGTAGAATTAAAAAGCGATAAGCATGCCACCAACCGAGTTTTTGGCGAGCTTCTAAGCCGGCATCTTTAGGCTTATTCGGGGTATATTTTTCAGCCATTATTTAACCCCCTTAATGTTTAAGTCCAGATTTGGGAATTGCTCTGCTTCCGGAACTGTTGTTGGATTTGGTACATAATCCATTGTTGCACGGTTTGGTGTTGCCACTTTTTGGTTCGGTTGAACTTGCATTGGCTGATAAACCGGCTCATGTGAGCCTTCCGGCATACGAGCATCCATTGCTGGACGTAAGCCATCTGGATGTTGCTCCTCAATTAAGGATTTTCCGGCGTTTTGTTTTTCTTTCCAGCCTAAGCGATAGTGGCGACCGAGTAGCCCTTTGGCGATATCCATCGGTAAGACTTTAATTGCCGCTTCTTCTAACACACAAGCTTGTTCGCATTTACCGCATCCGGTGCAAGCATCGGAGTGAACAGTTGGAATAAGCTTTGCATGAATCCCAGTACGATCATTGTGGATACGTTCAAGTGTAATCGCTTTATCCACTAATGGGCAAACTCGATAACAAACATCACAACGTAAACCTTGCCAGTTTAAGCAGGTTTCATGATCCAGCAAGACGGCTAAGCCCATTCTGGCATCATTGATATCTTTGAGTTCTTTACTTAATGCACCACTTGGACAGGCATTCATACATGGAATATCTGGACACATTTCGCAAGGTTTATCCCTAGCGATAAAATAAGGTGTGCCCGCTTCCATTGGTGAAATCAGCGAAGCTAAATGCAACATATCATATGGACACGCTTGGACGCATTGCCCGCAACGGGTACAAGCTGCCAAGAAATCCTTTTCCGGTAAAGCACCAGGTGGACGCAAGGCGATCCCTTCTTTAGCTTTAGCTTGTTGTTGCTGTAAGCCAAGAATAATACCAACCCCACATACTCCGGCAGCCGTTCTTGTCACATTTTTTAAAAACTGACGACGGTTAGGATCAAGTCTCATCTGCGTTTCCTTTTATAAGCGGCCTGATTTTGTAAAAATGTTGCAAAATTTGACCGCTCTTATTTTGAATTCCCTTCTCTGTAAAGAGAGGAGCGACTAGAAACAAAAGGAAAATCCTACGCTTTTTCCACTTTTACCGCACATTTTTTGAAGTCGGTTTCACCTGAAATTGGATCGGTTGCATCCAATGTTAATTTGTTAGCAAGCTGACCCGCATCAAAGAAGGTGGTGTAAATTAAGCCCTGAGGACATTTGTTACGACCACGGGTATCTAAGTAAGTGATCATTTCACCACGACGAGTGATTAACTTCACTTTATCCCCATGACGTAAGCCATATTTTTTCGCATCCGCTGGGTGCATCCAAACTAAGTTGTTCGGGAACGCACGGTGTAATTCAGGTACACGACGAGTCATGGTACCAGTATGCCAGTGTTCAAGTACACGACCAGTACATAACCATAATGGATATTCTTCATCTGGTGATTCTGCAGGGTCTTCATAAGGCACACCTAAGATAATTGCTTTTTTATCCGGATAACCGTAGAACGCAACATCTTCGCCTGCTTTAACGTACGGATCAAAGCCTTCACGGTAACGCCATAAGGTTTCTTTACCGTCAACAACCGGCCAACGTAAACCACGTACTTGGTGGTAAGTATCAAATGGTGCTAAGTCATGACCATGACCACGACCAAAGCTTGCGTATTCTTCGAATAAACCTTTTTGTAAGTAGTAACCAAAGTGATCTGCTTCATCATTGATGTATCCCGGAACATCTGTTGGTACTTTATATTTGTTTACTTCACCATTTTCGTAAAGCACTTCATATAAAGTCTTACCACGGTATTCTGGCATTTGAGCTAATAATTCTTCACCCCATACTTCATCCGTTTTGAAGTATTTAGAGAATTCAACAATTTGCCATAAGTCAGAACGAGACTCACCTGGACCTTTCACTTGTTGACGCCATAATTGAGTACGACGTTCAGCGTTACCGTAGCCCCCTTCTTTTTCTACCCACATAGAAGTAGGGAGAATTAGGTCTGCTGCAACTGCAGAAACGGATGGGTAAGGGTCTGAAACAACGATGAAGTTTTCAGGGTTACGCCAACCAGGGAAAATTTCGTCGTTAATGTTTGGACCACCTTGCATATTGTTGGTGGACATTTGCCATAAGAAATTTAGTTTACCGTCTTTTAAGGCACGGCTTTGTTGTACAGCTGCGTATCCAGGTACAGTTGGAATGGTACCTTTTGGTAATTTCCATTTTTTCTCAGCGATTTCAACGTGTTTAGGATTGGTTACTACCATGTCCGCTGGTAAACGGTGAACGAAAGTACCCACTTCACGCGCTGTACCACAAGCTGAAGGTTGACCAGTTAATGAGAACGGACCACAACCTGGTTTAGAAATTTTACCGGTTAATAAGTGTACGTTATAGGTCATGTGGTTAACCCATACACCACGAGTGTGTTGGTTAGAGCCCATTGTCCAGTAAGAAACTAAGTTCTGTTCTGGATCCGCGTACATTTTCGCGAGGGTTTCAAGCTGATCTTTTGGTACACCAGAAATACGGTGTGCTTCATCTAATGTATAAGGTGCAACGATTTTCTTGAATTCTTCGAAGTCAGAGTCATACATTTTACCTGCGGTTTTACGGTTTTTCGCTGCAACTTCAAGTGGGTGTTCTGGGCGTAAACCATAACCAATATCGGTTTCACCACGTTTGAATTTAGTGTGTTTATTAACGAAGTCCCAGTTTACTTTATCGTTTTGGATAATGTAGTTTGCGATGTAGTTAAGGATTGCAAGGTCTGAATGTGGATTAAACACGATAGGCACATCAGCTAATTCAAACGAACGGTGTTCGAATGTTGACATAACCACCACTTTCACATTATCAGAAGAAAGACGACGGTCAGAAATACGAGACCATAAAATTGGGTGCATTTCTGCCATGTTTGAACCCCAAAGCACAAATGCATCGGTTTTTTCGATGTCGTTATAGCAACCCATTGGTTCATCCATACCGAATGTACGCATAAACGCAACCGCTGCAGACGCCATACAGTGACGAGCATTCGGGTCGATAGTATTAGAACGGAAACCAGCTTTCCAAAGTTTTACTTTTGCGTAACCTTCGTAGATGGTTGTTTGACCGGAAGAGAACATACCAACAGAATTCGGTTCTTTTTTCTTCAAGATGTCTTTGATTTTTTCCGCCATGATAGTGAAAGCTTGATCCCAAGAAACCGGTGTAAAGTCACCTTCTTTATGGAATTTACCATCTTTCATACGTAATAACGGAGTTTGTACACGGTCTGCACCGTACATGATTTTAGAAAGGAAGTAACCTTTGATACAGTTTAAACCACGGTTTACCTCTGCATCTGGGTCACCTTGAGTTGCGACAACTCGACCATCTTTGGTTCCTACCAATACGCTACATCCTGTACCACAGAAACGGCATGGGGCTTTATCCCATTTGATGCCCATATCTTCGGTCGCATTAACCTGTTTAACAGGGATGGTCATACCGGCAGCCGCTGCCGCTGCAAGCGCAGCATTGGCTTTCATAAAATCTCTACGATTAAGTTCCATAGTTTTCCTCACTCGTTGTTGAATTTTTTAGAATATACAAAATGGCATGTATACCTAAATTATTTATTTTTCATCTAAGTAATTCGAAATTAAAGAAACGACAATTACTCCTGGGATATCTTTAATTTCATCCATAAGATCCGCTAATGCTAATTGACGGTTACTTTCAAGGGTGACCACCAATTTGCCTTCATCAGATTTTTCGCCATGAATCTCAGCGGTTGGAATCGCTAAAATGGCTTCTTTGACTTGGTTAAGTTTTTCTGGTCTGGCTTGCACAACAATGCTGCATACATACCAGTTCTCATTTTCGCTAAATTGACTCATCGATATTTGTTTCAATATTAAAAATTTTTATTGCTTTTGTCGGGCAAACACTTAGGCAAGCGCCACAACCATTACAGCTTTCTAAATCTAATATGGGTTTTGCCACACCACCAAGCTGTAATCGAAAACGGATGGCATTCATCGGACAGCTATCTTGGCAACTTCGACATTCCACTCGATTTTCTGTTAGGCACTGCGTTGTAATCTCAACTTTATGTGTCCAAGGCTTTTCTTCTAATGAGTGAAAAATCGGTTGTTCACAGACTAAAACACATTTTTGGCAGAACGTGCATTCGCCCTTGTCAAATTGTATTTCAGGAAAACCGCCATCGCCTTTTACGATAATTTGGGTTTCACATACTAGTATGCAATCACCGCACCGCGTACATTTATCCGTAAAGTTGCTCTCGTTTATCGACCAAGGTGGACGGATAGCATTAATACCTTGAATTTTCGCGTTTTCAGAATGTAACGATTGTAAAAATTGCCCACGTAATAATTGTCTGCGAGAAGGATTCTCAATCGCCATATTTTTCTTTAAAGTTCGGTATTTTCAAGGGATGCATTATCTAGTGCTAATAAAAAAATAGTAACTACCTAAAAGGAGTAGTTTTTAAGAAATATACACTTTTGTTGAGATAGATCAATGATATTTTGAAAATATGTTATTAGTGTAAATAAATTGTTAAAATATAAGTGAAAATGATTATTAAATAGGGCGGAAGAACCGCCCTGAAGTGAGTTTAAAATATTATGCGTTTTGGGTTGGGTAATCCCACCAAATATCGAATAATTCACTGATTTCGATTTGTTGTAATTTATTTTCTTCTAACCATTTTTTCACTAATTGACGATGGCTTTCATCACATTTACCGATTTTCTCTAAGCAAACTAAGCCTTCCCAATGTAAATAGCCGCTACCTTCATAAGCTAAGCCGTTTGGTTGAATCACTTCAGCAATAAAACGATCAACGGTTTCATCGATAGTTTCGATGCTGGTACCTTCAGCAAATTGCCAATTCACTAAAAAGCCTAATTCTTGGAATTCTGCTAAGTGAAGTTTTTTACGTTGACGTTGATTACGAGTTGTCATTTCAATGTTCTCCTATGTTAAGGTAATGGGTATCGTCATCATCTCGATGATTATTTTTTCTTAAAGTATAAATCCCACACACCGTGACCTAAGCGATGACCGCGCGCCTCAAATTTTGTAAGAGGGCGGAAATCAGGACGCGGAATATAATCTTGTTCAGCCGTATTGATTAAGTTTTCATTGGCTGAAAGGACTTCGAGCATTTGTTCCGCATAGTTTTCCCAGTCCGTTGCCATATGAATAAAGCCATTCGGTTGTAATTTTTTGACGACTTGCTCCACAAAGTGCGGTTGAACAATGCGACGTTTATGATGTTTCGCTTTGTGCCAAGGGTCAGGGAAGAAAAGCTGTAAACCGCCCAATTCGCCATCTTTCACACAATCACGTAAAATTTCAGTGGCATCATGGCAAATCACGCGAAGGTTTTTCACGCCTTTTTCTACCGCATAAGCAATACAAGCACCCACACCAGGCGTGTGCACTTCAATACCAAGATAATTTTTATCAGGATTCGCTTCAGCCATATCCACTAAAGATTTTCCCATTCCGAAGCCAATTTCTAATATAACAGGATTCGTATTGCCATAAATGGTGGCAAAATCAAAAGGGACGTTTTGATAATCTAATCCAAGATCAGCCCAGTGATCGTTCATCATATTTTTTTGAAAATCACTTAAGCGCCCCGTCCGCAACACAAAGCTACGAACTTTACGTTTATAACGACCATCTTCTGTAAATTCAGCCGTTTCAACAGTTTTACGTTTTTGATCAGCAAAGGTTTTTTGCGCTTCTGTCATGGTATTTATTCGCTCAATTAAAATTGGCGGCGATTATACACTAAAAGGCAAGGTTGTGGGATTTTTCCACCTAATTCCCGTATAATAGCGAAAATTTTTAATTGTTTTTTGTTATGAATATTGTCCGAGTTGCATTAGCCGTACCGCTTCCCCGATTTTTTGATTATCTCTATTCGCCAGACGTAACACCAATCGTTGGTGGACGAGTGTTGGTGCCTTTTGGTTCGCAAAAACGAGTAGGGATCGTGGTGGATTTGCCCGCTTCTTCGGATGTAGCAAAAGAGAAGTTAAAACTGATTATTGATGTGCTTGATGCAGAATCACTTTTTAATTCCACAACGTGGGATTGGTTAGCTTGGTCGGCTAATTATTATCGTGCAGCATTAGGCGATGTGTTGTTTCAAGCGTTGCCAGTCAAACTTCGCAATGGAGAAAGCGCGGTTAAAAATGACCGCACTTTTTGGCGTATTACGGACCTTGGAAAACAAGCGTTAGAATCAGGCGAATTAAAACGCGCCAAAAAACAAATTGAAGCCTTAAATTTATTGCTGACGCAAGATTTAGAAAAAGGTAACAATGAAATCAGTTCGGCAATTTGGTCAGCTCTTAAAGGCAAAGATTATGTGGAAGAGATTATTGTGCCTACTGAACAAAAAAGTTGGCAGCAAACTCTAGGGGATAATCCTTTAGTTAATCTTGATAACCGATTGACCTTAAACAAGCAACAAGCCCTTGCATTTAGTCAGTTGCTTTTCCAAGAAGGCTTTAATGTGTGGTTATTAGAGGGCGTGACTGGTTCAGGTAAAACTGAAATTTACCTGCAATACATTGAAGAAGTCTTAAAGAAAGGCAAACAGGTTTTAGTGCTTGTTCCTGAAATTGGGCTTACCCCTCAGACCGTGAGACGGTTCCAAGCCCGCTTTAATGTGGAAATTGATGTATTGCATTCCAACTTGAATGATACACAGCGCTTAAATGTTTGGGAGCGAGCAAGAACAGGACAGAGTGCAATCGTAATTGGCACGAGATCGGCGCTTTTCACCCAGTTTTCAGATCTTGGCTTAATCATTTTAGATGAGGAACATGACGGCTCGTTTAAACAGCAAGATGGTTGGCGTTATCATGCGAGAGATTTAGGTATTGTTTTAGCGCAAAAACTCAATATTCCTATCTTATTAGGTTCTGCCACACCAAGTTTGGAAAGTGTGAATAACGTACAAAATGGTAAATATCACCATTTGGTCTTATCAAAAAGAGCCGGAAATGCGACCGCACTTCGCCAGTTTGTGATTGATTTAAAACATCAACGAATTCAAAACGGCTTATCCGAGCCGCTATTGAAACGTATGCAAGAACACTTAGAAAAAGGCAATCAAGTATTGTTATTCCTTAATCGACGTGGATTTGCGCCTGTGTTGTTATGTCATGAATGTGGCTGGATTGATGAATGTCATCATTGCGAAAAACCTTATACTTATCACCAACATCAGCGTGTTTTACGCTGCCATCATTGTGGTGCACAAAAAACAGTGCCGATGCAATGTGGTCATTGTGGTTCAACGCATTTAGTCACAACGGGATTAGGCACCGAACAGTTAGAAGAAACCTTAAAAGCACGTTTTCCCCAATATAATATTGCACGTATCGATCGTGATAGTACAGCGCGAAAAGGCAAGCTTGAAGGTTATTTAGAGGATATTCAGCAAGGTAAAAGTCAGATTTTAATTGGTACCCAAATGTTAGCCAAAGGACACCATTTTCCGAATGTCACCTTGGTTGCGTTAGTGAATGTGGATAATGCCTTGTTTTCCCTTGATTTTAGAGCCGAAGAACGTTTGGCGCAGCTTTATGTACAAGTGGCTGGTCGCTCAGGCAGAGCGGAGAAACAGGGTGAAGTGGTTTTGCAGACGCACTATCCGGATCATCCGTTATTAACCACCTTGCTTGAAAAGGGTTACCAAGCTTTTGCAGAAGAAACCTTGAAGTTGCGGCATAATATGGGCTTGCCTCCATTTAGTTTCCAAGCCTTGTTTAAAGCTCAATGTCGTCATTCTGAAGAGGCGGAAAATGCATTGTCGCAATTGGCGTCTTTCTTCTATGAACAAAAAATTGAAGGTTTGCAAGTGTTGGGGCCAATTCCTGCACCGTTCAGCAAAAAAGCGGGACAGTATCGTTGGCAGTTACTATTACAACACGCCTCTCGAAAACAATTACAGGCTGCATTGAGTCGATATTCACCAGAGTTGATAAAGTCTTCGCAAGTGCGGTTGATTTTAGACGTGGATCCATTGGATTTGAGTTAGCAAAAATTCCCTAGAAAAATGCACAGTTTTTCAGTAGAATTAAGCGTTTTTTATACTCTAAGTTTAATTTATCGAATATTTTAGGATTTTATCGTGGCTCATCGAGATTTTGCCGGTCGAAGCGGCTCAAAAAATAATAAAAAGAAAGCAAAGAAACGTTTTAATCGTAATACCTTAATTGGCCTTGCGTTGGTAGCGGTGTTAGGTTTTGGTTTAGGGCTTTACTTTTTAAAAAGTAAAACGCCTGAACCTGTCGTGACAACAACGGTTCAACCGGAAAAACCGCAACCGAAAAGCGTGTTGCCGAATCGTCCAGAAGAAGTATGGCACTATATTAAAGAATTAGAAACCCGTACGGTGCCGGTGGATAATAATCCTTCTTCTGTTGAAAAAAATATGCGTTTGACGGAAGAACAGCGTCAAGTGCTTATTCAAATGGAAAAAGAGCAAAAGGCAGCAGAAGAAGCGAAAAAATTAGAAGCTCAACGTAAAGAGCAAGAAGCAGCGAATGCAGAAAAAGCCGCGGCTCAAGCACAGCAAACTCAACCAGCACAGACAGCTCAAACTCAGCCAGCTCAGCAAACAGCAAAACCAGAAGCGAAAAAGCCTGAGCCAGTTAAAAAGCCTGAACCGCCGAAAAAAGCAGAAGTGGTGAAAGCAGAACCTGTAAAAACAGAGCCGGCTAAAACTGAGCAACCGAAAAAAGCAGAACCGAAACCTGCTGAACAGCAAGTACAGGCTGGCGGCAAAAAATTTGGTTTACAATGTGGTGCATTTAAAAATCGTGCGCAAGCAGAAAGCTTACAAGGTCGTCTAGCAATGGCTGGTGTGAATGCTCAAATTGCAACAAGTGAAGAATGGAACCGTGTACGTGTGGGACCATTTGGTAGTCGAGATGCCGCAACAGCAGCACAAGATAAAGCAAAATCAGTGGCGAGTTGCGTTGTGATTGGAATGTAATTCAGAATTTAAAAGTGCGGTTAAAAATAACCGCACTTTTTTTATATTTTCACTTGCCAAAAAACTAAAAATCAATAAAATGAACGTTCATTCATTTTTGATATTCATCTTAAATGACCTTTCTCATATATAACCCTAAGAATTTAATTTTTTATTATGCGACAAGTAAAAGTCTCTAAAACGAAGCTTGATGTCAGTGAGCAGATCTTTGATGCAACAGATCGTCTTATGGCAAAAGAAGGATTACATCATCTTTCTATGCATAAGTTAGCCAAGGAAGCAGGCATCGCAGCAGGTACGATTTATCTTTATTTTAAGAGTAAAGACGAGTTATTAGCACAATTTGCTCGTCGAGTATTCAATAAGTTTGTTGTGGCGATTGAAGAAGGTTTTGATGAAAGCCAATCTTTTTTCGAGCAATACAGAAAAATGTGGTGGAATATTTGGCATTTTCTTCAAGAAAATCCCACAATTTTGTCAAATATGAATCAATATCAATCGTTGCCAGAATTTATTGAAATCTTCAAAACATTGGAGAATTCATGTTGGGAGCGATTTTGTATAAAAGGACAAGCTGCAAATGTGTTAGCTGATTTAGATCCTCATATGTTATTTTTGCTGAGTCTTAAAACCGCGATGGTTATAGCCTCAGATAACAAATTTCTCGGTACAACAGTGACTGATGTAATTTTAGAATCTGTCATTGAACGCTCTTGGCGTGCAATTCAGAAGTAGTAATTTTATTGTCTTAATGGAGTTTTCCAAATGAGTATAACTCAAACTAATAGACCAAAGCGTTCACACGTTTTCTTTTTGAAATTAGCGTTAGGCGTATTTGTGTTAATTTTTGCAGCAATGATTTTCCTTAATCAAATGAAGGCAAAAGGCATTGCTGATTTCTTGGCAAATAAACCAGAAACAGCCTCTCCTGTGACTGCAATGACAGTTAAGGCTTCAGAATGGACGCCAATCATTGAAACGACAGGTCTTGTTCGTCCGAATCAAGGGGCGATGTTAAGCGCTCAAAGTGCAGGAACGGTGTCTAAAGTGCTCGTGCAAAATGGACAGAGCGTGAAAAAAGGTGATTTGTTAGTTGAGTTAGATAGCTCGGTTGAGCGTGCAAGCTTACAAGCCGCACAAGCTCAGGTGGTGTCATTGCGTCAAACTTATCAACGTTATGCAAACCTTGCGGGCAGCGGGGCTGTTTCTCGTCAAGAATTAGATAATGCAAAAGCAGCTTATGAAGCACAAGCGGCAAATATTGAGTCATTAAAAGCGGCAATTGAACGTCGCCAAATCGTCGCACCATTTGATGGTAAAGCGGGTATTGTGAAAGTGAATGTTGGTCAATACGTTTCAAACGGTACTGAAATTGTGCGTGTGGAAGATCGTTCTTCAATGAAAGTGGATTTTGCGATTGCGCAAAACCTATTGGATAAATTGCATATCGGTCAAAAAGTAACGGCTACAGCAGATGCGCGAAAAGGTGAAACCTTTGCTGCGAAAGTTACTGCAATTGAGCCGGCAATTAATTCTTCAACCGGTTTAGTGGATGTTCAAGCAACATTTGAGTCAGAAGATGGGGCAAAATTATTATCTGGAATGTTTACCCGCTTACATGTCGCTTTACCAACTGAGCATAATCAAATCGTTGTGCCACAAGTGGCAGTGAGCTACAACATGTATGGCGAATCGCTTTATATTTTGACCGCACTTTCCGATGAAGATATTGAGAAATTAGGCGGCGCAGAAAAAGCGGCGAATATGTACCGTGCAAAATCAATCACTGTATTTACGAAAGATCGTCAAGGCATTTATGCGCAATTAAAAGGCGATGAAGTCAAAGTCGGCGATAAAATTGTGACCGGCGGTCAGCAAAACTTAAGTAACGGCTCATTAGTGTCTGTTGTAGATAAAGCGGGCGTAGGTACTGAACAACCTGCGAATAAAACGAATCTTTAATTAGGAAAAGCGAATGAAATTTACCGATATATTTATTCGTCGTCCTGTTTTGGCAGTTTCGATTAGCTTGTTAATCATTATTTTAGGTTTACAAGCAATTTCGAAATTGGCTGTGCGCGAATATCCGAAAATGACCACAACGGTAATTACGGTAACCACAGTATATCCAGGGGCGGATGCGAACTTAATTCAAGCGTTTGTTACTTCCAAAATTGAAGAGGCGGTAGCACAAGCGGATAATGTGGACTATATGTCTTCAAGCTCTAGCCCAAGTACGTCAACAGTCACCGTAAAAATGAAATTAAATACGGATCCGAATGCAGCCTTGGCAGATGTGTTAGCTAAAGTTAACTCGGTTCGTTCTGAATTGCCAAGTGGTATTGAAGATCCAACAGTTTCTTCATCAACCGGTGGTTCGGGGATTATGTATATTAGTTTCCGTTCTGACAAGCTTGATGCAAGCCAAGTGACTGACTATATTCAACGCGTAGTCAAACCTCAGTTCTTTACTGTAGAAGGGGTGGCGAGTGTGCAGATCTTTGGTGCATCTGAGTACGCACTTCGTATTTGGTTAGATCCAGAAAAAATGGCGGCTCAAAACCTTTCAGCCACAAAAGTGATGTCTGCATTATCAGCGAATAACGTTCAAACGGCGGCTGGTAATGATAATGGCTATTTTGTAACCTATAAAAACAAAGTAGAAACCACAACAAAATCGGTTGAAGAATTAGGTAATTTAATTGTAGAGTCTAGCGGTGATAAGTTAGTACGTTTACGCGATATCGCTGATATTGAGTTAAATAAATCAAGCGATAGCTCACGTGCGGTAGCGAATGGCGCAGATTCTGTTGTATTAGCGATTAACCCAACTTCGTCAGCTAACCCATTAACCGTTGCAGAAAAAGTGCGTCCACTTTATGAGAGTATCAAAAATAATCTGCCGGATGCTATTGAATCTGACATCTTATATGACCGTACAATTGCGATTAATAACTCAATTAATGAAGTAATCAAAACGATTGTTGAGGCAACGATAATCGTGTTGGTGGTGATTACCATGTTTATTGGTTCATTCCGCGCGATTTTAATCCCGGTTATCACTATTCCGATTTCATTAATTGGGGTAATCATGTTGCTTCAATCATTTGATTTCTCCATTAACTTGATGACTTTGCTAGCATTGGTTCTAGCCATCGGTTTGGTGGTGGATGATGCGATTGTGGTATTGGAAAACGTAGACCGCCACATTAAGTTAGGTGAAACGCCATTCCGTGCGGCGATTATTGGTACGCGTGAAATTGCCGTTCCGGTTATTTCCATGACCATTGCCTTGATTGCGGTATATTCTCCAATGGCGTTAATGGGCGGTATTACGGGTACGTTGTTTAAAGAGTTTGCTTTAACCCTTGCTGGAGCAGTATTTATTTCCGGTATCGTAGCATTAACGCTTTCACCAATGATGACCAGTAAATTGCTAAAATCCAATGAGGCTCCAAGTAAATTGGAACAACGAGTAGAGCATACCCTTAGTAAAGTGAATGCAGCTTATGCGTATGTACTTGATTTGGTGATGGTAAACCGTAAATGTATGTTGATGTTTGCGGCAATCATTTTTGCAACCTTACCAGTGTTGTTTAAATCACTTTCAAGTGAATTAACACCTACAGAAGACAAGGGCGCATTTATAGCGGTCGGTTCTGCACCTTCTAACGTAAACATAGATTATGTGCAAAATGCGATGACACCTTATCAAGAGATTTTAACCAATACGCCAGAAGTACAGTTTGCGATGACGATTTCAGGGGCACCAAGCTCTAACCAATCTTTAAACGTTGTGACTTTAAAAGATTGGAAAGAACGCTCAAAAAGCCAAACAGCTATCATGAATGAGTTGAATGAAAAAGCGAAATCTATTCCTGAAGTGTCTGTACAAGGCTTTGCGTTCCCAGAAATTAATACAGGGGAGCAAGGTCCTCCAATTGGTTTTGTGATCAGCACATCACAAGACTACGGTGATTTAGCAAATGTGGCGGGTAAATTCTTAGAGGATATGCAAAAATCCAGCAAGTTCGTTTATACCAATCTCGATCTTAAATTTGATACTGCTCAAATGCGTATTAAGATCGATCGTGAAAAAGCAGGAACTTATGGCATTACAATGCAACAAATCAGCCGTACGTTAGGGAGTTTCTTATCTGCCGCAACCATTGAACGTGTGGGTATTGATGGTCGAGCTTACAAAATTATTTCTCAAGTAAAACGTGACAATCGTTTATCGCCGGAAAGTTTTAATAAGTATTATATCACCGCAGCAAATGGTACCTCTGTTCCATTAAGCAGCTTGGTAACGGCTACATTGGAACCGCAACCAAGTACATTGCCTCGTTTCAGCCAGTTAAACTCTGCGGTGATTAGTGCTGTACCGATGCCAGGTACTTCAATTGGTGATGCGATCCAATGGTTACAAGACAATGCGAAAAATACGTTACCACAGGGTTATAACTATGACTTTAAAAGTGAAGCGCGTCAGTTAGTACAAGAAGGTAATGCACTTGCTGTAACGTTCTTACTTGCGGTAGTAATTATTTTCTTAGTGTTGGCGATTCAGTTTGAATCAATTCGCGATCCAATCGTGATTATGATTTCTGTTCCGTTAGCTGTGAGTGGTGCATTGTTGGCCTTAAATGCTTTCGGATTTATTGGTATTGCAGGGACAACGCTAAATATCTACTCACAGGTTGGTTTGATTACCTTAGTTGGTCTTATCACAAAACACGGTATTTTAATGTGTGAAGTAGCGAAAGAAGAGCAGTTAAATCATGGTAAAACGCGTGTTGAAGCGATTACCGAAGCGGCTAAAGTACGTTTACGTCCAATTCTGATGACAACCGCAGCGATGATTGCAGGTCTTGTACCGTTGCTTTATGCAACAGGTGCAGGTGCGGTATCTCGTTTCAGTATTGGTATCGTTATCGTGGCCGGTTTGGCAATCGGTACATTGTTTACCTTGTTCGTGTTGCCAGTGATTTATTCTTACATTGCAAGCGAACACAAACCGTTACCAGTGTTTGATGAAAATGTAAAACCAATTGAAGGTCACATTAACGAACAACATTAATTGAAAATACTATAAAAACAAACCGCACTTTGATTTTTCAAGTGCGGTTTTCTTTGAGAGATTAAAAAAGCGAACATCATGTTCGCTTTTTATTTATGAAAGTGCGGTCAATTTTTTGACTATTTTAGTTAGCCATTTTTATTTTTTGCCGCTTTATAAAGCTCCATTGCTTCTGGTAATAAGCGTTGTAAGTTTTCTTGACGGGATTCATCACTCGGGTGAGTAGAAGCTAACACATCAAGTGCGCCTTTAGAACCACCAGAGGCTTTAGCCATTTTTTGCCATAAGCCAGGCGCGACTTGTGGATTATAACCCGAGCGAGCCATTAACATGAGACCCACTTCATCGGCTTCAGTTTCAGCGCTACGCGAGTAAGGCTTATCTAAAGCAAAGTCTTTCGTAAGTGTCACTAAATCAGTCACATCGGCTCCAACGACAACAGACAGAGCTGTTCCACCAATAGCGCCAGCAATCGCACTCATGGTGCCGAAGTTGGCTTTGGCTTTACCGTGCTCTTTTAAGGCGTGAGCCATTTCATGACCCATTACAACCGCGATTTCATTATCGTTTAGTTGTAAAGTATCTACTAAACCTGTGTAGAAAGCCATTTTCCCGCCAGGCATTGCCCAAGCATTGAGCTCTTTAGATTTAATGACATTGATTTGCCAATTAAACTTTAAGCCAGTTTCATTCTCTTGGTTTGCATAAGGCACCATTTTGTTAAAGACATGATGAATACGTCTTGCGGTATTTGATGTGGTATCAATCGCACCTTGTGAGCGAATTTTCCCCATTTCTTGTGTATAGCTGCTTGCTGCTTCTTGATTGATTGAGGCAGAATCCGCACAAGACGTGATAACCGCCCCTGCTAATACAGCAAAAGCAAAACTTTTGAGTTGTTTTTTCATAAATTATCCTTTTGTTGAGATGGCTGATTATATAAATTTATTGTGTTTTGTCGATACAAAAAGATTGTCTTTTAAATTTGTACTACTATAATAGTGCAAATTTTTGTTTTAGGACTTAACGATGACAATAAAAAAATCTCCTTCTTTATTAGGCGGCGCCATGATTATTGCGGGGACCGCGATTGGTGCTGGCATGCTTGCTAACCCAACCTCGACAGCAGGTGTATGGTTTATCGGCTCTATTCTGGCTTTGATTTACACTTGGTTCTGTATGACCACATCAGGTTTGATGATTCTAGAAGCCAACTTACATTATCCTACCGGCTCAAGCTTTGACACCATCGTAAAAGATTTGTTAGGTAAAGGCTGGAATATTATCAATGGTCTTTCAGTTGCTTTTGTTTTGTATATTTTGACTTATGCCTACATCACTTCAGGCGGTGGTATTACACAAAACTTGCTTAACCAAGTTTTTGGTTCTGCTGAAAGTGCGGTCGATATTGGACGTACTTCTGGATCCTTAATTTTCTGTTTTATTCTTGCGGCTTTCGTGTGGCTTTCCACTAAAGCTGTGGATCGTTTCACAACTGTATTGATTGTTGGGATGGTAGTCGCTTTCTTCCTTTCTACCGCAGGTTTATTGAGCTCTGTAAAAACAGAAGTGTTATTCAATACTATTGCAGAAGGTGATCAAACTTATTTACCTTATTTATTGACCGCACTTCCTGTTTGCTTAGTGTCTTTTGGTTTCCATGGAAATGTACCGAGTCTCGTCAAATATTACGATCGCGATGGTAGTCGTGTAATGAAATCGATCTTTATTGGTACAGGCTTAGCCTTAGTGATTTACATCTTATGGCAGCTTGCGGTGCAAGGTAATTTACCACGTACAGAATTTGCCCCCGTGATTGAAAAAGGCGGCGATGTATCAGCATTATTAGAAGCATTACACAAATATATTGAAGTGGAATACATTGCGGTTGTATTGAATTTCTTTGCTTATATGGCTATTGCAACCTCATTCTTAGGGGTGACTTTAGGTTTATTTGATTATATTGCCGATTTATTTAAATTTGATGATAGCGTATTAGGCAGAACAAAAACCACATTGGTAACATTCTTACCTCCACTATTGTTAAGTTTACAATTCCCTTATGGTTTCGTGATTGCCATTGGTTATGCTGGATTAGCTGCAACAATTTGGGCTGCAATCGTGCCTGCACTGCTTGCTAAAGCCAGTCGCCAAAAATTCCCAAATGCGACTTATAAAGTGTATGGCGGTAATTTTATGATTGGCTTTGTGATCTTATTCGGTGTGTTAAATATTGTGGCACAAGTAGGCGCAAACTTAGGATGGTTTGCAAGTTTCGCAGGATAAGTTTTCGCGTTAATATTGTAGGGGCGTATTGAATACGCCCTTTTTAATTTTACATAGGAAACGAGATGAGTAACAAAACGAGCGTTTACGATAAAGAAAACTTCTTTGCGCTTTATCAAAAACTTCGATCTAACCCAATCAGTCTCAATGAAATAGTGGAAAAGCCGACGATGCTTTCCCTGTTACCTGATTTACAAGGAAAAAAATTGCTCGATCTAGGTTGTGGAACGGGCGGACATTTGCAACTCTATTTGGAACGCAATGCGGAGAGCGTAGTAGGAACAGATCTTTCAGCTAAAATGCTAGAACAAGCTGAACAAGAACTGCAAAAGTTCGGTCAATTTTCAGGGTGTTTTTCGTTATATCAGTTACCAATGGAAAAATTAACGGAATTGCCAGAAAGTGATTTTGATGTCATTACCAGCTCTTTTGCTTTTCATTATATTGAAGATTTTCCTGCTTTATTAGCGTCTATTGCCAACAAGCTTAAGCCTAACGGCACATTAGTTTTTTCCCAAGAGCATCCGATTACAACTTGCCATAAAGAAGGGGAACGCTGGGAAAAAAATGAGAAAAAACAGCAAGTCGCTTATCGTTTAAATCATTACCGTGATGAAGGACTGAGAGAGCGAAATTGGTTTCAACAACCTTTTAAAACGTATCACCGTACGACGGCAACGATTATTAATGATTTAATCGCTGCAGGTTTTCAAATAGAACAAATGGCTGAACCAATGTTAACTGAGCAGCCACAATGGCATGATGAATTTAAAGATTTGCGGCATCGTCCCCCTTTATTGTTTATTAAAGCAAGAAAAGTGATGAATTTAACAAAATAAACTGGTTTTTGACCGCACTTTATGGTATAAATCGCACCGCTGTTTTTGGGTTTCAAAAGCAGCGTTTTTAATTATTAACAACACACACATATCATTAAGGCTTAATCGGGGTGCCAAACGGTCGATTAGCTGATATGTGGAGGCTCAACCC
>CAUQBI010000012.1:0-71052 GCA_963516375.1 Parahaemophilus parainfluenzae | reverse complement strand
GGACCAGCAGAGATCGCATTCACACGAATACCTTCTTTACCTAAATCCGCAGCCATTACGCGAGTTGCCGCTTCAAGAGACGCTTTCGCTAAACACATGACGTTGTAGTTAGGAATCGCGCGCTCTGCACCTAAGTAAGAAAGGGTTAATAATGCTGCATTTGGATTTAAGTAAGGACGTGCCGCTTGAGCCATAGCAACGAAGCTGAATGCACTGATGTCGTGAGCGATACGGTAGCCTTCACGAGTTGCTGCGTTTACGTAATCACCATCTAATTGGTCGCCTGGTGCGAATGCGATAGCGTGTACGAAACCATCAAATTTTTCCCAACGTTTGCTTAATTCAGCAAAGCAGTTTTGGATGCTTTCATCGGTCGCTACGTCTAAAGGAAGGACGATGTCAGAACCAAATTCTTTTGCAAATTCTTCTACGCGTGGTTGTAATTTATCGTTTAAATAAGTGAAAGCAAGTTCAGCGCCTTGTTCTTTCATTGCTTTTGCAATCCCGTAAGCAATAGAACGGTTGCTTGCAAGACCTGTCACTAAAATACGTTTACCAGTTAAGAAACCCATATTTTCTCCTATGTTTGAGTTAAAAAAATCGACAAGATTATACTTGTTTTGTGTGCTTTCGGCAATTAATCACACTTTGTACCAGTTAGGCTGGATTATCAATATCTTTAAATTCTACATCTAAGCCATATTCCGTTGCCAACCATTCACCTAATGCTTTGATACCGTAGCGTTCAGTCGCATGATGACCCGCCGCAAAGAAATGAATACCTTGCTCACGAGCAGAGTGAATTGTTTGCTCCGAAACCTCACCGGTAATAAAGGCATCACAACCTTGTGCTGCCGCTAAATCAATATAGCCTTGTCCACCACCGGTACAAATGCCAATTTTACGGATTAAGTGCGGTCTATTTTCGGTGCAAATTAACGGTTTGCGTTGAAGCACTTGTTCAATACGTTGCGCAAACTCTTCAGCGTTAACAGGATCTTTTAACGTTCCCCAAACAGGAATGCTAGTTGAGCCATTTTCTAAAGGTTGAAGATCGCCAATCCCTAATAACTGAGCAAGTTTTGCATTGTTGCCTAATTCTGGGTGAACATCCAGAGGCAAGTGGTAGGCGTATAAATTAATGTCATTCACAAGCAAGGTTTTGATGCGTTTGCCTTTCATGCCGCGAATACAAGGGTTTTCACTTTTCCAAAAATAGCCGTGGTGGACAAGTACCGCATCAGCTTGTTGTGCAACGGCATAATCAATTAGTGCTTGGCTCGCGGTGACGCCCGTGATGATCTTTTTGATCTCTGCTTTGCCTTCTACTTGCAAACCGTTAGGTGCGTAATCGTTAATTCTCTCTGTGCTAAGTTTTTCGTTTAGTAAACGTTCAA
Source organism: Parahaemophilus parainfluenzae (assembly GCA_963516375.1). GTDB lineage: Bacteria > Pseudomonadota > Gammaproteobacteria > Enterobacterales > Pasteurellaceae > Haemophilus_D > Haemophilus_D parainfluenzae_AG. The sequence continues at coordinate 69,655 of CAUQBI010000012.1, read as the reverse complement.
GTTCTAGATTATTCATTATTTTTTAAGAAAAAGAAAAAAGGTGAGATATGGTAAGAGATTTCAAAAAAAATGGCTAGTGCAAAAGGAGTGGGGGGGAATGCACTAGCCAGTAGTGTGTTTGTAATAAAACAAGTTTACTATCTAAAACGAGATTCATTATATATTTAATTATATAAAGATCAAGAAAAAAATAAGGAAAATTTTCCTTATTTTTCGATTCGTCGTTTTAGTATCCAAAAACAGATAAAAATTAACCGCACTTATGAATACAAACTTGGTTCATTTTCAGTTGGACGAGTTTTAAATCGGCGGTGTAACCACATGTATTGTTCCACGCCTTTTAAGATTTCTTTTTCCACAACTTTATTCATTCTTGCAGCGATTGCTGTTTCATCTGAAAGATCGGAAAAATCCACTGGTGGAGAAATACTGACTGTATAGCCTGAGCCGTCTTTATTACGCAATGGAGCAAAAGGGACAACTTTACAATTTGGTGCAGATTTAAGCAGATAATAACTGCCTGTCGTAGTTGCGGCTTCTTTTACTGCAAAGAAAGGCACAAATACCGCATTTTTTCTACCGTAATCGTGATCGGGCGCATACCAAATGGTTTCACCTTTACGTAAGGCTTTGAGCATGCCTCGCAGATCTTTTCGATTCAGCATGTCTTTGTTTGAACGTAAGCGACCTTTAATTTGTAACCAATCCAATACAGGATTGTCATTTGGACGATAAACGCCTACGCCAGGATGATGTAAGCCCACAATACGTGCGCCTAATTCAAGGGTGAGGAAATGAACACCCACAAAGATAATGCCGTCTTGGGCGTTTTCTTTTAAATAATTTAAGCCCTCAATTTTTGACCATTTTTTAATGCGCGCATCAGACCAAAACCATGCCATGCCGGTTTCAATAATCGCCATCCCAACGGCACGCAAGTTTTCTTGCAAAATGGCTTCACGTTCTTGCTCGGACATTTCTGGAAAGCAGAGCTCAAGATTTCGGCGTGCGATAGCGGCACGGCGTTTTCCCACTTTTAATTTTGAGAAAAGCCAGCCTAAGCCATTGCCGATGTGGCGTAGAATTGGATAGGGAAGTAACAAAAGGCTTCGCCAAATCGCCACACCAAGCCAAAATCCCCAGTATTTAGGGGCAAGAAAGTGCGGTTGAAATTGAGGGAGTTTTTCGTTTTTCATAATTCTTTTCTGGTTAGTTCGGCGTGTAGTTTATCGCAAATTTGAGTTGTGGTAAAATTGCGCCAAATTTTTATTATTCCAACAGAGAGATTTCAAAATGGCTCAATATTCTGCCAATTTTAATCAAGCAAAAGTACTAGTGTTAGGCGATGTGATGCTTGACCGTTACTGGTTTGGTGCGACTAATCGTATTTCACCGGAAGCACCGGTTCCTGTGGTTCGCGTACAAGATAATGAAGAGCGTGCAGGTGGTGCTGCAAACGTGGCAATGAATATTGCTTCTCTTAATGTACCTGTGCAAATTTTAGGTTTAATTGGTCAAGATGAAACAGGGACAGCCTTAACCAATTTACTACAGCACCAAAAAATTGACTGTAATTTTGTGGCATTGAATACTCACCCAACGATTACGAAATTACGTATTTTGTCTCGTCATCAACAATTACTTCGTTTAGATTTTGAAGAAGATTTCAAAAATGTGGAATGCCAAGAGTTGCTTGCAAAATTAGAAGTGGAAGTGAAAAACTTTGGTGCATTGGTGCTTTCTGATTATGGCAAAGGCACGTTAAAAGATGTGCAAAAGATGATCCAAATTGCACGTAAAGCGAACGTACCGGTGTTAATCGATCCAAAAGGCACGGATTTTGAGCGTTACCGTGGTGCCACTTTACTTACACCAAATATGTCAGAGTTTGAAGCGGTGGTAGGTAAGTGTGATTCTGAAGAAGAGATCATTGAGAAAGGTTTAAAATTAATTTCAGACATCGAATTGACCGCACTTTTAGTGACGCGCTCTGAAAAAGGCATGACATTACTTCGTCCAAATCAAGAACCATTCCATCTACCAACTGTTGCAAAAGAAGTGTTTGATGTAACAGGTGCGGGTGATACGGTAATCAGTGTTTTAGCTACTGCACTGGCAGATGGTCGTTCTTTTGAAGAGTCTTGCTACTTAGCCAATGTGGCGGCAGGTATTGTAGTGGGTAAATTGGGTACATCAACAGTCTCTACTGTGGAATTAGAGAATGCGATCCATGGTCGTTCTGAAACGGGCTTCGGTATTATGTCAGAAAGCCAATTGAAAACTGCAGTAGCTCATGCTAAAGCGCGTGGTGAGAAAATCGTGATGACAAACGGTTGTTTCGATATTCTTCATCCAGGACATGTGTCTTATTTAGAAAATGCTCGCAAACTTGGTGACCGTTTAATTGTTGCCGTAAATACGGATGATTCAGTCAAACGCTTAAAAGGTGAAAGTCGTCCAATTAACAATCTGAATGCACGTATGGCAGTATTGGCTGGTTTAGCTTCTGTGGATTGGGTAGTCTCTTTTGATGAAGATACACCACAACGTTTAATCGGTGAGATTTTACCGGATTTATTGGTAAAAGGCGGCGATTACAAACCTGAAGAGATTGCAGGTAGTAAAGAAGTGTGGGCGAACGGCGGCGATGTTCGCGTATTGAATTTCGAAAATGGCTGTTCAACTACAAACGTAATTGAAAAAATTAAAGCGCTGAAAGATTAATTTATTAAGGAATGAGTAGAATAAAGCTTGCCTTTATCCTGCTCAATCGTTAAAATTCAGGCTCCTTGTCATCGCTGAGTTAGAGATCGGCGAATGATGTATTAATAACACTACCTTTTAGGAGTAAAAAATGTCTCTAAGTACTGAAAAAAAAGCAGCAATCGTTGCTGAATTTGGTCGCGATGCGAAAGATACTGGTTCTTCTGAAGTTCAAATCGCATTATTAACTGCACAAATCAACCACTTACAAGCTCACTTCGCTGAGCACAAAAAAGACCACCATGGTCGTCGTGGTTTATTACGTATGGTTTCTCGTCGTCGTAAACTTTTAGACTACTTAAAACGTACTGATCTTGCTTTATACCAAAGCACTATCGCTCGTTTAGGTTTACGTCGCTAATTTTTATTACGATAGTAAAATAAAAGCCTTCGGATTACCGAGGGCTTTTTTATTTTCTGCATATTGGAAGATAAAAAAACGGCCAAAAATTTGACCGCTCTTTTTTTAGTTATTAGTTCGCAATGCCTTTATGACGAAGCAATGCGTCTAATTGAGGTTCACGTCCACGGAAGCGTTTGAATAAGACCATTGGTTCTTCAGAGCCGCCGCGAGTGAGAATTTCATCCAAGAAAGATTTACCGGTAACTGGATTGAAAATTCCTTCTTCTTCAAAGCGAGAGAAGGCATCTGCAGATAACACTTCAGCCCATAAGTAGCTGTAATAACCGGCTGCGTAACCGCCAGCAAAGATATGGCTAAAGCTATGTGGTGTTCTTGCCCATTCAACGCCTTTAATTACGGCCACTTTATCTTTCACTGCTTTTAAGGTATCAAGTACTTGATTAGCTTTGCCTGGTTCAAAAGTATGATGAAGGGTAAAATCAAACAAGCCAAATTCAAGTTGACGTAACACAAACATTGCCGCTTGGTAGTTTTTCGCTTTTAAAAGTTGATTTAATTTCTCTTCTGGTAACGGTTCGTGCGTTTCAAAGTGACCCGAAATAAAATCAAGGGCTTCTTTTTCCCAGCACCAGTTTTCCATAAATTGACTTGGAAGCTCTACCGCATCCCAAGGTACACCATTGATACCGGCAACATCGGGCACATCAACTTTAGTGAGCATATGGTGAATGCCGTGACCAAACTCGTGGAAGAGAGTCGTGACTTCATCATGGGTGAATAGTGCAGGTTTATCACCAATAGGTGCATTGAAGTTACAGGTTAAATAGGCAACAGGTTTTTGAATTGAACCGTCAGCATTACGTTTTCTGCCGATACAATCATCCATCCATGCGCCGCCACGTTTATTTTCGCGCGCATAAAGATCGAGATAGAAACTGCCACGTACTTCTCCCGTTTCATCAATTAAATCAAAGAAACGCACATCTTTATGCCAAGTATCGACGCCAAAACGTTCAACTGCACGAATATTAAAAATACGTTTAATTAATTCAAATAAGCCCGAAATAACGCGATCTTCAGGGAAATAAGGACGAAGTTCTTCATCATTGATCGCATATAAATGTTGTTTTTGTTTTTCAGAGTAGAAACTGATATCCCAAGGGGCAAGTTCCGTTACACCAAATTCTTTTTCACAATAAGCTTTAAGTTCTGCTAATTCTTTCTCACCTTGCGCTTTTGAACGATCTGCAAGGTTATTTAAGAAATCTAACACTTGTTGTGGATTTTCTGCCATTTTGGTCGCAAGTGAGCGTTCAGTATAGGTATTGAAACCTAGCAGGTTCGCTAGTTCCACGCGTAACGTCATGATTTCTTCAATGATCGCTGTGTTATCCCATTTACCTGCGTTTGGACCTTGATCAGAAGCGCGAGTTGCATAAGCACTATACATTTCTTCGCGTAGTGCTGCATTTTCGCAATAGGTCATGATTGGCAAATAACTTGGAATTTCTAACGTAAAACGATAGCCTTTTAAGCCTTTACTTTCAGCAGATTGTTTTGCTGCAAGTAATGCAGATTCAGGAAGACCCGCTAATTCACTTTCATCTTCAATGACTTTTTCCCAACCCATGGTAGCGTCGAGAACATTATTACTAAATTGTGCGCTTAATTCTGATAAGCGAGCAACAATCTCACCATAACGTTTTTGTTTTTCTTCAGATAAACCGATACCTGAAAGTTCAAAATCACGTAGTGCGTTTTCAATGGCTTTCTTTTGCGCCACTGAATAAGTGGCAAATTCAGGACTATTTTTTAAGGCTAAATAAGCATTGTATAAGCCCTTGTGTTGACCCACCCAAGTGCTGTATTCAGAGAGTAGTGGTAAGCAGGCTTGGTACGCATCACGTAATTCAGGGCTGTTTTTCACGGAATTTAAATGGGATATTGGTGACCAAGCACGGCTTAGGTGTTCGCCAGCTTCAGAAAGCGGTTCAATAAAATTTTCCCAAGTAAAGTGCGGTTGTTTTAAAACTTGTTCAATGGCTTGACGATTTTCTTCGATGAGCTTTTGGATTGCCGGTTGAATATGTTCTGGTTTGATTTGAGAAAACGGAGGTAAGCCTTCAATATGAAGTAATGGATTAGACATAAATATTCCTTTTGCTAACTGTTTCTTTAGTAAATTGCGACAAATTCTATAATATCAAGGTTGAAAAATCTAAAAAATCAGTAATAATTGCGTATCACTTTTATTTAGGAATAATAATGAACGGCGTGTTATTGTTTTCTGGCTTAATCACTTTTTCGATTATAGCCGGTTTTGTTGCACTTAAATTTTTTCCCAAAAATCCTTTAATTAAAGGCATTTATATTATATTAGGCTGTATTTCTTTGGTTTTAGGCGTGATTGGTATTTTTCTACCATTTCTGCCGACCACACCTTTTTTATTGCTTACGCTTTATTCGTTTGCGCAAGGTTCTTCTCGTTTAGAACGTTGGTTCTTAGAGACGAAACTTTATCAAAAATACCTAAAATCCTTTAATGAGCGACGTTCATTAACGAAAAAAACAAAAATCTCTATTTTAACCTTTTCAACCACGATGCTTTTAATTGGTTTTTATTTTACTCCAAGTGTTGTGGGACGAACGATCATTGCGATTTTAATTGCGGTAAAATATTGGTTCTTTTTCTTTTGGATTAAAACAGAAGACGTTGAAAATGGATAATGCTTTCCTTACTTGGCTTAAAAGTGCGGTCATTTTAGGTGTCGTTTTTGGATTAAGCGGTTGTGACAAATTAAATAGCCCGAAATCTACAAATACGGTATCAGAAGAGCAACCAACACAAAGCCAGTCTATTGAACAAGAAAATACTTCAAAACCGAGTAGGACTTTACTGACTCGGGCGTTTACTCATTCTCCTTCTTTTGAGCCTTGGTTTGTGCGTTATCCTGAACAAGAAAACTTATTACGCGATTTATATGAAGGCTTAACCGCTTATGATCAGGAAGGACGAATCGTGCCAGGTATCGCAGAAAGTTGGCAAACAAAAGACAACAAAACCTGGCTCTTTACCTTACGTGAAGGGCTTCGTTGGTCAAACGGTGAACCTTTAGTCGCTCAAGATGTGATGCTTTCTTGGCAAGCACTGTCCCAATCCAATAGTCCATTAAGATCTTATTTGGCTTATCTTAATCTAAAAAATGCGAAAGGCGTTTTAGAAAAAAATAAACCTTTTAAGAGTTTAGGCATTTATGCGGAAAATGACCGCACTTTACGCATTGAGCTTGATAAACCAACACCGTATTTGCCGGAAATGTTGGCGCATATTAGCCTCGTGCCACAATATAGCGATCCTGATTCCCCTGTGACAAACGGGGCTTATATGATCGAAAGTGAAAGTGTGAAAAGCATACACTTAACGAAAAACCCCTATTATTGGCAAAAAAATAATGTGGCTTTTGAACGCGTAGCCTATTTGCCTTTTGTGGAACCTAAATTGGCTGAATTTGATGTGGTAGTTGATGTGCCAGAAGTGCATTCAGATCTTCAACATTTTCCACAGCTTTGCGGTTATTTTTATGAATTTAATCTGAAAGATCCTAAAGTTGCTAAGGCAGATGTGCGTAAGGCGATTGCTTCGTTGGTTTCGGTTACGAATATTGTGAATAATGAGATTCCAGCGGCAATTCCAAGTTCTTATTTTTTACCGAAAGCTATGCTAAATGGACAAGATTCAAGATGGGAGCCCGTTGTTGCCGAGCAGTTATTGGCTCAAAATAAAATTGATGAAAGACATCCGCTACATTTAAATGTGCTCTATGATGATGCACCCTTGCATGTGAATATCGCGCAACGTTTAGTGGGGCAATTAACACAATCCGATATGTTGCGCGTGGATGCCCAACCCGTCAATTGGCAAACATTACAGACTAAACGTCAAAAAGGGGATTTCCAAGTCATTCGTTCTGGCTGGTGTGCAGACTTTAATCATCCGATGGCATTTTTAGGCTTGTTCTATTCTAAAAGTCCCGATAATAAAAATGGCTATGCTAATGCAGAATACGATCAACTTTTTGAGCAAGCACTGAGAAGCTTAAATGAAAAAGAGCGGTCAGAAATTTACTTAAAATTAAGTGAGAAGATCCAACAGGAAAACCTTGCGTTACCGCTTTTCCAATACACTACACCAGTTTATATTTCTCTAACTATTATGGGGGCGAAGAAAAATCCAGTAGGGGTCATTTATAGCAAAGATCTATGGCGAAAAGTGGAAAGCTAAAGCTGATTAAGAAAGTTGTTTATCATGCGATAAACAACTTTTTTATTAAATTTAATTAAAAGTGTAAAGTAACACTGTTTACTTTTTATTTTTATCCGCTACAATACACAACAAATCAACCTAGAGGGAAATCCTGATGTTAAAAATGAATGATTTAGTTAAGCTTAGTCAGACACCAAAATCCACGGTGCTGTACTATGTGAAAGAAGGTTTGTTGCCTGAGCCGGTGAAAGATAAACCGAATTTTCATCTCTATGATGAACATTGTGTGAAGTTACTCAGCTTTATTAAATATCTACAAAGCAATTTCAATGCGACAATTTCACAAATTAAAGCACTTTTTGCACATCCTCATTTTGATTGGAATAATCCTTATGAAAGTCTTATTGGATTATTAGGCATCATCATGGGCGCTGAAAATGAAGTATTTTCAGTGGAGCAACTCTCTGCAGAATTTCATCTTTCTACTCAGCAAATCGAAGAGATGGTAGCAGAAGGATTATTGAATCCTCGTGAAGGCATTTTTACCGCAAAAGAACGAGATATTTTGGCAATCTTGGCGCGTTGTGATGAAGCCGAAATGGATGTAGTGAAAGCTTATTTGGCTGCCGCAAAAATGTTAGCGGAAAAAGAGGTGAATGTGACTTTAGCAGCATTAGCTAATAGCGAACAAAAAGATGAAAAATTAAAACACTTATTTGATTTATTGTTGGTGTTAAAACCTTATCTCTTGAATATGAAAACCTTTAATCTTTATCAAGCGGAGAGTGCAAAATGAAACTCTTAAAATATGCTGGCTTTGTGCCTTATTTAGCCATTGCCTTTATTAATGCCAGTGTGGATTTGGCACATAAAATTACTATTCAAAATGTGTTACTGAAAAGCTTTTCAGGGGAGAGCTTGGTCGTTTTAACGGCGTTAATTAATGCCATGATTTTATTACCGTTTATTTTCTTGTTTTCCCCTTCGGCATTTATCAACGATAAATTTTCTCGCACCAATGTTATCCGTTACAGCAGTTTAGCGGCTGTGGTGATCAGTGCGGGGATTTTAGTGAGTTATATGACGGGAATGTTTGCGCTTTCCTTTGTACTCACATTGATTTTGGCGGCGCAAAGTGCGGTCTATTCTCCAGCCAAATATAGCATTATTAAATCGATTGTGGGCACTGAAAATATCGGTATGGCAAACGGTGTGATTCAAGCGCTCACCATTGTGGCTATTCTATTTAGTTCTTTTGCCTTTTCTTTCTTCTTTGAAGCGCATTATGTGGCATCAGATGATCCGAATGAAGTATTACAAAGTGTTTGGGTGATAGGTGTAGCATTAGTATTATTGAGTGCACTAGAAGCCTATTTTGCGTTTAAAATCCCATTCTTTAAGCAAGAAGCTGAGAATACAGATGGTCAGTTTGATATGAGAAAATACCTTTCTTTAGGGTATTTAAAAGATAACGTTCGCACATTAAAAGCAGATCAAAATATTTGGTTGAGTGTCATTGGATTAAGTCTCTTTTGGGGTGTGTCACAAATTATTGTGGCAGCGTTCCCTGCACATTATAAAGCGATGTTCAATGAAGATAATGCTGTTGTCATTCAAGCAATTTTAGCGGTAAGTGGCGTAGGACTAGTACTTGGTTCATATCTTGCTGGACGTGCTTCTCGTTTGCATATTGAGTTAGGTATTGTGCCGCTTGGTGCATTGGGTATTTGTGCATCATTATTCTTCTTAACCCTAGCCCAAAGTGGGGTGGTATTAGCACTTTGTTCTTTTGTCTTTGGTTTCTCTGGCGGTTTATTAATCGTGCCATTAAATGCGACCATTCAGTATTTTGCACCGGAGAAAATCAGCGGCAAAATCATGGCAGGTAACAACTTTGTACAAAACGTGTTTATGGTGGTTTTTTTGCTATTAAGTATTGTTTTTGTACAACTTAATGTTTCGACTCAAGGTTTATTCTTAGTAACTTCTGCTGCATGTTTTGCTGCGAGTCTATATACCATGTCGAAAGTGCCTCATTTATTTACGCGTTTATTCTTGCTCTTTGCATTAAAAGCAAATTACCGTTTTCATGTGGATGGGTTAAAAAATCTTCCACAAAGTGGTGGTGTGTTGTTATTAGGTAACCATATTAGCTGGATTGACTGGTTGGTGTTACAAGCGGCTAGCCCGCGTGCGATTAAATTTGTCATGTATCGTCCGATTTACAACAAATGGTATCTCACTTGGTTCTTCCGTATTTTCAAAGTCATCCCAATTGGTGGAGGCTCAAGTCGTGAATCTATTGAAACTATTCGTGAATATTTAGCGCGTGGTGAAGTAGTGGCGTTATTCCCAGAAGGTCATATCAGTTATAACGGTCAAATCAATGAGTTCCAAAAAGGCTTTGAGCACGTATTAAAAGATTTAGAGAATGTCACAACGGTTCCTTTCTATTTACGTGGATTGTGGGGTAGCAGCTTCTCTCGTGCGGATTCTTTCTATAAGAATTTAACTAAACGCCAAGGTAAACGTGAAATTTTAGTGGCATTTGGTAAACCCATTCATGGCTTTATTGATGCGACAGCGATGAAGCAAAAAGTACTCGAACTTTCTTTCTCCGTATGGGAAAAAGTCATGAGTAAACGTAAACCGCTAATGCATCATTGGTTGAGTTCAGCAAAATCGAATTTATTCAAAGAAGCTACCGTAGATGCGCAAGGCACTAAACTGAATAACCTGAAATTTATTGCTGCCGTGTTGATGTTTGTGAAAACCTTGAAAGCCGCTTTAGGGAATGAAAAAAATATTGGTGTGTTATTACCAAGTTCATCAATCGGGGCAATTATCAATATGACCCTAATGGTGATGGGCAAAGTACCGGTAAATTTAAACTACACGCTAAGCCCAGAAGTAATGGAAAAAGCGTTGAAAAAAGCCAACATTTCGCAAGTCATTACCTCTGAAAAATTCTTAGAAAAGTTGAACGCAAAAGGTTTTGACTTTAGCCAAGTGGTGGCTGATAAAGCCCTCTTTATGGAAAATTTAGGGAAATCGATCACTAAAGCAAATAAAGTGCGGTCATTTTTAACGGCGTTTTTAGCGCCGCAATGGTGGATTAAATTACGCTACTTTGCAGATGTAAGCTTGGAAGATAATGCCACCATCTTATTCAGTAGTGGTAGTGAAGGTGATCCGAAAGGCATTGAATTAAGCCATAAAAATTTACTGACGAACATTAAACAGATCGGTGAATTATTAAACTTCCATAAAGATGATGTGATTTTAAATTCTTTACCGATTTTCCACTCATTCGGATTAACCGTGACAACTTTATTGCCATTGTGTGAAGGGATTAAAATGGTGAGTGTGGCGGATCCAACAGATGGGGCGACAGTAGGAAAAATGTGTGCTCGACATCGGGTGAGTATTTTATTTGGGACTTCAACTTTCTTTAGGTTATATGTACGCAATAAGAAATTCCATCCGTTGATGCTACAAAACGTGCGTATGGTTATTGCGGGTGCCGAAAAATTGAAAGCAGATGTGAAAGAAGCCTTTAAACTTAAATTTGGTTTGGAAATTTACGAAGGTTATGGTGCGACTGAAACCGCACCAGTAGCTAGTGTAAATATGCCTAATTTACTTGATCCGGAAACCTTACAGGAATTTACCTTCAATCAAGCGGGTACGGTAGGTATGCCATTACCGGGTACCATTATTAAAATTGTGGATCCAGAAAGTTTGCAAGAATTACCAGTTGGCGAAGACGGCTTGATCTTGATTGGTGGTGGGCAAGTGATGAAAGGTTATTTGAATGTACCAGAAAAAACAGCAGAAGTGATTGTTGAAATTGATGGTGTGCGTTATTACAAAACTGGCGATAAAGGCCATATCGATCATAACGGCTTTATTACCATTGTGGATCGTTATTCTCGATTTGCTAAAGTCGGCGGTGAAATGATCAGCCTCGGTAGTGTGGAAGAGAAACTTTCACAAGCATTTGATGAAGAAAATCAATTCGTTGCGGTGGCTGTAAGCGATGATAAAAAAGGCGAGAGCATTGTGCTTTTAATCAAGTCTGCGCTTTCTTTAGATGAGATCAATGAACGCATTAAAGGATTAAATGTACCGCCGATTATGCTACCAAGCCAAGTCTTCTTAGTGGATGAAATTCCGATGTTAGGAAGTGGTAAAGTAGATTTCAAAGGCGCGAAGAATCTGGCGATGAGTCTGGTTGAGTAACGAAAATCGTCATAAATAAAAGAGCGGTCAAATTGACCGCTCTTTTTGTTATTTTATGAACCTCATTTAGGTGTTTTTCAGTTTAACCTTACATCAACGTTCCGACATATTTTAACATGACCCCAGCGGCAATGGCCGAGCCAACCACACCGGCAACATTCGGTCCCATCGCATGCATAAGTAGGAAGTTTTGGTTATCCGCTTCCAATCCGATTTTGTTGGAAACGCGAGCTGCCATAGGAACGGCAGATACGCCAGCAGAACCGATGAGTGGGTTAATTTTGTTTTTGCTGAATTTGTTCATCAATTTTGCCATTAATACACCACTACCTGTACCGATTCCGAAAGCAATGACACCAAGAATTAAAATGCCTAATGTTTGCGGTTGTAGGAATTTATCTGCAATCAGTTTAGAGCCCACAGACAAGCCAAGCACAATGGTTACAATGTTAATCAAGGCGTTTTGTGTGGTGTCGCTTAAACGTTCTACTACGCCACTTACACGCATGAGATTACCGAAACAGAACATCCCGAGTAATGGGGCAGCATCCGGTAGGAGTAACCCAACGAGTAACAGCAAAATCACCGGGAACAAGACTTTTTCACGATTACTCACATGGCGCATTTGTGTCATGCGGATTTTGCGTTCTTCTTCTGTGGTTAAGGCTTTCATAATCGGTGGTTGAATCAACGGCACTAATGCCATGTAGGAATAGGCCGCCACGGCAATCGCACCAAGCAATTCAGGTGCCAGTTTACTGGTAAGATAAATCGCTGTCGGGCCATCTGCACCACCAATAATGCCGATAGAGGCAGCTTGAGGCAGCGTAAATTCGATAATACCGAAATAATTTAACGCTAGCGCACCGAGCACGGTAGCGAAAATACCGAATTGAGCAGCCGCACCAAGTAGCAATGTTTTCGGATTGGCTAATAACGGACCAAAGTCTGTCATTGCACCTACGCCCATAAAAATGACCAATGGTGCAATACCGTAGCTGATCGCAACTTTATAGAACAATGCCAAAATACCGGCGCTATAACCCATATCCACAGATAACGCTTCTAATTGATTTATCATCGATATCGGCGCAGAATTTAGCGCAGTTTTTATCAAGGCTGGATCGGGTGGTACACCCAATTGCGAAGCGATTACCGCAATTTGTTCAGGTGAGCCGAGATGAAGCAAATTCTCCAATGCTGTCATAGCAAGACCAGCTTCAGGGATATTGGACAATAATCCGCCGAAACCAATTGGCAGTAACAACAAAGGTTCAAATTTGCGCGAGATGGCAAGCCACAGCAACAGTAGGCTTACAGCGATCATCACCGCTTGCCCCCATTGCAGATGGAATATGCCCATCCCTTTAATTAACGCAATAATACTCTCCATAGACTATTCCTTATGCTAAGGTCATCACGGTGTCACCTACGGCGACAGCATCACCGGCTTTGACGCAAATGCCACGTACGGTACCAGCTTGTGCTGCTTTCACTTCAGTTTCCATTTTCATGGCTTCGAGAATGAATAGTACATCGCCAGCTGCTACGGTTTGACCTTCTGTTGCAACCACTTTCCAAATATTACCCGCCATTGGAGCCGTTACTGGCGTACCACCGGTTGCTGGAGCTGTAGCCGCTTGTGGCGCAGCTTGCGGAGCAGTAGTCGCAACATGAGAGATATCACCGCCTTCACTGACTTTTACCACAAAGGCTTTGCCTTCCAATTCCACGGTATAAACCGCAGAGCCAGAAGCAGATGGTGCAGCTTTAGAAACAGGTTTATTTTCCACCGCACTTTCATTGCCGGTAGGGGCTGGCTCAAAGGCGGCTGGGTTGTTGCGGTTTTCTAAGAATTTCCACGCAATTTGCGGGAAGAGCGCCACGATTAAAGCATCATCCACAGCATTGTCTGCTAATTTCACGCCTTTCGCTTTAGCTTGTTCTGCAACTTCAGCTTCAATTTTCGCCATTTCAGGCGCAATGTGATCGGCTGGACGGTCTGTTACTGGTGCTGCACCTTCTAATACTCGAGCTTGCAACGCACTATCTACTGGTGCAGGCGTTTTACCGTATTCACCTTTTAAAATACCAGCAGTTTCTTTGGCGATAGTTTTGTAGCGTTCGCCAGTAAGTACGTTAATGACCGATTGTGTACCAACAATTTGAGAGGTTGGTGTAACGAGTGGAATGTAGCCCAAGTCTTTGCGCACGCGTGGGATTTCTTCTAATACTAAATCTAATTTATCGGACGCATTTTGTTGTTTTAATTGGTTTTCCAAGTTGGTGAGCATACCGCCTGGCACTTGTGCCACTAAAATACGGCTATCTACACCGCGTAATTGGCCTTCAAATTTGGCATATTTTTTACGCACATTACGGAAATAGGCAGCAATTTTTTCCAAGCGAGGAATATCCAAACCGGTGTCATATTCAGTACCTTGTAAGGTGGCGACTAGGGATTCAGTTGCAGGGTGACCATAAGTACCTGACATAGAAGAAATTGCCGTATCAATACCATCAACACCTGCTTCAACCGCTTTTAATAGCGCCATTTCTGCCATACCAGTGGTGGAGTGGCAATGTAAATGCAATTCTACGTCGAAACGTTTTTTGATTTCGCGTACTAAGTCTGCCGCAGCCATTGGATTTAAAATACCGGACATGTCTTTGATGACCAAGCTATCGATACCGATTTCAAGTAATTGTTCAGTCGTATCAAGCCAGGTTTGCATAGTATGTACAGGGCTGGTGGTATAACTTAAAGTCCCTTGAGCATGACCACCAAATTTACGAACTGCTTGCAACGCTGCTTTCATATTACGCGGGTCATTGAGCGCATCGAATACGCGGAAAATATCCATACCATTCGCTACACAACGTTCTACGAAACGTTCTACCACGTCATCAGCATAGTGGCGATAGCCTAATAGGTTTTGACCACGTAATAACATTTGTAATGGGGTTTTTGGACAGGCTTTTTTCAATTCACGCAAACGAACCCACGGATCTTCACCTAAAAAGCGAATACAGCTATCAAATGTTGCACCGCCCCAAGCTTCCAATGACCAATAGCCAATATCATCTAATTCATGAGCAATTGGCAACATATCATCAAGACGCAAGCGCGTTGCGAAAAGTGATTGGTGGGCATCACGAAGCACCAGTTCTGTCATTTTAATTTTTTTAGTCATAGTAAAATCCTTATGTTATTTGAACTGTTGGGTACGGCGATGGTGTGCGATAGCCGCTGCAATCACAGGACGTAAACGCTCAAAATCGTCAGTAGGTGCCGCAGAAAGTGCGGTTGAATTTTGGGAAGTTTTTGGTTCGGGTTGAGGTTCAGGAAAGAATCGATTGATAAGTTTAGACATCACTCCAATTGCCCAAATTAAAATGAGCAAAAAGACCAATACAAAACCCATCCCTGAAAACATCAGGTTAATTCCTTCGCCTATAAGTGCAGAGGGAGTCATCATTTTTCTTCCTTATTTGTTTGAAAAAATGGACAATTTTATTCTAATCGATATGTTTGAATAAAACTGTGATGAAGATCATAATTTGAAATATAGGCACACAATAAAAGGGGAAATGTGCGGTTGATTTTGAAGTATTTTGGCGTGAGTTAAATATTATTAATGGGGTATTTCTACTGAAACATACGTTATACAAAGCGTGTAAAAATTAAAAGGACTAAGTCCTATAGTGATAGAACTTAGTCCTTGAATTAAATGAATCTCGATTTGTTGATAGAAAGGAAAATTATTCTACTTTTACAATCCAGCCTTCAGGTGCTTCAACATCACCGAATTGGATGCCGGTTAGCTCGTTGTAAAGTTTACGTGTAACAGGGCCTACTTCAGTTTCTGAATAGAATACGTGGAATTTACCTTTATGTTGAATGCCACCTACTGGCGTAATCACTGCGGCAGTACCACAAGCCCCCGCTTCGGCGAATTGATCAAGTTGATCAATATACACGTCACCCTCAATGGCTTCCATACCTAAACGTTCTTTCGCAATGTGAAGCAATGAGTATTTAGTGATACTCGGTAAAATTGAGTCAGAAGCTGGTGTGATAAATTTGTTATCTTTGGTGATACCAAAGAAGTTTGCTGCACCCACTTCTTCAATTTTAGTGTGAGTTTTAGGATCTAGGTAAATCGCGTCTGCAAATTTACGTTCTGGTGTACCTTGTTCTGCGGCTAGTTCATGAGGAAGCAAGCTTGCAGCATAGTTACCACCCACTTTTACGCCACCGGTTCCCATAGGAGCAGCACGGTCGTAATCAGTCGTAATGAAGTTAGATGGTGCTAAACCGCCTTTAAAGTATGCGCCGACAGGGCAGCAGAATACAGAGAAAATAAATTCTGGTGCGGTTTTTACACCGATATTCGCGCCAGTACCAAAGAGAAATGGACGTAAATATAATGTTGCGCCAGAGCCGTAAGGACCTAACCATTCTTGGTTTGCTTTCACCACTTCTTTACAAGCACGGATAAATAATTCTGTTGGCACTTGTGGCATTAATAAGCGATCAGAGGTGTGTTGCATGCGTTTTGCATTTTGATCAGGACGGAATAAGTTGATTGAACCATCTTTACAACGATAGGCTTTCAAGCCTTCAAAGCATTGTTGACCGTAGTGAATAGCAGTTGAACCTTCGTGGATATGTAACATATTATCAGTGGTGAGTTTACCTTCATCCCATTTACCATCTTTCCAATGTGCGATGAAACGATAATCTGTTTTGATATAACTAAATCCAAGATTGTTCCAGTCTAAGTCTTTCATTTTGCTTCCTTAATTTGTATAAATCATTTTATGAATGGAAATGCAGTTAATCTACACCATAACGGCAACTATGAAAACCTTTAAACACAAAAATATTGTGATTTCTCAAAAATTTTGTGTAGGTTTTTAAATTTGTGAAGTTGGTCAGGAAATAAAATTTTGCTTATGTTAGAATGCGGGAATAAAAAAACGCCGCTCGAAATGAGCAGCGCTTAACCAGAATGGTTTAATATATACAGGAAGTAAATGAGTAACTTAATTGTTACTCCAGTTCGGAGAACCGAACTATATGCAAACACAACATCATACTTAAGTCTGAAACTCATTAACTTGTAAGGAATTACCAATCATTAAGTATGTGTATATTGTAGGTAGAAGGTAATGGAAGGACAAATGATGTTTTTTTATTTGATGCATAAAAAAAACTAATCCGAATTAAATCTTTTTCATTATAAACTAAAATTTAGCCGTTGGGAAGAATTATGTATAAACGTTTGCCTCCCCTGAATTCATTGAAGTCTTTCGAATCAGCTGCTCGACATTTAAGTTTTACAAAGGCTGCTGATGAACTTTTTGTGACACAAGCCGCAGTGAGCCATCAAATAAAATTATTAGAAGATTTTTTAGGTATAGAGCTTTTTATACGCAAAAATCGTTCGCTCGAATTGACTGAATTTGGGAAAGCCTATTTTGTTGATATCAATAAAATTTTACGAAAATTAAATGAAGCGACCGAACGTTTATTAACACTTAAAGCAGAACCACATTTGGCAATTAGTGTGCCACAAACCTTTGGTATTCAATGGCTTGTGCCACATTTGAGTGATTTTAATAAGCAACACCCTGAAATTGAAGTACGCTTGAAGGGCGTTGATCAAGATGAAGGTTTATTAAATAAAGAAATTGATATTGCCATTTATTATGGCAAAGGTGATTGGGAAAATTTACAAGTCGATCGGTTAGGTGAAGAAAACCTCGTGATTTTGGCTGCGCCTGCATTGCTTGAAAAAATACCGGTAGGTTCTCCTCATGATTTGAAAAAGCACACGCTGATTCACACGCATACTCGAGATAACTGGCAAGCAATGGCAGATTATCTCAAATTAGATGATTTGAATATTCAGCAAGGTCCATTATTTAGCCATACCTTTATGGCATTGCAAGCTGCTGTTCATGGTCAGGGTGTAGTGCTAGCTAATCGTATTTTGGCTCAACAAGAAATTGAAAATGGTCATCTACAAATTGTGTTACCAACCGAATTACGGGATCCGAAATCATTCTATGTAGTCAATCATTTAGATCGTTTAGATGATGAACAGATTCAAGCCTTTAGAACATGGATTAAAGATTCAATAAAATTAGGGAAAATATGAATAAATTAGCCTTATATTGTCGAATTGGTTTTGAAAAAGAAGTGGCCGCAGAAATTACCGATCGAGCTTCTGAGCGTGGCGTATTTGGTTTTGCTCGCGTAGTAGAAGACAGCGGCTATGTCATTTTTGAATGTTATCAACCGGGTGATGCAGATCGTTTAGCGCGAGAAATCCCTTTTAATCGTTTGATTTTTGCGCGTCAAATGATCGTTGTTTCAGATCTCTTAGAAAATCTCGATCCTCAAGATCGTATCTCGCCAATTCTGGCTCAATATGAACGCATTGCAGAAGACATTAATCTTAAGCAAGCGGTAGAGCTATTTGTTGAAACAGCAGATACGAATGAAGCCAAAGAGCTTTCGACATTTTGCCGAAAATTTACCGTGCCATTGCGCCAAGCATTAAAAAAGAAAGGTTGGTTACAAGGTAAACCAAATGCAAAACGCAGTCAGATTTTGCATTGTTTTTTCACGCAGCCGAATTGTTGCTATGTGGGGTATTCCTATCTTGGTAATAATTCTACCCACTTTATGGGAATCCCACGTTTAAAATTCCCAGCGGATGCACCAAGCCGTTCAACTTTAAAATTGGAAGAGGCGATTTTAACCTTTATTCCTCGAAATGAAGAAAGTAAACGCTTGAATGAAAATATGGTTGGCGTCGATCTCGGTGCTTGTCCTGGCGGCTGGACCTATCAATTAGTGAAACGTGGTTTATTTGTGTATGCGGTTGATCACGGCAAAATGGCGGCAAGTTTGCATGATACCGGCAGAATAGAACATTGCCCAGAAGATGGATTTAAATTCCAACCACCAAAACGTAAGCATATTGATTGGCTTGTGTGTGATATGGTGGAGCAACCAAGTCGAATTGCGAATTTAATTGGAAAATGGTTGATTAACGGCTGGTGTCGAGAAACTATTTTCAATTTGAAATTACCAATGAAAAAACGCTATCAAGAAGTAATGTTGTGCTTAGAAAATCTTGCGGTGATGTTAGCAGAAAAAGAACTGGAATTTGATATTCAGGCGAAGCATTTGTATCACGATCGTGAAGAGATTACAGTGCATATTGCCTTAAAATAGAAAAGCAAAGAGCGGTCAAAAAAACATTGAATTTTTTGACCGCTCTTTTTATTTAAACTATTATTTATTGGCTAAAATCACTGCGCGAGTTGGGGCTTGATAGCCTTCGATGGTTTTGCTGTGATCATTTGGATCTAAGAAATCAATCAAACTTTCATTTTCTAACCAATCCGTTTTACGCTGTTCTTCTAATGTTGTAGTGGCGACATCCACACAACGCACATTAGTAAAGCCGACTTTTTCCAACCAATTAATGAGAGCTGCAACGGAAGGAATAAAATACACGTTCTTCATTTTTGCATAGCGATCTGAAGGCACTAAGACCGTATTGGCATCACCATCAACCACTAAGGTTTCTAACACCAATTCGCCACCTTTTACTAATTGATTTTTTAGTTGAGTGAGATGATCAAGCGGTGATTTACGATGATAAAGCACGCCCATTGAGAATACGGTATCAAATGCCGCAAGTGGTTGCATTTCTTCAATACCTAATGGGATTAAGTTCGCTCGACGATCGTTATTTAATAATTTTCGAACGGCTTCAAATTGGCAAAGGAAAAGTTCGGTTGGATCAATACCGACTACCATTTTTGCACCTTCACCAACCATCCGCCACATATGGTAGCCGCTACCGCAGCCCACATCTAAAATGGTACGATCTTTTAATGGTGCAAGATGAGGTAAAACTCGATCCCATTTGAAATCAGAACGCCATTCGCAATCCACGTGAATATCAAATAAATGATAAGGTCCTTTTCGCCATGGCATCAATTGTTTTAAATGATGGACAATGCGTTGTTTTTCGCCCTCTGAAAGTGGGGAAGTGCGGCCAGATTTTACGGCATTTTTTAAATCGATAGTATCTGCCTGCAAATCAGGGAGAAAGTCCACGATTTTTGACCATTTTGCATAATCACCATGGGTTTGTTTTTCCCATTCTTTTAACTGCAAAGGCAATGTTTCTAGCCAAGCAGATAAATTTGTGGTGGCAATTTGTTGATAAAAAGGACGAAAATCAATCATTATTTTGCTTCCTTATAGGCTTTTTCTGCTTTCTCAAAGGTTTCTTTAACTTCATTTTCAGGTTCTGCGGAAAGGAGAGAAACCACAATAATCGCCAGGCTAGCAAGGATGAATCCAGGGATCATTTCATAGACATTAAACCATTCACTGGTTTCAGGAATCACCGATTTCCAAGCAAAGACAACCACTGCACCGACAACCATGCCAGCCATCGTCGCTGATGAAGTCATACGTTTCCAGAATAAGGAGAAAAGCACGACTGGGCCAAATGCAGAACCAAAGCCAGCCCAGGCAAATTCAACGAGTTTTAATACTTTGCTGTTTTCATCTTGTGCAATCCAAATCGCAATACCTGCGATAACTAAAACCATTGCGCGACCTAACCAGACGAGTTCTTTTTCAGAAGCGTTTGGACGAATAAAACCTTTATAAAAATCCTCAGTGATAGAACTTGAAGAAATTAATAATTGAGCGGAAAGTGTACTCATTACAGCTGCTAAGATCGCAGAGAGTAGAATACCAGCAATCCATGGATTAAAGAGTAATTTAGCCAGTTCAATAAATACTTGTTCTGGTTCATTATTTACCAAGCCAGCCACATTGGGGTTAGCAAAGAAATAAGGAATCCCGAAGAAACCGATACCAATCGCACCGGCGAGGCAAATCACCATCCATGTCATACTGATGCGGCGTGCTTTAATGAGAGATTTCACCGAGTAAGCAGCCATAAAACGCGCAAGAATATGCGGTTGACCAAAATAACCTAATCCCCAAGCCGCCAAACTTAATAAACCTAATGGCGTGGTAGAACTAAATAAATCGGTAAAGTCTTTATTCGCTGCGATTTCAGCTTGATGTAGCACTTCTGTAAATTGTGATGTATCACCCAAACTTAAACAGATGAAGAGCGGCGTTAAAATCAGTGCAAAAATCATCAATGTGGCTTGAATGGTGTCCGTCCAGCTTACGGCTAAAAATCCACCGATAAAGGTATAGACGATAGTCGCTAATGCGCCGTACCAAATGGCGGTGGAATAGTCGACTGAGAATAGGTTTTGGAATAATTTCGCCCCCGCAACCACACCGGAACCACAATAAATAGTAAAGAAGACTAAGATGATTGTTGCAGATACAATTTTTAAGAGATTATGTGATGTGCCAAAGCGATGGTGGAAATATTCCGGTAATGTGAGTGCATTGTTGTTAAATTCGGTATAGATCCGTAAACGACCAGCTACGAGCAACCAGTTAAAATAAGCCCCAAGGATTAAACCAATGGCGATCCAACCTTCAACCAGGCCAGACACATACACCGCACCCGGCAAGCCCATTAATAACCAGCCGGACATATCAGATGCGCCTGCAGACATGGCGGTCACAAAACTCCCGAGTTTACGGCCGCCTAAAATATAATCGGATAAGTTGTTTGTATAATAATAGGCAAGGACACCGATTAAAATCATGCCGAAAATATAAATACTAAAAGTAATAAGTGTTGGGTCTAAACCAAACATTAAATACCCCAAAAAAAGTCATGAAAATTTGAGAAAGGTCATATTTTACCTTATTTGGGTCTATTATTCTATTTTCCTTTTCGATAGACTTATACCATTAAAACTAAGGTCGAAAAAATGAATTCTGTTGAATTATTAATGAATGTTACGCCCAATGAAACCCGCGTTGCGCTGGTGGAAACGGGCGTTTTAAAAGAAGTTCATATTGAACGTCAAGCCAAACGAGGCATCGTGGGGAATATTTATAAAGGACGAGTAACCCGTGTTTTACCGGGGATGCAGTCCGCGTTTGTAGATATCGGTTTAGAAAAAGCGGCATTTTTACACGCTTCCGATATTGTTTCACATACCGAGTGTGTAGATGTGAATGAACAAAAGCAATTCCGTGCAAAAAGCATTTCTGAACTCGTACGCGAGGGGCAGGATATCGTGGTACAAGTAGTAAAAGATCCTTTGGGCACCAAAGGCGCAAGATTAACCACGGATATTACATTGCCTTCTCGTTATCTTGTATTTATGCCAGAAAATAGCCATGTTGGGGTATCACAACGTATTGAAAGCGAAGAAGAGCGAGCAAGATTAAAAGCGCTTGTTGAGCCTTTTTGTGATGAGTTAGGTGGCTTTATTATTCGTACTGCCACCGAAGGCGCAACAGAAGAAGAGTTACGCCAAGATGCGGAATTTTTAAAACGTTTATGGCGTAAAGTGCTTGAGCGTAAAGGCAAATATCCAACCCGTTCTAAAATTTATGGCGAACCCGCATTGCCACAGCGTATTTTGCGTGATTTTATCGGTGCCAATTTAGAGAAAATTCATATCGATTCCAAACTTTGTTTTAACGAAGTGAAAGAATTTACCGATGAATTTATGCCGGAATTAAGTGAAAAATTGATGCTTTATACGGGCAGTCAGCCGATTTTTGATATTTATGGCGTAGAACGTGGTATTCAAAATGCACTTGAAAAACGCGTGAATTTAAAATCGGGCGGCTATCTCATTATTGAGCAAACCGAAGCCATGACGACTATTGATATCAATACAGGTGCTTTCGTTGGCCATCGAAATTTAGATGAAACAATTTTTAACACCAATATTGAGGCCACTAAAGCCATTGCACAGCAGTTACAACTGCGTAATTTAGGCGGTATTATCATTATTGATTTTATTGATATGCAAACCGATGAGCATCGCAATCGCGTGATTGAATCCTTGGAAGAGGCCCTATCAAAAGATCGCGTAAAAACCAATGTAAATGGCTTTACTCAACTTGGCTTGGTGGAAATGACCCGTAAACGTACTCGCGAAAGTTTAGAGCACGTTTTGTGTGATGAATGCCCTACTTGCCAAGGACGTGGACGCGTGAAAACCGTCGAAACGGTATGCTATGAAATTATGCGTGAAATCATTCGCGTTAACCACTTATTCTCGAGCGAACAATTTGTGGTTTATGCCTCTCCAGCTGTGGCGGATTACTTAATTAAAGAGGAATCGCACGGTTTATTGCCAGAGATCGAAATGTTCATCAGCAAACAGGTTCAAGTTAAAACAGAGCAGTACTACAACCAAGAACAATTTGATGTAGTGGTGATGTAAAAGACAAAAGTGCAGTCAAATTCGACCGCACTTTTCACTTTAACTATTTTAATCTTTCTAACTGTTGAATAATGGCTTCATCAGGTTGTGATTGGATTTTTCGCATACGCATAAAGAGTAAAGCGGCGGCAATGGTTAAGGCAATGATAAAGGCTACCCAGAAGCCTTTTGCGCCGATGCTTGGAACAATCCAATCCGTGCGGGAAAGAATATAACCAACAGGGATACCTACGCCCCAATAAGCAAGTAACGTGATATAAAGGATAATTTTAGTGTCTTTATAGCCACGTAAAATACCGCTCACAACGACTTGTACTGAATCTGAAAATTGATAAATCGCTGCCATCGCTAATAAGCTGCCTGAAAGAGCAATAACGGTGGCATTATCACCCACAATTAATTCGGCAATCTCTGCACTAAATACCCAAATCACCAACGCCAATACACTTGCCGCAATCAAGCCAAGAATAATAGCGGCGTGAGCCATGATTTTTGCTTTTTGTGGTGCATGATTACCCAGTTCTTGCGCCACTAAAATGGTGGCAGCCATGGCAATAGACATGGGGAACATAAAGGCTACGGCACTAGTATTTAAGGCAATTTGGTGGCTGGCGACCACATCTGCACCTAATGGGGAAAGTAATAAACTACTTAACGCAAATAGTGAGACTTCACTGCACAGCGCAATAGCAATAGGCAAGCCAAGTGCGGTCAATTTTTTCAGTGTTTTGATGTCAGGCTTTTCAATAATCTTTTCAAAGACTTTCAAACTACGTTCATTATAGTTTTTGGCAGAATAGGTAATCATCAAAATTGCCATCGCCCAGTTAACAATAGCCGTTGCTACACCACAACCGACACCGCCCAATGCAGGCGCACCAAATTTGCCGTAAATAAACATATAATTCAGCGGAATATTCAGCATTAACCCCATGAAGGTAATCACCATGGCGGGTTTTGTTTTGGCAATGCCATCATTCAAACAGCGGAAATTAATCAGCAATAAATAGGCAGGTAATCCCCACACCATCGCACGCAAATAATTCATCGTCACATCTGCCATGTGGGCATCCATATTCATACACTGCAGTATGAAATCATTATGATAGATGATAAGTGCAAGGGGTATCATCACTAAAAATGAAATCCAAAGGCCTTGTCTCACTTGATGAGCAATACGATGGCGCTGCCCAGATCCATTTAAATAAGAAATTGTTGGTGGCAAGGCGAGTAATAAGCCCTGTCCGAAAAGTACCAAAGGTAGCCAAATAGAGGCACCAATACCGACACCACCCACATCAGCCGAGCTCACACGCCCCGCCATAATCACATCCACGGTACCCATGCCAGTTTGAGCTAACTGGGCAAGACCGATAGGTGTTGCAATTCGGATAAGTTTTTGAATATCAATACGGTATTGAGAAAAAAGACGAGAATTCATAAATTTTGCTATAATATTGGAAAAATTTTTAATGAAGGAATAATAATGTTTACAGGTATTGTACAGGGCATCGCCCAAATTTATGCAATTAAAGACAGCGATAATTTTAGAACACAGATCGTAAAATTACCAGCTGAAATGCGAAAAGGCTTAGAAATCGGTGCATCCGTGGCGAATAATGGCGTGTGCTTAACGGTGACTGAAATTCACGACGATCTTGTAAGCTTTGATTTAATGCAGGAAACCTTGCGTATCACCAATCTCGGCAGCTTAAAAGCAGGGGATTTTGTGAATATCGAACGTGCAATGCAAATGGGCGCAGAGATTGGTGGGCATATTTTATCGGGCCACGTTTATTGTGCTGCAAGCGTTTCACAGATTATCGAAAGTGAAAACAATCGTCAGATTTGGTTTAAATTACCTACTAAAGACGTGATGAAATATATACTCACCAAAGGATTTATTGCCATTGACGGCATAAGCCTTACCATTGGTGAAGTGAAAGGTGATGAATTCTGCGTGAATTTAATCCCTGAAACCTTACATAGAACTCTGATTGGCAAACGCCAAATTGGCGATTTAGTGAATATTGAAATTGATCCGCAAACGCAAGCGATTGTGGATACTGTGGAACGATATTTAGCAGCTAAAGCTTAGTTGGAATGAAAAAAGTGCGGTAGAAAACGATGTTGTTTTTTACCGCACTTTTTGTTGAATTGTATGAGATTAGTTGGCTTTGGATTTCTTCGCTTTTTTCCATTTCCAAAATAGGTATAGAGCTAAAACACCGATTAGGATATAAATCACGAGTTGGCCTTTTTTAATTTGCTCGTGTAACCAATCTAAGTTTTTCGCACCAAATTCACCAAGGTAAACCCAAATTGGCACGGAAATAATCGCAGCGCAGAAATCAATGAATACAAAGCGAGTGTAACTGACGCGGCGGGTGATACCTGAAACCATATAAATTGGTGCGCGTAATCCAGGAAGGAAACGAGCCACAAATAAAACGCGGTTGCCGTATTGGGCAAATTTTTCACGTACCATTTTAAGGCGTTCTAATGTGACGATTTTACGCATTGGTCGGAAACGTAAAATACGCGTCCCGTAAATGCGACCAAGCCAGTACATGGTTGAATCGCCAGCAAGTACGCCAATCATACTCACGACTAACATTAAGTGGGAATTGACACTTTCAGGATAAAGACCAGCAATTACGCCACCGGATACGAGCGTGATATCTTCTGGAATGGGTACACCAAAGCCACAAATAATAAGAACAAACAGCACCGCCCAATAACCGTAATCGGTAAAAAAGCTGATAAGAAATTCCATTTGAAACCCACTTACAATCAGTTAGTTAAAATTAATTAAAAATTGGGGCTTATTTTAATCGCTTTGCCTTGAAAAGCCTAGAAAAAATTTGCTGTGTAAATTTGCATTGTGGGGCTGAATATTTTATAATCCGTCGCTCTCAAAGTTTGTCTTTGAGCAAATTTAGGAAAATTGCTGGGTCGCCTGCAATTTTTTATTTTAAACTTTTAATCAAGAGAACATTAAAATGGCATTTAAATTTAACGCTGAAGTTCGTCAAGCGCAAGGTAAGGGTGCGAGCCGCCGCCTGCGTCACAACGGTCAAATCCCTGCAATCATTTATGGTGGCAGCGAAGCACCTGTTTCAATCATCTTAAATCATGATGAATTAAACAACGCACAAGCTCACGATTCTTTCTATAGCGATGTAATCACTTTAGTGGTTGAAGGTAAAGAAGTTGCAGTGAAAGTTCAAGCAATGCAACGTCACCCATTCAAACCAAAATTGGTTCACATTGATTTCAAACGTGCTTAATTTTTAGCTTGTGATAAGAACACCAATAATGATGAGTTATTGGTGTTTTTTCTTTTCGGGCAAAGTGCGGTCAAATTTGAAATCGTTTTAGGAGTATTTTCCAATGAAGATAGCCTTAGGCATTGAATATAACGGAAAACAGTATTGTGGCTGGCAGCGACAAGAGAAAGTGCGTAGTGTACAAGAAGAATTAGAAAAAGCGTTATCTTTTGTGGCAAATGAAAAAATTGACGTGTTTTGTGCAGGCAGAACAGACTCTGGTGTGCATGGCATGGGGCAAGTGGTGCATTTTGAAACTACAGCAGTTCGCCCTGAAAAAGCCTGGGCATTTGGTACCAATGCAAATTTACCTGATGATATTTCAGTGAGTTGGGCAAAAGTGGTGGATGATGAATTTCATGCTCGTTTCTCGGCAACCGCACGTCGCTATCGTTATATTTTGTATTGTAATAAATTACGTTCAGCCATTTTGCCGGAAGGAATTACCCATTGCCATTTAGATTTGGACGAAAAGAAAATGCACCAAGCGGGGCAGTTTTTATTGGGCGAAAATGATTTTTCTTCTTTCCGTGCGGCACAGTGTCAATCAAATACCCCTTGGCGAAATGTGCATCATTTAAATGTGGTGCGAAAAGGGCAGTATATTATTGTAGATATTCAAGCGAATGCCTTTGTGCATCATATGGTACGCAACATTGTGGGAAGCCTGATTGAAGTCGGCGCAGGCAATCAACCTGTTGAGTGGATGAAATGGTTGTTAGAGCAAAAAGATCGTAAATTAGCTGCTCCAACAGCGAAACCCGAAGGCTTATATTTAGTGAATGTCATTTACCCTGAAAAATTTGCGATTCCACAGAAAAATTTAGGGCCGTTGTTTTTAGAAGATAATCTCATCTGACTAGCAAATTTCGCTAAATTATGATTAAATACGCAAACTTTTCTAGTTAATAAAAAAGGTAAAAAATGAGCTGGATTGATAGAATTTTTAGCAAAGGAACCTCTTCCTCTGCATCACGTAAAGCTAACGTACCAGAAGGGGTTTGGACAAAATGTACCTCTTGTGAACAAGTTCTTTACGGCGAAGAAGTAAAACGTAATTTATATGTTTGTCCAAAGTGCGGTCATCATATGCGTATTGATGCTCGTGAGCGCCTTTTAGCCTTGTTAGATGAAGGTTCAAGCCAAGAATTATCGGCTGATTTAGAACCAAAAGATATTCTTAAATTTAAAGATTTAAAAAAATATAAAGATCGTATTTCTGCAGCTCAAAAAGAAACGGGCGAAAAAGATGCGTTAATCACAATGACAGGTACACTTTACAATATGCCGATTGTTGTTGCTGCTTCAAACTTTAGCTTTATGGGCGGCTCAATGGGATCGGTTGTGGGTGCAAAATTTGTGAAAGCAGCAGAAAAAGCAATGGAATTAAATTGTCCGTTTGTTTGTTTCTCTGCAAGTGGTGGTGCACGTATGCAAGAAGCACTTTTCTCCTTAATGCAAATGGCAAAAACTAGTGCAGTATTAGCAAAAATGCGTGAAAAAGGCGTACCGTTTATTTCTGTCTTAACTGACCCAACATTAGGTGGGGTATCTGCAAGTTTTGCGATGTTAGGTGATGTAAACATTGCTGAGCCAAAAGCATTAATCGGTTTTGCGGGCCCACGTGTTATCGAACAAACCGTACGTGAAAAATTACCAGAAGGCTTCCAACGTAGTGAATTCTTACTCGAGAAAGGGGCGATTGATATGATCGTGAAACGTTCAGAAATGCGTTCAACCCTTGGAAACCTTTTAAGCAAACTCACCAATCAACCTTCACCTTTTGTTGAAGTAGAAGTTGTTGAAAATGCCTAATACAATGAATTTAAAAGCCACTTCGCCACTCGCTGAGTGGCTTTCTTATTTGGAAAACAGTCACTTCAAAGCGATTGATTTAGGGCTAGAGCGTATTAAGTCAGTAGCAGAAGAACTGGACCTTTTGAATCCCGCACCTTATGTGATCACGGTAGGGGGCACAAATGGTAAAGGCACGACTTGCCGTTTGCTTGAAACCGTTTTGTTAAATCACGGCTTGCGTGTGGGTGTGTATTCTTCACCGCATTTATTGCGTTATAACGAGCGTGTTCGTATTCAAAATCAAGACTTGCCGGATGAAATGCATACCGCTTCTTTTGATTTTATCGAAAAGCATAAAACGCAGTCTCTTACTTATTTTGAATTTAGCACGTTGTCGGCTTTACATTTATTTAAACAAGCGAAGCTTGATGTCGTGATCTTGGAAGTGGGGCTGGGTGGGCGTTTGGACGCAACGAATATTGTGGATAATGATCTAGCGGTTATCACCAGTATTGATATTGATCATACGGATTTTCTGGGTTCAACGCGTGAAGAAATTAGCTTTGAAAAAGCAGGCATTTTTCGAGCGAATATACCCGTTGTGATTGGTGAGCCGAATATTCCGCACCCTATGCTAGAACAAGCGGAGAAATTACATTGCCACGTTTCACGTCGAGATGTTAATTGGTCATTTAAAGCCAATGAGCAAACTTGGATGTGGCAGAGTAATAAAGTGCGGTTAGAAAATTTGCCGTTTTGCCAAATTCCATTAGCTAATGCCGCAACAGCTTTGGCTGCCGTTGAACAGCTGCCTTTTGATATTTCTGTCGATACAATCAAACGTTCATTAATTGAAGTGGAATTGGTAGGTCGTTTCCAACAATTAAAAGGTAATCAATTAGAAAAATTGGCAGAACGCTTGAATATATCATATACACAGTTACCAAAAGTAATCATCGATGTAGGGCATAATCCTCATGCAGCAAAATATTTAGCCGAGAAATTGACCGCACTTAACGCACAAATATCAGGTCGCATTATTGCCGTTTGCGGAATGTTAAAAGATAAAGATGCCGAGTCGGTGTTTACCCAGCTTACTTCCATTATTGACCAATGGTATTGTGTCACATTAGGCGGTTACCGCGGTCAATCTGGTGATGACTTAAATGCAAAATTAACAACTGTTTGCTCATCTGCAAAAAGTGTTTCTGAAGATTCTGTTGTTGAAGGTGTGAAAAGAGCGGTTAAAACTGCGGATAAAAATGACATTGTGCTGGTATTTGGATCTTTCCACACCGTAGGGGAATTTTTAGAATATTTAGCATAATGAATATGAAAAATAATGAAGGCTGGTTTTGGCCAGCCTTTTGTTTTTAAAATATATTATGGAAATAATCACTTATTTCTGAATATTTGAATGTAAACCCACAATCCAGCAAATGTTTTGGATAGACATTTTGGCTGTCTAAAAGAATGCAAGCGCGCTCGCCTAAAATAGTAGTTAATAAAAATTGAGGTACTTGAGCAAAACAAGGACGATGTAATGCTTTACCTAATAATTGGTTAAAGGTATTGTTTTTAACAGGATGTGGCGCAGTAAAATTAAATGCTCCTTCGCAACAGTTATGATCAAGTAAGAAGAGAAGGCCTTTTACCATATCCTCTAACGCGATCCAACTCCAATATTGCTCACCATTCCCTAATTTGCCGCCTAATCCAAAGCGATAGAGCGGTAGAATTTTAGCAAAAGCCCCGCCTTTTGGAGAAAGTACTAATCCGGTTCTCACTAAACAGACTCTTGTGTTGGCTTGCTTTGCCGCATTTTCCCAATCAATGCAAAGCTGTGCGGTAAATTGAGTACTTGGATTTGTGTTTTCAGTGATCTGCTCGTCACCGCAGTTTCCATAAATTCCAGTTGCAGAACCTGAAATCAGAGCTGGGGGATATTCACTTTGGTTAATAAGTTGGACAAGCTGTTGTGTTAAATTAATTCGGCTATGACGCAGTTTTTCTTTTTGTTGAACCGTCCATTTTTTATCGAAGATTGGCTCTCCGGCAAGATTAATAACCGCATCAAAGGCATTTAAGTCTTTGAGTATTGAAAGTGCGGTCAAAAATTGAAGTGTTTTTTCAGGAAAAACAGATTGGGCTTTTTCAATAGAGCGAGTCAATACTGTAACGCTATCACCACGTGACAGTAGTGCTGTAACTAAAGCTTTTCCAACAAATCCTGTTCCACCGGTTACTAAGATATTCATTATAAGCTGCTTTCAAAGAGTGCTTGAATTTGTGCTAAAAGCGCTTTAATTGTTGTATTTTTTGTTGGGGTGACAAATATCGTGTCATCTCCTGCAATCGTGCCCAAAATTCCTTCGGGTTTACCAATGGAATCCAATAAGCGAGCAATCAACTGTGCAGCGCCTGGAGAGGTTTTAATGACGATAACGAAATCATTGTGATCAATATCCAAAACCAAATTTCTTAATTGGCTGCTAGTAGCGGGTACACTTAATTCACTTGGTAAGCAATACACCATTTCCATTTTCGTATTTCTTGCACGAACTGCGCCAAATTTACTTAGCATGCGTGAAACTTTAGACTGGTTAATGCTTTGAAATCCTTGGTTTTTTAAGGCTTCAACAATTTCACTTTGAGAAGCAAATCGTTCTTGATTGAGCAGTTCTTTAAATGCTTTAGTTAATTGATCTGACATAGTTATTCTCGTATAGGGGGATTTGCATAAGAATTGCATAAAAATTCATTTTAGGCAATTAAAATAAATTTGCCGTTTGAAAAGTTTGAGCTAGATCGCATTATTGAATTTCTCTGTTTGTAATTTAATGACTAAGACTTTAAAATTCTACCTAGTTAGGATTAATTAATACATGAGGAGTATTTTATGAAAGTTGCAGTATTAGGCGCAGCAGGCGGTATTGGTCAAGCATTAGCCTTATTACTTAAATTACAATTACCCGCTGAAAGTGAATTAGCACTTTATGATATCGCACCAGTGACACCAGGTGTTGCTAAAGATGTGAGTCATATCCCAACAGCGGTTAAAGTAGAAGGTTTTGCGGGTGAAGATCCAACACCTGCACTAAAAGGTGCTGATGTCGTTTTAATTTCTGCAGGGGTTGCACGTAAACCTGGTATGGATCGTTCAGATCTTTTCAATATCAATGCGGGTATTGTGCGCAACTTAATTGAACATGTTGCAAAAACTTGTCCAAAAGCTTGTGTAGGTATTATCACTAATCCTGTGAATACAACTGTTGCAATTGCTGCAGAAGTATTGAAAAAAGCAGGTGTTTACGACAAACGTAAATTATTCGGTGTCACCACTTTAGACGTATTACGTTCTGAAACATTCGTTTCTGAATTAAAAGGCTTAAATGTTTCTCGTACAAGCGTACCAGTAATTGGCGGTCACTCAGGTGTAACCATTCTTCCATTACTTTCACAAGTTCAATATGCTGAGTGGAAAGAAGAGGAAATCGCACCATTAACAAAACGTATCCAAAATGCAGGTACTGAAGTAGTTGAAGCAAAAGCGGGTGGCGGTTCTGCGACACTTTCTATGGCTCAAGCGGCAGCGCGTTTTGCACGTTCATTAGTGAAAGGCTTAAGTGGTGAAACTGTCGTTGAATGTACTTATGTAGAAGGTGACGGTAAATATGCACGTTTCTTCTCTCAACCAGTACGTTTAGGTAAAGAAGGTGTAGAAGAAATTTTACCAATCGGTACCTTAAGCAAATTTGAAGAAGAGGCTTTAGAAGCAATGTTACCAACATTGCGTGCAGATATTGAATTAGGCGAAAAATTTATTAACGGTTAATTTAATTCTATTTCTAGTAAAGAGGAGCAGTCAGCTCCTCTTTTTTTATACGAAAACGATTAAACATAAAAAAGTGAAGAAAAAGCGTGATTTAGCTCACAAATTTGAACATTGCTATTTGCAATATAAAGGACTTTGCCGTATTCTTAAATCACTAAAAACAAGTGCTATTTTTAAATAGCCGACATCTATTTTGCTTTCCGAGTAGTGCCCCAGTGGGGCACTTTTTTTTGCCTTATTTTTAGTTGCTGCATAAAAAAGTGCGGTCAAAAAACACTGGATTTTCTGACCGCACTTTTAAAATAAATGCTAAGCGAAAGAATTATTCAAACATTGCTGAAATAGATTCTTCATTGCTGATACGACGAATTGCTTCAGCAAGCATCGTTGAAAGAGTCAGCACGCGCACTTTACCAAGCGCTTTCATTTCCGGTGAAAGTGGCACAGTATCCGTTACTACGATTTCATCAATGGCATCGCTCGCTAAGTGTTGTGCGGCTGCACCAGAGAAAACGGCGTGAGTTGCGTAAGCAAATACGCGTTTTGCACCGCGTTCTTTTAATGCTTCAGCTGCTTTACATAATGTACCACCTGTATCAATCATATCATCAACAAGAATACAATCACGATCTGCAACATCCCCGATAATATGCATAACTTGTGATACGTTTGCGCGTGGACGACGTTTGTCGATAATTGCCATCTCTGTATCGTTTAATAATTTCGCGACTGCACGTGCACGTACCACACCGCCGATATCAGGAGAAACAACAATAGGATTGACGAGATCGGGTTTCTTCAGGATATCATCAAGTAAAACCGGTGAACCGAATACGTTATCAACTGGTACATCAAAGAAACCTTGGATTTGCTCTGCGTGTAAGTCACAAGTTAATACACGGTCAATTCCTACAGTTGAAAGTAAATCAGCTACCACTTTTGCAGTGATTGGCACACGAGCAGAACGCACACGACGATCTTGACGAGCATAACCAAAATAAGGAACAACAGCAGTAATACGGCCGGCAGATGCACGACGTAAAGCATCAACCATTACAATCAATTCCATCAGGTTGTCATTCGTTGGTGCACAAGTGGATTGAATAATAAACACGTCTGCACCACGCACATTTTCATTAATTTGCACTTGGATTTCACCATCGCTAAAGCGTCCAACAGTGGCATCGCCTAATGAAATGTAAAGACGTTCAGAAATCTTTTTCGCTAGCTCAGGCGTAGCATTTCCAGCAAAGAGTTTAATGTCTGGCATTTTATATAACCTCAGGTTGAGTGTAGATAGATTGGTTGGTCGAGAGTTGTTTCAACATCGCATGTAATGGTGAAACGTTTAATCCTTTAGCAACAAAGCCGAAAAATTCCTTCGGTTTTTGTTGGAAAACAGCTTGTGCTGATTTTTCATCATCAAATTCAGCAAAAACACAAGCCCCGGTTCCGGTTAATCTGGCTGGTGCATATTGTAGCAACCATAGTAGGGCTTTTTCAACTTCAGGATATTGAGTTCGCACGACTTTTTCGCAATCGTTTGCAAACGGTTGATTCAGAAGTTCTGCAAGGGATCTTTTTTCTGTATTTCGAGGCAAATCGTGATCACTAAAAACCACCGCAGTAGAAATCGAAGTTTCAGGTTTTAGTACCACATAATATTTTTCTTGTGGTTCGCAGTATTGGATTTTTTCACCCACCCCTTCGGCAAAAGCAGCTTGGCCATGAACGAAGATAGGCACATCAGCCCCGAGTTTTAGCCCAAGTTCGGCAAGTTCATCAATGGATAGATGGGTTTGCCATAAATAGTTCAAAGCAAGCAGAGTCGTTGCAGCATTGGATGAGCCACCGCCAATCCCACCGCCCATGGGCAGAATTTTATCTAAATGAATTGTCGCGCCGAGTGTACAGCCTGTTTTTTCTTGTAGGAGTGTCGCTGCACGATAGATTAAGTTTTGTTCTAGAGGTAAGCCTGGAATTTCAGGAGAGATGCGGATTTGTTTATCTTGGCAAATATCAATAGTGAGCCAATCGCCGAAATCAAGAAATTGGAAAAGGGTTTGTAATTCGTGGTAGCCGTTTGGCAGTTTACCGTTTATATAGAGAAATAAATTGAGTTTTGCGGGGCTTGGAAAGCGGTTAGGCTTTCCAAGAGAAGTTGAAAGTGCGGTCGAAAAGTGATGTTTTTTCATTAGAACGCCCATTCATCCACACGAATTTTTAGGGTTTGTGATGTACTTTTATTCTTTAATAGAATATTTTCAGGCATCGAATTATCCGGATGGTAGCTCAGATAATCGGCTGTCCACATCGAGCCATCAAGTGGGTAGCTAAATTCGGATAAAAGATGATTAGTTCCAACTTGGTAATCGGCGTTATCCGCTGGCTGACCTTTTAACCAATAAGATAAATGCTCTAATGGCACATCCATTCCGATGATTTCGCGTAACAATAATTTGGCGTTTTTATCAGATTGTTGGTTGCCTTTATTATCTGAAATGGTCATGCCATTTGGATGCATTTCCATGGTTAGCGTTGTTTTGCTGATCAGAGAATAAAGTTTTAACTTATAGGCTTTCGGGTTTTGATATTGCCATTCAAAGCGACTAGAAAAACGCTCTTGTGGACTGATGTAACCAATTTGTCCTTTTGTGCTATAAGATTGAATTTGTTTGATTTTTTTGAGGTGCTGTTGCCACGTAATATCGTTTTTATCGATATGTTGAACATCTGTTGGGCGCTCTGTATCAAGAGTACAAGCGGATAAGATCACACTTGCAAATACAGATGCTAGAAGAGATTTTAATAATTTCATAACAAAATATTTACTAAAAAATTGCACATATTGTAAGGGTTAGTTTACTTTTAGTAAAGCTGGATTAAGCATTTAAGCGTGTTTTCTCTGCTTTCACCGCGGCAATTCTTCGACGCGTTAACTCATCTCGAATACCTTGTTTTTCAAAACCATCTGCAATGACTTGCTGTACATCAACATCAAGAGCAGCTTGGTAGAGCGATTTGAGATAATCAATTTGCGGGTATTCTTTATTTTCAAATCCAGTTCGCCCGCGAGTATCAGATAAACATACCAATAAAAATTCCTCAAATCGCTGAGGCTTGCGCCAAACATCAAAAGTATTAAAGAGTTTCACTACTGTTTCTGGGCGAAGTTCTAATGCTTTGTGTGCATGTGTGTGATATTCGCAAGTTAATTCAGCTAATTCTTGAAGATAATTAGGGACTCTAAGACGTTTGCATAATGAACGAGTCGGTTTAATCCCCGCTTTTTCATGTCCATGATGACTAGGCCACATTTCTTTTGGTGTAAGGGCTTTTCCAAGATCATGACAAATCGCAGCAAAACGAACCGCACTTTTATTCAAATTGGTATTTTCTGTGAGTTTAACGGCTTGTTGCAATACGAGCATGGTATGAATAAAGCTGTCAATTTCAGGATGGTATTTGGCTGGGTTCGGTACACCGTCTAAGGCGGAAATCTCAGGGAAAAGTACTTTGAGTGCGCCGACTTGATGTAGCGTTTCAAAATAAATTTCAGGATGAGGTTCGTTTAATGCTTTTTCTGTTTCCATCCAAACTCGCTCAGCCGTTAGGTGGGCGAGTTCACCTTGTTCAGTGAGTTCAGCCATTAATTTAAGGGTTTCTTCGGCAATAGAAAAACCTAAATGATGAAAGCGAGCCGCAAAGCGTGCAACACGTAATACACGCAGTGGATCTTCAGCAAAAGCAGGTGAAATATGACGTAAAATACGTTGATGAATATCCTCTACACCATGATAAGGATCGTGCAGCTTGCCATCTTTGTCTTGGGCAATGGCATTAATGGTAAGATCTCGACGAATTAAATCTTGTTCAAGCGTAATCTCATCTGAAAAATCACAAATAAATCCAGTGTAGCCTTTGCCTGATTTTCGTTCTGTACGAGCAAGTGCATATTCTTCATGGTTTTCAGGATTGAGAAAAACGGGGAAGTCTTTGCCAACTTGCTGGTAACCTTGAGCTAACAACATTTCTGGTGTCGCACCCACGACAACCCAGTCACGATCTTTAATTGGCAAACCTAAAAGTTGATCGCGTACAGCACCGCCGACAAGATAAATGTCCATTTTACTCTCCCATCAATATATAAAGAAAAGGTAGGCAAATGCCTACCTCAATGATGAATCATTACCAGTTATCACGGCGTTTACGTCTAGGTAAAATGTGAGGTAATACAAGACCAATTAACAAACCTACGCCCAACACCGAACCACCATAAATAAACCATTGAATTGCAATTTCACGTTTATTGGCATCAAGCATGGCTTCTAAATCACGATTTTTATTTTTCGTCATTTCTAATTCACGTTTAAGCTGTGAATTTTGTTCAAGCAATTCACTGCTTTGTTGTTCAGCTTGTTTGCTACGGCGTTGAATTTCGTTTGTGCGTTGTTGCCAATCTGAATCGACACGATTCAGCTTTAATGTTAACTCTTGTACCTGTGCTTTTAATTTTGGATTTTCTTCACGGCTACTTGGCGTAGAACTTAGTTCCGAGGTTAAAATCCATGCCTCGCGATTTTTATTATCACGAATTAGGGTATATTTTCCTTCTTGTCCTAAGACTGTTACCGCTTCGCCTGATTGGATTGCACCCGCGATCTTAAATTGATCACCTGCACCACGACGTAAATATGTGTTCAGATTTTCTGTCACATATTGCGTTTCAGCTTGTACTGTTCCAATGGTTGATCCCAATAGAACGCAAGAAAATAAAAGTTTGCTCACTTTTGACATAATACTTCCTAGATTCATGAAGAAAGTGCGGTCGGAAAATGAAACAAACCGCACTTATAATAATTATACTAGTGGAAAATCGCGCGAAGGATGTAGAAAATCACAATCGCAAAGAATGCACCAGCAGGCAACGTTACAATCCATGAACTAATGATGTTACGGATAACTGTCAAGTTAAGCGCCGCAATACCACGTGCGAAACCGATACCTAAGATTGCGCCCACTAAAGTCTGTGTCGTGGAGATTGGTAAACCTGTACCTGATGCGACAACAACAGTCATCGCAGTTGCAAATTGTGCGGCAAAACCACGACTAGGGGTTAAATCGGTAATACCCGATCCTACGGTTGCCATTACTTTTTGTCCCATTGCGATAAGACCAACGGCGATACCTAATGCACCTAAAGGTAAAATCCACCAGGCTAAATCACCACCACTCAGGATTTTCCCGCCATTTTGCACGATTGATACCACAGAAGAAAGCGGACCAATTGCATTAGCTACGTCATTAGAACCATGTGCGAATGCCATTGCACAAGCGGTTAAAAGCATTAAGATACTAAAAATCTTTTCTACTGAACCGAAGGAGCCTTTTCTTGCTTTTGCTGTAAAGGTGTTACTGCGGAAGTAAAAATGGCAGAAGATCATACCAACAACGCTGATAAGCAATGAAATAACGAGGGTTTCATTGTTGGAAAGATTTAAACCAACGTGTTTTAAACCTTTTGCCATGGTAACGATACAAAGTACGAATACGGTAATCGCCATGTAGTAAGGCCCATATTTTTGTGCGTTTTTAAGCGGTTCTTCGGTATCGAAAATGAGTTTCTGGATACTTGCAAAGATGGTATAAGCTAAAAGTCCTGCGATCACGGGGGTGATAAACCAACTTCCAACGATCCCACCGATAGTAGACCAGTCAACAGAACTTGGACCAATCGTAATACAAGCAAAACCAATTAAAGCTCCGATGATGGTGTGAGTACCAGAAACAGGCCAACCCATTTTTGTGGCGATAAATAACCAAGCACCTGATGCAAAGAGAGTAGAAAGCATCCCTAATGCCAATACATCTGGCATCTCGACAAATTGAGAGGGATCGATCACACCACTTTTGATGGTTTCTGTTACTTCACCGCCGGCTAAATAAGCCCCGGCAGATTCAAAAATGAGGGCAATAATAATGGCTTGTTTAGCTGTAATGGTACCCGAACCAACTGAGGTACCCATTGAGTTTGATACGTCGTTGGCACCAATACCAAATGCCATAAAAAAACCGAATACCGCGGTAATTAAGACTAACCACGAACCGTATGCATTAATAATTTCCATAGTGATTTCCTATGTTGTAGTTAATGTCGTCAGAATTAGGAACGGGCTAGCATTAATTCAATGCGAGATCCAACACGTTGAGCTTGATCGGCTAATACGCCTACCCATTCGATGATTTTATATAAGAACATCACATCAATAGGGTTATAACGACTTTCAATCGTGTAGAGCATTTTACGCAATTTAATTTGCATTTGATCCGTATCATCTTCAATGCTGTCTAGCTCTTGAATCATATGGTTCACTAACTTTAATTCACGGCCTTTAAAACCGGTTTCAAGTAGTTTATCCATTTCTTCAATCACTAAATGAGCTTGATGAATAGAATCTAAACTACGTTGAACATAATGCAAAAATTCTTCCTGCATTTCTTCAGGAATGCCAAATTGGCGACCGATCATACGGCCAGCAATGTCTTTAGCATAGTTAGCCAATTTGTCTTGTTGGGTGACTAGTTCAAGTAAATCGGTACGATCAATGGGTAAAAATAAACCGCGAGGCAATTTCAAACGGATTTCGCGTTTTAAACTATCTGCTTCACGTTCACATTGAGAAATGTCTAGACGTGTTTTTTCGGCATCATCCCATTGTTTTACAAAGGTATGTTGGAAGAATGGAATTAATAAATCACAACATTCAGTCACTTTGTCAGAATGTTTCTGCAGTGGTTTTAAAGGAGAATGGGCAAATAATCCGAGAATATTATTCATTGCCATAGGTGTTTTACTCCATAACAAGGGTTAAAATTTCGGTTGCATATTACCTGATTTTATAAGGAAATACACGAAAAAGATCTTGATTTGTATAAAATTATCTGTATATTTAAACAGTTAAAAGTGATAAGGAAAAATAAAATGAGTAATGAAGTTGAATTAAAGCTCGCAGTTACCTCTGATGCTTTCGATACCCTAAAAACACATCTCAATCAATTCAATATCTTAGAACAAAATACAGTCTTTCTGGGAAATGCCTATTTCGATTATCCCGACCATTTTTTGGCTAAACAAAAAATGGGATTGCGTGTCCGTCGAGAAAATAATGATTTCACACTTACCTTAAAAACTGACGGAAAAGTGGTTGGCGGATTGCATAGTCGTCCAGAATATAATTTATCTATACCTGATGATTCAGTACCCACAACGGAACAATTAACCTCATTGTATCCATTTGAAAACTTACCTTCCGCTACATTACAACTGATTTTCTCAACAGATTTTAACCGCACTTTTTGGTTGATTGCGTTTGGCGCATCAAAAATTGAAGTGGCCTTCGATCAAGGGAAAATTTTATCAGGGGAAAAAACACAGCCTATTTGTGAAATTGAATTCGAATTAAAAGAAGGGCTAGTTTCAGATCTTTTCCATTTTGTCTCACTTTTACCTTTTGATCAGGATATTTATTTTAGTTCAGCAAGCAAAGCAAAACGCGGCTATCAATTAGGCAGCAAACCACTTCTGATTGATTGGCTAAATAAATGGCGTGATTTCTTAAAAGAGGAACGAGAGGGAAGTGCGGTTGATTCTCGCGAACAATTAAGTGCAGTGATAAAAATGGA
This sequence comes from Parahaemophilus parainfluenzae, assembly GCA_963516375.1. Classification (GTDB taxonomy): domain Bacteria; phylum Pseudomonadota; class Gammaproteobacteria; order Enterobacterales; family Pasteurellaceae; genus Haemophilus_D; species Haemophilus_D parainfluenzae_AG. Next base: position 29,993 of record CAUQBI010000012.1, on the reverse strand, counting down.
GCAGCAATTGATTGAGGAAACCCTTTCATTCCCAACGGATGTGTTTGCTTTTGATTTTATGAAGACCGTTGAACGTGTCGGCGCATTTTTCAATCTTTATCATTATTATGATGACAATAAAGCTTTGTTTGAAAAACTGGACGAAAATCGATCAGCTGAGTTATTAGCAAGTAATCAATTTTTCCTTAATGAAATAAAAGGCTTGATTACCTTTCATAGCGAAACAAAAGATAATTTTCAAACTATTGAGAAGTTAAAAGCGTTATTAAAGAGCCGTGCGTATTTTGAAAGAATGCTTGGTTTAATGATGTTGATGGCGTAAAACAGTTTCTCGAAAGGATAATAAAAATGGCAAAAGCTCCTAAAACCGCTTATGTATGTAATGATTGTGGCGCTGAATTTTCGCGCTGGCAAGGGCAATGTTCTGCCTGTAAAGCCTGGAATACGATTAGTGAAGTGCGGTTAATTTCAGCCTCAAATTCCGCAAAAAATGATCGTTTTAGTGGTTATGCAGGAGAAACTCGTGCAAAAATCCAAACACTTTCTGAAATTAGCTTACAAGAAACACCGCGTTTCACCAGTGGATTTAAAGAATTAGATCGCGTATTAGGCGGCGGGATCGTACCAGGGAGTGCCATTTTAATTGGTGGGCATCCTGGTACAGGGAAAAGTACTTTGTTACTTCAAGTGATGTGTGGATTAGCAAAAAATATGACCGCACTTTATGTAACAGGGGAGGAGTCACTTCAACAAGTGGCTATGCGAGCTAATCGCTTAAATTTGCCGACAGATAAATTAAATATGTTATCTGAAACCTCCGTCGAGCAAATTTGTAATTTGGCGGATCAGTTGAAACCTCAAATTATTGTGGTGGATTCGATCCAGGTTATGCACCTTTCAGATATTCAATCTTCCCCAGGTAGTGTAGCGCAAGTGCGTGAATGTGCCTCGTTCCTGACTCGCTATGCGAAAACCCGACAAGTTGCCATCATTATGGTTGGACATGTCACGAAAGACGGTACCCTCGCAGGTCCGAAAGTATTGGAACATGCCATTGACTGTTCGTTATTGCTGGAAGGGGAGGCAGATTCCCGTTTCCGTACGTTACGTAGCCATAAAAACCGTTTTGGCGCAGTGAATGAGCTAGGGGTATTTGGTATGACAGAGCAAGGCCTGCGCGAAGTGAAAAATCCATCGGCAATTTTCTTAAGCCGTGGAGATGAACAAACGCCTGGTAGCTCAGTCATGGTACTTTGGGAAGGAACGCGTCCGCTTTTGGTGGAAATTCAAGCATTAGTGGATCATTCCATGCTCGCTAACCCGCGTCGTGTGGCAGTAGGACTAGAACAAAATCGTTTAGCCTTATTGCTTGCGGTATTACATCGTCATGGTGGACTACAAATGTCGGATCAAGATGTTTTTGTGAATGTAGTTGGCGGTGTAAAAGTCGGAGAAACAGGGGCGGATCTTGCATTATTACTTGCATTAATTTCGAGTTTCCGTAATCGACCGTTACCACAAGATTTAGTTGTCTTTGGTGAAGTCGGGTTAGCAGGTGAAATTCGACCGGTAACCAGTGGTCAAGAACGCATCAGTGAAGCTGCAAAACATGGTTTTAAACGCGCGATTGTCCCTTTTGCCAATAAGCCGAAAAGTGCGGTTGAGAATATGGAAGTTTTTACGGTGAAAAAACTCGCTGATGCGCTTGCCATTTTGGATAATTTCTAAAAAAACGTTGTCCTATTGTTGTCTGATTACTGCAAGTTTTTGATAAATTAGATAGAATATGCGCCGTACATAAGGAAAGGTTATGGAAAAGAAATTAAATAAAGCGTTGGATAGCATTGATATCAAAATCTTAAATGAATTACAACGCAACGGTAAAATCTCTAATATCGATTTATCAAAGAAAGTTGGCTTATCGCCAACGCCTTGCTTAGAAAGGGTAAAACGCTTAGAAAAACAAGGTGTGATTATGGGCTATCGGGCGCTATTAAATCCTGAATTATTGGATGCGCCTTTATTGGTGATCGTTGAAATTACACTTGTGCGTGGTAAACCGGATGTTTTCGAAGAGTTTAATGCCGCGATTCAAGCACTTGATGAAATTCTCGAATGTCATTTGGTATCAGGTGATTTTGATTATTTACTCAAGACACGTGTAGCAGATATGGCCGCATATCGAAAATTATTGGGTACCACATTATTGCGCTTACCTGGTGTGAATGACACCCGAACTTATGTCGTCATGGAAGAAGTGAAACAAACTAATTATCTCGTACTAAAATAAAAATGATTAAACGAATTACAAAACGATTTACACCGAAACAATATTTAGCAGAATTATTACTCGGATTGACCGCACTTTTAGGTTTATATTTAATCGTGGCATGGTCAAGCTATACGCCATTAGATAACTCTTGGTCTACAGCAAGTTTTCAAACTGAAACTATTAATAAAGCTGGTGCTTTCGGTGCTTGGCTAATTGATGCGTTTTTTGTTTTCCTCGGCTATGTCGGTCATCTCATTCCGTTTGTCATTTTTATCGTACCGATTTATTTACTGAAAACCAAAGCGGTTCATTCTCTCTCTGTAACCCGTATTGCATTACGTTCCTTTGGCTTTATTGCTCTTATTATTGGTTTAACCATGATGGCAACATTGCTGCTTTCAAATACAAACTACTATTTAGCTGGCGGCGTATTTGGTGGCAGCTTAGTGGTGAATTTATATCCTACACTCGGTAAGTTTGGCTGTATTTTAGTCGGCTTTATCTGTGCAGTTATAGGCTTTATTTTCTGTTCCGGTGCATCATTAATTCGTTTAATTGTGAAATTCTATCATTGGCTAACCATGAAAAATCAGCCGGCAGAAGAGGAGCATGCAGAACATACTTCTGTAGATGATCTTGAACAAATTGTGATAGAGGCACCTCAACAACTCGCTTTCTCTGATTCTCAATTAGAAACTGAATCTACAGAGGATAAAAAAGAGGAAGTGTCTGAAAATAACTTTGTTAAGCCAGAGCAACTAATAAATATCAGCGGGCTATCTTCACCGAGCGTTTCAGAACCTACAGATGTTGAAAAATTAGAAGATAAGTTTAAAGGCTTCACGGTTGAATCTGACAATTTACCGAATGTGTCAATTTCGGCTACTTCTTCCGTTGAATTGCCAACAAAAGAAGATTTTTCAGCAACATGGAAAAATCCGCAAGTGAATGCTCAAAGTGTGGATGAGTCAGATGACATTTTTGAAGAAAATGTGATGCCAAAAGTGTCACTTAAAACACCTGAAAATACAACCGCACTTTATCCAACTTATGATGAACCTTTAGAATCAGAAAATGATGGTTTAGAAGATGAATTGGCGCGTCAGTTTGCTGCGCAAGAGCAAGCACGTATGCAAGAAATGGAAGTGCGTGCAAAAGCCTCAAATGCTGAAGATGCATTGAAAGTGATCTTGAATGAACCAGTGGTTTCAGTACCTAAAGAGCGTGAAATTCATATTGAGAATGCTACTGAAACAACCTATAAGCCGTATTCAGATACGCTTATTCATCCCGCATTCCAACAACCAACGAATAAACGTGAAAAACCAACGACACCATTACCAAGTTTAGATTTACTTGAGCATCGTCCAACGCAGGCTCAAGACATTACGCGTGAAGAAATTTTAGACACATCCGCACGCATAGAACAACAATTGAAGAATTTTAATGTCAAAGCAACGGTACAAGATGTGTTAGTTGGCCCTGTGGTGACTCGTTATGAGCTTGAATTACAACCGGGTGTAAAAGCATCTAAAGTAACAAGTATTGATACCGATTTAGCACGTGCCTTGATGTTCCGCGCGATTCGTGTAGCAGAAGTGATTCCAGGCAAACCTTATATTGGTATTGAAACGCCAAATGCGCACCGTCAAATGGTGCCATTGCGTGATGTGCTCGATAGTAATGAATTCCGTTCATCAACATCATTGCTTTCAATGGCTTTGGGTAAAGATATTAGTGGAAAACCCGTTGTGGTTGATTTGGCTAAAATGCCTCACTTGCTTGTGGCAGGTTCGACAGGCTCAGGTAAGTCTGTTGGGGTGAATACCATGATTTTAAGTTTGCTTTTCCGTGTAACACCGGATCAAGTGAAATTTATTATGATTGACCCGAAAGTGGTTGAGCTTTCTATTTATAACGATATCCCACACTTGCTTACTCCAGTAGTGACGGATATGAAAAAAGCGGCAAATGCACTGCGTTGGTGCGTAGAAGAAATGGAACGTCGCTATCAATTGTTGTCAGCCTTACGTGTGCGTAACATTGAAGGGTATAACGAAAAAATTGAAGAATATGAAAAACTCAATATGCCAATTCCGAACCCAATTTGGAAGCCTGGCGATACAATGGATAAGATGCCGCCTCCATTAGAAAAATTGAGTTATATTGTCGTGATCGTTGATGAGTTTGCGGACTTAATGATGGTTGCGGGTAAACAAATTGAAGAGTTAATTGCGCGCTTAGCACAAAAAGCTCGTGCGATTGGTATTCACTTAATTTTAGCCACACAACGCCCTTCAGTAGATGTAATTACTGGGTTGATTAAGGCTAATATTCCAAGCCGTATCGCCTTTACTGTAGCAAGTAAAATTGACTCTAGAACGATTCTGGATCAAGGCGGTGCAGAAGCCTTATTGGGCCGAGGTGACATGTTATATTCAGGACAAGGCTCTTCGGATCTTGTTCGTGTACATGGTGCCTTTATGAGTGATGATGAGGTGGCGCGTGTAGCAGATGATTGGCGTGCACGTGGTAAACCAAATTATATTGATGGCATTTTAGATGGCGCGGATGATGAAGACTCAGATGAGAAATCAACGGCAAGTAGTGGCGATCTTGATGCATTATTTGATGAAGTCGTTGAGTTTGTCTTAAGCACAGGCAATACATCGACTTCTTATGTTCAACGTAAATTTAGTGTTGGGTTTAACCGAGCGGCTCGAATTATGGATCAGCTCGAAGAACAAGGTATTTTAGGCCCAATGAAAAATGGAAAACGAGAAATTTTAGCTCGACGTTCCGAATATTAATTCTCTTAAGTTTCACTTTACAAAAAGGAAAGTAGAATGAAAAAAACATTATTAAAAATGACCGCACTTACTGCACTTTTAAGCGCAAGTAGCTTTGCCTTTGCTGATGCCGCAGATGAGCTACAAAATCGCTTAAATCAAGTAACGGTATTAAGTGCTGATTTCTCGCAAACTGTGACTTCTGCTGGTGGTAAAAACGTTCAACAAGGAAGTGGAAAACTTCAAATTAAACGTCCAAATCTTTTCCGTATGGATACCAAATCACCGCAAGAAACACAAATTATTGCAGATGGTAAAACCCTTTGGTATTACGATCCATTCGTGCAACAAGTCACCGCTCAATGGGTGAAGGACGCGGTAAATAATACCCCTTTCGTGCTTTTAACCAGTAACGATAAAAGCCACTGGAATCAGTATTCAGTGACGCAGAATGCGGATACGTTTGTGTTAAAACCGAAGGCGAAAAATAGTAATATTAAACAATTTGATATTCGCGTAGATACAAATGGTGTGTTAAAAAATTTCAGCACCACAGAAAAAGATGGCCAAACCAATCTTTATGTGTTGCGTAACATTACGAATCAAACACTAGCTGATAGCTTATTCCAATTTAGCGTACCGAAAGGCGTGGAATTGGATGACCAACGTAAAGGTAAAAAATAATCCATAAGGTGTGAATGATAATCTTCACACCTTTTGCTTATTAAGGAAAGAATATGTCTAATCTTAATTTTGATTTTGCTGAAAATGACTTTCGCCCTTTAGCAGCCCGTATGCGTCCAACAAATTTGGAACAATATTATGGACAGACGCATTTAATTGGGGAAGGAAAGCCGCTTCGTAAAGCAATTCAAGCAGGACATGTTCATTCTATGATTTTGTGGGGACCGCCAGGTACAGGTAAAACAACGCTGGCGGAAATTATAGCCCAGCGCATTAATGCAGAAGTTGAACGAATTTCAGCGGTGACAAGCGGCGTGAAAGAGATTCGAGAATCAATTGAGCGAGCGAAACAAAATCGACTCGCGGATCGCCAAACGATTTTATTTGTGGATGAAGTACACCGCTTTAACAAAAGCCAACAAGATGCGTTTTTGCCACATATTGAAGATGGTACGATTATTTTTATTGGTGCGACAACAGAAAATCCTTCCTTTGAATTAAATAATGCCTTACTTTCTCGTGCGAGAGTTTATCTCCTTAAGTCATTGACAGTTGCTGAAATCGAACAAGTTCTACAACAAGCGATTTCTGATCCTGAGCGGGGATTAGGTAAAGAGCGGTTAGTTTTAGAAGAGAATTTGCTACAGGTATTAGCCGAATATGTGAATGGTGATGCGCGCCTGGCTTTAAATTGCCTTGAACTGATGGTGGACATGGCTTCTGAAACAGAAAACGGTAAAAAATTAGACCGCACTTTGTTGAAAGAAGTATTAGGTGAACGACAAGCGCGTTTTGATAAACAAGGCGATCGTTTTTATGATTTGATTTCTGCTTTACATAAATCTATTCGAGGCTCCGCAGCAGATGCTGCGCTTTACTGGTATGCGCGAATTATCACTGCAGGCGGTGATCCTCTTTATGTTGCAAGACGTTTATTAGCGATTGCATCAGAAGATGTGGGAAATGCAGATCCTCGTGCAATGCAAGTGGCTCTAGCAGCTTGGGATTGTTTTACGAGAGTGGGCGCTTATGAAGGAGAGAGAGCCATTGCGCAAGCCATTATTTATTTGGCCGTAGCGCCGAAGAGTAATGCGGTTTATAACGCATTTAATGCAGCTAAACAACATGCAAAAGAGTTTCCTGATTTCGATGTGCCACCTCATTTACGTAATGCGCCAACGGCTTTAATGAAAGAATTAGGTTATGGCGCTGAATATCGCTATGCACATGATGAGCCAAATGCTTATGCCGCAGGGGAAAATTACTTTCCACCGGAACTGAAAGATACTCAGTATTATTCCCCAACTAATCGTGGTATGGAAATTCAAATTAAAGAAAAACTTGAACGTTTACAAGAGCAAGATAAAAACGCATCAAAAAAACGCTATAAATAGTTTTTTTCTAAAATGGTAAATATAAAAAAGTGCGGTCAAATTAGACCGCACTTTTTGTTATCACTTAAAAGCGCATTATTTTGCTGCTTTTAACTCTTGGTAATACTGTTCATAATATTGAATCGCATCACCTACATCATCTTGCCAGTAGCTTTTTTGAAGAATTTCTGCTGGTGGATAAATAGATGGATCTTCTGTAATTTCTTTTGGAAGGACTTTTTTCGCTTCAAGGTTAGCTGTTGGGTAACCGATCGCTAAAGTCAATTTCTCCGCTGCTTTTGCACCTAACAAGTAGTTAATTAACTTGTGTGCACCATCTGGGTTTTTAGAGGTTTTAGGAATCGCTAAAGTATCAACCCAAAGAACAGGACCTTCTTTTGGGAACACCATATTTAATGGCGCTTGTTCTTTTTTCGCGATACGTACAGAACCATTCCATAATTGACCTAATTCTACTTCACCAGAGATGAAAGAGTTTGCAGGGTTATCAGAGTTGAAAGAAAGTACGTTTGGACGTAATTTCAATAACTCTTCATAAGCTTGCTTGATAATTGCTGGATCTTTGGTGTTTGGATCTTGACCAATTTTTAATAACGCAATATTGAATACTTCACGCGCATCATCCAATAATTGGATTTTGTTTGCGTATTCAGGTTTCCAGAAATCACCCCAAGAAGTGAAGTCAGAACCTTTATAGGTATTGGTATTAAATGCAATACCTGGCGCACCTAACAACTGAGGAAGCGAGTATTTATTGCCTTTGTCATAAGGTTTGTTGAGCCAATCAGGGTCTAATTCTTTGATAACAGGTAATTTACTGTGATCTAATTCTTGTAGCATGCCTTCGCGTGCCATTTTAGATACGAAGTAGTTAGATGGAGCAATAACATCATAACCGCCTGCATCACCTTGGGTTTTCATTTTAGCATACATCGTCTCATTGGATTCAAGACTTGCTACGATAACTTTGATACCAGTTTCTTTTGTGAAGTCATCTAAAAGACCATCTGGTACGTATTCAGTCCAAGTATATAAGTACACAGTATCATTTGCTGGAGCCTGTGCTTTTGTTGCATCAGACTTGGCTTCTTTGTCGTTACAAGCAGTTAATGTAGCGGCAACTAAACCGGCAGTAAGCAAACCTGCAAATTTTTTCATTTTTCTTTGTTCTCCGTAAAAGAGGGGTAAAAAACCACCTGCATTAATGCAGGTATAAAAAAACGCCTTGATTGTGCGTCAAGGCGTATTTTATTTGATCTTAAAAGATTTGTGAAACCTTTTTATATCAATGTTTAATGATTATTTTTGCGTGTAACTAATTGACTTAAAATTACTAATCCTAATGAAAGCACAATCATAATCGTTGCTAACGCGTTTACTTCTGGTGTTACCCCTGTTTTAACAAGAGAGAAGATACGCAATGGTAGAATTTCATAGCTTACACCACTTACGAAAGAGGAGACAACAACATCATCTAATGAAATAGTAAAGCTTAATAACCAACCTGATACCACTGCAGGTAAGGCAAGTGGTAGGATAATTTTACGCAAAATAGTGACTTCACTCGCACCTAAATCTTTTGCCGCTTCAAGCATTCTTGCATCAAAGCCATTTAAACGCGAGAAAATCGTCACGGTAACATAAGGTAAACAGAATGTTACGTGCGCCAATAATAATGACCAGAAACCAAGCGAAATCCCTACAACCATGAATAAGGCAAGTAGAGAAACCGCCATTACGATATCTGGTGACATCATGACGATAAATAACATACCACTTACTGCTTGTTTACCTCGGAAACGATAGCGATAAAGTGCAATCGCGGTTAAACCACCCACAATAGTGGCTAACGTTGCAGCAAAGAAAGCAATCGTGACAGAGTGGAACGCAGCTTGGATTAGGGTATCGTTATTAAATAAACGCTCATACCAGTTCCAACTAAAGCCTTTCCAACTTAAACCATAACGGTCTTCGTTAAAGGAGTTAGTCACCAAGATAATAATTGGGATATACAAATAAGCGTATACCACAAACATAAAAATATTACGTAGTAAACGACTCATTATTCTAACTCCACTTTCTTATTCAATAATTTATTTGCACGATAGTAAACGAAAATCAACAATGCCATTAAGATGGTTAAACCGATACTGATCGCTGAACCAAATGGCCAGTTACGAGAAATTAAGAACTCACTCTTAATCACGTTACCGACTAATAATACTTTCGCACCACCAAGTAAGTCAGCTACGTAGAACATGCCCATTGCGGGTAGTAATACTAATAAACAGCCTGCTACGATACCTGGCATGGTTAGTGGCAAAATAACACGGAAGAAACGTTGAACCGCATTCGCGCCTAAATCTCTTGCCGCTTCTAATAAACGTCCATCTAATTTTTCAATAGCAGAGTAGAGTGGAAGAATCATAAATGGTAAAAGGAGATACACTAAACCAATGATTACAGCTACTTCGGTATTTAAAATACGAATAGGCTCACTCAAAATGCCCATATCCATTAACATGGTATTTAACACACCTTTCACACCAAGGAAGACTTTCATTCCATAGATACGAATAAGTGAGTTTGTCCAGAATGGCAATACCACGAGGAATAACAAAAATGGACGATATTTCGGATTAATTTTGCTGACCATAAAGGCAAACGGATAGCCAATGAGTAAGCAAATAATCGTCGCAATGCCAGACATATACAATGAGTTCCACACTACTTGCGCATAAAGCGGATTAAACAGGTTAGTGTAGTTATCTAAAGTAAATGGCAAAGCATAAAAGTCGCTACCATCTCGGGTTAAAAAACTTACAGTTAATACTAATAAGTTTGGAATTAGCACAAAGAAGATTAACCAACTGAAGATAATTGCAACAGTAATTTTCTGGAATTTATTATTGATTATCTTCATCGTTGAGTACAACCTCCCAACCTTCGTGCCATGTAATACCTACACGTTGACCAACGCTGTGATCCATATGTGGATCATCTTCGTTAAAGAACTCGCTCACTAATACGCGTTTGCCGTTGTGATCAAATTCGACTGTAGACTCAAGTGTCATCCCTTTATAGGTACGATCCACAATGCGACCAATAATTGCATTTGAGTGCTCATTTTCGTCAAGCTCTTCAATCACAATATCTTCAGGACGTAACAATACTTGTAGTTTTTGACCTTTTTCAGCAGAGATACTGGTGTGAATATCACATATACGACCTTCTACGTTAGCAAGTAGTTCATCGTCAGATTTACGTTCAATCACAGTGGCATCAAACACGTTAATTTCACCAATGAAGCGAGCGACGAATAAGTTGGCTGGATCTTCATAGATTTCACGTGGTGAGCCATCTTGTGCAATTTTACCCTTACGCAACAAGACGATACGGTCAGACATAGTGATCGCTTCTTCTTGATCGTGGGTAACGAAAATAAAGGTAATGCCAAGTTGACGCTGTAATTGTTTAAGTTCGTTTTGCATTTGTTTACGTAACTTATAATCCAGCGCAGATAAAGATTCATCCAGTAGCAACACTTTTGGCTTATTCACAACAGCACGAGCAATCGCGATACGTTGTTGCTGACCACCAGAAAGTTGAGCTGGTTTACGGTCGGCCATTTCTTCTAATTGCACCATACGCAATGCATCCAGAACACGAGGTTTAATCTCGCTTTCTGCCACTTTTTGCATACGCAAACCAAAAGCCACGTTATCAAAAATAGTCATATGCGGGAATAATGCATAACTTTGGAATACGGTGTTAATGTGGCGTTTTTCCGCCGGAACATTAGTAATGTCCTCACCGTCCAAAATAATATGACCTTCATCTAATTCTTCTAAACCCGCTAATAAACGCAAAACTGTAGTTTTACCACAGCCTGAAGGGCCAAGAATTGTGACGAATTCACCGTTATTAATGGTTAGATTGAAATCATTAATGATTGTGTTGGAACCATAGGATTTTTTGATAGAACGAAGCTCAATAATAGGCTTGTTTTGAACCAGATTTTCCACTAGCTTTGGTTTTCTCCCTAATTTCACCAATTTGATTGGTACTGAGTAGAAATAAACCTGCAAAAAATGATGCAGGGGCGACATAAAATTGAGCAGATATGATATAGCGAATTGTTAATGATGAAAAGGATTTAATCGTGTTTTTAGGAAAAAATTTATCGAAAATTTGACCGCACTTTTTTCAGAAAATTTTATAACTCTCCACTTTCTTGTTATATATCAAGAACTGTAACGAATTTTGGGATTAGACTAGGGTTGATATAAAGGAGAATTTAAAAATGGAAGAACATAATAACAATGAATTATTACAGCGATTTTTAACTTATGTTGCGTTTGATACGCAATCTAAATCGTCTGCAAAACATTCACCCAGTTCAGCAGGGCAAATGAAGTTGGCTTTGCACTTGCAGCAAGAATTAATTGAACTTGGTTTACAAGATGTCAATGTGACTAAGCATGCCGTCGTTACAGCTTATTTACCTTCCAATCATCCTGATTTAACACAAACCATAGGTTTTATTTCCCACCTAGATACTTCCCCTCAATGCAGTGGTAAAAATGTTCAACCCGAAGTGATCGAAAATTATCGGGGAGGAGATATTGCATTAGGTTTAGGGGAAGAGTTTATTAGTCCCGTATATTATCCATTTTTACATCAGCTTATTGGCAAAACCTTGATTGTGACAGATGGAACCACTTTACTTGGTGCAGATAATAAAGCTGGAATCGCAGAAATTATGACCGCACTTTCTGTCTTGCAACGGGAAAATATACCACATTGCAATATTCGGGTTGCATTTACGCCTGACGAAGAAATTGGTTTAGGAATGCATTATTTCCCATTGGATGATTTCCCTTGTGATTGGGCATATACCATTGATGGAGGAGAAGTGGGCGAGCTCGAGTATGAGAATTTTAATGCAGCAACGGCAAAAATAACCTTTAAGGGGCGAGGTATTCATCCGGGGTATGCTAAAAATAAATTAGTGAATGCGCTTACGTTAGCTTGTGAGTTTCAACAAGGTTTTCCAAAAGATGATGTCCCCGAAAAAACATCAGGAAAAGAGGGTTTTTTCCATTTAGATGATTTTAAAGGGGATATTGAGAAAGTTGAGCTATATTATCTCATCCGAGATTTTGACCAAGCTAAATTTGAGCAACGTAAAGCGTTTATTTATCAACTTGTAGAAAAATTTAATAGAGAGAAAAGCCTGAAAGAGCCTGTGGAATGTGTCATTGAAGACAGTTATAAAAATATGTATGACACAGTCAAAAATGTTCCACAGGCGATTGAACTCGCGGACGCAGCAATGAAAGCTTGCGGTATTACTCCAAATCATAAACCAATACGGGGCGGAACGGATGGGGCATTTTTAGCAGAGAAAGGATTAGCTTGTCCAAATATTTTTACTGGTGGCTATAATTTCCATAGTAAACATGAATTAGTGACCCTTGAAGGAATGGAAAAAGCCGTCGAAGTGGTCATAAAAATAGCAAACTGTAAAGATTTGTAAATTAGTGTAAAGAAAAAGCTTGCATTTGTCAGAATATGTCAATATAATCGTTAGCGTTTTATCGAGATTCCTTTGATAAAGCTAAACTTTAGAGATTTTATTCATAAATTCCTTTTTGGTGCTCCTAAGAAATTAGGAGCTTTTTTTTATCCAAAATTCAGCTCTTTACTTCAAAAACGGATTGCTTCGTTTTTCTTGTCCAATAGTTGTGTAAGGGCCATGTCCCGCAATGACAACCATATCATTATTTAACGTAAATAATTTATTCTTGATTGATGAGATCAATGTGTTGAAATCCCCGCGAGGGAAGTCCGTACGACCAATACAGTTTTGGAAAAGGACATCACCGGTAAAGGCGATGTTTTTTTCGTGTTCAATAAAACCAATATGGCCAGGTGTATGACCAGGAAGGTGAAGAATTTCAAAGGTAAATGTGCCAATTTGAATTTTTTCGCCTTCTTGATTAAACCAGCGATCGGGTGTAAATGCAGAAATATAAGGTAAGCCAAACTGCTGAGATTGTTGTGGTAGACTTTCAAACAGAAAGCGATCTTCTTCCTGTGAGCCCCAGATTTCAATATTAAAATGATCACGAATCGCTTCTGCAGCACCTACATGATCAAGATGGCCATGTGTTAATAAGACTGCTTTTAGGTTTAATTCTAATTCCTCAATGCGTAGAATAAGCTTTTCCGCATTGCCACCAGGATCGATAATTGCCGCATTTTTTTCATCATCCCAAATAAGAGAGCAATTTTGCTGAAAGGCTGTAACTGGAATAATTTCAATATTCATCTTTTTTCCTTATCGTTGATAACAAAAAACCGCACTAAAGTGCGGTCTAAAATTAAACTGTTTTTTATGCACCACGCCATGTTCTTACAGGGCCAGTATCCACGTGAATAAAATTACTATATGGGTAATATCCTACACCACCGCTATCAAGGTTTTCAGCCGCTTGGCGTAATCTTGCTAAAGGTACACCAGGGATTTTAAAATCAATCGCTTGGCCTTTAATATGATAGCTGTTGCTTGCTACGTCACGGCTTTGTTTACGGCGCATGGCATTTGTCGCAGCACTACGATAGCCACAAATCACATCAATTTGCGCAGTGCGTAAACCTAAATTACTTTGTAAATGATAAAACTTCATGAAGAGATTCGGATCCATTCGGCGTACTTGGTCAGTACGGCGATCTCTCATGAAGTAATCAAGTTTACCAAGTAATGAACGATTAAATCCAGTCGTTGCAGAGAACTCACCGCTTAATCGTTCATTGGTATTGACATTATAGAAGCTGAGAATACGCGGTTTAGGGGTAGAGACCATCGCTAACACCGTACTCGGCATCATGCTTGCGCCTAAAACGATGCCGCCTAATGAAAGCCATTTACGACGATTTTTGTCAATGTTACCCATTTTTTTAGTCTCTTTTATTACCCATCTCTCACCCTAGACAATTTTTTCTTTAAAAAGTTCTAGCGTGAACATTGTTTAAAGATATTTTTTTACAACAGCCCAGTCAATACCATTAAAAGTCGCGGTATCGTCATATTTATAAATATCCGGTAAAACTTGTGTTTGGCCGTTTTCAACCCATGCAGTCACATAATACAAGAATACAGGATCATTTGTACGAATGTTTGCAGACGTTGTTTTCTTACTTTCTAAAACGTTACGTTTTTTATCTTCTGACCAGCCAGCTTCTTGTAACAGAATAGAGGCAAGTTGATCGGATTTTTCTACACGCACACAACCTGAGCTTAATGCACGGTCTTTTTTGCTGAATAAGCTATGATTTGGTGTATCGTGAAGATAAATCGCATCAGAGCTTGGCATATTAAATTTATAGTTACCTAATGCACTGTCACCAGCGGCTTGACGGATACGGTACGGGAATTTATCACCAATGCTACTCCAATTAATTGAGTAAGGATCGATAGTATTACCTTTGCTATCCAAAATAGAGTAGTTGTGTGCAGCCGCATAGCCAGGGTCACGTTTTAATTTCGGTAAAATATCTTCATTGATTAAACGTGTTGGAGCATTCCAAGGTGGATTAACAACTACATTGCTCAAACGACTGTACATCACCGGTGTACGACGTTCATTTTTCCCTACAATAACGCGAGATTCTAAAATTGCTTTGCCATCACGATAATATTTCAATTGATAGCTTGGAATATTAACAAAGATTCCATTTTCAAAATCAGGAATAACGCGTAAACGTTGTGCATTAAGGGCAAGTTTTTTACCCATTGCAGAAATACCTGAAGCTGAAATCATTGATGGGAGTGCTTGTACGGTTTCACGGTATAAACGATTATGGTTAGATAATCCGTTTACAAAACCAGAAACAGCATTGTTTTTAACCGCACTTTGCCATTGGTCAATCATTTCTTGATTTGGTAATTCAGGTTTATAAGCATTCGTTCCGTATAACCAACGTTGTGCTTGTTGATTTACATTCTTGCTGTAATACAAGTAATCAAGGAAAGCATCACTTAACAACACATCGTAGGTGAGTCCGCCCGTTTTTTCAGCGTTATATAAATTAACTAATAATTGCGCTGAACGTTTAGAAATGCCTGATGCTACCATGGCGGCATATTCACGTAGGAATTGTTTCTCTGCCGTCTTGTCTTTCCACATTAAGTCATATTTATTATCAGCATATAATTTAGCCAAAATTGGTTTGAACTGTAGATTTTGTTCACCAATTTCATGCGTTAATGACATCTCTAACATCGCTTGCTTTTCAGCGGCTAAACGAGCTTGATCTTCTTTAATTTCAGCTTCAAGTTTTGCTCGCTCTTCAGGACTTAATTTAGACATATCAACGCCTTTATTTTCGGCTTGTTGAGATTGCCCAACTGTTTTGGCCCATTCAGCTAACGCACAACCTGACGTCATCATTGATAATGATAAGACTAATGCGCTTAATTTCATTGTTCCTTTTAACATTGCTGTACCTTTAAAAATATTCATAAAAAATAACCGCACTTCAGTTTTTTTCATCTGCTAAAGTGCGGTCAAAATAATCGTTATTTTGTTGCTTTTGCCGCTTCTTGTTTTATTTCAGCATCCACTTTTTGTTGATTCGCACTAAGTTTCACTAAATCAGCTGCCATTTTTTCCGCTTCTTTTAAGAAGAAATCAGGTGCTTCATAGTCTTTTGGCAAATCATCAATGTCTTTTAATGCTTTTTTACCTTCACGTTTAAAACGATCATTGAGATCTTTTAAACGTCTCGCATCATCTTTATCATTTTCCGCTTTTCGCTCTTGGAAATTCAATGATAAGAATTTACGCTCACGGCGTTCATCACGAATCTTAAGATCTTCATTTAAAGCAATAAATTCAGGATCTTTTGCAATACGCTCTAGATGTTTTTCATTTAATGCTTCAACATCTTTACGCGCTTTATTGGTTTCAGAATAAGTTGCCGGCGGAATTTTATCCCAAGGTAAGGCGTTATCTTCTTTTTCTTCACCAATTTCTTTGGCATCAATAATTTCAGGGAAATTAATATCAGCTGCTACACCTTTTAATTGGGTTGAACCACCATTAATTCGATAGAATTTTTGGATAGTGTATTGCAACACACCAAGTGGTGTTTGGTCTAAATCATAAACAAAGTTTAATGAACGACTTTGTTGTACCGTACCTTTACCAAAGGTATTTTGCCCAATGATGATACCACGGTTGTAATCTTGCATTGCTGCAGCAAAGATTTCAGAAGCAGACGCACTGAAACGATTAATCATCACCAATAATGGACCTTTATATTGCTGAGCATTATCATCATCTTCGTGTACACGAATACGTTGATAAGCATCACGAACTTGAACCACCGGACCATCAGTAATGAATAAACCACTCAATGCGACGGCTTCTGTTAAAGCACCACCGCCATTTTCACGAAGATCCACAATTAAAGCGCCAATTTTTTTCTTCTCAGCATCTACTAATAATTTTTTCACATCATCAGTTAAACCAATATAGAAACTTGGGATTTTAATGACACCAACTGTTTCACCTTCTACTTTAGAAACAGTGAGTTTTGCTGCTTGGTCTTCAATACGTACTTTATCGCGCACTAAAGTGACAATACGGCTTTTTCCACCTTTTGCAGGTTCAATTTCAAGACGAACTTTTGTTCCTTTTTTCCCTTTAATTTTGTCAACGATATCTTCTAAACGCCAACCGATAATATCTTCGATTTCGCCTTTTTCTTGACCCACACCAATAATTTTATCGCCTGCTTGTAATTTTTTACTGCGTTCAGCCGGTGCTCCTGGTACTAAAGACTTGATGCTGGTTTCGTCTTCTTCAGATTGTAATGTCGCACCAATTCCTTCTAAGGAAAGATTCATACTTTCATTAAAGCTTTTTGCAGTACGCGGAGCAAGGTAGCTTGTATGCGGATCGATTTCTCGAGCAAAGGCATTAATATAAATCTGAACAATGTCATCAGCTTTGGTTTGAGTTAATCGACGAATGGCTAAATTGTAGCGTTTAGTCAGTTTTTCTTTAATTTCAGGCCATTTTTTATCTTTTAATTTCAGGCTGATTACATCATTTTTGACACGTTCTTCCCAAAGCTTATTGGCTTCTTCTTCCGTTGCTGGGAACGCAGCTTTTTCACGATCGATCTCAATTTGATCATTACCTTTTAAATCAGGTTCTTTATCTAATAAAGATAATGCATAAGCATAACGCTCATAACGGCGTTTCATCATCAGATCGTAAATAGCAAATGCCGCAGAAAGATCGCCTTCATTAAGTTGATCATCTAATTTAGAACCATATTTAGCACGTAAATCATCAATATCTGATTTTAAAAAGGTGTTATGGCTGTAATCTAAACTTTTAATATAACGGTCAAAAATCTTTTCGGAAAAGGCGTCATCAAGCTGAAATTTACGATAATGTGATTGGGTTAAACGTGTTGTTGCACGCTTTGTTGCTAACTGATTTGCATCAGTTGCCGAAGGAGTCGTAATATCGCTTTGCTTTAATTTCGGCTGCACGGCAAATGTGTCAGACGAATGAAGAAATAACGCACCTAAAATTGCTGTCGCAATAAGACTTTTGGTTGTATGTAATTTCATTTAACCTTTCCCGATAAGAAATAAATTATTAGGCAAATAAACGATCTGCGGTGACTGTCATCACTAAACCATTTTCAAGTTCTACGCGTGCGCCATCTTTTTCCACATTTAATACGGTCGCATTTTTCGCTTGTTCTGCTACTTTCACTTTCACTTTGCTACCTGCAGAAAGTGTTGTGAAATCAACCGCACTTAGTTTTACTTGCGGGGCTTTTGGTTTGCGAGTTGCTTGATTTGAATTTGGTTTACGAGCAGGTCGTTTTTGTTGTGCTTTTTTGGCTGCTAATTCTGCTTTGCGTTTTTCTGCAAATTTAGCTTTTGCATCTGCTAATTGTTGAGTCGCATGAGAAACATGTTCTGCGTCTAATACACCAGCAGGGTTGCCGTATAAATCCACACGCTCAGCACCTTCACGGCAACCGTGTAAATAGCGCCAGTTAGAAGTGTATTGACGTAAAGCCTGACGTAATTGAGTTTTGCTGACACGTTCATCATCTTTTAATGCTTCAGCAAGATCTTGGAAAAGCCCAATTTTTAATGGCTTTGCTTCACCTTCAGCAATAAAGCAAAGTGGGAATTTTTCTACAAGATATGCAATGATCGCTTTTGTATCAGTTAATTTTTGAACGCCTTCAGCATTATTTTCAACTTGGGCTTCAACTTGAGAATCTGTCATTTCTGAGTTTTCCTAGGATAAAAAATAAAAACTTGCACAGTTTACCGCACTTTTATAAGGATTGACAATGGTTGGACAGAATAATTCCGTTTCTAATTCTAATGAATAACTTCACAAATTCCCTTAATTCAGGCTAAAATAGTCCACTTTTATAATTTCTGAAAACATAATGACAAAAACACCTGATTTTACTCATGCCACTTATAGACTAGTGCGTTGCATAGAATGCGATGCAACAGTGTCTGTTCGTCGTCCGCAAGAAGGGGAATACGCGCAATGTCCGCGTTGCCATCATAAATTGCAATCAGGAAGTCGTTGGTCACTTAAACGTTGTTCATTAATCGCCCTTTCTATCTTAATTTTAATGCCATTTGCTTTAGGCTATCCTTTATTGAGCTTAGATTTACTGGGTACTAAAATTGATGCTTCTGTTTGGAAAGGAATTTGGAAAATGGCAGTGGAGGGATATTCCTATACTGCATTTATGATTTTTATCTGTGCTGTTTTAATGCCTGTATCTTTTGCGATTTTAGTCATTATGTTGCAGCTTTCTAAATTACTCAAAATTAAGCCTCGTAATGTCTTATTCTTTGTGGGTTATATTAAGCCTTGGGTCATGTTTGACGTCTATTTAGTTGCACTGGGTGTCACCATGTTTAAAGTGCGCGAATATGCCACATTAGAAGTGGAGGTGTATTTAATTGCTTTTGTTTTTACTGCGCTTTTAACCACTTTATTATTCATTAAAATTAATTTAGATGATTTATGGCATGATTTTTATCCCGATCAGAAACCGGTTACCAAAAGTGATAAACCGTTAGAGCTTTGTACTGCTTGCGATTACACTTTTTTAAAAGAAGATCAACAATACGATCACCGTCATCGAGCCATTTGCCCACGTTGTGCGTCGCTTATTGAAATACCAGAGAGTGTAAAATTACAACGTGTTTGGGCGACATTAGTGGCGGGGATTATCATGCTTTTCCCTGCAAACCTGCTCCCAATCTCTGGCGTTTATTTGACAGGAAGTTTGTCACAAGATACCTTGATGTCGGGCGTAATGTCATTTATAAGCATGGGCAGCTATTTTGTTGCTTTCGTGGTATTCTTCGCCAGTATTTTTGTGCCCGTAAGCAAAATCCTGATTATGTTGTATTTACTGGCAAGCGTGCATTTTAAATGGCGACATTCAATTAAATGGCAAATGCGATTATTACATATCGTTCACTTTGTAGGACGTTGGTCAATGCTGGATCTTTTTGTGCTAGCCTTGATGATGTCTCTAGTAACACGCGGACAGATTATTAATTTTACTGTAGGCCCTGCGGCATTTTATTTCGGTGCAGCAGTGTTTTTAACTATGATTTCAACTTCTCAGTTTGATAGTCGATTAATTTGGAAAATTTATGACAGAAAACAATAAACCAGAATCTCAATCTATTGATGAGCAATCTAACAATGTAGAAGCGTTATTACGTAAGAATAAACGCATCTCACCGTTTTGGTTGTTACCTTTTATCGCATTATGTATTGGTGCCATTTTATTTTTCCAAATTGTACAAGAACGAGGAAAGACCATTACGATAACATTCTCTAATGGTGCAGGACTCGTTGCAGATAAAACGCCTATACGCTATCAAGGTTTGCAAATTGGTGTTGTGAAGAAGGTTAACTTTACCGACAACATGCAAAAAGTGAAAGTTGAGGCTAACATTTATTCTGAAGCCACGGATGTGTTAAAGGAAAATACCAAATTCTGGCTTGTACAACCGAGTGTATCTCTTGCGGGGATTTCAGGTTTAGACTCTTTAGTGTCAGGAAATTACATTACACTTCAACCAGGTGATGGTGATTCTGAGGATGAATTTATTGCAGAAGAACAAGGCCCTATTGCGCAAGTAAATCCGGGTGATTTATTAATTCATTTAATTTCTGATGATTTAGGTTCGATTTCGATTGGGGCTTCTGTGTATTTCAAAAAAATGCCAGTCGGGAAAATTTATGATTACCGATTCAATAAAGACAATAAAGTTGAAATTGATGTGGTGATTGATAAAGCCTTCGCGCATTTTGTGAAGAAAGATTCACGTTTCTGGAATATTAGTGGTATCAACGCCAACATTAATGCATCAGGTGTGAATGTAGAGGTTGATAGTTTAAATGCAGTAGTGCAAGGTGCGGTATCATTTGATTCGCCATCAGATAGCCCACAAGCTGTGACTAATAGCCACTATACACTTTATTCTAATTTGCAAGCGGCTAAACGCGGGATTGAAGTTGAGGTGACCATTCCGGTGAGTGCTGGTTTAGATGCAGGGCAAACCTCGGTTTATTATGGTGATGAGCAAGTGGGTCTTCTTTCATCTTTAAGTACGGATGAAAATAATGAAGAAATTTTAAAAGGCACATTATTAATCGATCCAAACCAAGCTAACCTCTTAAAAACGAATACACGTATTGTGTTAAAAAATCGTAAGTTAGATTTGGGTGATGTGGCTAATCCGAAAAAATTCTTCCGCGGAGATTATTTTGAAATTATTCCGGGTAGCGGAGAAAGCAAAACACAATTTGATGTGATTCGAGAACATGAGTTATTGCTCAAAGCACCGAATACTTTGATTTTAACCTTAACCGCACCAGAAACTTATGGTATTACTGAAGGGCAATCGGTGTTTTATAACAATATTGCTATTGGTCAAATTGTGAAGCAGCACTTAAATGTTGATGGTGTGAAATTTGAAGCGGCAATTGCGGCGGAATATCGCAATCTTATTCATGAGAACACTCAATTTGTGGCTGCCTCTAATTTTGATGTAAGTTTTGGTATCGACGGATTACGTTTTGAATCAGCAACACCATCAAAATGGCTACAAGGTGGGGTGAGAGTATTACCTAAAAAAGGAAGTGGCGCCCCACATTCAAGCTATCCACTTTATAAAGATATCAGTAGTGCAGAAACGGGCATTACGGGTAACTTAGTGAATCCAAGTATTGTGTTACACTCCACTAATTTGCCAAGTATTAGTAAAGGTTCTGTGGTGCTTTATCGTCAGTTTGAAGTGGGTAAAATTATTAACGTAAGACCGAAAGCCAATAACTTTGATATTGATGTGTATATTTATCCGGCTTATCAAAATCTTCTTACAGATAAAAGTGTATTCTGGGTAGAAAGTGCAGCACAAATTGATATTACGCCGAAAGGCATTAGTATTCAGGCTTCTCCGGTTGCTCGTTCATTAAAAGGGGCGATTAGTTTTGATAATACAGGATCAGGCAAAAATAAAACCCTTTATCCAAGTGAACTGCGAGCCAAATCAGCAGGACAAGTGATTACGTTACTCACAGATGATGCAACGGCTTTAAGTAAAGGAATGAGTTTGCGTTATCTAGGTATGAATGTGGGTGAAGTCGAGCAGATTGCCCTTGATCAAAAAACAAATCGCATCACCGCAAAAGCATTAATTAACCCAAGTTATATGGGGATGATTGCAAAAGAAGGTACGGTATTTAAAGTGATTTCCCCACAAATCTCAGCAGGTGGAATTGAAAACTTAGATAGCCTTTTACAGCCTTACATTGATATTGAGTTAGGCAAAGGTCCATCAAAAACACAGTTTAATTTAGCGCAAACCGCACAGCCTAGAAATAAATACAGCAATGGCGTGCCATTTATTTTGGAAACCAGTGATGCGATGAATTTAACGGAAGGCTCACCAGTGCTTTATCGCGGTGTTGAAGTGGGAACCGTTCGTAAGTTTGAATTGAATTCTTTAGGTGATCGTGTGTTGGTACATATTGCGATTACGCCGAAGTATCAACATTTAGTACGTAAAAATTCAGAGTTCTGGGTTTCATCAGGTTATGATTTTAACCTTGGCTGGAAAGGGGCTGAATTTAATACCGGTAGCGTACAGCAATTGTTGAAAGGGGGCATTTCGTTCTCGACTCCATCGGGTACGATCGTTCAACCACAAGCAACGGCAAATCAGCGCTTTATGTTGCAAGTGAAGAAACCCGCTGAAGCACCAACTTGGAATTCGGGTGCTTTACCGGCAAATCAATAAAACATAAAAAGAAATAACCGCACTTTTGAATCATCAAAGTGCGGTTATTTTTTTAGGTATTTTGAATAGTGTTATAGGTGTTATTGTCCCATATTTTTGACTGATTTTAAAAAGCCTTTGGCTGAAGTATAGACTTCATCTTTGCCCTGAGCATGTAAAATCATATCGGACATTTCACGGAATGCACCTTTTCCGCCGCCAAGGGCAAGTACATAATCCACGGCATTTTGCACATAAGGTGCAGAGTCTGCCACAGCAAAAGAAAGTCCGCAGGTTGCAAAAGCAGGGAGATCGACGCTGTCATCACCAATATAGGCTGTTTGTTCTGCGGTAACACCTGCTTGTTTCATGAGATCCAAACAAGCGCTTTCTTTTTCAAGTTTGCCTAAAAAGAACAATTTAATTCCGAGATCATTAATTCGCTTACGCAGAATCGCAGAATCTCTGCCCGATAATACGGCTACCTGAATACCTGCATCCATCAACATTTTGACACCAAGTCCATCGCGCACATGGAAGCTTTTAATGGCTTCGCCATTTGCATCATAATGGAGTAGTCCGTCAGTTAATACGCCATCAACATCGGTGATGACCAATTTAATTTTCTTTAATTTTTCGTTAATCATTAGCTTGAGAACTCCACTAAACCAACAACATTATTTTCATCATTGACCACAACAAGAGAGTGGATTTTCTTCTCTTTCATCAAGTCTTCTGCTTTCGCTAAGAATTCATTTTCATGAATCGTTTTTGGTGAAGAGGTCATCAGTTCTTTCGCAGTCTTGTTAAGGGTATCTGCACCATTAGCCGTTAATGCTCGGCGCACATCACCATCGGTAATAATGCCTTTAAGTTGTTGGTTTTCCATCACTAATGCTACACCCATACGACCTTCATTCATAATGCTTAAACAATCAGTGAAGCTGGTCTCTGGTGTCGTAATTGGTAGGCGAGTCTGCATTTGATCTTTCACTTTACATAACAAACGACGACCAAGGCTACCGCCTGGATGGAATTTCGCAAAATCAGCTGGTTGGAAATGGCGAGCAGTAATCAATGAAACCGCAAGGGCATCGCCTAAGGCTAAAGTCACTAACGCAGAAGTGGTTGGGGCGAGGTTGTTTGGACAGACTTCACGCTCTACGGTGATATCTAAAACATAATCCGCATGGCGAGCAAGCGTTGAGTTTTTATTGCTGGTTAGGGCAATAATTTTATTGCCAAAGTTTTTCAAACTTGGAATGAGTTTATTTACATCATCGGTTTCACCACTATAAGAAATCAGCATCACGATATCGATAGGTTTTAACATCCCTAAATCGCCATGAAAGGCTTCTGTTGGGTGAAGGAAGAAACTTGGTGTCCCTGTAGAGGCAAAAGTCGCCACCATTTTTTTGCCAATTAGCCCCGATTTACCTATACCTCCGATGACTAAACGACCTTCACAGGCAAGGATAAGATCCACAACTTGAGAAAACTCATCATCCAAGCGTTGGCTTAGTTGTGCAAGCGCTTGGCTTTCGACAGAAAGGGTTTCTCGTGCGATTTGTAAATAATTCATAGGAGATCCTTATGATAGAAGTGCGGTTGAAAATAACCGTGTTTTATGGGGCTATTCTAACGGAAGTTATTAAAAATAAGAATGAAAATTTGACCGACCTTTGAATTCCCCCTATACTACGCCGCGAGTTGGTTAGACAATCGCTGGTTTATTGAAGCCCTTAACCGTGTTCGCACGACCTAGTGGGACAAGTAAACGAGAGGAAAGTCCGAGCTACAAAGGGCAGAGTGCCGGATAACGTCCGGGCGGCGTGAGCCGACGACCAGTGCAACAGAGAGCAGACCGCCGTGAAAACGGTAAGGGTGAAAGGGTGTGGTAAGAGCACACCGTGCCGTTGGTAACAACGTGCAGCAAGGTAAACTCCACTCGTAGCAAGACCAAATAGGAACTCAATGGGTGGCCCGTCCAGAGTTCGGGTAGGTTGCTTGAGCGGCAGAGTAATTTGTCGCCTAGAGGAATGATTGTCCACGACAGAACTCGGCTTATCGACCAACTCAACAAATTCATCAAAAAATGACCGCACTTTTGTTTTTTCAATTCTAATTTGAACGGAATGAATAAAAGTGCGGTCATTTTCTTTTGTGTTTTACCACAAGCTCATTTGTTCTAAATGGCTTTCTTCCGGCAAAGTGACGTGTAATCCTACAAGGCGAATAGACTTCCCATGGCTACGTTGCCAAATTTGTTCTACTAATTGCTGAAAGCTTTTTAGTGATAAAGACAAGCCTGTTTTTTCTAAGGTCGTCACCTGAAAATCTTCAAACTTTAATTTCACCCCAATTTTGCGAAAAGCGGTTAAAGGGATATTCGGCGCTCTTCGTTCAATACGGCGAATAAGCTCGGCATAGAGATTATCTAGCAACGCTATACCTTGTTCGAGATGACGAATATTTTCGGATAAAGTGCGTTCCACGCCGATAGATTTTCGTTCTCGATGAGCTTGGATTTCACGATCATCAATGCCATGGCTAAAATCCCAAATTCGCTTACCCATTTTACCGAAGATATTTAACAAAATAGATTGGTCGAGTTTTTGCACATCTTCGCAAGTCTCTAACCCCATTTTCAGTAAACGTTCAGAGGTGACTTTGCCCACACCAGGGATTTTTTTCAATGGCAACGTTTTTACAAACTGCTCAACTTCATGAGGTTGAATCACAAATTGCCCATTCGGTTTATTCATATCGGAAGCAATTTTGGCGAGAAATTTAAGGGGCGCTACACCGGCAGAGGCAGTCAGTTTTAACTCATCAAAAATCGCTTGGCGAATTTCTTGTGCGATCCACGTGGCGGATCCTGAACATTGTGTACAATCCGTAACATCTAAATAAGCTTCATCTAAGGAAAGTGGTTCAATGATAGAAGTATAGCGTTGAAAGATCTGATGAATTTGTGCGGATACCTGTTTATAAAGCGGCATATTAACGGGCACTAAAATCAGATTAGGGCATTTTTTGATAGCTTGTACTGTTGGCATCGCACTGTGTAGCCCAAATTTTCGTGCTTCGTAATTACAGGTAGTGAGTACACCACGTTGTCGAGAACTTCCCCCCACGGCGACAGGTTTTCCCTGTAGCGTTGGATTTTCACGGATTTCAACAGAGGCATAAAAGCAATCCATATCAATGTGAATAATTTTTCGGGTGGAGTTCATGCTGTAAGTGCGGTCAAAATTAGGTGTGTTTTTAGTATATCGAAAAGAAAACAACTGTTCAAGTATACAGTTATTGAAAAGCCCACATTGTGTGGGCTAGATAAGAGAATTAACGATCAGAAAGAACAGTTTTATCACCAAGCTGGATAACGCGTTCAATAGGATAAACATCAATTTTTTCTTGTTGGTTCATAAAGACTTTGCGTGCATCTTCAGCTAATTGAACAAATGGAATTTGCAAATTAATATTTATGGATTTGCCTGGTTGTAATGGGGTTTCTAAATTGATTTGCATATCTTGGCTGTAAATAACTTTGCGGTTATTCACATACACACCCACCCATTGAATGTTTTTTATTGGTTTTTGACCAATATTAATGATTTCATGTTTGAATGCACTTAATGCTTGGCCATTTTCATCAACCACCATTTCACGGTTGCCAATATTGATAGCAAGATATTTGTCGATGTTATCACTCGCTTTTGCCACTTGTTGAGTTGTTGGTGTTGTTGCTTTTGCAGGTGTTGCTTCTTTTGCAATAACTTGTGTGTTAAATGCTAAACATAATGCACCTAATGAAAGTGCGGTCAGAGATTTTAATGTTTTCATTATTCGATTCCTTATAAAAAAGTGGCAAAATTTTACCCTAACTTCTCAGGTTAATAAATAGCTTCTTTTCCTTTCTTGGATTTTTTGATAAACTGCCGAACGATTTTGGGGCTGATTCTGGATTCGACGGGATTAGCGAAGCCCAAGGTGCACGTCGAGGTGCGGTAGGCCTCGTAAATAAACCGCAAAAAAATAGTCGCAAACGACGAACAATACGCTTTAGCAGCTTAATAACCTGCTCATAGCCTTCGCTCCCCAGCTTCCGCTCGTAAGACGGGGATAAAGCGGAGTCAAACCAAAACGAGATCGTGTGGAAGCCACCGTTTGAGGATCGAAGCACTAAATTGAATCAAACTAGCTTAAGTTTAGCGTGTCTGTCCGCATGCTTAAGTGAAATTAAAGACGAGACTAAACGTGTAGTACTGAAGGTAGAGTAATTTCGGACGCGGGTTCAACTCCCGCCAGCTCCACCACAAAATAAACCTATCAAGTCCTATGAAAGACTTTAAAGCCTTGAAAATAATGACTTCAAGGCTTTTTTATTGCGCTTTTAACTTCTATCAAACTTTCGAATTTGAGTAGTACGTTTAATAGTTGGAGCTTATTGATTGGTTAAATTGTTGCATTACTAAAGTGCTTTGTAATCGGTAAATTATCAGCTAAAGGAGCAAATATGAATATTTTATTACTAGACGGTGGAAAAGAGTTTGGTCATTCACATGGTGAGTTAAATCATACACTTCATAAAAAAGCGAAAGAAGTTTTGACCGCACTTGGACACAATGTAAAAGAAACCGTGATTGATGCCGGCTATAATGTTGAAGAAGAAGTTGAAAAATTCTTGTGGATGGATGCTGTGATTTGGCAGATGCCAGGTTGGTGGATGCACGAACCTTGGACAGTGAAAAAATACATAGACGAAGTATTAACCGCGGGACACGGCAAGCTTTACCACAGTGATGGCCGCCATCGTGTAAATCCAACTGAAGGCTATGGCACAGGTGGTTTATTGCAAGGCAAAAAACACATGCTTTCGCTTACTTGGAATGCGCCGATTGAAGCGTTCACTCGTGAAGGCGACTTCTTCGAAGGTAAAGGCGTGGATGCGTTATACATGCACTTTCACAAACTCAACGAATTTATCGGCTTGACTCGTCTGCCGACATTCTTATGTAACGATGTAATTAAAAATCCACAAGTAGAACAATACTTAGCAGACTACCAAGCACATTTGGAAAAAGTATTTGGTTAATTGGGGAATATTCGTTTAGAAGGTGAGCATTTTGGCCCACCTTTTTTATTTTTATCTAATCAAATTTCCTAACGGGGAGAGGGAAGAGGAATAGACTGAGTTTAGATCACACAAGCGGTCTAATTTTGAATTGAATTTGTAAAAACATCTAAAAATCTGACCGCACTTTAAAATAAAAAGATCTAAACCTCCTCAATTTGAAACTGCTTACGCCAGCGATTCGGTGAAATCTTATGTTTTTTCAAGAAGTGCTGACGTAAGGCGGTATCGCTATGAAATCCACTTTGTTCTGCAATATCAGTAATAGATAAATCTGTGCTTTCCAAAAGCTCTCTTGCTCGTTGTAGCCTTGCTTCAATTAACCATTGATTTAATGACATTCCGGTTGCTTTACGGAAATGTCTGGTGAAAGTGCTACGGCTCATTGACAAACGTTCTGCAAGACTATCAGTCGAATGAAGTGCGGTCAGATTTTCATTTAAATAAGCAAGCAACGCATTGATATTATGATTAGATGTGGAACGAGAAATAGGGCGTTCGATAAATTGTGCTTGTCCGCCTTCACGATGAGGGGGGATAACCAGTATTCGGGCAATATGATTGGCAATTTTCACACCATATAATTTACGGACAATAGAAAGGCAACAATCCATGGAAGCTGCCGTTCCTGCTGAGGTAATCAGTCGATCTTGTTCCAAATAAATAGGATTTAAATCCCATTTCACTTGCGGAAAGCGACTAGTAAAATCACTATCTCCTAGCCAATGTGTGGTTGCTTTTTTGCCGTTAAGTAGACCACTGCACGCTAACACATAGGCACCATAACATAAACCCACCACTGTCGCACCACGTTGATACGCTTGCCGTAATGCTGTTAATAAAGCCTCACTAGGCATTACTTGAGTATCATGCCATCCAGTCATCACAACAATATCGGCATTCTCCAACCACTCTAAACCTCCATCTAAATGTATGTGAAATAGCGAGTTTGTCAGGTTGTCCGAATCGCTAACGATTTTACACTCAAATAACGGCTTGCCGTTTAAATCCGACATAGAAAAAACGGAATATGCCATCGCAAAATGAATGGGCATCATTTGTTCATACACAATTAAAGCAACTGTGGGTTTATTCATTTTATTTCTCCTACTTTGATATGAGCATAACACAGAAATGACCCGATTGTTACGTTTATTGATTTATTATTTATTTTTGCGCAATTTTGTTCTCACTATAATATGTTTATTCATTCAATAACATATAGAAAAGGAAAAACAATGAACTTAAAAACCTTAATTAGCACTACAGCATTGGCTATTAGTGCAAATACTTTCGCTGTAGATCTTGCCTCTAAAAACACTGATAGCTACCAACATATCCGCAATGCTACTGGTCGTCTGAACTACGCGGGGAAAACTTTTTTAATTGATCCGATGCTTGCTGAAAAAGGACGTTATGCAGGCTTTGAAGGGACATTAAATAGCCATTTGCGTAATCCACTTGTGGAATTACCGATGAAAGCAGAAGATACTTTCAAAGATGTTGATGCCATTATTTTGACTCATACACATGAAGATCATTGGGATGAGGTTGCACAAAAAATTTTACCTAAATCCATCAAAATTTTTGTGCAACATGAACGGGATGGCGACTTACTCAAAGCGCAAGGTTTTACTAACATAACCAGTTTATCGCTAGAAAAACCGGTAGAGTTCGAAGGTATTATTTTAAATAAAACCGGAGGTTCTCACGGCACAACGGAAATGTACGCTGTACCACAATTAGCCGAGATCTTAGATGAGGCGATGGGCGTAATATTCCAAGCGAAAGGCCATACAACGGTTTACTTAGTTGGTGACACAATTTGGACTGCCGAAGTAAACAAAGCC
Source organism: Parahaemophilus parainfluenzae (assembly GCA_963516375.1). Lineage (GTDB taxonomy): Bacteria > Pseudomonadota > Gammaproteobacteria > Enterobacterales > Pasteurellaceae > Haemophilus_D > Haemophilus_D parainfluenzae_AG. Next base: position 494 of record CAUQBI010000012.1, on the reverse strand, counting down.
ATTAATCGTTATAAACCTGATGTAATGATTATGAACACAGGTGATGCGCGTACCTTAGCTTTTCCGAATGACGGCATTATTATGGGGTTACAAGATGTTGCTCATGCTCGTAACATGCTACCAAATACAAAACTTATCACAGTGCACATGGATGCGGTAAACCATATGTCCGTTTACCGTAAGGATTTACGCCAATTTGTCCAAGCAAACAAGCTTGAAAATGTAGCAATTCCAGAAGATGGTGAAACAGTGAAGTTTTAAAAACAAGCGGTTTTAATTTTGAATTGAATTTGCAAAAACACCTAAAAATTTGACCACACTTTGTTATAAAAAAGCCGTCTGAAATTTCAGACGGCCTTTTTCTAAGAAATAATTTTAATTAATTCCTTCCACTAAAATTGCGCGGCCTGTTGTTGCGCCCAAACGGATGGATTTGAATGCTTGGAAACGCCGAAATCGGGCACGATACGCAATACTTTCCGCAAAACGGGTTT
>CAUQBI010000011.1:0-80672 GCA_963516375.1 Parahaemophilus parainfluenzae | reverse complement strand
TCTTAAGAGTCACAACAGCGCGTCGTTGTGTGGGGCGTATTATAGGCATTTCAGAATTCTTTGCAAGTGCTTTTTTACAAAAAAATTCAATTTTTTTATTGTCTGATGATTTAATCATCAAAGTGAATTGTCTTTGTTCAATATTCAAGGTAAATTACCTCCAAAGAGTAAGCATTTTAATGAGGTAGTTATGAATTTTGAGCAAATGATTGGTTTCGGTGTAGCAGGCAATTTCGCGGGACATTTAGAACAAGCCGGTGAAGCGGCTGATTTCACTCAAGTTAAAACAGAAAATGCCATTCAACCAAAAGCGATTTTCCCGTTTTATGTGCCAAGTGAAAACGTGGGTTTTCTTTCTACCTTTCCTTTAAGTCACAATCAAATTAATTTTCCACAAGGCGCAGATAATCTGCAAATTGAACCTGAAATTGCACTTATTTGTGAGCTTATCTATAAAGGAGATCAAGTTGAAAAAATTATCCCGCGTTATTTTGCAGCCTATAATGACTGCTCTATTCGTCGACCTAATGCGAAAAAAATCTGTGAAAAGAAAAACTGGGGCGCGACAAGTAAAGGTATTTCTTCCAAACTAATTCCACTTTCATCTTTTGTTAAAGGAAGTGAAATTGATCAATATCGTATCGCTTGCTTCCATAAACGCAATGACGAACTCAATACTTACGGCATTGACAGCCCCGCGATTGGTTATAGCTATTTCCACCAACAATTATTAGATTGGATCGTGGATAGAATGAACAATCAACCCGATGAAGGACCGATGAATCATATTGCCTCTTTATTAGAGCTAGCAAACTATCCGAAACAAGCGATTATTAGTATTGGCGCCACCCGTTATACTGAGTTCGGTGAAACACATTTCTTGCAACCCAATGATCTGAGTATTGTTGTCGTGTATAACGGTGAAAAACATTCATCTGAGGAAATTGAGAAAATGGCAAGAGATGAAAAATTTGCAGATGATATTTCGGTGCTTATTCAGAAAGTGGTTTAACATACATATAAAAAGTGCGGTTAATTTTGACCGCGCTTTTTTTACTTTCTTCTTAAAGAAACCTCTCCGGCATTAAAATACCGTTCACCTTCATCGGTTATAACTTTTAAATAACCTCGTTTATCAATTCCCTGCTCAATACCTGAAATCGCGCCTTGTTCAGTAAAGACATTTACTTCATCACCAAAAAATTCATTATGGTTTATCCATTGTTGCATGAATTCCTCATCAATACCTTTTTCTTCAAATTGAGCTAACCGAGAATAAATACGTTGAATCACTTTAACAAGGATCGTTTCACGATCTATATTTGGATTCTGTTCGGTTAGCTGTGCATATGGCTGACTAATTTCGGTTGATTGTGGCAATTTTACATTGATCCCAATACCAACCACTAAATTAAGCAACCCATTCTTATAATTAATGATTTCCACTAAAATACCACCTAATTTTCGCCCTGAAAGCAAAATATCATTTGGCCATTTCACTTTCGCATTTAACGCTTCGGCAATCGCTAAACCAATCACTAAACTTAATCCATCCAATGCTTTTTTAGGATCAATAGTCCAATAAAAACTAAAAATTAACTGCCCTGCAAACGGTGAAAGCCATTGGCGACCACGACGTCCCCGCCCTGCTGTTTGATATTCTGCCAAACACAAATCACCTTTTTTTAATTGGTTAATTTGATTCGTTATAAATTCATTTGTTGAAGAAATGGTTCGATGATAATGCACGGAATAAGGTGAAAGTGCGGTCGAAATTGTTTGCGGATTTAACAAGGGCATTTCTGGCATCAGCTGATAAATCTCATTTTTTTCTTGAATATTTAATCCCACTTCTCTCAATAATGCCATTTCTTGCGCCAATTCATTTGATGCAATATTTAAAAACGACATCAAATCTGACCGCACTTTAGGTTGGCAATCAGACAAACAATCCAATAACGATGGCATATTCATTCCTCCTCATAAAAACCTTGGCAAATCTTACCATAAAAGCGAAAAAATTCATTTTCAACCACATGAAAAATCTGTATAATCTCGCCGCAATATTTTTTGACACAATTTTTAACAGCGAGATATTGCCATGCTTAGAATCAAAAAAGAAGCTCTGACTTTTGACGACGTTCTACTCGTCCCTGCTCATTCAACTGTTCTTCCGAACACAGCCAACCTCTCAACTCAACTCACCAAAGAAATTCGCTTAAATATTCCTATGCTTTCTGCTGCGATGGATACTGTCACAGAAACCAAATTAGCGATCTCTTTAGCACAAGAAGGTGGCATCGGCTTTATTCATAAAAACATGACGATCGAACGCCAAGCGGATCGTGTTCGCAAAGTAAAAAAATTCGAAAGTGGTATCGTTTCTGAACCTGTGACTGTTTCGCCAGATTTAACCCTTGCAGCACTTGCTGAAATGGTGAAGAAAAACGGATTCGCAGGCTACCCTGTTGTTGATGCTGAAAACAACTTAATCGGTATCATCACTGGCCGCGACACACGTTTCGTAAAAGATTTAAGCAAAACTGTTTCACAATTAATGACGAAAAAAGAAGACTTAGTCACCGTAAAAGAAGGTGCAAGCCGTGAAACGATTTTGGAATTAATGCACAAAAACCGCGTAGAGAAAGTACTTGTAGTAGATGATGCTTTCAAATTAAAAGGCATGATTACTGTTAAAGACTTCCAAAAAGCGGAACAAAAACCGAACGCATGTAAAGATGAATTTGGTCGTTTACGCGTCGGTGCAGCTGTAGGTGCGGGTCCAGGTAACGAAGAACGTATCGACGCATTAGTGAAAGCGGGTGTTGATGTGTTGTTAATCGACTCTTCTCACGGTCATTCAGAAGGCGTATTACAACGCGTTCGTGAAACTCGTGCAAAATATCCAAACTTACCTATCGTTGCGGGTAACGTTGCAACGGCTGAAGGTGCAATCGCATTAGCTGATGCAGGCGCAAGCGCAGTGAAAGTAGGTATCGGCCCTGGCTCTATTTGTACCACTCGTATCGTGACTGGTGTAGGTGTCCCACAAATCACGGCTATCGCAGATGCCGCTGCGGCATTAAAAGATCGTGGTATTCCAGTTATCGCTGACGGTGGTATCCGTTTCTCTGGTGATATTGCAAAAGCTATCGCAGCAGGTGCAAGCTGTGTAATGGTTGGTTCTATGTTCGCGGGTACTGAAGAAGCGCCAGGTGAAATCGAACTTTATCAAGGTCGTGCATTTAAATCTTACCGTGGTATGGGCTCATTAGGTGCGATGGCGAAAGGATCATCAGACCGCTACTTCCAATCTGATAACGCTGCAGACAAACTCGTACCAGAAGGTATCGAAGGCCGTATTCCATACAAAGGTTACTTAAAAGAAATTATCCACCAACAAATGGGTGGCTTACGTTCTTGCATGGGCTTAACTGGCTGTGCAACCATCGAAGAATTACGCACGAAAGCAGAATTCGTTCGCATCAGTGGTGCAGGTATTAAAGAAAGCCATGTTCACGATGTAACTATCACAAAAGAAGCGCCAAACTATCGTATGGGCTAATTGATAAAAGAGCGGTTTATTTAACCGCTCTTTTGAAATATTTTGGGCAACTAAAAGGACTAAAATGAAAAAACTAGCATTACTCATTCCGTTTATCATATCAAGTTGTGCGCTTTTCGGACCAACTTATACTGGAGAAACAACGGCAAGTTCTTTACTAAAATCAGATACAGAACGTAATATCAATCTGGCTTTTAGAGCAATCCATAATTGTACACCAAAACAAATTCATACTCAGATCAATGATGCAAAAATCAACCCTAAAACATCTACTGTTGATTCAGCATATGAAACTTGGACAGTAAAAGGCTGTAATCAAACTGAAGTATTTAAAATTAAATATATCAGCGATGGTCAAGGTGGAACCTACATCAATATGACCACATTAAACTAACATAAGGTAAAAAATGACAAACATTCACAACCATAAAATTCTGATCCTCGACTTTGGTTCACAATATACTCAACTGATTGCACGTCGTGTGCGTGAAATCGGTGTGTACTGCGAACTTTGGGCGTGGGATGTGACTGAAGAACAAATCCGTGAATTTAATCCAGACGGTATCATTCTTTCTGGTGGCCCAGAAAGTACGACAGAAGAAAACAGCCCGCGTGCACCTGAATACGTATTTAATGCGGGCGTGCCTGTATTGGGTATTTGTTACGGTATGCAAACCATGGCGATGCAACTTGGCGGTTTAACTGAAACCTCTGATCATCGTGAGTTCGGCTATGCATCGGTTTTAATGGATAACCCAACCGCACTTTTTGCTCATTTAAATGATGGCGACAGCAAATTAGATGTATGGATGAGCCATGGTGATAAAGTAACTCGCTTACCTGAAAACTTCCAAGTTACTGGTACGACTCCAACCTGCCCAATTGCCGCGATGTCTGATGAAAGCCGTCGTTTCTACGGCGTACAATTCCACCCAGAAGTGACCCATACTAAAAAAGGGTTGGAATTATTAATGAATTTCGTGGTGAATATTTGTGGTTGCGAAACAAAATGGACAGCAGAAAACATTATCGAAGATGCCGTTGCTCGCATTAAAGAGCAAGTGGGCGATGATGAAGTGATTTTAGGTTTATCTGGTGGTGTGGACTCTTCTGTGGTTGCATTACTTTTACATCGTGCTATCGGTAAAAATCTACACTGTGTATTCGTGGATAACGGCTTACTCCGCTTACACGAAGGCGATCAAGTCATGGAAATGTTCGGTGATAAATTCGGCTTGAACATTACCCGTGTTGATGCGGAAAGCCGTTTTTTAGGTGAGCTTGCAGGTGTATCGGATCCTGAAGCGAAACGTAAAATTATCGGTAAAGTATTCGTTGATGTATTCGATGATGAATCGAAAAAACTGACTAACGTAAAATGGTTAGCACAAGGTACGATCTACCCTGACGTGATCGAATCTGCAGCAAGCAAAACTGGTAAAGCGCATGTGATTAAATCACACCACAACGTAGGTGGCTTACCAGACTATATGAAACTTGGCTTAGTAGAACCGTTACGTGAATTGTTTAAAGACGAAGTACGTAAAATCGGTTTAGCATTAGGCTTACCAGCTGAAATGATCAACCGTCACCCATTCCCTGGCCCGGGCTTAGGCGTGCGTGTATTAGGCGAAGTGAAAAAAGAATACTGCGATTTATTACGCCGTGCGGATGCAATCTTTATCGAAGAATTACGCAACAGCGGTTGGTATGAAAAAACCAGCCAAGCCTTCAGCGTATTCTTGCCTGTGAAATCTGTTGGCGTGATGGGCGATGGCCGTAAATACGATTGGGTTATCTCACTACGTGCGGTAGAAACCATCGACTTTATGACCGCACATTGGGCTCATTTACCTTATGATTTATTAGGCAAAGTATCTAACCGCATCATCAACGAAGTGAATGGCATTTCCCGCGTCGTGTACGACATCAGCGGAAAACCCCCAGCAACTATCGAGTGGGAGTAACCTAAATCAATTTAAAGGGCAAATTATTTGCCCTTTTCTTCTTTCATAGCACTAATTTCTCTCATCAATATTCACTATGGACATCGCATTTTTACTCGGCACTAAAATTATTGAACTGACACTTATTGTGCTTATTGGTTATGGGTTGGTTAAATCAAAATTATTAAAATCTGAAGATAGCAAGCCGCTTTCCATTATTGGGCTTTATGTCATTAGTCCAGCGGTAATGATTGAAGCCTTTCAAATTGATTACACGCCTGAAATCTTGCAAGGTTTACAGCTCTCACTTCTTATGGCGGTGTTTCTTCACATTATTTTGATTATCATTGGCAGCCTATTAAAACGCCTACTAAAACTTGATCCTATTGAGCACGCCACCTCCATTTATTCCAATTCTGGTAATTTAATTATTCCGATTGTGATGTCGCTATTTGGTAAAGAATGGGTCATTTACGCAAGCTGTTTTATCGTAGTACAAACCTTTCTATTTTGGACACATTGCCGTTTGATTATTGTAGGAAAAGGAAATTTATCGCTGAAGACGATTGCCAAAAACATCAATATTTGGTCAATTCTTGTCGGAGCATTTTTGTTTGCTTTCCAAATTAAGTTGCCAAACATTATCAATGGCACGCTGTCTTCCATTGGCTTGTTTATTGGTCCGAATGCCATGCTTGTTGCGGGTATGCTGATTGCGGCAATTCCTTTACGGAGCATCGTATCATCCAAACGCATTTATTTAGTCACACTTTTGCGCTTGTTACTTATTCCGATTGCATTATTGGTATTAATAAAGTTGATTGGGTTTGTACATTGGGCTGAAAAAGGGGAAATTATTGTGTTGATTAGCTTTTTAGCCACCACTAGCCCATCCGCTTCAACTGTGACACAAATGGCGGTGATTTATAACAACAATCCACAGAAAGCCAGCGCCATTTATGGTGTAACGACGCTACTTTGTATGTTTACTATGCCACTGGTGATTGCTTTATATCAAATATGGGGGTAAATCGTGGAAAAGTGCTGTCAATTATTTAAGCACTTTTGATGCCGGCTGCTCTTTTTTCAAACGATAAAGTTGATATAAGTTAACGAAAACTAAGAATGCGTTTAGAAGCGCAACTGGATAAGATTTGATGATCAAACTATAAACGACAAAAAGTACCGCTCCAATTGCATTAACAACTCTCAAGTGAACAATCGATTTAAATAAAAAAGACGCGGCCACAAAGAATGTTGCCAAATAGCCTAATAATTCGATGAAATTAAATTCCATAAATCTCTCCGTCAACAATGATTGAGGCGGCATCATAAAAGATTTTGGAATTCAGGAAAAGAGGCGAAATAAAGGCAACCGATTGCAATATCAAGAAATTTTTATTTTGCTCAACATTCGCTTAGATAAAGACTTTTTGCACTAAAAACATATAAAAAATTGTGCCTGCCGAGATAGAAAGAAACATGTTCTTTTTCCAGAAATGTAACCCCAATACCAATGCACCCGCAATGAAATCGGGCAAGCCGTGATAACTACTCAACACATCCACATTTTTATAGCAATACACCACTAACATCCCAAACATCGCGGCTGGTAGTACTTTACCTAAATAACGAACATATTCCGGAATCGGACGATTGGCGGGAAAGATCCAGAAAGGCAATAATCGGGTAAATTGTACGCACACAATACAAATCACAATGGTAATAATCTGCTCCATCAATGTCATTTTAGTGCCTCCAATTTAGATGAAAGTTTAGGACGTCGTACCGTTAATAGAATCCAGATACTGATTAGCGTTGGCACTAAAAAGTGTTCTTTCCCAACAATTAACAGCGATGCAAAAGCTACGCCTAAACCTAATAATGAGCTTTCATGCGATTTTTCTTTGAGCCAATTTTCAGCAAAGATTACGAGGAAAAGTGCGGTCATCCCAAACTCTACCCCTTTTAAATCAAAAGGTAGAATTGAGCCAAATAGGTTACCTAATCCGGCTCCTACAACCCAATAAAGATGGAGATAAAAACTGACAAAGAACATGTACCAGCCTTTATCTAAATGATCGGGGATCTTCGCCATATAATTCAGGGAAAAACTTTCATCTACTAAACTACTAATTAAATACCAGCGTTTTTTCCCAAGTTGAACACCATATTTTTCTAGCATGGAAATGCCATAAAAAATTTGGCGACCACTTACCATTAGCGTAACCAACGCAACACTTAATGGCGAAAAAGGCATAACTAAGGCGGCGGCCGCAATAAATTCCACTGAGCCCGCATAAATGAGCGCTGCCATTGCAATGGGGAACCAAACACCGAATCCAAGTGCTTTCATGTAAATGCCGTATGCTATGCCTAAAAATAAAAAGCCGGCAAGCATTGGCATACTGTAAGGAAATGCCGCTTTTGCCGCGGCTTTGATGGGATTTTCTGTCACTACTTCTGACATATTGACCTACTACAACTCTAAAACAGACAAACCAGGTAAGGTCGAAAAACTTTGTGCTTTTACTGTTTGATGGAAATCTTCGATATAAGCTAAATTAGCATCTTCTTTACGAATTGCCGCATAAAGGTTACTGTACAACCCTTCTTCTGTAATTTTACGCGCCACCACATACCCTTTTTCTAAATAAGGTAATGCCGCCCAATAAGGCACGGTAGCAATGCCTCGACGACTCGCTACTAACTGGATCAAGGCGATCGTTAGCTCTGTTGTACGACGAGGTGGATTAATACCTTTCGGTTTCAATACTTGACGATATAAATCTAACATATCATCAGGCACGGGATAGGTTACCCAAGTTTCTTCAGCGAAATCTTCTGCTTGCCAAACCTCTTTATTGGCTAATGGATGATCTTTAGAACAGATCCCTACCATTTCATAAGAAAACAGCGGTTTAAACAAAACATCATCATTTTGCTCAACTTCAGACACGATAGCCCAATCTGCACGATGAGATAATAACAATCCAACCGGATCAGTGTGGAAGCCTGACACAATATCCAATTCTACCAAACTCCAATGCTGACGAAATTCATCCATCGCCGGCATTAACCAGTCGAAACAGGTATGACACTCCACCGCAATTCTTAACTGCCCTGCATCACCGTGTTTTACGCGAGCAAGCTCACGTTCTGCATCAACCACTTTTGGAAGAATTTCATTGGCAAGACGAATCAAACGATCGCCAGCTGCGGTAAAACGCAATGGATTACTTTTACGCTCAAACAGAGGTAAACCGAATTGTTCTTCCATTAACTTAATTTGGTGAGAAAGTGCCGATTGTGTTAAATAAACATGTTTTGCCGCCATTGAAACGCTGCCCGTTTCCTTTAACGCAAGCAAGGTTCTTAGGTGACGAAGTTCAAGAAATGTTGGTTTCATTAGAATAATTCATAAAGTTATCGCATTAGATGAGCAACATGATATCGCAAATTAAATTTGTCGAAAAGAAAGTGCGGTCAAAAACGTTGATATTTTTGACCGCACTTAGAATGATTATTTATCTAATTGAACAGGAAGAAATAAGCTCAATGGACGTTTTTTCACAATTTGACACACTTCATGCCAAATTGGCCACCAACTCTCAATTTCCGCATTCAAAGAACGCAGTGCAACCCAAAGCGTTAATGAAAAACTGACAACTAAATTTACTAAACCAATCAACAATACAAAACCAATACATTGTAAAAGCAATGAATAGGTGAATTGTCCGCTCACAGCAATATAGCCTACATTCGCAGATGAAAATGCCACATGACGAATATCTAACGGAAGGTGTGTTAAGTAACCCACCACACCGGTAATCCCAAGCAACATACCAAAACAAAGGTTACCAATTAGCGAGCCATAATTCTCATGCATATAATTAGCAAATTTCACGCGAGTCTTCTCAGACATTAATTTTTTCAATAATGGATGTTGGGTTAAACGCATACGCATATTCAAATAATTGCTGCGGTTATCAAAATAACCCGAAATAATCCCTGAACAGAATAACCATACACCCGCAATGGCTGCAAACCATAAGGTTCCCGCAAAAGGATCAATGCTATGCAACTGATAAGCGATTTGATCAGCATTCATCAATGGCTCACCTGTTTTATATTGGTAACCAAACGCAATCAATGCGGCTAAGCCCATCGCAATGAGCACATTGCCTAGCACCGCAATACTTTGAGAGCGAAATACATCCACTAATAATTGGGCTAATTTCATATTGACGCTTTTACCTTGAGGCGTTTTCTCAACAGCCTCAGCAAAACGGGCTGCAGTCATGGCTGGCTGTTTCGTCGCTACCGTAAAATGCAACATAAAGATCACCATAAAACCTAAGCCGTAATTTAAGCCTTCAGCAATCCCTTTCCAGACTTTATCATCAATAATGCTGCCTAAATAGGTTTTAAATAACGCCATTAGTGCAATCAATACACCACCACCTGCCGCAGAGTAAAACATTGCCCAATACTCTTTTTTATCTCGAGTAATGTAATGCTCACCGTGGTCCCCAGCATTCTGCGTAACACTACGAGCAATTAATCCTGAGCTTTGTTTCCATAGTCGGGAAATACTATGTCGCTCTGCAGCTGCACGGGCAAAACAACCCGTTAATAACAATATTCGACGCGGTAAATAGCGATTTGAAACAAAAATTGCCATCAACGTTTCTAATCGTTCTAAAGTCTGGGAAAGACGTTCTAATAAATACGCTGTATTTAAGGAAGACCCCACTACTGCCCCACGTTTCTGTAAGCCAATAATCAATGCCTTACATTGATCAAACATTACCTGTAAATGACTATCATCAAAATCTATTGATTGGCGACGCGCCGCTACCCAATCAACCACCTCATGGTGTAAAGCAACAAAAGGTGAATCAGCATTTAACAGAGAGGGTTCCATTCGCATCAACTCAGGATCCATATCTTCAGCTGCAATCCAAATTGAAAGCATCTCAATGGCAAATAACCCTTCACTTTCAATATGATTTTTTAAACGTTCCCGATCTTTTTGTTCTGTATAACGGGTTAAAACGCCAAATACGCCTCGCCACGTTTTTAATGGGACGGCATCAATCCAGCGTGCATCATTTTTATCGCTAAACAATAAATAAAAAATATCACGTAAATCATTAATATCTTTAAAAGAGGGGTTAAAACGCTCATAAATACGCGTTTTCATTTCCTGTCCAAAACCGCCACGTGTAAGAATACCGCTACTAATAAACAACGGGTAAAGACGTAAACCACATAACCAACCACATAATAATTTCGAAACAGAACAGCCTAATTCTTTATCGTTCTTTAAGATAAACTTAAACAAATGCAAGGTTGGAGAAATTTTTTCTGTAGGGCTACTACGTAATAATTGACACAGCCCTTCCACAAGACCAAAGGCATCATTTTCCTCGACTTTATTACGCAAAAATTGCGGTAAAGTATCAGGTTTTATCATGCTTTCCTCCTGTAATCGTTTATATTCAAAGGGTAGTATTATACAGATCTGTTAGGAAAAATAAAATGAAAGGAAAAGTGCGGTCAATTTTGAAAGGGTTTTAAAAGAAAAGGCGTATGCTTCCATACGCCTTTAAATTGGTATTATTTCTCTTTCTTCAATAAGAAAATACCTTGTTCAGAGAAATTCACATAAGCTTGTTTGAGATCAGCATTGAAGTCTTCTGGTTTGGTGTTAATGAGCAATTCTTTGCCTGCCCAAATTGCCACCACTTCCCAGTGATTTCCCATATAGACTGCACTCTTGATTTCACATTGTTGTGCTGCCTCGCCTTCTGCTTTTAAGTAAATTGCTTCAGGACGTACGCCTACTAAGCATTCACCATCTGGTAAATTGAATTGTGCCGCATTGCTTAATGGTAATTTGTAGCCATTTACGTCAATGGTGTTATTTTCCAATTTACCTTCAAAGATGCTCGATTCCCCCATGAAGTTTGCAAGGAATAAAGAGTTTGGACGCAAATAAAGCTCTTTTGCCGGTGCTTTTTGCATGATTTTACCTTTATTCATGACGATAACTTCATCGGATACCGCAAATGCTTCGGTTTGGTCGTGAGTCACATAAAGCGAGGTAATACCTAAACTTTGTTGTAATTCACGGATTTTTTCACGCATAGAACGACGTAAGTTTGCATCTAAGTTACTTAATGGTTCATCAAAAAGTAATACTTTCGGTTTTAACACTAACGCACGCGCTAAAGCGACGCGTTGTTGTTGACCACCTGAAATCTGATCCACAAAACGATCTTCAAAACCTGCTAAATCAACTAACTCTAAGGCTTCTTTTACACGTTTAGCGCGTTCTTCTTTTCCCACACCTTGCATACGTAAACCATAGCCCACGTTATCGCCAATGCTCATATGTGGGAATAAAGCGTAAGATTGGAATACGATACAAATATCACGATTTTGAATAGATGATTTGGTTACATCTTCACCATCGATAAAAATTTGTCCTGAAGTTGGGTTCTCTAAGCCTGCCACCAAACGTAACACAGTGGTTTTACCACAACCAGATGGCCCTAATAAGGTCACCATAGTGCCACGTTTAATGGTTAAATCTAAATTATCAATGACTGTGGATTTACCAAAAGATTTAGTGATATTTTTTAATACTAAGAAATCATTATTACTCATAATATTTACCTACAACTTAACGAGTTAATTCATTTTTTTCGCTTTAGAACGGGAAATTCGGGTATCACCCACAATCCAGTCAAAGAATAAAATAATGGCCATCATGACTACTATCAGAATTGAACCATATGCAATTGCAATTCCGTATTCACCATCTTCTACGCGATTTAGAATATAAGATGTAGCAACACGAGTATCTGCTGTAACTAAAAATACAATTGCACTTACTGTAGTCATTGCTCTAACAAAGCTAGTTACAAGAGCTGAAAGCAAGGCTGGTTTTAATAAAGGGAAAACAATAAAACAAATAGTTTTAAAAGAGCTTCCTTTTAATGATAGAGAGGCCTCATCTAAAGATTTATCTAGTTGTCCTAATCCAGCAATAGCCGCTCGCATACCTACAGGCATATTACGCATAACCATTGATAAAATAACAATTAATGCAGTCCCAGTTATATAAATTGGCGCATCATTAAAGGCAAGTATGTAGGATACCCCTGCAACTGTACCTGGTACGGCAAAACATAACAAAGTTAGGAATTCTAAAGTTTTTTTACCTTTAAATTCCCGTCTAACTGTAATATAAGCGATAAGCAAGCCAAATAATGCAGTAATAGGTGCAGCTGTTGCAGCAAAAATGACTGTTTGAATTAACGATGGCCATGCTCCATCACTAAATCCTTGACCAAATAAAGTAATATAATTTTTGAGAGTTAAAGTATAATCAACACCCCAATTCACTGTAAAACTACCGTAAAAAATACTACCGTATAATAGAACATTAAATATAATCCAAAATGCTAAGATAAACGTAATAGCATATTTCATTGTTACAGGAAGATCTTGTACATCGCCACGATAAGATTTCCCTGATACAGTAGTATATGAACGATTACCAATCCACCAATATTGAATAATAAAAATACCCAATGAGAAAATTAGAAGAATTGTTCCTAGTGTACTTGCGGATGCATAATCTAATTGAGAACCAGCTATATAAAAGTAAATCTGTGAAGAAATAACATCAAAGCTTCCGCCTAAAACTAACGGAGTACTAAAATCGGCTATAGATTGAATAGCAACAACTAAAAAAGAATTTGCTAATGCAGGTTTAAGCAATGGGAAAATAATATTAAAGAAAGTTTGATAACGATTTGCTCTTAAAGTATATGCAGCTTCCTCAATTGATGGATGGATGGACTTTAAAGCTCCCTCCAATATCATAAAAGACATTGGTGTTAATGCTAGAGTATGAGCAATAACAATTCCAGTAAAACCGTACAACCAATTACTTTCGAATCCTAAATACTCAACTAAATAATGAGTAATATATCCTGAACGACCTAGCATTAATGTTACCCCTAAACCAACGACAAATGGAGGGGTAACAATTGGAAGAATGGAGAATATTTTACCAATAACTGCACTACGCTTTGCAATTCTAGTGGTATAAAGCGCAAATACTAAACCAAACGCTGTTGCAAGAATACCGATTGTCCCTGCGACAGCTAATGAGTTTAAAATAATACGTATAACATAAGGCTGTTTAACTATGTCGAGCACCTGCCCAGGCACAAATTCATCTCCTTTGTAAAACATTGAGATAAAAATGGCTAAAGTAGGATAAACAATAAAGAAAAATATAAGTAATACAATACTCAATAGTGATGCGATAACGAATTTATCACTTTGCATCACTTTCATTTTGGCAAGAGCATTCGTTGAAATACCAATTAAAGCAATTGTAAGAATAAACTCAGAATAACCCAAGCTGAATTTTTCAATACTTGCTGAAATCATTACAAAAGAAAAAATTAAGCAAGCTAATAAAAACTCTATTTTACCTTGTTGTACGGCTCCTTTTCCTTTATATAAAAAAGAAAATATAGGAATAAGAAATAGAGAACCAAACCAAACCCAACTCAAATTTACTGAGTTCCAGCCCATGGCCGATAGGATTTCATCTTGTGTTGAATCAAAAATACCATAATATAATGCCATAGAAGGTAAAAGGGCAAAGCCTGCCATAGCAAGCATTACCCAAAATAGATTGGAATTGAGAAAATAATACTGCTTTCTCATAAAGCCTCCATTTATTTATTTAATTTAACTTCTCTCACCCAACGGTCGATCAAGCCACTACGCACATCTGATGCGCCAAATTTATTAAAATCATAATTAATTAAATTTAGCTCATTAGATTTCAATGCATAAGGTGAAGAGGTAGCATTTACATTTGTAAGAATGTGATGTGATTGTGCTTCTTTCCAAGAAATTTCTTGTGCCTCTTTAGACATAACCCAATCGACAAACAATTCTGCATTTTTTAAATTTCGGGCATTTTTAATTACACTTACGCCACCAAGTTCATAGCCGGTCCCTTCACAAGGAACAACTACCTCTATAGGTGCACCATTCTGTTTTTCAAAAGAATAGTTCTGTAAAAAGCCAATACCTATTGTTGTTTCCCCTCTAGCTAAATTATGAGCGGGTGCAGTTCCAGCTTTAGGATACTGTGAAATATTTTTATCTAATGCTTTTAAATAATTAAAGGCTTCATCCTCTCCCCAAAGCTGAACAAATGTTGCTATTGCAGTATATGCAGTTCCAGCACTTTGAGGATCTGAAATTTGAATTTCATTCTTAAATTTAGGATCGAGTAAATCTTTCCAGCATTTTGGAGTTTCAGTAATTCCTAATTTTTTCAATTTTTCTGTATTCACTCCAAAACCCAACACCCCCATATAAACTACGGAACTGTAATTTCCTTTACGACGTCCAGGATCTTTAAATTGAGGCATAACTTCTGTCAGCATTGGCGATTGATATGCAGTTAGCAAATCCATCTCGGCAGCCTGAGAATGTGTATCAAATGTCCCACCATACCATACATCAGCTTGTGGATTATTTGTTTCAGCCTTTATTTTAGCTAGTGTGCTGCCTGAACTGTTACGAATAAAACTAGCATCTACATTATATTTTTTAGCAAAAGATTGCACCTGTTTTTCACACACTGAGTTTTGTGCACTGCAATATACTACTAACCGACCTTCAGCAATTGCTGAACTAGTAAAAAAGATCCCGCTAAACAAAACAGCTGACAGACTCAAAGATATAGTTGATTTTTTCATTGATTGACTCCTTTTTATGTTTTTAGCTACTGGCTAAAAAATTAGGCGGACATCCCCGCCTAATTCATCTATAAACTATTTCGCTAATTTAACGTCTTGAACCCATTTTTCAATTAAGGCTTTGCGTTGTTCGGTTGCACCGTATTTTTCAAAGTCATAATTGATCAGATTAAGTTTGTTTGGATCAAACGCTGTTGGCGATTGTTCCGCTGTGGTGTTGGTTAAGATTTGTAAAGAGTCACCTTGTTTCCACGCTAACTCTTGACCTTCTTTAGATAATGCCCAATCCACGAATAATTTTGCGTTATCGATGTTACGCGCACCTTTTAAGATACTTACACCACCTAACTCATAGCCGGTACCCTCACAAGGCACCACTAATTCCAACGGCGCACCTTGACGTTTTTCAAGTGCATAATCGTGTAAGAAACCGATACCTACCGCAGTTTCACCACGCGCCGCATTACGAGACGGGGTGACACCTGATTTGGTATATTGAGATACGTTTGGATGTAATGCTTTTAAGAAATCAAAGGCTTTTTCTTCGCCCCAAAGTTGAACGAAAGTAGCCAATGCAGTGTAAGCTGTACCTGCACTTTGTGGGTCAGCAATTTGCACTTCGCCTTTTAAGCGAGGATCAGTTAAATCTTTCCAGCATTTTGGTACTTCTTTAATACCTAATTTTGCTAAACGCTCAGTATTCACACCAAAGCCTAAGATACCCATGTAAATCGCAGAGACATAATGTCCTTTGGTTTTCGCTGGATCACGGAAACGTTCAACAATTTCATCAATGTGTTTAGATTTATAAGGTTCGATTAAACCCAATTCCGCCGCTTGTGCTTGAGGGTCGAATGTACCACCAAACCAAACGTCTGCTTGTGGGTTATTTTTTTCCGCTTCAACTTTTGCAAACGTACTGCCTGAACCGTTGCGAATGAATGAAGTTTTCACATCATATTTTTCGCCAAACGCTTTGGTTGTCGTTTCACAAAGAATGTTAGTCGCACTACAATACACCACTAAACGCCCCTGAGCATTAACAGCTGATGATGTCATGAAGCCTGCAGCTAAAAGTGCGGTTGAAATGGAGAGAGAAATTTTATTCATTTTCATCGTACACTCCTCATAAATAACACTGATGAAATAATAAAAACGAGCACATCGTAAGCGAAAACGAAAAAAAATTCCGTGAACTACTTCACAAATTTAAAAAATTTAAATAAAAAAGAAAGGTGAATTTAAACTGATTTTTCTTTATAATCCCACTAATTTTTACCTTCCGTTTTTTGAGGACGTTTTATGTCAAACTCATCTTGTATCATCATTGCTATCACGGGGGCATCCGCTTCAGGGAAAAGCTCCATCGCATCTACCGTTCACAAAGAACTTTGTAATGAATTAGGTTGCCAAGAAATTGGCATCATTGCAGAAGACAGCTACTACAAAGATCAAAGTCATTTGGAAATGAGTGAACGTGTGAAAATGAACTATGACCACCCGAATTCAATGGACAGAGATTTACTCATTCAACACTTAAAAGACTTAAAAAACGGAACTGCCGTGGATATTCCGGTCTATAGTTATGTTGAACACACCAGAACAGGTGAAACCAAACACTTCACGCCGAAAAAAATTGTTATTTTAGAAGGGATCTTATTGCTTACTGATGAGCGAGTTCGCCAATTAGCCGATATTTCAGTCTTCGTGGATACACCATTAGACATTTGTTTTATCCGTCGTTTACAACGTGATATGGAAGAACGTGGTCGTTCACTACAATCTGTGATTGATCAATATCGTGCAACTGTGCGCCCAATGTTCATGCAATTTATTGAGCCATCAAAACAATATGCGGATATCGTGATTCCTCGTGGTGGTAAAAACCGTATTGCGATCAATATGTTAAAAGCTCAAATTCTTCATTTGTTAAACCAAAAATAGGAAAAATCATGCGTCTTTGCGATACCGATATCGAACGCTATCTAGATGATGGCATTATTTCTTTAACGCCTCGTCCTGAAAATGACAAAATCAATGGTGCGACCATTGATGTGCGTTTAGGCAATTCATTTCGCGTATTTCGTGAACATTCCGCGCCTTATATTGATTTAAGTGGACCGAAAGAAGAAGTCTCTGCTCAACTTGAATCAGTGATGAGTGACGAAATTATTATCGCTGATGATGAAGCCTTCTTCTTACACCCTGGTATGTTGGCATTAGCGACCACATTGGAGTCAGTGAAACTCCCTGCCAATATTATCGGTTGGCTAGATGGTCGTTCTTCACTTGCTCGTTTAGGCTTAATGGTACATGTTACCGCTCATCGTATTGATCCAGGTTGGGAAGGCAAAATTGTCTTGGAATTCTACAACTCCGGCAAATTACCTTTAGCATTGCGTCCAAATATGGTGATTGGTGCTTTAAGTTTTGAAGTATTAAGTGGCCCGGCAGCTCGTCCTTACATCAGCCGTAAAGATGCGAAATATAAACATCAACAAAATGCGGTAGCGAGCCGAATTAATGAGGATTAATCAATGAAAAAGATCGCAATTAGCCTTTTGATCGTGCTGTTTGCGATCTTCGCTTTTTTCTATATTCAACTTAATCAACTGAAAAACAACATTGCCGATCATTTAACGCAATACGATATTCAAGCATATGATTTTTCACTAAGCCTTCTACCTCAACCAACGGTAAATTTATCGGGTTTGAAATACCATCAACTTTCAGCTGAAAACATTGACGCTAAATTTGCGCTCTTCCCGCTTTTATCAGGCAATCCGATTTTAGAAGAAATCCAAATCACTCATTTCAAACTGAGTGAACAAGCCTTAAACCATGCCAATATTCATGGCCGTTTTACTGATTTTTCACTTAAAAATATTTTTAACCAAAACATTGCATTTAAAGGTGAAAGTGCGGTTACTCTTTCTCTTGATAAACCACTTTATGGCACAAACACGCAATATCAATTTGCATTCAGCAAGGGAAATATTAACCTAAACCATCAAGGCAAGAATTTGATTCAATTTGTTAATGCCCGTTTAAATCAACAGCCACTCGGTTATATCGAAACTTATGTTGATTTTTCAAAACCAGTTAAAACCATCAATGCCTATTTGCAACCTGATTGCCAGAATTGTTTAGCCACCTTTAAATTTAGTCATAAAGATCTACAAAGTGCGGTCAATTTTTCTGGTAAAAATTTCCCAATGGCGCAACTTATCGCCTTGCTAAACTTCCCTAATACATTAACAGGTAATGCTGATTTTAATATCCAATTCGCCCTAACCAATTCAGAACTCACCAAAGGGGAATTCTATTTCGATGCTCAAAATGGTGAAATTTTAGGATTGAACTTATTGGATATGGCAGCACAGTATTTACCGATTAATTACAACAGCGATTTAACCGCAAGTAGAAATATGAATACGCCTTACGAGCGTTTAGAGTCGCGTCTTTCATTCGAGAATCACTTGCTTAAAGTAGATAAAATGAACTTAAAAACAACCGCACTTTTAGCGGAAGGTTCTGGAGCCATTGATTTAGATAATGTACAATGTGATGTCAATTTAACCTTAAGATCCACTAACGAAAAATACAAAAAGCTGGCATTGCCTATTCGCTTTTTCGATAGTTGCTACTCACCACAATATAAGGTGAATATTGACCAAAACTTTCGTCATCAATTGAAAGAATTAATTAAAGAGAAATTAAAATAATGTCATTTTATCAGAAAGCAGAAAGAACTAAATATTGGCGCGTAGTTATCATGGCTTGCGCCGCTTTTATTTTTAACACCACGGAATTTGTGCCAGTTGCGTTACTCACAGACATCGGACAAAGTTTTGATATGCAAAGCTCCGATGTGGGTTTAATGATGACCGTTTATGCTTGGACTGTCATGATCATGTCTTTACCCGCCATGCTCGCGACAGGCGATATGGAACGTAAAGGCTTATTACTGAAACTTTTCGTCATTTTTATTATCGGTCATATTATCTCAGTCATTGCATGGAATTATTGGATTCTGCTAATTGCTCGTATGTGTATTGCAGTAGCGCATTCACTTTTCTGGGCAATTACCGCATCATTAGTGATGCGTGTGGCACCGAAGAATAAGAAAACACAAGCAATTGGTATGCTCGCTATCGGTACATCCCTTGCGACTATTTTAGGCTTACCATTAGGCCGTTTAGTCGGTCAATTAGTTGGTTGGCGTATTACTTTCGCAATCATTGCCGCATTAGCTTTGGTTGTGATGGTATTTATTATGCGTTTATTACCAAATCTACCAAGTAAAAATGCAGGCTCGTTATCTAGTCTGCCGATTTTAGCAAAACGTCCATTACTAATTGGACTTTATGCTACAACGGTAATCATTGTTTCAGCACATTTTACCGCTTATACCTACATTGAACCCTTTATGGTTCAAATCGGCGAACTCGATCCAAATCTTGCAACGATAATTTTGTTAGTTTTTGGGGTTTCTGGCATTACCGCAAGTGTGATCTTTAACCGCTTATACCGTTTCGGTCCAACTCAATTTATCAGTGGTGCAATGATTTTACTGGCTATATCTTTAACATTTATGCTTGCCTCTGCGAGTTATACCGCCACGATGTTTACTCTTGCTTTTATTTGGGGGATTGGCATCTCTTGTATCGGACTGGCATTACAAATGCGCGTACTACAACTTGCTCCTGATGCAACGGACGTAGCAAGTGCCATTTATTCCGGTATTTTCAATGCAGGTATTGGTGCAGGTGCACTGTTTGGTAACCAAATCGCTCGCCATATTGGTCTTGAATATATTGGCTTTAGTGGCGCAGCATTAGCGGTTATTGCACTCGGCATCTTTGTCTTCTTCAATTTCTGCTATCGATCTCAAAACGCCTAAAAAAATGACCGCACTTACTCAAGTGCGGTCATTTTCTTTTTATCTTTTCTAATCAAGATGGAAACAAGCTATGAGCTTACCATCAGGATATTTTTCCAATTTAGGCTGTTCATTTCGACATTTATCTGTTGCTTTCCAACAGCGTGGATTAAATGCACAACCTTTTGGCGGATTAATCGGGCTTGGTAATTCACCCTTTAATTTAATCCGCTGACGACGTAATTCAGGCGATAATCTTGGTGTTGCCGAAAGTAAAGCTTGCGTATAAGGATGCTGAGGATTATTAAAGATCTGCGCTTTTGTGCCCATTTCGACAC
Source organism: Parahaemophilus parainfluenzae (assembly GCA_963516375.1). Taxonomy (GTDB): domain Bacteria; phylum Pseudomonadota; class Gammaproteobacteria; order Enterobacterales; family Pasteurellaceae; genus Haemophilus_D; species Haemophilus_D parainfluenzae_AG. The sequence goes on along the minus strand of CAUQBI010000011.1, from coordinate 60,135 downwards.
AACGACCTAAATACATCACCATCACTTCATCAGCAATATGCTCAACCACCGAAAGATCATGGGAAATAAAGACATAAGATAAACCTAGCTCAGCTTGCAAATCCATCATCAAATTCAGCACTTGCGCACGAACAGATACGTCTAATGCAGAAACTGGTTCATCCGCTACAACCACATCAGGATCGAGCATTAAACCACGAGCAATCGCGATACGCTGACGTTGACCGCCCGAAAACATATGTGGATAACGATCATAAAACTCTGCACGTAATCCTACTTTCGCCATCATGGACAATACTTTTTCTTTACGTTCTTTTGCCGATAGATTGGTATTAATGACTAAAGGCTCTTCCAAAATTGTGCCGATTTTCTTACGCGGATTCAGTGAGGCATAAGGATTTTGAAACACAATTTGGATTTTCTGACGACGCAATGCTTTTGTTTCGTGATCATTCTCTAAGAAATTTTGTCCGTTGTAATATAACTCACCTTCTGTCGGTTCTTCTATCATCGTCAAAAGACGGCCTAGTGTTGATTTACCACAACCAGACTCCCCTACTACGGCAAGGGTTTTGCCTCGTTCTAAGGAAAAAGACACACCATCTAATGCCTTAACTTGCTGTGTTTTCGCAAACATCCCTTTTTTCACAGGATAATATTTCTTCAGCCCAATGGCATTGAGCAATGGTGCATTTTCTTGCGCGACATTAGACATTGCTTGGTTCTCCTTGGGCATTTAATGGGGTGTGACATTTAACTTGTCTGTTTCCTACTTGGCGTAATTCAGGTTCAACAGTTCGACAAAGATCGGTCGCATACGGACAACGTGGATTTAACAAGCAACCTTGTGGACGATCGTATTTACCTGGCACCACACCGGGTAAAGATTGCAAACGAGATTTACCTTCTGCAAACTCAGGTAAAGAACGTAATAATGCTTGCGTATAGGGATGTTTGGGTTCACGGAAAATATCTTCTGCTCGTCCTTCTTCCACTACTTGTCCCGCATACATCACAATAATACGATGTGCCGCTTCTGCAACTAACGCAAGATCGTGCGTGATCAGAATCAACGACATACATTCTTTTTGCTGTAACTCAAGCAACAAATCTACAATTTGTGCTTGAATAGTCACATCCAGTGCGGTGGTTGGTTCATCTGCAATGAGCAATCTCGGTTTACACGCTATCGCCATAGCAATCATAACGCGTTGGCTCATCCCGCCAGAAAGCTGGTGCGGATAAACATCAATTCGCGATTCAGGATCAGGAATACCCACTAAACGTAATAGCTCTAAGGTGCGCTCACGGCGTTCTTTTTTGCTGCCGCCTTGATGCGCTTTGATGGCTTCCATAATTTGGAAACCCACCGTATAAGCCGGATTTAAGCTTGTCATCGGGTCTTGGAAAATCATGGCAATATCTGCCCCAACTAATTCCCGCTTTTCTTTTGTCGGTAAGCTTAAGAGATCTTTTCCTTCAAATTCTAGGCCTTTCGCTGAAACACGCCCAGGAAAATCAATCAAGCCCATCACTGCAAGGGAACTCACTGACTTCCCCGAGCCAGACTCGCCAACAATGCCTAATACTTCGCCTTGATTAACTTGGTAGCTAATACGATCCACCGCTTTAAAAGGTGCTTTTTCATCACCAAAGTGAACAGAAAGCTCTTTTACATCTAATAATGCCATTCTGCCCCCTATTGTTTTAATTTTGGATCGAGTGCATCACGCAACCCGTCACCCATTAAGTTAAATGCTAAAACAAGCGATAAAATTACTAAACCTGGAATGGTAACCAACCAATTTGCCGCCTGCATAAAGCTACGTGATTCAGATAACATAGTGCCCAATTCCGGTGTTGGTGGTTTTGCGCCGATACCTAAGAAACCTAAGGTTGCTAGCTCTAAAATCGCGTTAGAAATCCCCATCGTCATTTGCACGATAAGCGGTGCAAGGCAATTCGGTAAAATCACAATAAACATTAAACGTAATACGCTTGCTCCCGCCACTCGTGAAGAGGTTACATAATCTCTGTTTTTCTCATTCAATACCGCCGCACGTGTTAAACGCACATAACTTGGAATGGATACCACGGCAATCGCCAACGTCGCATTCGTTAAAGAGGGCTCTAAAATTGACACCACCACAATGGTTAAAAGCAAGTTTGGGATAGCCAACATGATGTCAATGAAACGAACAATTAATGTATCTAATACGCCACCATAATAGCCTGCGAGCAAGCCAAGACTCGTTCCTAAAATGCAAGATAAAATGACAATAATGAAACCTGCAAAAACAGAAATGCGCGTACCATAAATAATGCGAGAAAGAATATCTCGACCAATGTCATCCGTACCCAGTAAATAAGCTGAATTGCCGCCTTCATACCACGCAGGCGGTAACAATAGCGCTGAACGATTTTGTTCGATAGGATCAAAAGGTGCTATCCAAGGGGCAAAAATACTGATTAATGCCACAGCAAGGATAAAAGTGAGCCCAATCACTGCCCCTTTATTTTGTTTGAAATAAAACCAAAACTCCTGCAACGGTGTGCGAGGCGCAACCGTTTCAATAGATAAAGTTTGTTCCGTCATTAATAAGGCTCCTTATTGATGGCGAATACGTGGGTTTACCACGCCATAAAGTAAATCGATCGTCAAATTCACCACAATAATAATTGTAGCGATAATCAACACTGCGCCTTGTAAGACTGGATAATCACGATTAGAAATCGCATCAATAATCCATTTACCAATACCCGGCCATGAGAAAATTGTTTCGGTTAAAACTGCACCGGATAATAACTGTCCTACGATCAATCCCACCACGGTCACAACAGGGATCAGAGCATTACGTAGCGCATGAACAATCACAATTCGGATATAACTTAAGCCTTTAGCTTTTGCTGTACGAATATAATCTTCACCTAACACTTCCAACATCGAAGAACGTGTCATTCGGGTAATCACCGCAAGTGGAATAGTACCTAGCACAATAGACGGTAGAATCAATGACTTAATGGCATTTCCAAAGGCACCTGGCACGCCTGAAAGCCAAGTATCGATTAACATAAAACCGGTTGGTGTATCGATCCAGAAACTGTCTTCTAAACGTCCCCCCTGTGGTAAATCTAACCAAGGTGAAACATATAAGATCAAAATTAATCCCCACCAGAAAATTGGCATGGAATAACCCGTTAATGACATGGCTGTCACGGTATGAGAAATCCAGCTATCTTTCTTGACGGCAGCAATCGTTCCTAGCGTAATGCCGGCAATTAATGACCAAAATAGTGCAAAGAAAGCCAATTCAAACGTGGCAGGGAAAAGTGTGAAAAACTCCCTCAGAACAGGTTGTTGAGTACGGAATGATTCACCAAAATCACCTTGTATTACATTACCAATATAATTGAAATATTGCTGATACAACGGTAAATCGAGACCAAGTTGTTTCATCATTTGTTGATGAACTTCAGGCGTTAAACCTCGCTCACCCATCATAATCTCCACGGGATCACCCGGAATAAAATGAATGAGAGCAAAAGTCACAAAAGTAATGGCGATAAAGGTAGGAATCACCATCAAAATACGTTTTAAAATAAATTTAAACATCTACTTCCCACATGATAAAAGTGCGGTCGTTTCTTCGAACGTTTTCGCACTGGCATATTGAATATGAACACTAGTATTCATACTCGTTGCAATAAAATTCTCCCGATTCTACCGCACTTTTTCTAATTTTGCCAAATGCGCAATCAGCCACTTAATGCCTTGAGCTTGGAAAGCAATTTGTAAACGGGTGTTATTATCTGAGCCTTCAACGTTTATAACAGTGCCAAAACCAAACTTTTCATGTTTCACTTTTTGCCCCATTTTCCATTCATTTTCTGGCAAACTCGTGCTTAAACTCCCTACTTTCGCTTGGTTTAATGCTCGGGTGACTGTTCCGCGTAAACGGATTTCTTGAATGCACTCTGATGGCAATTCTGTAATAAAACGCGAAGGTAAATGGCGTTCTTCTTTCGTATAAACACGACGACTTTCAGCATAACAAATGGTGAGTTTTTGCTTAGCTCGAGTAATGCCCACATAAGCAAGACGGCGTTCCTCCTCCAAACGCCCAGGCTCTTCAAATGAACGGAAACTTGGGAATACGCCCTCTTCTACCCCCACCATAAATACGCACGGGAACTCCAAACCTTTTGCAGAGTGTAAGGTCATCATTTCCACACAAGATTGATGAGGAGAGGCCTGTTCTTCTCCCGCTTCTAAAGATGCATGAGTTAAAAAAGCAGTAAGATCAGTCATATCCTCTGCTTCATCAGGTTTGATAAATTCTCGGGTTGCCGTCACCAATTCTTCTAAGTTTTCAATACGTACTTCACCTTTCTCGCCTTTTTCCTGTTTATACATATCGTATAAGCCAGAATGTTTAATCACGAAATCAGTTTGTGCAAACAGTGGCATTTCGGCTGTATCCACCTGTAAAGAATTAATCAACTCTTGGAAACGAAGCAATGCGGTTGAAGCGCGTCCCGTTAGCATATTTTCTTGTGTGGCCACTTGCACTGCTTGCCATAAGGTTATTTGACGTTCACGGGTTAAATTTCGTAACACATCTAAAGTACGATCACCAATACCACGCGTAGGCGTATTAATCACACGTTCAAACGCGGCATCATCTTGACGATTATTAATTAAGCGTAAATACGCCAATGCATCTTTAATTTCTTGGCGTTCGAAGAATCGCATCCCGCCATAAATCCGATAAGGAATTTGGCAACGAATCAAGGCTTCTTCAATAACACGAGATTGGCTATTACTACGATATAAAACAGCACAATCATCTAATTTCCCACCGTCATCTACCCAATTTTGGATTTGAGACGCCACAAATTTTGCCTCATCTAATTCATTAAATGCTGCATAAATACCTACTGGCTCCCCCATTTCACCGTCGGTCCATAAATTCTTACCGAGACGATCACTATTATTCGAAATAAGTTGGTTGGCACTTTTCAGGATATTGCCGGTAGAACGATAATTTTGCTCCAAACGAATAGTTTCAGCGTTGAAATCTTTTAGGAATTTTTGAATATTTTCGACTTGCGCACCACGCCAACCATAAATGGATTGGTCATCATCGCCCACAATCATCACTTTACCCATATTACCCGCAAGAATTTTGATCCAGGCATATTGGATTTTATTGGTATCTTGAAACTCATCCACCAAAATGTGCTGAAAACGTTGCTGATAGCGTTGTAAAATTACGGGCTTTTTAGCAAATAATTCATACGCACGAATTAACAATTCAGCAAAATCCACCAATCCCGCACGATCACAAGTATCTTGATAAATTTGATAAATCTTAATCCACTCTTTTTCCTGGCGATCTCCAAAATCATTAATATCTTGCGGTCTTAAACCTTCATCTTTTTTATTATTGATATACCAGCACGCTTGTTTCGGTGGAAATGCTTTATCATCATAATTGTGCAATTTCATCAAGCGTTTCACTAAACGAAGTTGGTCTTCAGAATCCAAAATCTGGAAATCTTGTGGCAAGTTCACATCTAAATGGTGAGCGCGTAATAATCGATGGGCAATGCTATGGAATGTCCCAATCCACATACCAAATAGATTCGATTGAGCATGTTTGGATAAGGTATCTTGAATACGATGACGCATTTCAGCAGCGGCTTTATTGGTAAAGGTGACCGCCATAATGCTGCCTTCAGAAATATTTTCTACGGCAATCAACCAAGCAATACGATGAGTCAAGACGCGAGTTTTACCACTTCCAGCCCCCGCAAGCACAAGGTAATTGCCAAGTGGTGCAGCCACTGCTTCACGTTGTTTATCATTCAAGCCATCAAGTAATTCTGAAATATCCATTGCTCTTATTTTAATCTGGTTAAATTTACAGGGATTATAGTGGGAATTATATTTTTAAACAACCTGATATTTACAAATTTACTCCTCCCCTTTATATTAGCAATATCAAATAATTACTAAACATTGACGAAGTTAAAGGAGACACAATGTCAATTAAAACAACGCTAAAATTAACCGCACTTTCAGCCCTAACCGCCCTCGCGTACACTTCTCACGCACAGGCTGAAGGAAAACTTACCGTCTATTGCAGCGTACAAAACGTAGTATGCGAAAAAGTCACTCAAGCCTTTAGTAAAAAATACAATGTAGATGCACAATTTGTACGTAATAGTACAGGCGTCGTATTAGGCAAAATTAAAGCTGAAAAAGAAAACCCACAAGCTGATTTCTGGTTTGGCGGCACAATTGAGCCACATCTTCAAGCGGCTGAATTAGGCTTACTTGAATCCTATCGCTCCCCATTACAAAAAGACATCATGCCGCAGTTTAAATCTTTAATGGAGCAACGTGGTAATTTCACTTCTGTTATTTACTTAATGGAACTTGGCATTGGGGTAAATACTAAAAAATTAAAAGAATTGAATATTCCTGCACCACAATGCTATGCAGACTTGATAAAACCAGAATATAAAGGTTACATTCAATACCCTGACCCTCGTGTTTCCGGTACTGGTTACTCACTTATCAGTACGTTTTCCACATTATGGGGAGAAGAAAAAGCCTTTGACTATCTGAAGAAACTAGAACCAAATCTCATGCAACATACCAAAACAGGCCTTGCCAGCAACTATTTGGCTAACGGTACCGTGGCGATTGATTTAGGTTTTATGTTGGTTTATCCGCGTGAGAAGAAAAATGGTGCACCAGTTGAAGGCATTTTACCATGCGAAGGCGTGGGCTATTCTTTAGGCGGGGCAAGCATCATTAAAGGAGCAAGAAACCTTGATAATGCCAAGCTATTTATGGATTTCGTGCTAAGCAAAGAAGCACAAGAAATTCCATGGAAAGAATCAGACTCTTACCAACTTCCAACCAATATCCATGCAGAACCTGCACCAGGTTTCCTACCGGCTGGCAAATTAAAACTGGTAGATATTGATTTTATGAAATTTGGTACAGATCAAGAAGGTAAACGCCTCACCCAACGTTGGGTTTCTGAAGTGCTCTTAGAAGGTAAATCGCCAAAAGAATAAACGGAATAAAAAAAGTGCGGTCAAAAATAAGAATGTTTTTGGCCGCACTTTTTAATAGATAAAACTTAAGCTAAAACCAATCGCTCTTTCCCAGAATAAATATTGGCTTTTCCTGAGCGAGCAAAGCCGATAAGAGAAAGATTGTGTTGTTCGGCCATATTGACAGCAAGATCTGTCGCAGCAGAAATCGCAACAAGTAACTCGATACCACAAGCGACCGATTTTTGAACCATTTCATAACTGGCTCGGCTTGAAACAAGTACGAATCCTTGCGGTTGATTCTGTTTGGCATGCCAGCCGATTAATTTATCTAGCGCTACATGCCGCCCTACATCCTCTCGAATCGCCAGTAAATTGCCGGATAAATCAAAAAAGGCCGCTGCATGTGTAGCCCCTGTTTCTTTACCGAGTTCTTGATTAGCTTGTAATTGTGCTAAGCAACCATCTAATAAATTTAAATTAAATTGGAAAGTGCGGTCTAATTTTGGCAATTTTTTATAAACTTGTGAGATTTGTTCTGTGCCGCAAATGCCACATCCTGTTCTGCCTGTTAATGTTCGACGATGATCTTTTAATGCCACAAATTGACGGCTAGATAATTCAATTTGCACTTCAATGCCATTGCATACTTCCACCACATCAATGCCATAAATATCCGCTTTTTTCTCAATAATACTTTCCGCTAATGAAAAGCCTAAAGCAAAATCCTCTAAATCTTGGGGAGAGCACATCATAACAGTATGTGCAATACCATTATAGACAAGTGAAACAGGGACTTCCGCAGCCAAACTATCTTGTTTTTCCACTAAAAGTGCGGTCGAATTTTCAGATGTTTTTTTAAAAAAATTAATTGTTTTTTGGATTATCCAGTGCATTATTTTTTCCCAATAAAATGACTGTTGTAAAAATGTTACTTTTTTTTAACAAAAAATGTTTGTTTTGTGATCTAGCTCAAGTTTTAAAGCGATTATAACAAGTTTTGATTATAGATTTTCGGTTAAAAAATAGTTAAAATCAGCTCGTTTAAATTGGTCATTGTTATAATCAATTTAATGGTTGATACGTTATTTTAACGAAATCAAATAAATTATCTATACGAATTTATACTATCGAAATATCTTAACGGTTCGCCGTTATGAAGGAGTGATTATGCAGGTCTCTAGACGTAAGTTCTTTAAGATCTGTGCAGGTGGTATGGCGGGGACGTCTGCGGCAATGTTGGGCTTTGCACCATCATCTGTCTTAGCGGCACCACGTGAATACAAATTATTACGGGCTTTTGAATCCCGTAACACCTGTACATATTGTGCAGTGAGCTGTGGTATGTTGTTATATAGCACAGGCAAACCTTACGATGCTTTAAGCAGCCATACAGGCACCAATACCCGTTCTAAATTATTCCACCTTGAAGGTGACCCAGACCATCCGGTAAGCCGTGGTGCGTTGTGTCCGAAAGGTGCGGGCGCGTTAGACTATGTTAATAGTGAAAGCCGTACATTATACCCTGAATATCGAGCACCGGGTTCTGACAAATGGATTCGTCTTTCTTGGGAAGAAGCAATCAAACGCATTTCTCGCTTACTAAAAGATGATCGTGATGCTAACTTTGTTGAAAAAGATGCAAGTGGCAAAACCGTTAACCGTTGGACAACTACAGGTATTATGACCGCCTCTGCTATGAGTAATGAGGCCGCACTTCTTACCCACAAATGGGTTCGAATGATGGGCATAGTGCCGATGTGTAACCAAGCGAATACTTGACACGGACCAACGGTAGCAAGTCTTGCTCCATCATTTGGTCGCGGTGCCATGACAAACAACTGGGTTGACATCAAAAACGCCAATCTTATTATTGTTCAAGGTGGTAACCCTGCTGAAGCTCACCCTGTTGGCTTCCGTTGGGCGATTGAAGCGAAGAAAAACGGTGCGAAAATCATCGTGGTTGACCCTCGCTTTAACCGTACAGCGTCTGTAGCTGACCTTCATGCACCAATTCGTTCCGGTTCTGATATCGCATTCTTAATGGGTGTGATCCGTTACTTATTGGAAACTAACCAAATTCAACACGAATACGTTAAACACTATACCAATGCTTCATTCTTAGTTGATGAAGGTTTCAAATTCGAAGATGGTTTATTCGTAGGCTTTGATGAAGAAAAACGCACTTACGATAAATCTAAATGGAATTACCAATTTGATGAAAATGGTAATGCTAAACGTGACATGACCTTACAAGATCCACGTTGTGTGATTAATATCTTGAAAGATCACGTTTCTCGCTATACCCCAGAAATAGTTGAACGTATTACCGGTGTTAAGCAAAAACTCTTCTTACAAATCTGTGAAGAAATTGGTAAAACTTCTGCACCGAATAAAACCATGACGCACTTATATGCGTTAGGCTTTACTGAACATACAATCGGTACTCAAAATATTCGTTCAATGGCTATGATCCAATTACTCTTAGGTAATATGGGGATGCCAGGAGGCGGTATTAATGCATTACGTGGACACTCAAACGTACAAGGTACAACAGATATGGGCTTATTGCCGATGTCTTTACCTGGTTATATGCGTTTACCGAATGACAAAGATACGTCTTACGAACAATACATTAATGCGATTACGCCAAAAGATATCGTACCAAACCAAGTGAACTACTATCGTAATACCTCGAAATTCTTCGTGAGTATGATGAAAACGTTCTATGGTGATAAAGCAACCAAAGAAAATGGTTGGGGTTTCGATTTCTTACCAAAAGCAGACCGCTTATACGACCCTATCACTCATGTTAAGTTAATGAATGATGGCAAATTGAACGGTTGGATTTTACAAGGTTTCAACGTATTAAACTCATTACCGAATAAAAACAAAACTGTTGCAGGTATGAGCAAATTGAAATTCTTAATCGTGATGGATCCGCTTCAAACTGAATCTTCTGAATTCTGGAAAAACTTTGGTGAATCAAACAATGTAAATCCAGCAGATATTCAAACTGAAGTATTCCGTTTACCAACCACCTGTTTCGCAGAAGAAGATGGTTCTATTGCTAACTCTGGTCGTTGGGCTCAATGGCACTGGAAAGGCTGTGACCAACCAGGTGAAGCGTTACCAGATGTTGAAATTCTTTCTATGATTCGTGAAGAAATGCATCACCTTTATCAAAAAGAAGGTGGTCGTGGTATCGAATCTTTCGAAGCGATGACTTGGAACTATGCTCAACCGCATTCACCAAGTTCTGTAGAATTAGCGAAAGAATTGAATGGTTACGCGCTTGCTGATCTTCTCGATGCTGATGGCAACGTCATGTATAAAAAAGGTCAATTACTTAACGGATTCGCTCACTTACGTGATGACGGTACAACCTCATCAGGTAACTGGCTCTATGTTGGTCAATGGACTGAAAAAGGTAACCAAACCGCAAACCGTGACAACTCTGACCCATCAGGTTTAGGTTGTACATTAGGTTGGGGCTTCGCATGGCCGGCAAACCGTCGTATCCTTTACAGTCGTGCTTCACTTGATATTAACGGTAATCCTTGGGATAAACACCGTCAATTAATCAAATGGAACGGTAAAAACTGGAACTGGTTAGATGTAGCTGACTATGGCACACAACCACCAGGTTCTGATGCAGGTCCATTTATTATGTCTGCAGAAGGTGTTGGCCGTTTATTTGCAGTAGATAAAATTACAAGTGGTCCTATGCCTGAACACTATGAACCAATTGAAAGTCCGATTGACACTAACCCACTACACCCAAGTGTCGTCTCTGATCCGACTATTCGTATTTATAAAGAAGACCGTGAATTTATCGGTTCAAACAAAGATTTCCCTTATGTGGCAACCACTTATCGTTTGACCGAGCACTTCCACAGTTGGACTGCTCAATCTGCGTTAAATATCATCGCCCAACCTCAACAATTCGTGGAAATTGGTGAGAAATTAGCAGCAGAAAAAGGTATCCAAAAAGGTGATATGGTAAAAATTACTTCTCGCCGTGGCTACATTAAAGCCGTTGCAGTGGTAACAAAACGTTTGAAAGATTTAGAAGTCGACGGACGTACCGTACATCACGTGGGTATTCCAATTCACTGGAACATGAAAGCCTTAAATGGTAAAGGTAATCGTGGTTTCTCCACCAACACCTTAACACCATCTTGGGGTGAAGCAGTCACTCAAACACCAGAATATAAAACATTCTTGGTAAACATTGAGAAAGCGGAGGCATAATATGGCAGGAAGTGGTCAAGGCGTTCAATCGCAAGACATTATCAAGGTCTCCGCTACGTCTGGTTTAACACCAGCACCTCAAGCGCGTGACCATAAAGTTGAAGTAGCAAAATTAATCGACGTATCCACCTGTATCGGTTGTAAAGCCTGTCAGGTGGGCTGTTCAGAGTGGAATGACATCCGTTCTGATGTTAATGCTCAATGTGTGGGGATCTACGATAACCCAGTAGATCTCAACGCAAAAGCATGGACGGTAATGCGCTTTAACGAAGTAGAAGAAAATGATCGTTTAGAATGGTTAATCCGTAAAGATGGTTGTATGCACTGTTCAGAACCAGGCTGTTTAAAAGCTTGTCCTGCACCGGGCGCAATTATCCAATATGCAAACGGTATTGTGGATTTCCAATCTGATAAATGTATCGGTTGTGGTTACTGTATCGCAGGTTGTCCATTCAACATTCCACGTATGAACCCAGAAGACAACCGCGTATACAAATGTACCCTTTGTGTGGATCGTGTTTCTGTTGGTCAAGAACCGGCTTGCGTGAAAACCTGTCCAACCGGTGCAATTCGTTTCGGTTCTAAAGAAGAAATGAAACTCTACGCAGAACAACGTGTTGCTGACTTAAAATCACGTGGTTACGAAAACGCAGGTATCTACGACCCTGAAGGCGTAGGTGGTACACACGTAATGTATGTATTACACCATGCGGATAAACCTGAACTTTATTCTGGTCTTCCAAAAGATCCAAAAGTTGACCTAACCGTCACCCTTTGGAAAGATGTATTGAAACCGGTAGCAGCTGTAGCAATGGGTGGTCTAGCACTTGCTGAAATCGCTCACTACTTAGCTGTAGGTCCAAACGTTGAAGAAGATGTAGAAGATCATCACCATGAATTTGAAGAAGAAGATAAAAAAGGAGGCAAAGATGAGTAAGATTGAGATTAGCAATGATACTCGAATCATTCGTCATAGAACGCCTGCTCGTTTTAGCCACTGGTTACTCGTAATCTGCTTCTTTATGACGATGTTCACTGGTGTGGCATTCTTCTTCCCAGATTTTGCGTGGTTAACTGAAATTTTAGGTACTCCGCAACTGGCTCGAGCAATTCACCCGTTCACCGGTATCATTATGTTCGTTGCCTTTATTTTCCTCGGCTATCTTTACTGGGATCACAACATTCCAGAGAAAAACGATATTCGTTGGTTAAAAGGCATCGTTGAAGTATTAAAAGGGAATGAGCACGCTGTTGCAGATAACGGCAAGTATAACCTTGGTCAAAAAATGTTATTCTGGACATTGAACTTGGCGATGGTCACTTTACTTGTAACTGGTATCATTATGTGGCGTCAGTATTTCTCGCACTACTTCTCTATTCCGGTATTACGTTTTGCGATTTTCCTTCACTCTTTAAGTGCATTCATGTTGTTCACCGGTATTTTGGTACACATGTACATGGCATTCTGGATTAAAGGATCTATTCGCGGTATCGTGGAAGGTTGGGTAACCGTTCGCTGGGCGAAAAAACACCACCCGAAATGGTATCGAGAGGAAGTACTTCCTAAGCTAGAAGAAGACCTCGAAAATGAAGCTGAAGGTAAAAAAGTAAAAACCAAAGCATTGTTCAAAGGTATCAATGGCTAAAATCAAAAAGTGCGGTTAAAATTGACCGCACTTTTTCTTATCAATACTTAAGAGACTATTATGAGTATCAAAATCTTATCTGCAGACGAAATCAAACAAAAAAAGAATTCATACGATATTCCACCTGTTTTGTTTGCTAACCCTAAAAATCTTTATCAACGTCGTGCAAAACGCTTAAGAGAATTAGCGAAAGATCATCCATTGGCTGATTATTTACTCTTTGCTGCAGATGTTGTGGAAAGCCAATTAAGCGTATTTGAAAAAAATCCATTAGAAAAACAGTCATTCGATAACTTAAATGAAATCGAGCCGTTAAATGCTAAAACATTTAAACGCTCAGGCATTTGGATTGAATATCTCAAAGAAATTTTGCATAGCATTAAACCAAAAGCGAATGAACAGGTTATTGCTACCATTGAAAATCTTGAAAAAGCCTCTGATAAAGAGCTTGAAGAAATGGCTACTCATCTTTTAAACCAAGAATTTAATTTAGTGAGCACTGATAAAGCTGTCTTTATCTGGGCTGCACTTTCTCTTTATTGGTTACAATTGGCTCAACAAATTCCTCATAACAGCCGCCAAGAAGGCACAGATAACCTGCATTACTGCCCTGTTTGTGGTTCTGCTCCTGTTGCAAGTGTGGTGCATATCGGCACATCACAAGGCTTACGCTATTTACACTGTAGCCTTTGTGAAAGCGAATGGAATTTAGTCCGAGCTCAATGTACTAATTGTAATGAACACAAAAATCTTGAAATGTGGTCATTAAATGAAGAGCTTGCGCTCATTCGTGCTGAAACCTGTGGTGATTGCCAAAGCTACTTAAAAATCATGTTCCAAGAAAAAGATCCTAATGTTGAGGCAGTGGCTGATGATTTAGCATCTATTTTCTTAGATATTGAAATGGAAGAAAAAGGCTTCGCACGCAGTGGATTAAATCCATTTGTCTTCCCTGCAGAAGAAGTGTAATTTTTACCTTTTAGATAAACAAAGTGCGGTCAAAATTGACCGCACTTTTGTATTCTAGAGATAACATGCCATCACAACAGCATTTTCTCGTCCACCATCCGGTTTCGGATAATAATTCTTACGAATATCAACCTCATTAAATCCCAGCTTTTCATAAAGGAAACGAGCAGGATTCGATTCTCGCACTTCAAGCCAAAGCGTTTGAATGCCTTTCTCTTTCAGCTTATCCATTAAATCTTGCAATAAAAACGAACCATAGCCCTTTCCTTGTTGAGCTGGATCTATCGCAATATTGAATAATGTGGCTTCATCTAATACCGTCTGGCAAATGGCAAAACCAAGCACTTGCTCTTTTTCCACTAATTTCAAATTGAGATAACGCTCGCCGACATTATTTTTCAATGTTCCCAATGACCAAGGCACAAGGTGTGCTGCTTGTTCAATTTCATATAAGCGATCCATATCGCATTCTTCAATAGGAAAAAGAGAAGGCATAATTAAATTTGTTGGATTTGTTGCCAAAGCTCGCGCTTAGCTTGGCTGTCTTGCTGGAATTGTTGCCAATCAACAGAGCGATAAACACGCTCTGCATTTAAGCAATAAGGCAACGTGCGGTCGATTTCATCTGCATTTTCAGCTAATAACCAATACCGCACAGAATGTTGTAATGTGATATGTTGAATTTGATCGAAATTCAGGCAAAGGCAATCTTCTTTGTTTAACTCAAGTGCGAGTCGAACATCTGAAAAAAGTGGGGAGTTAGATACATTATCTTTTGCCACCACAATAAATTTCACTTGTTCAGAAACACTCACACCGACCGCCCCTTGTAATACTTCTGGACGATGGAGCTGCCAACGGGTTATCCCCATTTCATTTAAAAGAAGATTGCGTCTATCCATAAATTAACGAGCGATAGTATCTAGCGGATAATCTCTTAAACCTTTAACAATTGCTTTTTCTTGCGCATCTGTTGGTTTTTCTTGATACGCTTTTAAGCTACGGAAAGAAAGAATGTTTTTCGCTTGATGTACTACGGCAACAAGACGTTGGAAATCGTTACCATCACAGGCATAATAAACATCAGATGCATCACTAATCGTTTTTAAATTACACACTTTCTTGGTTTCATCAAGGTATTTAGTGGTCAGTGCTGGAATGTGTGAAACATCTTTTAAATAATAGGTTTCACTCATAATGAATTTACGGTTGCTACGATCTACACTAGATGCACCACTTACGAAACGCGGATCTTCTGATTTATCAAAGGCTTTTGTTTGTTTATAGAATTTCTCGCCGTTGAATGTCACTTCTTGGTTACCTTTTTTGATTCGCTCAAACTGTGCATCTAAGCTTTGCGCTTGTGCAGCAGGTAATTCAACTTTTGAGCTTGTTGGTAAGGTTGAAGTTTTTTGTTTGCTACCTTGAAGTTGTTCGATTAACTGACAGCCAGACAATAAACTTGCCATTGCGACTGCGGTGATGATTTTTTTCATAAATAATTCCTTAATAAATACGTTTAAATCGTTATCTTTTGTTAGAATAACGCGTAATTTTAACCAATAACCCACAGGATTTAAAGCGTGATTTCTCTCGAAAGCGAAGTTTTACAACGCCATTTTCATCTTTTTAATGGTAAATCAATTCTTCTTGCCGGCGGCATTAATGATGATTTTCCTCAAATATTGAAAAAATATTGTCAATCCGTGCAGATTTGGAGCTGGTATTTTGATTATGCTAAAACCCAAAGTGCGGTCAATTTTGAGGTTGAATTTCAACCGCAAGCTGATTTGATTATTTATTATTGGACAAAAAACAAACAAGAAGTGAATTTTCAGCTGATGCAACTACTCGCCAAAAGTAAAATTGGTCAAGAAGTGTTGATTATCGGTGAAAATCGTTGTGGCGTCCGTTCAGCTGAAAAACTGCTTGAACCTTATGGTGAAATTGGCAAAATCGACTCAGCACGTCGTTGCGGCTTATACCATTTTTCCTTACAAAAACGACCGCACTTTGATCTTCAATCTTATTGGAAATGCTACCAAAATGATGCATTAGGCGATCTCCGTATTTACAGCTTGCCGGGTGTATTCAGTGCCAATGAACTTGATAGTGGTACGTCTCTTCTACTTTCAACCTTAACCTCACCTATTCAAGGCAAAGTATTGGACGTTGGTTGTGGTGCGGGTGTCATTGGTTCAATGATTAAAAAACATCACCCTAAAGCAGATGTGACTATGACTGATATTCATGCGATGGCTATTCAATCTGCTCGCCAAACGCTTGCTGAAAATCAACTTGAAGGCCGGATTATCGCAAGTGATGTGTTTTCCCATATTGAAGAGAAATTTGATCTAATTATTTCAAATCCGCCTTTCCACGATGGAATCGATACCGCTTATCGTGCGGTGAAAGAACTTATTCAACAAGCAAAATGGCATTTGACGGCAGGTGGTGAACTTCGTATTGTTGCTAATGCATTTCTGCCCTATCCCGATTTATTAGCGCAACATTTCGGTAAGTTTGAAGTCCTTGCTCAAACCACCAAATTTAAAGTGTATTCCGTGAGAAATTAAGGAGAAAACAATGTTTGTAACCAGTTCAGCCATTAAAAATGGTGCATTTGAAGACAAATATGGCAAACGCGGCACACAATTTAGCCCAAATGGTATGCCGACCTACTCTATTCCCTTTGAAATTCACGATGCCCCTCAAGGCACCAAATCCTTTGCGGTTGTCTTAGAAGATAAAGACGCAATTACGGCAAGTGGCTTTGTGTGGATTCATTGGCTTATTGCGGATCTTGAACGTACCGTTATCCACGAAAATGAAAGCCAAACCGCAACAGATTATGTACAAGGGGCAAATACTTGGGCGAGTGAATTAGGTCAATTTGATATCGAAGAAGCGTCATTCTATGGCGGTATGGCACCACCAAACTGCTTGCATCGTTACGAGCTTATTGTGTATGCACTTGATACCAAACTTAACCTGAAATCGGGATTCCGTTTTAATGATCTGCATTTTGCGATGCAAGGGCATATTTTAGATCAAGCTGTGGTGATGGGCACTTATGATGCTTAATCATTTATAGTTCATCCTAAAAACACCATAAAAAATGACCGCACTTCAACAAAGTGCGGTCATGTCTTTTAGGATTTTATAACGTGATTTTATTCGCGTCTTGCACTAATTTCGCGTGTGCTTTTTTCTGTTCTTTCATCTTATTGCTCGTTTCACGGCGTTGAGTAGAAAGTTCCGCATTACGAATGTTATAATCATCTACACGGCCTTCATAGTCATCACGCATATTTTCGATAATCGCACGAACATCTTCAATGCTCATATCGTCACGGATATATTGATTTAAGTTATCTAATAATAAGACACGTTTTTGGTTATCACGAATTTTACGATTGTTGTCTTCAATGTCACGCTTAAGTTTATTTTTTAAACGATATAAACGCACATACTCTAATACTTCTTGGAAGGATTTATTTACATTTCCCATGATCGACTCTCTCAAAGTTAAAAACAAACTTCAGGTAATGTAGCCTTTTTTTTCGTCCCCGTCAAAAGCTTAAATTTAAATTAATGGATTAGATCAAAAAACTGTTTGATTTAGTTGATTATCCTATTCGGTAGTGGTAAAAATGAAGAATCTATTCAAAATAAAATAAGGAAACACAATGTCAAAAGTCTTTAATTTTAGTGCTGGTCCAGCCATGATTTTCCCTGAGGTACTACACAAAGCACAAGCTGAGCTAACTAACTGGCTTGGTCAAGGTGTGTCAGTGATGGAAGTCAGCCACCGTGGCAAATATTTTATGGAATTGATTACTCAAGCCGAAAAAGATCTGCGTGAAGTGTATAACATTCCAGATAATTATCGCGTGTTATTCCTACAAGGTGGGGCTCGTGGTCAATTTGCGGCATTACCGATGAACCTAATTGGTGAGAAAGGTAAAGCACTTTACTTAAATAGCGGTCACTGGTCTGCAACCGCAGCGAAAGAAGCGCGTAACTTTGCTGAAATTGATGAAATTACCATTGTGGAAAATGGTGATCACACACGCATTACCAACCTTGATTTCAGCGATATTGCGGAACAATACGATTACGTTCACTATTGCCCAAATGAAACCATCAGCGGTGTTGAAATTTTTGATGTACCAAATGTGGGCAATGCGGTGCTTGTAGCGGATATGTCATCTAATGTTCTCTCTCGCGAAATTGATATTAGCAAATTTGGTGTCATTTACGCCGGTGCACAAAAAAATCTTGGTCCAGCAGGGATTACGCTCGTGATTATTCGCGATGATTTAATTGGTCATGCTCGCCAAGCAACCCCATCAATTTGGAATTACGCCACACAGCGTGATGCTGACTCCATGATCAATACCCCGCCCACCTTTGCGTGGTATCTCTGTTCATTAGTTTTCAAACACATTCAAGCGATTGGCGGCTTAAAAGAAATTGCAAAACGTAACGCAGTGAAAGCACAAACTCTTTACGATTATATTGATAGCAGCAAACTCTATCGTAACGTAGTAGCTAAAGAAAACCGTTCAACCATGAATGTCACATTTGTGACAGGCAATCCTGAACTTGATGCTAAATTTGTTGCAGAATCGACAGCAGCCGGTCTTCAAGCCTTAAAAGGTCACAAAGTGTTAGGTGGTATGCGTGCATCTATCTATAACGCGATGCCATTAGAAGGTGTACAAGCGCTCATTGAATTCATGAAAAAATTTGAAGCTGAAAACAGCTAATTATCTGGTTAATTAAACTCAACGTGCGGGCTGAAAGGCCCGCTCGTCTTTATAAGGAAAGCATATGCAATACATCAACGTTGCCAATCAAGGCGTAAAATCTCTTTCACCTTACCAAGCCGGAAAACCCATCGAAGAACTCGAACGCGAGTTAGGCATTACTGATATCGTTAAACTTGCCTCGAATGAAAACCCTTTCGGTTTTCCTGAAAGTGCGAAAAAAGCCATTCAAGCCCAACTGGATCACCTAACTCGCTATCCTGATGCTAACGGTTTTGAACTTAAAGCGGCTATTGCGAAAAAATTTGGTGTGCAACCAAACCAAATTACCCTTGGGAATGGTTCGAACGATTTATTAGAACTTTTTGCCCATACCTTTGCGGGTGAATACGATGAAGTGATTTATTCACAATATGCTTTTATTGTTTACCCTTTAGTGACGAAAGCTATTAATGCTGTCGCAAAAGAAATCCCCGCTAAGAATTGGGGACATGATTTAAACGGATTTTTGACCGCACTTTCAGATAAAACCAAACTGATTTTTATTGCCAATCCAAACAATCCAACGGGGAATTTCTTAACGGAAGCAGAATTGGATGCTTTCTTAGCAAAAGTCCCTGAAAACGTGATTATGGTATTAGATGAAGCTTATACTGAATTTACTCATCCTAGCGAACGCGTTAATTCTTTTGCATTACTGGAAAAATACCCGAACCTTATCGTTTCTCGCTCCCTATCAAAAGCTTATGGACTTGCGGGTTTACGTATTGGCTACGCGGTCTCTAATCCTGAAATCGCAGACTTATTAAACCGTGTTCGTCAGCCATTTAACTGTAATAGTCTTGCTTTAACCAGCGCGATTGCAGTGATGAATGATGATGCTTTTGTAGAAAAAGTGGCTGAGAATAATCGCCAAGAAATGAAACGTTATGAAGCCTTCTGTCAACAATATGGCTTAGACTTTATTCCGTCTAAAGGTAACTTTATTACCATTGATTTTAAACAGCCTGCCGCACCAATTTATGATGCATTATTGCGTGAAGGCGTGATTGTACGCCCAATTGCGGGTTATGGCATGCCAAATCACTTGCGCATCAGCATTGGCTTACCACAAGAAAATGACAAATTTTTTACTGCACTCGTTAAAGTGCTGAATTTAGGAAAATAAAAATAAGGCGCGTTCTTTTAACTAGAAAGCGCCTTTTTATTTATTCAGGAAAAATCTCATTCAATATCAATGCAATTCCATCATCATTATGCGAAGCAGTGACACGATTAGCGGCCTGTTTAATTTCATCCGGTGCATTGCCCATTGCCACACCTAATCCCACGCTTTCTAGCATATCTAAATCGTTAAAGTTATCGCCGAAAGCAACACATTCTTCCATCTTCACATGGAAGTAATCTTCGAGAAAACGTACTGCATTGCCTTTTGTCGCGGATTTATGCATCACTTCAAGGAAATTCGCATGAGAACGGCAAATACTTAAATGCGGGAATTTCTCTTTCAAAATTTGCTCAATACCAATCACTTCATCTGTTTCACCGATGATTTGAATTTTATGCGGAGAATAGACCGCACTTTCATCATAAGGATCAATCTGAATGCCTGTTACGCTACGTTCGTAAATCACCCATTTATTATCCACATCGCGAGCGACGCAATCATCATAGGTATAATAATTGACACCCAGCGCAGGATGGTCTGCCAATACTTGGTTAATGGCTTGGATATCAGCGGGATCAATTTGAACCGAGTAAATAGGCGTTGAGTTTTTATCTAAAATCAAGGCGCCACTGAATGCCACAATGATATTGTAATTTTCAATGAGTTTCGCATAAGGCCAAATACCAAGCGGCGAACGCGCAGAGATTGGTGTAAATGGAATACCTTGGTTTGTAATACGTTGAATTGCATCTAAGGTTTTAGGCGAAATTCGATGATCGGAAGTTAATAAAGTACCATCAAAATCGCTGAATACGGCTTTATACATAATTGCTCCAAATCGTCATTATTTTTCGGAAAGGTAAGGATCGGCAAAGCCTAAACCCTGCATAATTTCAGTTTCTAAACTTTCCATTTCTTCGGCTTCATCATCTTCAATATGATCATAACCCAGTAAATGTAAGCTACCATGCACAATCATATGCGCCCAATGTGCCATTAAAGGCTTTTCTTGCTCGATAGCTTCACGTTCCACCACCTGACGACAAATCACCAAATCGCCCAACAGTGGTAATTCCACTTCATCGGGACATTCAAAAGGGAAAGACAATACATTGGTTGGACGATCTTTACCACGATAAGTTAAATTTAACTCATGACTTTCCGCTTCATCCACAATACGCACCGTCATTTCCACATTATCACTTTCTGGTTGAACTGCGGCAGTTGCCCATTGCAGAATTTGTTCTTCTGATGGCAAGCCTTCTGTATTTTCACTTGCCAGTTGCAAATCAATAATCATATTGCCCATGTTATTCTCCTAAATTCGTTTCATTTTCTGACCGCACTTTTTGCTCACGTTCAGCTCGACGCTGCGCAGCGATTTCTTGACGGCGAATTTCATCTTGGGCTTCCCATTCTTCGTAAGCTTGCACTACTTTTGCCACCACAGGATGTCGCACAATATCTTTACTTTCAAAGTAGTTAAAGCTTAATTCCGATACTTTGCTTAATACTTCCATGGCGTGGCGTAAACCTGATTTTGTGCTGCGTGGTAAATCGATTTGAGTCACATCCCCTGTAATCACGGCTTTGGAATTAAAACCAATACGGGTCAAAAACATTTTCATTTGTTCAACCGTCGTATTTTGGCTTTCATCTAAAATAATAAAGCTGTCATTAAGTGTACGCCCACGCATATAAGCCAATGGCGCGATTTCAATCACATTACGCTCCATCAATTTTTGTACCCGTTCAAAGCCTAACATTTCAAATAATGCATCATAAAGTGGGCGTAAATAAGGCTCAATTTTCTGGCCTAAATCACCCGGCAAGAAACCTAATTTTTCGCCCGCTTCCACCGCAGGACGAGTCAGCAAAATGCGACGAATTTCTTGACGCTCTAGAGCCTCAACGGCAGCCGCTACGGCTAAAAAGGTTTTCCCTGTTCCAGCGGGTCCAATCCCAAAACTGATATCGTGCGTAAGAATATTGTGTAAATATTGAATTTGGTTTTCACCACGTGGTTTAATCAAACCTCGCTTAGTTTTAATTGTGGTGCTATAGACGTGATTTTCACTGCGTGACTCACTTCCTTCTTGCAATAACATTCTGCTCTCTTGTAAGGCAATATGCACATCTTCCAAATCAAGTTCGTTCACTTTCCCTTTAATTGGTGCTGTATCCACATATAATGCTTGGATTAATTTAGCCGCACGCTCAATTAATTGTTCATGGTGAGATTTTGGATTTTCATCATTTGATTTCACGGTGAAAGTGAAATTATTGCGGGAAATATTGAGGTTAAATTCTTTTTCAATCAGTTTGATATTTTCATCAAATGCACCGCAAAGGGATTGCAGACGATCATTTTCTTGAGGTTCTAAGGTAAAAGTTGTCATTAAATTTCATTTTAGAATTGTGAATACTGTCTCCATTTTAGCCTAATTACGATGAATGTAAAACGGGCTTCACCAACTGATGAAGCCCCATAACAAAATTAAGGCAATTCAGGGAAAAGCATCTTAATCACATTCATTGTCAATCGTCGAGATTGTCCACTAAATGGGAAAATATGCATCATCATCATAGGGTTAAAGTTTGCTTCAATTACGCCCCACGAACGTAGGCTCGGTTCTGCCGGCTTTTTCAAATCAGGAATAATCAAATCTACGCCACATACTGCCGCCCCCATTGCTTTGCTAATCCCGACCGCAATTTCTTTGTAACTGGCATGCATTTCATCCGTCATATCAATAGAATCGCCGCCTGTACTAATATTGGAATTCGCACGTAATTGGACAAGTTGATCTTTCGCTGGAATAGAATCTACAGTTAAGCCTTGTTCCTTAAGCTGCAACTGCTCAATATCCCCTAATGCAATTTTTTTCAATGGTGTTCGACTACCATCGCCCCGTAAAGGATGATCATTTTTAGCCGCAACTAATTCAGCAACGGTATGTACACCATCTCCAATGACATTTGCTGGAACACGTAATAAGACAGCTAACGTTTGATCGCCTAGCACAAAGAAACGGTATTCGGTGCCAAGTAGATAATCTTCAACCATGATCTCTTTATCTTCACGGAAAGCAATTTCTACTGCTTTTGCAAAATCCTCTCTATTCGTTACACCTTGTTGGAAAATACTGATCCCCAAACCAAAATTCGTTGATTTTGGCTTAATCACGACAGCTCGATTTTCAAAAAGTGGGACATTTTCGACCGCACTTTTCACATCGGTAAACTCAAGGCTTTGCGGTACGTTAAAGCCTGCTTTCGCTAACACTTTCTTCGTCACTACTTTATTTTCCATGATGAGTGGGGAAATATAGCTATCGTGAGAAGTCATATTACCGTTTTTCACATATTCCAAATGGTCGCCAAATTGAAGACTGATAAATTGATCGCGTTCATCTAAAATCTCAATCTTTAATCCTTTTTGAATTGCATCAAATAATAACGCCTGTGTAGACAGCTCCATATTATCAAACGCACTTAATGCATAAAAACGTTCAAAGGCTTTTGCTTTATTGGATTGCGCGATATCTGCCCCTAATTGTTGGTAACTACCGACCTGTTCAATTGCCGCGACGACTTTTGCACAAAGCGTTTGGCTTGGATCCGCAAATTGTCCTAATTTGTCTTTAACAATTGTTTTAATCTCATCACTTACATTGAGTTGCTCAAGCATTTTGAGCATTTCAAGGAGGACTAATTCCCCTTCTACCGCATAAACACTTTGCTCTCTTGGATCTTCCCATGCCACTTCAGCAAGACGTGCTTTGCCTAATTTTATGCCTTCTTGATCAGCGGTATCATCAAGCCATGCCATTAACAAAATAAAATAATGAATGAATTTCGTATCAGCAAGTTCCATTCCATAAGGTGCAAACGGATTGAGATCAAACAAACGAAATTCTAAATATTGAATTCCTTTTTCAAGTAAATCTCGCGCTTTTTTAGCACCACGTAAACGTACGCTTGAGTAAAACTCTTTTTCCGCAATCAAATCACCCGATTTAACCCAGTATTCTAACGTCTCAACATACTCTTGCAAACTGTCATAAGAGACGTGGATCTTCGGATCATTCACATAACCATATTTCCCTGAACGTAAACTCCGCACATATTGATGCAGTTTAAGAGGGGAATTGTCTCTGAAATATTTTTCCTCTACCGTCGGTGTTGCAGAAAACAAGTAAAGTAAAATCCATTGGTAGCGTAAGAAGTTCTTCGCTATTTTCAGGTAAAAATCATTTTGAAAATCAACCGCACTTTGTGTTTCATTTTGTGCATGAAATAAGGCATCAATAAACTTAGGGTCAATTTGAAAATTGTAATGAATACCACTGACCATTTGTTTATATTTACCGTAAGACTGGACTAAATGCTCACGATAAGCCACATCTTCCTGATTATCTAATTGTGCAACCTTAATTTGCTCTTCTGGCGGTAACCCTGCAGGCATACTGAATGGAAAAATAAATTCATCCTCTGGTAAAGTTCGCAGAGTTACTTCATGAATAGCTGAAAGCCACCGTAATGTATCCTCTAATTTTTTCATCGGAGGCGTCACCAATTCCAACTGACTTTCTGCAAAATCTGTTTGAATGTAAGGGTGGAAACGACGATTACCAAAAGCTTTGGGGTGCAATGATGTCACGATTGAACCATCCGAATGCACCCGTTGACTTTCCTTTTCAATCCCAAATGACCCTTGCTGAAATAAGAGCTCTAGGTGATGTTGTTTAATGATTTGCTGAATATTCATATCCGTCCTTATTAGAAATTTCTACTAGACATTATGGAGAAAAATCAACATAGGACGAAGTAAAAAAATAGAATGGGATATGAAATTTTGATATAAGAGAAAAATATCTGAGAATTATTTGCATTATCTCTTTTGAATATATTAGAATGAGACAAATTTTATTTTCAGAAAATGGGCGATTTGCCCGATAACATAAAGGAGTTTTCATGAAAATTAAGCACTTCCAAATTGCCGCACTAACTGGCTTAATGGCGTTTGCAGGATTCGCTTCTGCAGATATTACCGTTTACAACGGTCAACACAAAGAAGGTTCTCAAGCTGTTGCTGATGCATTTACAAAGGCAACAGGTATTAAAGTGACCTTAAACAGTGCGAAAAGCGATCAACTTGCAGGTCAATTAAAAGAAGAGGGCGATAAAACCCCTGCTGACGTATTCTTTTCTGAACAAACGGCACCTTTCGCTGCTCTGTCTGATGCGGGCTTATTAGAACCGCTTTCTGCAGATACTATTAAACAAACTGCACACAAGGGCGTTCCTGTTGCACCGAAAAAAGACTGGGTCGCATTAAGCGGTCGTTCTCGTGTTGTGGTTTACGATCACACTAAATTATCTGAAAAAGACATGGAAAAATCCGTGTTAGATTATGCAACACCAAAATGGAAAGATAAAATTGGTTACGTTCCAACTTCAGGCGCATTCTTAGAGCAAGTTGTTGCGATTACCAAATTAAAAGGTAAAGATGCCGCTCTTAAATGGTTAAAAGGCTTAAAAGAAAACGGCAAACTTTATGCGAAAAACAGTGTTGCCCTTCAAGCGGTTGAAAATGGTGAAATACCAGCAGCGTTAATTAACAACTATTACTGGTATACTCTGGCAAAAGAAAAAGGTGCTGAAAACCTCAAAACACGTCTTTATTTTATTCGTCATCAAGATCCTGGTGCATTAGTGACTTACTCTGGTGCAGCTGTATTAAAAGGTTCTAAAAATAAAGAAGAAGCGAAAAAATTCGTTGATTTCTTAGCAAGCAAAGAAGGACAACAAGCATTTGTTTCAGTACGTGCAGAATACCCACTTCGTACCGACGTAGTTTCTCCATTTAACATGGAACCTTATGCAAAATTAGAAGCGCCAGTTGTTTCAGCAACCACTTCTGAAGACAAAGACAACGCAAACAAACTTATTGAAGAAGCTGGTTTGAAATAAGTTTAATTTGCTATGCAATATAGGGCGTGTAATACACGCCCTTCTGTTATTTACTCAACTTACTCTATACTGATATTTTAAAGGATTTTTCTGTGTCTAATCGCCCACCTCGCTGGCTTATAGCCTTAATCGTGCTGATTAGTTTGCCATTATTATTACCTTTTTTATATGTTATTGAGCGTGCTGCAGATGTCGGATTGGCTCGTAGCATTGAATTACTTTGGCGCCCAAGAATGTGGGAATTGCTCAGTAATACCCTACTTTTAATGGTATTTGTCACGCTTTTCGCCATTATTCTCGGCACACTATGTGCATTTTTATTAGAACGTTATCGCTTTTGGGGAAAAGGCTTTTTCCAAGTTGCGATGACGCTCCCTCTTTGTATTCCGGCTTTTGTCAGTTGTTTTACGTGGATCAGTCTTACCTTCAGAGTGGAAGGCTTCTGGGGAACCATCGGCATTATGACGCTGAGTTCTTTCCCGCTTGCTTATCTCCCTGTCGCGGCGACCTTAAAAAGACTCGACCGCTCTTTAGAAGAAGTGAGCCTTTCATTAGCTAAAAGCCATGCTTACACATTTTGGCATGCGATTTTTCCACAACTCAAACCCGCCATCGGTAGCAGCGTATTATTAATTGCGCTTCATATGTTGGTAGACTTTGGCGCCGTGTCTATTTTAAATTACCAAACCTTCACTACGGCAATTTTCCAAGAATATGAAATGGCCTTTAATAACAACACCGCCGCCTTACTTTCTGGCGTGTTAATGGTGATTTGTATCTTTGTGGTGATGGGTGAAATTCGTTTTAGAGGCACACAAACACTCTATCAAAGCGGCAAAGGCGTAATACGTCCTTATCCACTGAAAACCCTCTCAGCAGGAAAACAAATTTTAGTCGTAAGCTTTTTCACGACCATTTTTGTGCTCAGTATTGGTGTGCCGATTACTATGCTGATTTATTGGCTAACCGTGGGAAGTTCCATTGAAGGTGCGGTCGATTTTGGGGAATTTTTTACCGCCTTCACAAATTCACTGACTATATCAACACTGGGTGCAACACTTACCGTTATTTGTGCACTACCATTGGTATGGGCTGCGGTACGCTATCGCAGTAAATTGACGATTTGGCTTGATCGAATCCCTTATCTACTTCACGCTGTGCCAGGGCTTGTTATCGCATTATCATTGGTCTTCTTTACCATCAACTATGCCTATTCCCTTTATCAAACCTTTGCCATGGTTATCGTTGCCTACTTTATGCTTTATCTTCCAATGGCGCAAACGACCTTGCGTAGCTCGCTTGAACAAATGTCTAGTAACATTGAAAAGGTAGGGCAAAGCTTAGGCCGTAGCAACTTTTATATTTTCCGTACCTTAGTCATTCCAGCTATGTTACCGGGGATTGCGGCTGCCTTTGCTTTAGTATTTTTAAACTTAATGAAAGAGCTCACCGCAACCTTATTACTGACCCCTAATGACATTAAAACGCTTTCAACTGCGGTGTGGGAATACACCTCTGATGCACAATATGCGGCTGCAACGCCTTATGCCATTATGTTAGTGCTATTTTCAGGGATTCCTGTATTTTTACTGAAACGATACGGTTTTAAATAACGAGAAGATAAAAATGACAACATTACTCGACATTAAAAATTTGAATAAATCCTTTAACGGACACCAGGTTCTGCACAATATCTCTCTGCAATTAGAGAAAGGTGAAATTCTATTTCTTCTTGGCGCATCTGGTTGTGGAAAAACCACCTTATTGCGTAGTATTGCTGGTTTTGAACAACCAACAAGCGGTGAGATTTGGTTAAAGAATCAACCTATTTTTAAAGAAAATCTCAATGTGCCGACCCAGCAACGCAAATTAGGCTATGTGGTACAAGAAGGCGTGCTATTTCCTCATTTAAATGTTTACCGCAATATTGCTTATGGCTTAGGCGATGGCAAAGGGAAAACGGAAGAGGAAAAACAACGCATCGAAGAAGTGATGAAACTCACGGGTATTAGCAGCTTAGCGGACCGTTTCCCTCATCAGCTTTCTGGTGGTCAACAGCAACGTGTTGCACTTGCTCGAGCACTTGCACCAAGCCCTGAGTTAATCCTGTTTGATGAGCCATTTAGTGCGTTAGATGAACATCTAAGAAATCAAATTCGTTACGATATGTTACAAGTATTAAGAGAAAGTGGTTCCTCTGCCGTATTTGTAACCCATGATCGCGATGAAGCACTATGTCATGCTGACAAAATCGCAGTGATTCAAGAAGGGAAAATTCTCCAAATTGCGACACCTAAAACGCTCTATTGGTCACCTCAGTATTTGTCTATTGCTAAATTTATTGGGGACAGCATTATTCTTCCTGCAACATTAAAAAACGATAGCATCGCGACCTGTCAATTAGGTGAAATTGCCATCGAAAATAAAGGAAATGGCCATACGCAAGGGAAAGTGTTATTCCGCCCTGAGCAATTCTCTCTTGCGAAAAAAATCCAAGACCCGACCGCTTCTTTTAAAGGTGAGATTAAGCGAATTGAATCAAGAGGACGAGCTATCAATATTTGTATTGATGTTTGCGGTTATGAATTGAATATCAATGAAGATCTCATCAACGAATACCATACTGACGAACAAGTCACCATGTATTTGTATGGGAAAGGGGTATTCTATAATGACTAAAAAAAGGCGGAACACATTGTTCCGCCTTTTTATATGATTTAATGACCAAGTGATTTTCGCATTTTGATGTTGAGCATTTCAACTACTGTTGAGAAGCCCATTGCAAAGTAAATGTAGCCTTTTGGAATATGAATATCCAAACTTTCAGCAATTAAACTTACTCCAACTAAAATTAAGAATGCTAAGGCTAAAATCTTCAATGTCGGATGGGTATCAACAAAATTACCAATTGGTTTCGCTGCAAACATCATCACACCTACTGCAATCATAATTGCCAAAATCATCACTGGAAGGTGGTTTGCCATCCCTACCGCGGTAATTACTGAGTCTAAAGAAAATACGATATCTAAAATCGCAATTTGGATTAATACACCCAAATAACTGACTTTCTTCTTGTTATTCTCTTCTTCATGATGTGCTTCAGGATGCATCGCCTCTTTAATTTCACCTGTACTTTTCACAATTAGGAATAAGCCCCCAAGGAATAAAATCAAATCGCGACCCGAAATTTCCTGACCAACCAAAGTGAATAGTGGCTCCGTTAATTTCATCATCCAAGAAAGGGAAACAAGAAGTAAAATACGGGTAATCATCGCTAATCCAAGGCCGATAATACGACCAGATTGACGTTGATTCGCAGGTAAACGTCCCACTAAAATACTAATAAAAATAATGTTATCGATACCCAAGACGATTTCAAGTGCGGTCAATGTGAGCAATGAAATCCATGCTTCAGGATCAACAAGCCATTCAAACATAATATGTTCCTATATAAAATCCGAAAGGTTGAAATAATAGACAGTTCGTGTAGAAAATCAAGATTTTTCCTAACTTTTTAAGGTCTCGAAAATCTTTTCGGCTAAGGCTTTAGAAATACCGGGTACAGAGGCGATTTCATCCAATGTGGCATTTTTGACACCTTGCAATCCACCTAAATATTTCAACAAGGCTTGACGTCGTTTAGCGCCTACCCCTTCAATAGTTTCCAATCCACTTTGGGTAAAGGCTTTTTGGCGTTTTTGACGATGACCGTTAATCGCATGATTATGGCTTTCATCTCGAATATGTTGGATTAAATGTAGTGCAAGGCTATCATCCGGCAAATGAATCTCACGATCTTGTTTGCTGATAATCAACACTTCTTGTCCCGCTCGACGATCTACACCTTTTGCCACACCAATTAAGTGCGGTCGATTTTTATCCCATTTTACGTTGAGGTGATGAAAAACCTCTAAGGCACGATTAAGCTGCCCTTTACCACCATCAATAAAAATAATATCGGGAATTTTATCTTCATCAAGATCGCGGTCGTAACGTTTCTTTAAAGCTTGCTCCATCGCTGCATAATCATCACCACCCGTAATACCTTCAATATTAAAACGGCGATAATCTGATTTCAGTGGGCCTTCTTGATTAAATACCACGCAAGATGCCACGGTTTGATTCCCCATCGTATGACTAATATCAAAACATTCCATACGTTTAATTTCAGGCATATCGAGCAATTCACAAAGCGCTTGATAACGTTCGTACATTCGGGAAGATTGTTTAAGTTGAGTCGCTAAAGCCGCTTTGGCATTAATTTGTGCAAGTTGTAGATATTTACCTTTATCGCCTTTAGCAGATTCTTGTATTACCACTTTTCGACCAGCTTGTTCAGTTAATAAAGCTTCAAGCTCGGCTTTTTCATCTAGTTTATGATCCACAATAATACTATTAGGGATACTTCTTCCCTGATGACCTTGCAAATAAAACTGCCCAACAAACGTCGCCGTTAATTCGGACAAATCAGTATTAGCAGGTACTTTCGGAAAATAACTGCGATTGCCCAATACTTTACCTTGACGAATAAACATCACTTGAACACAAGCTAAACCGTGCTGATACGCAATGGACATAATATCCATATCGTCCAAACGCTCATTGGAAACAAATTGTTTTTCGATAACCGCACGAACCGCTTGAATTTGGTCACGATAACGTGCCGCACCTTCAAAATCTAAATCACGGCTCGCCTGCTCCATTTTGCCGATGAGATAATCTAATACTTGCTGATCTTTTCCTTGTAAAAATAGTCGTGCTAATTCGACTTGCTGATTATATTCTTCATCAGTCACATAGCCTGGCACACAAGGTGCTGAGCAACGCCCGATTTGATATTGCAAACAAGGGCGGGAACGATTGTTATAAACCGAATTTTCACATTGACGAACAGGGAATAGTTTTTGCATTAAGGATAAGGTTTCACGCACAGCCCCCGCATGAGGATAAGGCCCGAAATACTCACCTGCAATTTTTTTCGTTCCGCGATAAGAAGTAATACGAGGATGACGTTCTTTCGTCAGTAAAATAAAAGGATAGGATTTATCATCTCGCAATAATACATTATAACGAGGTTGATAAAGCTTAATGAAATTATGCTCAAGCAATAACGCTTCGGTTTCAGAAGAGGTAATCGTCGTATCAATATGATGAATTGACGACACCAAGGCTTCTGTTTTTTTGCTGCTTAAGTTTTTGCGAAAATAGCTGGAAAGTCGCTTTTTAAGATCTTTCGCTTTGCCTACATAAATAACCTGATCTTTATCGTCATACATACGATAAACACCAGGCTCATGAGAAACGTCAGAGAGAAACTTTTTAGAATCAAACATCAGTAAAAACTATGCCAAAATTAACCGCACTTTTTCTAAATCTTCTGCTGTATCCACACCAACAGCTGGAACTTCTTTCGCCAATTCCACATGAATACGCTCACCGTACCACAATACACGGAGTTGCTCTAATTTCTCTAAGTTTTCTAACTGCGTTGGTGCCCATTGCACATATTGTTTAATAAAGCCTGCACGGTAAGCATAAATACCGATATGACGAAGATACGCATCAGCCAGTTGTGCCTTGGAGGTATCTGCTAATTGCATAAATTGATCACGATCGTAAGGGATTACTGAACGGGAAAAATATAAAACGTAGCCATCTTTATCCGTAACGACTTTCACGGCATTTGGATTAAATAACTCTTCCGCTTCATGAATTTTTACCGCAAGCGTTGCCATATTCACGTTAAATTTCGCTAAATTCTCTGCTACTTGACTCACAATAACGGGGGGGATTAACGGTTCATCCCCTTGGATGTTTACAATAATTTCATCATCAGCAATTCCGAGTTTACTCACGACTTCTGCTAAACGTTCCGTACCAGAATTATGCGCTTCTGATGTCATGCAAACTTCTGCCCCAAAAGCTTTTGCGGCCTTTTCAACTTGTTCGTTATCTGTCGCAATAATCACTCGGCTCGCGCCTGATTGCTGAGCTTTTTCAAAAACATGCTGAATCATGGGCTTACCGGCAATATCGGCTAGAGGTTTACCTGGTAAGCGGCTCGATGCAAAACGAGCAGGGATAATAACTGTAAATGACATAATCATTCCTTATTCTTTCAATGTTTCGGCTTTTTCTGCCAACAATACCGGCACGCCGTGTTCAATAGGATAAGCCACTTGCTCAAAAGGGCAAATGAGCCGTTGATTTTCTTGATCATATTTCAATCTTGCCAAACAGCGTGGGCAAGCGAGCACTTCTAATAATCGAGGATTGAGTTTCTCACGCATATTTCACTCGAATAGAGTTAAACTAAATGACGAATTTTTTCCCACAATTGTGGGAGTTTTTGACCTTGATTTTCAGCCTCAACAATCTCCGCCTCAACGGGAACATACCACCAATTCTCTTTGGCAAACACTTGGCATTTTACGGCATCCTTTTCCGTCATAAAGAGCGGTTGGTTTTCAGCAAGTTTTTCTAATAATTGTGGCTCAAAATGTTGATGATCTTGAAAAGCTTTCGTATTTTCTAAACGAATATTTAAATTTTCCAACATTGTAAAAAAGCGTTGTGGGTTGCCAATTCCCGCAATGGCTGAACCTTGGGTAAACTCACTTAGCAAGCGTTTTTCTGCCGTCACTAAATTAATCGCATAGTGAGGAACTAACGTCATAACCGCATCAGAATAAGCATTTTTTCCACCATTGGTAATCACAAAGTCCACACTTTTTAAGCGACTTGGTAATTCACGTAAAGGCCCAGCTGGTAATACAAAGCCGTTCCCTAAAGCACGTTCTGCATCCATCACCACAATTTCAATATCACGTCGCAACTTATAATGTTGTAATCCATCATCCGAAATAATCAGATCGCAATCCTGTGTTTTTAAAAGTAATTCGATAGCTTGCTGACGATTAGGTGAAATCACCACAGGCACACCTGTTCTTTTGGCGATTAAAACAGGTTCATCACCCCCTTGAACGGGGTCTGTTTCCAGTGTGACAAGTAAAGGATAGGTTTTAGATTGGCTACCATAGCCACGAGAAATCACGCCTACACGTAATCCTTGTTTTTGTAACTCTTCAACTAGCCAGACAACGACAGGCGTTTTACCATTTCCACCAACAGAAAGATTGCCAACAATAATGACGGGGTTCGGGGATTTATAAGAAGATAAGATATTTAGGGAAAATAATGCTCGGCGAATTTGGCTAATCAACCAAAATAGCAGTGAAAAAGGAAGAAGCAACCAAGCAAGCTTTGAATTTGAGTACCAAAAAGGCATTTCATTTATCCTATATTGATTTTGGGCGAACACATTGGTTCGCCCTTATTATTTTATCCGCTAAACTGCATACTGTGTAATTGTTTATACGCGCCATCAAGTGCTAATAAATCTTGGTGTGTACCACGTTCTTTAATTTCACCGTGTTCAATAACTAAGATTTCATCGGCATTTTCAATAGTTGATAAACGATGGGCGATAACCAATACCGTACGATCTTTTTTCAGCTCTTCTAATGCAGACTGGATCGCACGTTCAGATTCGGTATCAAGTGCAGACGTCGCCTCATCTAAAATTAAGACCGGTGAATTACGCAATAGCGCACGAGCAATCGCTAAACGCTGACGTTGACCACCAGAAAGACTTGCTCCATTTTCACCAATAACGGTATCAAAGCCTTGTGGAAGTTTCTCGATAAATTCAAGGGCATAAGCTGCTTTTGCTGCTTCAATAATTTGCTCACGCGTATATTTGTCTTCTGCCGCATAAGCAATATTATTGGCAATCGTATCGTTAAATAAATGCACTTGTTGAGAAACGACAGAACAATTCTCACGTAAATTAGATAAACGATAATCTTGAATTCTCACACCATCTAATA
The DNA here is from genome assembly GCA_963516375.1 of Parahaemophilus parainfluenzae. Classification (GTDB taxonomy): domain Bacteria; phylum Pseudomonadota; class Gammaproteobacteria; order Enterobacterales; family Pasteurellaceae; genus Haemophilus_D; species Haemophilus_D parainfluenzae_AG. The sequence goes on along the minus strand of CAUQBI010000011.1, from coordinate 26,390 downwards.
AAATCTCGCCTTCTTCAATATCGTAGAAACGCGTCACTAAATTGGCAATCGTTGATTTCCCCGAACCCGAACGTCCAACTAATGCCACGGTTTTGCCTGCAGGCACATAAAAAGAGATATTATTTAAGGCTTTCTCTTCTTTACCCTCATAAGCAAAACTCACATTTTTAAATTCTAAATCACCTTTTGCAGGCTCTGCTTTATACGTGCCATTATCTTTCTCTGTTTCCAAATCTAAGATGGCAAATAATGTCTGACAAGCTGCCATACCACGTTGGAACTGTGAGTTCACATTCGTCAAGGATTTTAACGGACGCATCATCGCTAACATGGAAGAAAAGACGACAGTGAAAGAACCTGCCGTTAAATTATCATCCGCAATTAATGGTGTAGTTGCCAAATAAAGCACGGCAGCTAACGCTAAAGAAGCAATCACTTGCACAACGGGATCAGAAATGGCATCGGCAGTCACCATCTTCATGCCTTTACGACGCATATCGTTACTGACTTTATCGAAACGCTCTTCTTCCACTAACTGACCACCAAAAGACAGCACCTCTTTATGCCCTTTTAGCATTTGTTCTGTCGCAGAAGTTAATTCCCCCATGGAATCTTGCATATTTTTACTAAGCTTACGGAAAATCTTGGATACCACACGAATAAGCACTGCAATAATCGGTCCAATGACGAAAAGCACTAACGTCAATTCCCAACTGGTATAGAACATCACCACGAGCAATGAAATTAAATAGGCGCCTTCACGAACAATGGTCACTAATGAACTAGATGAAGAGTTGGCAATCATTTCTGAATCGTAGGTAATACGAGAAAGCAATTTCCCCGTTGAATTACGATCAAAGAAACTTACTGGCATAAACATTAAATGTTTAAACAAACGGCGGCGCATAATCATCACCACTTTACCGGATACCCATGCTAAACAATAGCTAGAGACAAAGTTGGTCACACCACGCAACATAATCATGCCAACCACAACAAACGCCATCATTTTCAAGAAAGAATGATCTGCTTTTCCGAAACCATCATCAAGCAACGGTTTAAGCATATAAATAAGGCCCGAATCAGCTAATGCATTAAAAACGAGAGCAACAGCAGCGACAAATAAACCCGATTTAAAAGGTGAAATCATCGGCCATAAACGCTTAAAAGTTTGCGAGGTTGAGAAATCTTTATCTTGCATAGTTTGTTCTTGCATCACATTGTCTTAATAAAAATTGGCTGCATTGTACCTGTTATTTAGGGGATAATCCAATTACACGGGCAAACCAAGGTGAAAAATCCTCTCTCGCCTTTTCAATTTCAATCCCTTTTTCAGTAAATTTTAACCTTATGTGACCTGAAATAGCCGTATTTTCGACCGCACTTTGATAACGATTTAATCGTTCAATTACGGTTGGATGAGGAAAATTCCACGCATTCCACCGCCCACTTGAAATTAAGGCAAGATCAGGTTTAGTCTGAGCCAATAAAAACTCCCCTGTTGAAGTTTTACTACCATGATGTCCTACCTGCAACACGTTAATCTTGCCTAGGTTTTCAGCAAAAGATCTTTCTGTTGCCACATCAGCATCACCGGTTAAAAGGATCTGATACTGTCCATCCGTTAATACAATCACACAAGATTGGGGATTATCTGCCCTATCTGTTATTTGCGTTGGTGAAAGAACTTTAAAATCAAGCCCTCGCCACTGCCATTGTTTCCCCAGAAGACAAAAAGTGCGGTGCGTTTCGCCATAGTTTTTACGAGAAGGTGTGATCAGTTCAACTTCTGGATATGCGGCTAAAATCGCTTTAGCACCACCTGAATGATCGTTATCATCATGGCTTAAAATCAAGGTTTCAAGTTCAATGCTTTCTCGTTGAAGATAAGGCAATATTTCTAATTCTGCCATGGAAGAACCTACCGCCCCATTCTGCCAAGCGGGACCTGTGTCATACAACACGCCTTTCCCCTCTTTCACAATTAAGGTTGCTAAACCTTGTCCAACATCTAACGTATCTAACTGCCATTTGGGTTTCGTGATATATCGATACCCAAGCGTGCCAATACAAAAACTAGAAATAAGAATAACGCCTAAAAGAGCTTGCTTATAAGCTTCTGGCGATAAGATTTTTGTATGATTTAGCGTGGAAAATCGACTTGATTTTAGCGGTGTGTTTTTTGTTTTCCCTTGAGATGCAAAATACAATCCACCTAACATTCCCCCAAAAACAAGGCTTAAAAGTGCGGTCAGAATAAGGGATAAATTAATCGAAATCGGCATATACGAGTCTTGGAAAACACGGATACATTGTGTAATACCTTGAGCAATCGTATTTGAAAGATGCCAAGAGGAAAATGCACCATGGGTCAACACCGCAAAGAGAATCAAGGGTACAAGTAAGAAGCTATACAAGGGCACCGCGATTAAATTCGCCAAGAATCCATTTAATGCCAAGCCATTAAAAAAGAAAAGCTGAATGGGCGTGAATAAAATTAGCAGCCCTAACTGCAAATGAAACAAGCCTAAAATCCACCGCACTTTGCGGGATAATTTTTGATGTCGCCATTCAATGATTGATAAGGGAACATATCGGTACCACACAATCAGACAGGCAACTGCACCAACTGAAAGCCAAAAGCTCACCGAAAGCGGCATAAGTGGATCACAAAAAAGCAAAAATGCCACCACCAAACACAGCATTTGCAAAGGCGTGTAATATCGTCGCGAAAATTGAAGGATTGCAATAAAAAGCAGTGCCATTATTGCACGGAAGGTTGGTAAACTAAATCCGGCTAAATAGGCGTAACCTAAGGCAATCAATACACCAAAGCAAAGCGGAAACTGTAGTGAAATAAAGCGTGTAGGCAGTGCGAGTTGCAATAATCGAGCAAAGAAAAAGCCTATCCCCATTGCTAAACCGATATGGAGTCCTGAAATAGCAATCAAATGTGCTGTATTCGTTTGTTGATAAATCAACCATGTTTTATTATCCAGCCAAGCCCGTTCGCCAAATGCCAATGCGATAAGTAAACCTTGTAAAGAAAGCCCTTCCGTCTGCTTGAGGCTATTCTGTAGAAAATCTGTGCGGTAAGAAAAATCTTCACCAATTTTGACCGCACTTTTTACATTCCCTACGGCAATAATTCTTTTGGAAAAATACCATTGCTGTCGATCAAACCCTCCATGATTTAGTCTTGCAGAAATAGGACGAAGCGTTACATCTGCCCGCCAAGTTTCGCCAAGTTGTGGTTTTTCTGGAGCTCTCCAATTAATAAAAATTTGTTGTTCTTTCCCATCAAATAAAGACGTCGTCGCAACCAACGTTTGATAATCTTGCTGATGAAGAATTTCTGAGATGTGAAGATCTAACGTGATTTTATTCGGTAAACCTGAGATTTTTTCTGCCTGAGTCAATAACGATAAGGCTTGTGAATGCACGTAAGCTAAGGTAAGCAAAAACCAAATACCGTTAATGCAAAAATTTCTGACTTTAAAATAATTGAACCAATGGAAACAAAATGCGGTCATAACCAACAATAAAATGCTCAGCCCAGCTCGTTGCCAGGTAAACAGTAAAAAATCTGGCACGACAAGCAAAGAAAAGGCTGAAATGATGAGCATGATGCACAGTTGAAATAACGTGAGTTTCATTTGGAGTGTGATTTATAGCGAGAAAATAAGGCAACCTAGCCTTAACCTCATAAATAAACAAATAATTACGCCATTTTTTGCGATCTCGATCGCAAAATTTAAATTTCCAGGCTAAATTTATTTGCTAAATAGGTGAAGTTCTGCTATTTATATCGCCCTTAAAAAACAGGGTTCTTATGTCAGCTATTTTTTAGCCGATAAGAATCAATCAAAACAACAAGACAGGAAGTCGTTAAAATCTTTACTACATTAGGAGTTATCAATGTCTAAGGCATCTCTAAGTTTGCTGGATTTAGCCGGTGTTACACCTTATCAACCAAAGAAAGGTGAAGAATACATGAATGAAGATCAAATTCTTCATTTCAGAAAAATTTTAACTGCATGGCATGAGCAAATTGTGGAAGAAGCATCAAGAACTGTTGCTCATATGCAAGATGAAGCTTCAAACTTCCCTGATCCAGCAGACCGTGCGACCCAAGAAGAAGAATTCAGTCTTGAATTACGTAATCGCGATCGCGAGCGTAAATTAATGAAAAAGATTGAATATACATTGAAAAAATTGGACACCGATGATTTCGGTTATTGCGATTCTTGTGGGGAAGAAATTGGCATTCGTCGCTTAGAAGCTCGCCCTACTGCTGATCTTTGTATCGATTGCAAAACCCTTGCTGAAATTCGTGAAAAACAAGTCGCAGGTTAATTGATTCAAATAACCAAATGAAAAAGTGCGGTCAAAAACAACCGCACTTTTCGTGTTTTTATCAAATGCGCATTTAACATAGAGAATGGAGTAAATTATTCTTACTTATATAAAAAATTTATTTGGTAAAAAAACTAAAAAAGAAACTGAAACCAATATAAATTCGCCTGTCCCAAAAACGGCGCCCAAAACTGAAAAACCAAACGTTTCAAAAACAGAGCGTTCACAACCCAAGATCGCCCCGTCCTCTTCTCGCCACAAAAAAGCCAACACCCAAACGCATCGTCACGACAAACATATCGTTAAAGCCTCTCATTTTGGTATTAACCCACGTATGTTTAGCCGTAATGCCATTACCGTGGTAGAAAAATTGCAACGTCAAGGTTATGACGCTTATATCGTGGGTGGTTGTTTGCGTGATTTATTGTTGGGTAAACATCCAAAAGATTTTGATGTGGCAACAAATGCACGTCCCGACCAAATTCAAGCGGTATTCCAACGTCAATGCCGTTTAGTTGGTCGTCGTTTCCGCCTTGCGCATATTATGTTTGGTCGCGATGTGATCGAAGTGGCCACATTCCGTGCGAGCCATTCGGATGCGCGCAGCGAAAATCAAGCGAAACAAAGTGATGAAGGGATGTTATTACGTGATAACGTGTACGGCACCATTGAACAAGATGCGGAGCGTCGTGACTTTACCGTAAACGCCCTTTACTACAATCCGCAAGATAATACGTTGCGTGATTACTTCAACGGAATTGATGACCTGAAAAACGGTAAATTACGTCTGATTGGCGATCCCGTGACTCGTTATCAAGAAGATCCTGTGCGTATGCTACGCTCTGTGCGCTTTATGGCGAAATTGGATATGTTCTTGGAAAAACCAAGTGAACAGCCCATTCGTGAGCTTGCACCATTGCTGAAAAATATTCCACCGGCGCGTTTATTCGATGAGAGCTTAAAATTATTGCAGTCTGGCAATGGTGTAAAAACCTATAAATTACTTCGCCAATATGGCTTATTTGAACAGCTTTTCCCAAGCTTAACGCCTTATTTTACCGAAAAAGAAGACAGCCTTGCGGAGCGCATGATTTTAACTTCGTTAAATTCAACTGATGAACGTATTGCCGATAAATTGCGTATCAATCCTGCCTTTTTATTTGCGGCATTCTTCTGGTATCCATTGCGTGAAAAAGTGGATGTGTTGAAAAATGAAGGTGGTTTAAACAATCATGATGCTTATGCCCTTGCGGGAAATGAAGTGCTTGATCAATTATGCCGATCATTAGCCGCACCTCGTCGTCACACCTCTGTCATTCGTGATATTTGGATGTTGCAATTACAATTGCTTAAACGCACTGGTTCTCACCCTGCTCGTACTATGGAACATCAAAAATTCCGTGCAGCCTTTGATTTATTGGCAATGCGTGCTGAAGTGGAAGGCGGTGAAACCGTTGAACTCGCAAAATGGTGGCACGAGTACCAACTGAGCAATCAAGAACAACGTCGCCAATTGGTTCAAGAGCAACAAAAATTGCATCCTGCACCGAAGAAAAAATATTACCGCAGACGTAAACCTAAGGCGGCTAACTAATGGTTCAAGTTTATATTGCCCTTGGCAGCAATTTAAATACGCCTACAGAACAATTAAATTCGGCATTAGAGGCAATCTCTGCGCTACCTAATACCGAATTAAAATCGGTGAGCGGATTTTACCAAAGCAAACCATTAGGCCCGCAGGATCAACCGGATTATGTAAATGCAGTGGCGATGATCGAAACCACTCGCCCACCTTTAGCTTTACTCGATGAATTGCAACGTATCGAAAACGAACAAGGTCGAGTACGTTTACGTCGTTGGGGTGAACGTACACTGGATTTGGACATTCTGCTTTATGGTGATCAAATCATTCAAAATGAACGCTTAACGGTGCCTCATTACGATATGAAAAACCGTGAATTTGTGATTGTGCCGCTTTATGATATCGCACAAGATTTGGTTTTACCGGAAGGCGAAAAAGTCGCCAATTTGGTGAAAGCCTTTGAAAATCATCAAATGCATAAAATCAAAAACAGCGAGAAAATTGACCGCACTTAACTCAAAACAAAAGGGCTGATATTCACTATCAGCCCTTCTTTTTTACCTATCAATTAGGCGGCAACAGAAACAAAGATTTCTGTGCCGATAATCACACAAATAAAACCAACCAACATTGGGACAGACATACGTTTTACGATTTCAAATGGTGAGATTTTTCCCATACCGGATACCGCCACAACCACACCGGAAACCGGTGATAAACCACGACCTAAGTTAGAGGCTTGTAACATTGGAATGGTTAAGAACGCTGGGTTGACGCCCATTTGTGTTGCTAATTTTGGAATTAATTCTGCAAAAGCATAGAACGCCGCGTTACCAGAACCTGTTGCCATGGTGGCTAAAATGGTAATCACCGCAAGCACTAACATCATAAAGAAGGCTGAACCGCCAAACGATTGTGCTGAATCGATTAAATTAGTGATAAAGCCGATTGTACTTAAACTTTGTGCAAATACACCTGCCGCCACTAAAAGCATCACTACGCCCGCAAAGGCATCTGCCATACCTCGATATGCCACAATGAGATTATCGAAAGTTTGTTTTGCGTTAAAGCTACGTAAGAAATCTACCGTAGCAGTAATGATAAAACAAAGCACCATCACAGTAACGATGTGTAAATTTGGTAAGCCCCATTTACCGTCAAAAATCAACACGCCAATAATGGGTAATAATGGCAAAATTGCATAGTAGTTTGGTGCAGTGGTTTTAATTTCATCTGCATTCAAACGTTCTACTTGCACGCCTTCTTTTTTATCTAAATAACGCTGCCAGAAGAAGTGCGCTACGGCAATCCCTAAAATCGCAAAAATCGAAACCGGCAATGCAGTGCCAAAGGCAAACTCACCTAAAGGAATTTTTGAAATTTCAGCAGAAAGTACCACGTCGCCCGATGTTGGAGAAAGGATAATAGAAATTGGCGATGCACAAATTGCCGCTGCAGCCCCACGTGAAATCCCCACGTTTACCATGACAGGGAATAATGTCGCCATTAATAACACACCTAAACCTGTTGCAGATGACACAGCAAAAGACATTAAACATGCAAGGAAATAAGCAAATACCATTAAAATATAAGGTGAACGGATATTTTTCAGTGGTTTTGACACCAATTTCACCACCACATCGTTCGCGCCAAGATGAGTCATGTACACGGAGAAACCACATAACACCATGATCATCAAGCCTAAACCGCCGCCACGATTACCGAGTAGATATTTCACATATTCTAAAATATCAAAATAGGTGGAACCGGTGCTTTTCACGCCTTCCGGTAAAATCGAATGTCCCATCAGCACTGAAATGAATAACAAGACCAAACCACCGAACATCAACACGCCGGTCGCTGAATAGCCTTTCACGATATAATATGCCACCAAAACAATGGCAATCAAACCTATAATCAGATCCATAATTTACCTCTTTATTAAAATAATATCAGCAAGATAGCGATTGAATTGAGAGTTGTAAATCAGTTCAATACGAAAATTTGAGATAGATCACAAAAAGAGTTTGGGAGAAAGTGCGGTTGGTTTTGGTTGAGTTTTTGAGATTGGAAATGTTTGAAAAAAAAGCTGTCTTTTTAAAATAGATAATGCGACTCTATCTAGGAATTGTTTCTCGTTAATAAGCCCTAAATAACACTAAAACTTAACTCCTTATAAATCACTTTATTCTTACTTGCTATAATTTTTAGTCTAAACTTATCAACATGTATATCTTTCATATCTAACTTAGATTCTGATAAATAAATTCTATCAATTTTAAATTCTTTTAAACATCCAAAAATAAACTCCGTACGAATTTTTTCAAGCGAGATAATTCCATTTAATACTCTAAAATATTCTTCTAAATACTCTACAATAATATCCATAGCTACAACATGTTCAGCATTACAACCAGCAACAGTTCGTCCACCACCTAAAGGGAAAAAGAAACTATCTTGTATAGGAATAAAAGTATTAATATTAAGCTTACGACATCCCTTCATATCTTCAAAATACTCACTAGCATATATCATATTAGTTTTCCCTTGGACCTTAGCATGCCTAATCAACTCTGGCTTTTCACTATCTAAGATTTCCAGTACATCTGGATTATGCCAAGCATCCATTCCATGAGGTTTTATTGCCAAAAAGAATGCCTCATCATTATTAACAAATACTAAAGCAAGATCTTTGGTTCTTTTCACAAAACCATTTTCTATGGATTCTCCTAGATGAAAATGCTTAACCCCATAGTAATCTAGTAAGCCATCAAACTTTGATGCATTTAACGAGTCTTTACTTAAATAAGCATTGACATCTTTTCCTTCTTCAAAAGCTATCTTTAATTTAGATATGGCAATTTTATTACTATGTTGGTTAGCTTGTTGTTCAAATAATTTTGAAAAAGTAACTTTTCTTGGCTTAGGAAAAACAATCTTTGAACGATAATTCAAATACTGAATAAAAATAGGAATGCGACTATCCAAGGAATAACTAACATTCCTTGTATCCATGATATATTTTGCCCAGTTATTTAATGCAAATTTAATGTCTTTAGAATTTATCTGCATATTATTCTTCAGATGGTTTTAGTTACATTTCATTAATCAAATTCAAAATCCGCTTATCCGATACCTGATACTTCGTGCCTAACTGCTGCGCAAATAAACTCACGCGCAATTCCTCAATCATATAGCGAATTTCTGCAATTTCATCGGAAATTGGTTTAGATTTCGGCAGTTTAGCCAGTAATTGTTGGTAAGCCTGTTGCACTTGTTCCACGCGTAGCATCGCGGCACGATCACGATTCACATCTTGAGCGAGTTTATCAATACGTTTATCAACGGCTTGTAGATAGCGCTGTAAATCCGGTAGGCGATCATAACCGCTCTTTTGCACAAAACCTGGATAAATCAATCCGCCTAACTGTGCCTTAATATCGGAAAAGGCAAAGGCCATAGTAAAATCCATTTTGCCTTTTAAACGTTGGTTTAAGGCGTGATTGAGAGATAGGATTTGTTCTACTTTCTGCGCAATATCCACGGTCACTTCGTTAAGGTTTTCTCGAACGAAATCACGTAATTTTTCAAAGCCTGCTTCATCCCATACAAACCCGCCAAAATCGGCAATCAGTTTATCCACCGCACAAGCAATACAGTCGTCAATCAAATCCAACACACGACCGAACGGGGTAAAATACAGCCCCAATTTGGCTTTATTCGGCAATTTTTCATGCAGATATTTAATCGGTGATGGTACATTGAGTAGCAACAATCGACGCAAACCTTCTTGCATCGCCACTGCTTGCTCAAACTCTGTTTCAAACAGTTTAATACCCACCGCATCTTTTTCATCCACAATGGCTGGGAACGCTTTGACGCTGAAACCGCGTTGTTTTTGTTCGTAACATTGTGGTAAATCTGCAAAGCTCCAAATATGTAGCCCGCTTTGCTCAATGCCGTCATCTGCCACAGCAGAAATGCTTTCCTGCACACGATCTTTTAAGTTGAATTTCAGCTCATCCAAATTCATGGATTCGGCAATTTTCTTGCCATTTTCATCCACCACACGGAACGTCATTTTCAAATGGCTTGGAATTTGTTCCCAATTCCAATGTTCCGCTTCTACGGTAACGCCCGTCATACGACGTAATTCATAAATCAACGTATCCAATAACGGTTTTTCCAACGGCACGGCACGACTTAAAAAAGCTTGAGCATAATTAGGTGCAGGCACGAAGTTACGACGATAAGATTTCGGCAGAGATTTAATCAGCGCAATCACCAATTCTTCACGCAAGCCTGGAATTTGCCAGTCAAAGCCTGTCATTTCCACTTGGTTGAGCAACGGCAACGGAATATGCACGGTCACCCCGTCCGCATCGGTGCCTGGTTCAAATTGATAAGTTAATTTGAGTTTTAAATTACCTTGATGCCAAAAATTCGGAAAATCCAGCTTGCTCACTTGTTCCGCATCATCATTAATCAAGAATGAACGTTCAAAATTAAGCAATTCAGGATCTTTTTGCTGCGTCTTTTTCCACCAGGTATCAAAATGTTTTTGGGAAACCACTTCCGTACCAATACGCTGATCGTAAAATTCAAAAAGCGTACGGTCATCCACCAAAATATCGCGGCGGCGGCTTTTGTGCTCCAACTCCTCTACTTCTCGAACGAGTCGTTGATTTTCTTTGAAGAATTTATGTTTGGTATGCCAATCCCCTTCCACTAAGGCAGATTGAATAAAGATCTCGCGGCTTACCGTTGGATCAATAGCACCGTAATTCACTGGCCTTGCAGCCACAATCGGCACACCATAAAGCGTGACTTTTTCATCTGCAATCACTGCCCCACGAGATTTCGACCAACGTGGTTCGGAATAGGATTTTTTAATTAAATGCTCAGCAAGTGACTCAATCCATTCCGGCTCGATTTCTGCCACCATGCGCCCCCAAAGTTTGGAGGTTTCCACTAACTCTGCGGCAATCACCCATTTCGGTTGTTTTTTGAAAAGCACAGAATTGGGGAAAATTGCAAAATGGGCATTACGTGCGCCAAGATATTGTTGTTTTTCCGCTTCTTTTAAGCCGATATGAGAAAGCAAACCGCTTAAAAGTGCGGTATGAATTTGCTGATATTCTGCTTTTTCGGAATTAATCGGCAACCCCATTTCACGCACGGTTAAGCGAATTTGATGATAAATATCTTGCCATTCACGAATACGTAAATAATTTAAGAAATCCTTTTGGCATTGACGACGGAATTGGTTTTTGCTCAATTCTTTTTGTTGTTCTTGTAGATAACGCCAAAGATTGAGGAAAGCCAAGAAATCTGATTTCTTATCAGCAAAACGACGATGTTTTTCATCGGAAGCTTGCTGTTTTTCTTGTGGGCGCTCGCGAGGATCTTGAATGGATAATGCGGCGACAATAATCATCACTTCATGCAACGCACCTTGAGAGACGGCGCTCAGCAACATCTTCGCTAAACGAGGATCCACTGGGAGTTGAGATAATTGACGGCCTACTGCCGTTAATTGACGTTTCTCACCTGATTTTGTGCGAACCAGTTCAAACGCACCCAATTCTTCCAACAGTTTTATCCCATCTTGAATATGGCGTTTATCCGGCGCATCAACAAATGGGAAAGCTTCAATATCATCCAAGCCCAATGCTGTCATTTGCAAAATAACGGAGGCTAAATTGGTGCGCAGAATTTCAGGATCGGTAAACTCTGGACGAGAATTAAAATCCTCTTCCGAATATAAACGAATACAAATCCCTTCACTTACACGACCACAACGACCTTTACGCTGATTCGCAGAAGCCTGTGAAATGGGTTCAATCGGTAAACGTTGTACTTTGGTACGATAGCTATAACGGGAAATGCGCGCTGTACCTGGGTCAATTACATATTTAATGCCCGGCACAGTCAATGAGGTTTCTGCGACGTTGGTCGCCAACACGATGCGATTTAATCCGCTAGGATGGAAAATTTTATTTTGTTCTTGCGCAGACAAGCGAGCAAAGAGCGGTAGAATTTCCGTGTGTTTTAGATTTTGTTTTTGTAAAGCTTCGGCGGTATCGCGAATTTCACGCTCACCGTTCATAAAGATCAAGATATCGCCCCGACCTTCCGCTTGCAGTTCATCCACCGCATTAAGAATGCCTTGTAGCTGATCTTGATCGTCTTCTTCCACTACGGGACGATAACGCACTTCAACAGGATAGGTTCTGCCTGAGACTTCGATAATCGGGGCATTGTTAAAATGTTTGGAAAAACGTTCCACATCAATGGTCGCAGAAGTGATGATAAGTTTTAAATCACGACGACGTGGCAGTAATTGTTTCAGATAACCGAGAATAAAATCGTTGTTCAGGCTACGTTCGTGGGCTTCGTCAATAATCAAACAAGAATATTGATTGAGGAAACGATCGTTTTGAATTTCTGCTAATAGGATCCCATCGGTCATCAACTTGACTTGCGTATCATCACTGATTTGATCGTTAAAACGAACCTTATAACCAACTAAACCACCAAGCTCCGTTTCCAGTTCTTCCGCAATACGTGCAGCCACCGAACGAGCGGCAATACGGCGAGGCTGAGTATGACCAATCATGCCTAAATTGCCGAAACCTAATTCCAAACACATTTTTGGCAATTGGGTGGTTTTACCTGAACCGGTTTCCCCTGCCACCACAATGACCTGATGTTCAGAAAGCAGTTTTTGAATTTCTGCTTTGCGTTGGCTAACGGGCAAACTCTCTGGAAAAACAATCGGATTTTTGACCGCACTTTTACGATTTTCTACACGTAATTGAGCCTGTTCAATCTGTAGCTGGATTTCTGCGGCAACGGCTTGTTGAGCCTCTTGGCTTTTAATTTTTCCAATACCATGAATGCGGGCAGATAAACGACGTTGATCCACCAGCATGATATCCTTGAGTTTCGAAAAGAGAGATTGTTGTATCGGGTTTAATTCACGTCTGACTGATTTATTCTTCATATCTTATTTACTTTTAAAACCACTGTAAGCCAAGCAAAGCCAACCAATTAAAAATAACGTTCCACCAATCGGTGTCACCCAAACGAGAAATTTGCCCGCACCAAGTGCAAGTGCATAAAGGCTACCGCTAAAGAGCAGAATACCGTACGCCCAAGTCCCTGCAGCAAGATTAACTATTTTGTTTGCAATCAATGATTCACGGCATAATTGCAAAATGCCAATCGCTAAAATCGCAATAGTGTGGAACATTTGATATTTCACACCGGTTTCAATCCAGGCTAACTCTTTAGGCTCTAAAACTTTGCTTAATCCGTGGGCGGCAAAAGCGCCAATCGCCACACATAAAAAACCGCTCAATCCAGCGATAAATAACCATTTGTTTTTCATTTAAAATTTTCCTAGTAATAGCGCTAAAATCCCTGCGGCGATAAGTGGTCCTACAGGAATGCCGCCTAAGAAAGAAACCCCAATAATCGTACCAATTAATAATCCAGTGACTAAAACAGGTTGTTCTCCCATTAATGGCACCCCTTTCCCTGCAAGCCATGCCACTAATGCCCCAATTAAAATAGAGACACCCATTTTCCAGTTTAAAAATGAACTGAGATCGGGCAGTTGGATTTTTCCTGAGACTAACGGCGCAAGCACACCAATCGTTAAAATAATGATCCCAATTTTTATCCCGTATTGTTCAAGTATGGGAATGTATTTGGATAATAAAGTTTGCTGCATGATTAATAGCACTGCAGCGGAGATGGTGATTGCGCTATTTTGACTCATTAAGCCTAAAACGATTAAGAGAACCAATAATAACGCTATCATATTGAATTGTAATGACATAAGACCTCTAAAGTGCGGTCAGAAAGATGACCATTTTTTGGCATGTAAAGTTTTTGTAAATTATACCAATTTCTTGCTTTTCTGTGTTTTTTATTTACCTAAAAAAGGCTAGAATACAAGAGAACTTTCTTCTCATACTCCCTGTTTTTACTAAGGTTTTTTTGCCCTATGTCGAATGCCGTCAGCCCTGAATTAATTAAAACTGTTGTTCTACTTGCTACCAGTGTCACTATCGTGCCACTTTTTAAACGTATTGGCTTAGGTAGCGTATTAGGTTATTTAGTGGCGGGATGTTTAATTGGTCCTTCGGTGTTCGGCGTAGTAAAAGATGCAGAATCGGTTCTGCATATGGCTGAACTGGGCGTGGTGATGTTCTTATTCATCATCGGTTTAGAGATGCATCCAGAACGCTTATGGGCAATGAGAAAAGCAATCTTCGGACGAGGTTTTCTACAAGTCGGGCTATGTGGTGCACTGCTTACCTTTGCCGGTATCTATATTTTACATCTTCCTAAAGAAGTGGCGTTTATTGCGGGGATGGGCTTTACCCTTTCTTCTACCGCGATTGTCATGCAGGTATTAGAAGAACGTGGAATTACGAACACGCCAAAAGGCCAACGGGTGATTTCTACCTTAATTTTTGAAGATTTATCCATTGTTCCATTATTGGCTTCTATCGCCTTTTTAACGCCTGAAACCAAACACATTGAACATCAAACCAACTGGACATCCATTGCTATTGCACTCGGTGCCGTTGTCGGTTTAGTGGTTGCGGGTAAATGGTTAATGAACCCTATTTTCCGCTTAATTTCAAAAGCTCACATTCGTGAAATGATGACTGCAGCCGCCTTGCTTGTGGTATTAGGCGCAGCATTAGCCATGGAAGCGAGCGGGCTTTCAATGGCGATGGGCGCATTCGTCGCAGGTGTGATGCTTTCAGAATCGGCATTCCGTCACCAACTCGAAGCGGATATTGAACCATTCCGTGGTCTATTGCTCGGTCTCTTCTTTATGGGCGTAGGAATGTCACTTGATTTAACTTTAGTGTTTGACAATGCACTTTGGTTATTAGGTATCGTGTGCCTTTATATTATCGGCAAAGCCTTAGCGGTTTACACCGTTGCACGTATTACGAAACTTGGCCGAAAAGAATCCGTTGGGCGAATGACTATCATGGCACATGGTGGTGAATTTGCATTCGTACTCTTCTCTGCGGCGACTACGGCGGGTGTGATGACAAAAGATCAAAATGCAACTTTTACTGCAGCTGTCATTATTTCAATGCTATTCTCCCCATTGATTGGTTTATTGATGCGTAAAATCAACCAACGTAAATCAACAAATCAAGAGGAAAAAGTGGATACCAGCGATCTTGATCCTATTGTGGATTTAGAAGATAGCGTACTCGTGATTGGTTTTGGTCGTTTCAGCCAAATCGTCTGTCAATCGCTTCTTGTTCGCGGCATTAACGTATCGGTGATTGACCGTAACATCGAAAACATCCGTGCGGCAGCCAAATTTGGTTTTAAAGTTTATTACGGTGATGGTATTCGTCTTGATGTGTTACGTGCTGCCGGTATCGAAAAAGCCAAATGTGTCGTTATCGGGATTAACGATACAGATCGTATTGAAAGCATTGTTCAGAATTTGAAAGATGCTTATCCTAAACTCCCTATTTTGGCGCGAACTTATGACCGTAAAACAACAGTAAGCCTGATTAAACGAGACGTAGACTTTATTGTACGTGAAACCTTTGAATCTGCACTTACGCTCAGCCATGCAACATTAATGCAATTAGGTATCAATAAAATTGAAGCTGATGAGGTCATTGCAGAAGTTCGTTACTTAGATCAAGAACGCTTGAATGAAGAAGTTTTACATGGTTTCTCAACGGACATCATCCGAAAATATTGGATGCCTAAACCCTTCATCAAACCACATTCTGATGCTGAAGCATTAAATGAAGAAACGGCTGAAATCTTAGAAAAAGAAGATGATATCAATGAGGAAGCCGCCGTTGAAACCCTTCTTCATGATGATTCTGAAGCCGAAAAACAAAAAGAAGTTGAATAACAAAAAAGCCCGATAAATTATTATCGGGCTTTTTATTAGGCTTTCATTGTCACTATCCAGCAATTATGGATTTGTTTATTACGCTCAAAATCAAGCGGTAAGGTTTTCGCTGAAATTTCGACCGCACTTAATCCCAATTCATCTAACGCCTCAAAATCCATTTTAAAACCTCGTTTATTATTCGAGAATACGATGGTGCCGTTAGGACGTAAAATATGCTTAAGATTACGCATTAATTTGATGTGGTCACGTTGTACATCCCAACTGTCTTCCATACGTTTAGAATTCGAGAATGTTGGCGGATCCACGAAAATCAAATCAAACTGACGATCACATTTCTCTAACCACTGCAAACAATCTGCCTGAATGAGCTTGTGCTGCTTGCCTTCAATATCATTTAAAATCAGGTTTTGCTCTGCCCAGTTTAAATAGGTGTTAGACATATCCACAGTCGTCGTCGATTTTGCCCCACCTAATGCTGCATGCACTGTTGCGGAACCGGTATAGGCGAAAAGATTGAGGAAATCTTTACCTTTTGCCATTTCACCAACCATTTTACGGGTTAAGCGATGATCCAAAAATAATCCTGTATCCAAGTAATCCGTTAAATTCACCCAAAGCCGTGCACCGTATTCATTCACATAGAAATATTCGCCTTTATTGGCCAATTTTTCATATTGATTCGTGCCTTTTTGTTTTTGACGCACTTTCAAAATCAGTTTATTGGTTTCAATACCGGTGACTTGCAAGGTTGCAGTCACGGCATCCAATAAACGTTGACGGGCTTTATTTTCATCAATATTTTTCGGTGCGGCATACTCTTGAACCACGATATGATCACCATAGCGATCAACCGCCACGTTATATTCCGGTAAATCGGCATCATATAAACGATAGGCATCAAGGCCTTGCTGTTTCGCCCATTTTTCAATTTTCTTGATATTTTTCTGTAAGCGATTCGCAAAATCTACCGCTACTGTTGAAGTGCGGTCAAATTCAAGCGGATTTTCAGCCGCACTTTCTTTGCGTTCTGAAATTTGATAATTCTTCTGAACACAATCTAATGGACCATTTTTCGCTTTAAATTGACGATGAGAACGCATACGCAAGCAATCAAGCAGCGTAGATTCACTACTGAAAATCGACGCATTCCAACCACCAAATTCATTTTTAAGACGTTGTCCAAAGACTGAATATAGTGCAATCAAAGCAGGCGTTGTGCCTAAACGCTCACCATAAGGCGGGTTACAAATCACCGTTCCCACTTCATCTGGACTTGGATTTTTTAATGCGGCGACATCACCTTGTTTCCACTGAATTAAGTGTGCTACGCCTGCATTTTGTGCATTCTTTTGCGCTTTTTTCAGT
The DNA here is from genome assembly GCA_963516375.1 of Parahaemophilus parainfluenzae. Lineage (GTDB taxonomy): Bacteria > Pseudomonadota > Gammaproteobacteria > Enterobacterales > Pasteurellaceae > Haemophilus_D > Haemophilus_D parainfluenzae_AG. The sequence continues at coordinate 9,165 of CAUQBI010000011.1, read as the reverse complement.
ACGCGATGATCGAGATCGAAACCATAAAAATGCGGTTTTGGATTTTGATTAAAATAAGTTTCAGCTTGCTGTACCGCCTCTGCTTTCACTTTATCCCAAGCATCTTGATTATGCCCTTTCCAGCAATCAAAGCCCCAATGTAAACGATGTAATTGCGGCGCAATTTGTGCTTCCATCTGCGCGGCTTCAATTAGCAAGGTGCCCGAACCGCACATTGGATCCACTAATGGTGTCCCTTTTTTCCAACCTGAACGAAGCACTATCGCAGCGGCCAAGGTTTCACGTAAAGGCGCTTGCCCTGTATCTTCACGATAACCACGTAAATGTAATGCTTCTCCACTTAAATCGAGTGAAACGACGAGCTCTTCTTTATTCAAATAAACATGAATTCGCACATCTGGATAGTCTTTATCCACATTTGGACGCGCTTTCCCTTGACGTTCAAAATAATCCACAATGGCATCTTTCACACGCATCGCACCAAATTGAGTGTGACGAATTTCTTGGTTTGTCCCGTTAAAATCGACAAAAAATGTGGATTTCTCATCAAAATAACTTAACCAATCCAGCCCTGTCACAATTGAATACAAGTCTAAATCACTATATATCTTGCCATTTACAATAGGTAACAAAATACGTGAAGCTAAACGTGACCATAATAAGCTGCGATAAAGTATTTCATCATCAGCCTGAAAATGTACGCCGCCTTGTGCAATTTTACATTCCGTTGCACCAAGCTCTGTCAGTTCGACTTTTAAGAGTTCTTCAAAACCACGGGCAGTTGTGGCAAATAATTGTTTCATGCGTTTTCTCGATAGGGAAAAATTGGGCGGATTATAGCACGAAAGTGCGGTTAAATTTGGGGATATTTCAAGAATATTCCCCCTCTTTTGTAAAGAGGGGGCGAGGGGGAGATTTTAATTATTTACTTAAACATTGTGCATAGCTATCAGCGGTGGCTTGAAGGAAATTCGCATAAGAATTTGGACCAAGCTGTACATTATCGCCAATAGGATCTAAACGACCAACATTAACTTTTGTACTTTGTGCAAGCGAATCAATCACTTTTGGTGTGAATTGAGGCTCAGCAAAAAGACAGTTCACATGGTGTTCTTCAATCTCTTCTTTGATGTGAGCAATGGTTTTTGCACCTGGTGCCACTAATGGATTAATGGTGAAATAACCGGTTTGATTTAAACCATACGCATCATTGAAATAGCTATAAGCATCATGGAACACAAAGAAGCCTTTATCTTTGAGTGGAGCTAATTGTGCTTTGATTTTATCGCTTTGCTCAGTCAAAGTGCGGTTAAAATCGGCTAAGTTTTTCGCAATGAGCTCTTTTTTATCTGGGTGTTGTTCTGTTAATTTATCCGCGACTTTCTGTGCCACAATTTGGCTGATGGCTGGTGAATACCATAAATGCCAGTTCACGCTTAATCCATTTTCATCCACATCGTGGTGATGATGCTCATGATCATGTTCGTGCTTATGATCGTGTCCATGTTTATGATCATGATCATGACCGTGCTCGTGTTCATCGCCTTCATGGTAATGTTCATGATGTACTTTGCTTAAAAGCGGTTTAATTTCTGGAATATCAGAAATATTGATGACTTTTTTACTATCAATTTGGCTAATCGGTTTTGCTAAGAAAGCGTCAATATCTTCACCAACCCAAAGCACTAAATCTGCAGATTTCACTTTTTGCACATCTGAAAGTTTTAAGCTGTAATCATGTGGAGAAGCACCTGCTGGTACTAAAACCTGTGTATCTGTTACACCGTTTGCAATCGACGATGTAATAAAACCGAGTGGTTTCACGGATGCCAGTACATCTGCATTTGCTATCATTGGAAGGGTTAAAAGTGCGGTAGAAATTGCACTCATTTTTAATACTTGTTTCATGTTTGTTTCCTTACTTTTATTGGGAATTATTCTCAAAGCCAACATAGACTACGCCTTTTTGATAAAATTGCAACATTCCAAATAAAAAAATGAAGTGATATTTCTTCATCTTGTTAAATACTTTCATTCATAAAGAAAAAGCAACGTTTTCACGTTGCTTCATTTCTTTATTTTAATAACTTATCGATTACCCTAGAAACTGCAAAAAAGCCGAAGGTTGCGGTTATCATGGTTGCTGCACCAAAACCATTTGCACAATTCATGGTGGCGGATACTTCACAGCCCTCGCTCATTTTAGGGAAAATCAGAGGTTGGCTGGAAAACACCGCATCAACTGCAAATTTACGTTGTGGATTTTGGGTAAAATTAAAATCCTTACGTAAAACTGACCGCACTTTTGCCAATAATGGATCTTGAATCGTTTTGCTTAAATCGGCAATTTGAATTTTCGAAGGATCTGTCTGACCACCTGCGCCACCAATGGTAATAATCTTGATTTTATTACGTTTGCAATAAGCAATCATCGCGGCTTTCGTTTTCACGCTATCAATGGCATCAATGACATAATCATAGCCATGATCTAAGTATTCGGCTTGATTATCCGGTGAAATGAAATCATCGATAATATTCACCACGCATTCTGGATTAATCAGCTTAACGCGCTCTGCCATCACTTCCGTTTTAAGCTTGCCAATATTGCCGCTTAATGCAGGAAGTTGACGATTAATATTGGTGACACAAATATCATCCATATCAATCATGGTGATCTGCCCTACGCCACTTCGCGCAAGTGCCTCCACCACCCACGAACCTACGCCGCCAATACCAATGACGCACACATGAGCCTGACGTAAACGCGCCAAGCCTTCTGGTGTGTAAAGGCGACCAATGCCGCCAAAACGTTGTTCGTAGTTATCGACTCGAGCCATTATTGTAGTACCCAAACGCGTCCATAGTGTTTTGATAACCCCGCAATATGACCCGCTTGATCGCCAATACCACGGTATAAGTCAAAGTGGTGACCATTTACCGCACCGCCCACATCAAGTGCCACCATTAAGTGTAATTTGTGTGTGCCCATCCAGTTACCCTCATTATCAATATCCGGTACTTCAACCAATAATACGGTTCCTGAAGGAATTACATTACGGTCAGAAGCAACGGCTGCCATAGGCACTAAAGGCACGCCTGCAGAACCTTTCACTTCTCCTGTTGGATCGTTTTTAAAGAAAACATAAGATGGATTACGTTCTAACAATTCTCGTACTCGAGATGGGTTTGCTTTCCCCCATTCACGAATCGCTTGAATAGACATTTTTTCTTTTGGAATTTCACCATCTTCAACTAACAAACGACCAACCGCTTGATATTTATAGCCATTTTGACCCGCATAGGCTAAATAATTTAAATTGCCATCACCGTAATCAACATAGCCACTCCCCTGTACGCCTAATAGGAAGTTATCCATCATTGAATCACTGTAAGCGAGCTCTAAGCCTTGTCCTGCCAATGCACCATTATAAATTTCTGCACGGCTATAACGTTTATAGCTTGGCATTGCATAAATTGGATGTTGATATTGACCTTGTGCAGTACGGCGTGCATGAATCACTGGCGAATAATAACCTGTCATCAACACGTTTTGATAACCATCAAAACCTTTCATAATCTGAGGATTAATGCCGTATTGTGCTAATTCATTTACATTTGCTCCTGCAAGCACCCAGTTAGTGATTTTGCCATAATTCGCCGCAAAGCGATTTGTTAATGAATTTGAATAATCACGAACATTCGTCAACTGCGTTAAAAAATCACCTTGGTTAACGACCGCACCTTTGTTCTCCACGGAAGCTACTGGACTTAAAATAGCTTGTTGATAAGTACGTCCACTATACTTTGCTCCAAATTTTTGTGGATCATCACCCGTTGCTGTTCGCGGCAAGCTAGAATTATTTTTTGAAGAGACTTTACTTGGTGCCGATCCACATGATGCAAGTACTGAAACAGCCGCTATCACAGAAAGAATTTTTACGGCGAGATTTTGACGAAATTTCATTCTTATTTTCCTAAATTAAACTAACTGATACAAAGTTGCATACGCTATCAAAAATTCCCTTTTAGGACTAGCACTATTTCATAAAATGATTAATTAATATTCACATTGTTTATTTTCTTAACAAACAGAAAGTCAAATTCAGTTTAAATCTTGCAATAATTTTTGAAACGAGTATATTACGCGCCATCAGACGCGGGGTGGAGCAGCTTGGTAGCTCGTCGGGCTCATAACCCGAAGGCCGTCGGTTCAAATCCGGCCCCCGCAACCAAATTACAAAGCACCGAAATTTCGGTGCTTTTTTCGTTTTTAAATAAAGGTAAATTTAATCGAAATAAAAAGGCACAATGTCGGGAAACATTATGCCTTTATCTATCAATCTTATTAGATTTGATATTTTGTCTTATCGCCAATATCAAAGTGCAATGGCATTCGCCATTTTTGAACTGCAAGAATCAATAATAATCCGCCGACAATCAACGATAGAATTCGGGCTATCCAACCTCCTTCAAATACCCAAGCAAACCAAAGTGCGGCTACAAATGCAGGTTGTAAATTTAATAGCGGTACTCTAAAACAGAAGTATTCTTTAAAAGATAAACCGCCCAGTGTGACCAAGGCACCACCTAACGCTAATTCATGCCAACCTAAAAGCGCACATAAAAGTGCAATCCACGTGGCAAATTGAAATGTTAAGCGGAAATGCTTTAAATAAATATGAAGGGATGATGCACAACAAGTTGCCGCAATCAACACGGCAATCTGAGCCTGTTGAGGATACCAAGTTAAAGCCAAGATGCTAAACGCCGCAATGACAAAGCCTGTGCGATAAATAATGACAGTGAGTTTATCCCAAACATCCATTGGAGATTGAATATGTGGATCAGCCATGTACTTTCCTTATTTTTGATAATAAAAAGTGCGGTCAAAAACACGCTCATTTTTGACCGCACTTTACATTGAGATCATTTTAATCGATCTAAAATCTTTTGATGAATGCCACCAAAGCTACCGTTTGACATCACAAGAATATGATCCGTTGGTTTTGCTTCTGCCACAATCATATCGACTAATTTATCAACATTTCCCGTGTAATGTGCTGGTTGCACACATTGTCCTGCAATTTCAGCCACATCCCATGGAATATTATCTGGTTGTAGCATAAACACCGCATCAGCACGTCCAAGCGCTGGCGCAATTTCATCTTTATGCACGCCCATTTTCATGGTGTTTGAACGAGGCTCTAATACGGCAAGAATACGTACGCCACCGCCTACTTTGTCACGCAACGCAGTAAGTGTCGCCAGAATGGCTTCTGGATGGTGAGCGAAGTCATCATAAACTGTAATACCGTTTACTTCGCCCTTCACTTCTAAACGACGTTTTGCATTGATAAAGCTGCCTAATGCATGACATGCATCTTCAATTTTGACGCCCGCATGGTAAGCGGCTGCAATCGCCATTAAAGCATTGTGCATATTGTGCTGCCCAACAATATTCCATTTCACTTCAGCGACTTTTTGACCGTGATGGAATACAGCAAATTCTGAACAATCATTAGTAATACGTTCCGCAAACCATTCCTTATCTTTACCGATAAATTGCTGTTCTGACCAACAACCCATATTGAGCGTTTCTTTTACACTCTGCTCATCAGCAAAAGAAAGAACACGTCCTGTAGAAGGAATAGTTCGGATCATATGATGGAATTGACGCTGGATAGCGTGAAGATCATCAAAGATATCAGCATGATCGAAGCTAATATTGTTAATAATTAAGGTTTTCGGATTGTAATGCACAAATTTAGAACGTTTGTCAAAGAACGCCGTATCGTACTCATCCGCTTCAATCACGAAGAACTCGCTTTCCCCTAAACGAGCTGACGTACCAAAATTTCCTGCAATACCACCGATTAGGAAACCTGGTTTTAGCCCATTTTGTTCTAAAATCCAAGTCAACATGCCCGTTGTAGTAGTTTTACCATGTGTACCCGAAACCGCTAACACCCAGCGATTACGCAACAAATGGTCGTGTAACCATTGCGGGCCGGATGTATAAGGCAAGGCATTATCTAAAACATATTCCACGCAAGGATTACCACGTTTCATGGCATTGCCAACAATCACCATATCGGGTGCAGGCTTAAGTTGAGCCACATCATAATTAGGAATAATTTCAATACCCTGCTCTTGTAAAAAAGTGCTCATTGGTGGGTAAACATTGGTATCGGAGCCTGTGACTTTATAACCCATTTGTTTGGCAATCATCGCAACGCCGCCCATAAAGGTCCCGCAGATGCCTAAAATATGAATATGTTTCATTGTTCTTCTCTAGTTGCTAAAAATGCTGACTATGATAAATCAACTCAAAGATTGAGTAAATAAGGGCTGTTTACATAAACAGCCCTCTTTATTATTTGATTCGGTCAAAGCCCGCTTGAAGATCGGCAATTAATTCATCCGTGTCTTCAAATCCAATATGCAGACGAATTAATGAGCCCGTTAATTTACGCTCAATACCTGGGCGAATTTTCGCAATTTCTTCTGGTTGATTACATAAAATGAGCGATTCAAACCCGCCCCAAGAATAAGCCATCGTGAACAGTTCAAAGTGATCCATAAAGGCTGAAAGCTCTTCGTCATTTAAACGCTTATGTAATTCAAAAGAGAATAAACCGCTAGCCCCCGTAAAATCACGTTTAAAGTTTTCATGACCTGGACAGCTTGGTAACGCTGGATGATAAACTGCTTTCACTTGTGGTTGTTCACTTAACCATTTGGCCACTTTTAAACTACTTTCATGATGTTGTTTTAATCGTACACCTAAGGTGCGAATGCCACGAGCTGTCGTATAAGCGGAATCGGCATCAACCATTTGTCCCATTAAATAGGAATGCTCGCGCAATTTATCCCAAGCTCGTGCATTAGCTACGGCAGTACCGATCATAATATCAGAATGCCCCACTAAATATTTCGTTCCTGCTTGAATGGAAATATCAATACCGTGTTCTAACGCTTTGAACAGTACGCCTCCTGCCCATGTATTATCGATCATAATGACGATTTGAGGGCTCACTGCTCGAACCGCCTTAACAATCGCTGGGATATCAGGCACCTCCATCGTTAAAGAACTTGGAGATTCTAAAAATAAGACTTTGGTATTTGGCTGCACAAGTTTAGCAATATCAGTACCCATCATTGGATCATAATAGGTCGTATCAATATGCATTTTTTTCAAAATCACATTGCAAAAATCTTGTGTTGGCTCATAAGCCGCACCGGTCATTAAAACGTGATCGCCAGTTTCTACAAATGATAAAATAGCATTGGTTACCGCTGCGGCACCACAAGGATAAAGATAGCAACCCGCTCCGCCTTCCATTTCACACATTAAACCTTGAAGTGCAAAGTGTGTTAACGTGCCACGGCGTCCATAGAAAAGCTCTCCCTTGTAACGATTTTTTGTACAATGTTTTTTATCTGCAATAGTGTCAAACACTAAAGAAGAGGCACGTTGGACCACTGGGTTTACCGCCCCTTGGGTAAAACGTTTTTTACGTCCGGCATGAACCAGTGTGGTTGATAAAGTATGATGTTCTGACATATATTTCACCTGTAACTTAGACAATATTAATTAATTCAATAGATAAAAACAGCTGTTAAAGTGCGGTCAATTTTTTTAGAATACTACCGAGTTTTTGCGTTAGCAAAATTTTTATTAACATTTATATAGGAATTATGACTATGGTATTAGTAACTCGTCAAGCTCCAGATTTTACTTCCTCTGCAGTTTTAGGCAATGGTGAAATCGTTAACAACTTCAATTTCAAAAAACACGTTAATGGTAAAGCTGCCGTATTATTCTTCTACCCATTAGACTTTACTTTCGTTTGCCCATCTGAATTAATCGCATTCGACCACCGTTATGAAGAATTCAAAAAACGTGGTGTTGAAGTGGTTGGTGTATCTATCGACTCAGAATTCACTCACAATGCATGGCGTAATACCCCAACTGAAAACGGCGGTATCGGTGCAGTTAAATATGCATTAGCAGCTGACGTTAAACACGAAATCGCTAAAGCATACGGTATCGAACATCCAGAAGAAGGTGTGGCATTACGTGCTTCATTCTTAATCGACAAAAACGGTGTTGTTCGTCACCAAATCGTAAACGACTTACCATTAGGTCGTAACATCGATGAAATGTTACGTATGGTAGATGCGTTACAATTCCACGAAGAACACGGTGAAGTTTGCCCGGCTCAATGGGAAAAAGGCAAAGAAGGTATGAAAGACAGCCCAGAAGGTGTTGCTAAATACTTGAAACAAAACGCTGACAAACTTTAATTTTTAAGAAAAAGCCACATTAAGTGGCTTTTTTTATTTTTGTAGATCCTTTAAAATGAACCTATCTTTAACCAAAGTGCGGTTATTTTTATGAAATATAATATTCCCATTTTCCTGACGATTCTCCGAGTGATTTTAATTCCATTCTTCGTCTTGGCGTTTTATCTCCCTATCCCTTCAGCGCCTTTTATTACCACTCTTATTTTCTTTATCGCGGGTGTCACTGACTGGTTTGATGGCTATCTTGCTCGAAAATTAAAACAAACAACCCGTTTTGGTGCGTTCCTTGATCCTGTAGCTGATAAAGTGATGGTGATTACTGCCCTTGTATTAATTGTGGAATATCAACATTCTTTCTGGATTACTATCCCTGCAATTATTATGATTTCACGTGAAATCATTATCTCTGCTTTACGTGAATGGATGGCTGAGTTGGGTGAACGTAATAAAGTGGCTGTTTCATGGCTAGGAAAAGTAAAAACTACCTCTCAAATGCTGGCTTTAGGTGGATTACTCTGGCGATATAACGTTTATATGGAAACGTTGGCAATCGTACTACTCTATTTAGCGGCAATCTTAACAGTGTGGTCCATGCTCCAATACTTGAAAGCCGCAAAAGGCAGTTTATTAGATAACATTGAATTATAAAATTGACTAAATTTTAAATAAAAGGTGCGGTTATTTTAATCGCACCTTTTGTTTTTGAATTATTTTTAACCAATCAAAAAATTTTTTTACGAATTTTATTTGACACAATAAGATAAATCCGTAAAATACGCCCCGTTGTTTGGCAACAAGCAAACGCGGGAATAGCTCAGTTGGTAGAGCACGACCTTGCCAAGGTCGGGGTCGCGAGTT
>CAUQBI010000010.1:0-88074 GCA_963516375.1 Parahaemophilus parainfluenzae | reverse complement strand
GGCGTGTTAGCAAAGCGGTTATGCACTGGATTGCAAATCCATGTAGCTCGGTTCGACTCCGGGACACGCCTCCATAACCACGCAGTTAGTTAATCACTCGATGCCCGAGTGGTGGAATCGGTAGACACAAGGGATTTAAAATCCCTCGCCTTTCGAGGCGTGCCAGTTCAAGTCTGGCTTCGGGCACCATTTTAAATTAAAAAGAAGATTGTCGCGTAAGCGGCTTTTTTTATACCTAAAATTTAGCTTTTCAACTTTTCTGACTAAGTCATTTAGATTTTTTATCTAACTAAAATATACAAAAAAACGACCGCACTTGCGGTCGTTTCCATTTATCGCTCAAAGGATTATTTTAATTTTTCACCTTTAAATTCACCTGTTAAGCTTTCTAAGAAAGACGTGATCTCTTCAACATCTTTTTGAGCAGGCTGTTTCACATTACTTTGATATTTCAACATTGCACTCACAGCATCTTTTAATTCTTTTGCTGAGGCATCATGAAAATACGGTGCAGTAAGTGCGACGTTGCGCAAGGTTGGCACTTTGAAACGATGCATATCAAACGGATCTTTAGTTTGAGCAAAGCGACCTTCATCGGCATCAGTTAATGGCGTACCACGATCTTTAAAGTAATCGCCGTAGAGTCCCATGTACTCATAAGATTGTCCACCCATTGCTACACCTGTATGGCAAGTATCGCATTTATACTGTTTGAATAATTCATAACCGCGAACTTGTTGCTCGGTTAACGCTGTTTTATCCCCTTTTAAATAACGGTCAAAATCACTATTTGGCGTAATTAATGTTTTTTCATATTCACCAATTGCGTGAGTTAAGGTTTCTTTCGTCACTTGTGGATATTCTTTTAAGAATTCTTTTTTAAATTCTTCATCCATTTCAAAACGTGCCACGATGTCATCCCAAGAATGCGACCCCATTTCTACCGGATTTGTTGGAGGACCTTTCGCTTGATCAGCTAAATCTGCTGCACGGCCATCCCAGAATTGCACAAAGTTAAATGCAGCATTGAATACGGTTGGTGCGTTAATTGGACCTTTTTTACCTTCAATCCCTGTTGAAGTATCAAGTCTATCTACACCACCTTTGTCTAATTGGTGACAAGTATGACATTGAATAGAGCCATCGCCTGATAAACGACCATCAAAGAAAAGATCATGACCTAATGCAACTTTTGCTTCATCAGTCGCAATACTGTCTGGAATAGGTTGCACTAAACGAGCTGCATCAACATTGGGAGTTTCTTTTGGTAAAGACATTTTACGTGCTTCACGAATCCAGTTAAGCAATGCCACTTTTTCTTGCTCATCTGGTTTACTTCCCCAGTGGAGATGTCTGAATTTAGCAATTGGCATTTCATTATTTTCAAGCACACGCTGTAGTTTTGCTAAATCAGCTTGAGATAATTTGCTCGGATCTTTTAAGCCTTCAAGTAAACGATCTAGGCGGAAAGCACGGAGCCCACTTTGAATATCCGATTGCATTTCATCACCCACAATCGGGAATTTTGAATAAAATGGAAGAGGTGCGTTTGGACTATGGCAATATTGGCAGCTATTATCAAATAAGGCTTTTGCCACTTTTTCTTGTTCGCCAGTATAGTGATTTTCCATTAAAAGTTGGGTCGCATTTTCTTATCAAATTGGTGTAGATACCCCACAACGCCCAAATAACCTAAGATAGCAATGGCTGCACCGCCAATAATCAGTTTTTTCATCTAATAATCCTCCAAACGATCAATAAACATAAAAAGAAACGTAAATCTTAAAGTAAGGTGATTATGCCAAAAAATTGGCTTATATTTTGTATGGATTTAATTAACTTTGGCTATGGATTCGATTGATTGCATTAAAGGCCTTTTTATCTTATAAGTGAGAATTCCTCTAAAATTAAGCAATAAAAAAATGCGGTTATTTCTAACCGCACTTTACTTTTCATGATCTCTTGCTTATTTCTTTGGCGCTTGCATAAAGCGGAAGAAATCACTATCAGGTTTCAAAATCATCATATTATCTGAACCTTCAAAGCTGCTTTCATAGGCTTTTAAGCTACGAATAAAGCTATAAAACTGTGGTTCTTGGGCAAAAGCTTGAGAATATAATTTCGCTGCTGCCGCATCACCATTACCTCGTAATTCTTGTGCTGTTTTATTTGCATTAGCTAAGATCAAGGTGACTTTACGATCCACATCCGCTTGAATGAACGCTGCTTTTTCTTTACCTTGTGAACGGTGTTCACGGGCAACCGCATCACGTTCTGCACGCATACGTTGGTAAATCGAAGAAGAGACTTCATCCGGTAAATTGATTTGTTTTACGCGAACATCAACGACTTCAATCCCTAATTCAGAGGTACTATCCTGCCCTGAATTTAGCGCTTTTTTCGCCCCCGCCATTAATTCACCACGCGTACCTGAAACGATATCTTTAATTGTACGAGTACCAATTTCTGAACGCAGACGATCATTCACTTTACGGCTTAATAAGCTTGAAGCTTGGTTATAATCACCACCACCCGTTGCAGTATAGAAACGACCAAAATCGCTGATTTTCCATTTTACATAGGAATCTACCAACAAGTCTTTTTTCTCGACTGTCACAAAACGAGTAGCTGAACCATCAAGGGTACGAATACGCGCATCAAGCACTTTAATGCTATCAATTAAAGGCAATTTGAAATGCAAACCTGGTTCATACACAACCACTTTCTTTTCTGCATCACGTTGTACTTTGTTAAAACGCAACATGATGCCACGAGTGCCTTCAGTTACAACCACCACGCTGGAATACAACACTGCAGCAATCACCACAATAATCGGAAGTAAGAATTTACGCATTAGTTAAATCTCCCTTGGCGAATGCCTTCATTTGATTGAACCGGTTGAGCCACTTGTGTTTCTACACGACGTTCCTGTGTTGAAACAGGCGCAGAACTGACCGCACTTTCTGAAGTAGTAGTCACTGGCTTAGTCGCTTTTTTACCCATTAATTGTTCTAATGGTAATACGGTTAAATTGTTACCATTATTTGCATCTAACATGACTTTCGGCGTATTTGCCATGACTTTTTCCATGGTTTGAATATAAAGACGCTCTTTTAACAAATCAGGTGCCGCTTTAAATTCAGGTAAAAGACGTTGTAAACGTTCCACTTCCCCTTGCGCATCAAGCACAACACGATCTTTATAAGCGGTTGCTTCTTCAACGATACGCTGTGCATCACCACGAGCGATTGGCTCTTTCTCGCGAGCATAAGCTTCTGCTTCACGAATGTAACGTTGTTCGTCTTCCTGTGCTTTAATCGCATCATCGAAAGCATCTTTCACTTCTTCTGGTGGACGTGCAGATTGGAAGTTCACGTCAATCACTTCAAGTCCCATATCATAAGGTTTGATAATATCGTTCAAGGCTTTCCATGTATCTTCACGTACCACGGCACGACCCGTTGTCAGCACATCATTCATAGTCATATGACCAATCACATAACGAAGTGCACTGTCAGTCGCTTGTCCAAGACTATTATCCGCATTGCTTACGCTAAACAGGTATTTTTCAGGATTTTGCACGCGATATTGCACGGTCATTTCCACTTTAACCATGTTTTCATCTTTGGTTAACATCGCACCTTGTGTTTTAAGCTCACGAACTTGCTCTACATTCACTGGAATCACTTTATCAATAAAGGTTGGTTTCCAGTTTAAGCCTGGTTGAACGATAGAATGAAACTCGCCAAAACGTAACGTCACGCCACGTTCTGCTTCTTTAATGGTATAAAAACCGCTTGCACCCCAAATAATCCCTCCGATTACTGCGACGATCGGTAAAATCTTACCTAAATTAAATGAAGGTATATTCGGCGAAGTATTATTTGATCCACCCTTCTTATTCCCACCACCTAATTTTTTCAACAGATTATTAAATACCTCTTCAATATCTGGAGGTGATTGTTCCTGATTTTTATTGTCTCGCGAACCCCAGCCATTTTCATTTTGCTTATCTGATGAATTATCTGACTGTTTTGGACCGCTGCTCTGTCCCGGTTTACCCCAAGGATCTTGATCTGGACCGTTTTGCGACATTACGTTCTCCATTTGTCTAAAATTTTTAATGAGTTTAACGAAATAAATGGGGTTAGTCTATGAAAATACAAGTGACAATGCAAATTTTACAAAATAAAAAATCCTTTAATATTTTCAAGGATTTTCTTTTATTCATTTACTTGGTAAATCAAGGATTTTTTTATATTTTTTTCTTCTAATTCTTTTCCATTCCATTGATAAAAGTGCGGTTGGATTTTTGACTGATTAATAAATGCCGCAAAGTAAAAAGGTAATTCATCAGTAAAGAGCAATTTCCCTTTCGGACAATAATCTGAAAAGATCTGCAATTGTTCTGGCAAATGCGTCACACTTGATAGTTTCACTATTCCTACTCCTTGTGATTTCAATACCGCCTCACGCAAACACCAACAGCGATAAAAAGCCTGCTCCTCATTAAGTTGTTTAGCAAACCATTCTTGCTCTGCTTGTGGCGCAAAATGCGCCATGAGTGCAGAAAAATTTCGTTTTTTGGGAAATTCAATATCAATACCGACCGCACTTTTTTCTGATTCATTAATATGCAGCAATACGGCAACCCAATCGCCTGAGTGGCTTATATTAAAATCGATGTTCTCGACGAGAAATTGTGGTCTACCACTTTGCGTACGATAAATTTGCCCTAAAAGTGCGGTTGATTTTCCCGCTTTTTTTAGCAACTGCCAAAGTAAAAAATGCGCCAATCGACGACATTGATGACGTTGCGTTATCCGAGAATTTCCCTGCAGTTCAGTACGCAAATTTTCAGGGACTAGATCCGTAGGGATTTCATCAAAAGGAAAAGGTTGTTGAATATTGGCGTAGGCAATAAAAGTTGTCATAAAATAATGAATAAACACGCAAGTTTTCTTGCATTATAAAAGGAAATCCACCGCACGCCAACGGAACCTAAAAAGAAAGGGCGTTTATTACGCCCTTTTGAATCAAAATAAAAGTACGGTTAAAATCAACCGCACTTTTTTATTATTTCAACAAATATGCACGTAATTGTGCAAAGTCGTCATCCATTTCATCAGAAAGTAATGGCAATTTATTGTGTTTATCTAACGCTTCTGGCAATGGAAGATCAAGCGAAAGAATACGCTCCACAGACTCTTTAAATTTTGCAGGATGTGCCGTACATAAGAAAATACCGGTTTCATCCGCTTTAAGTTGATCTTTCAATACTTGATAGGCGATTGCACCGTGTGGTTCACATAAATAACCTTTTACATACATTGCTTTTAAGGTTTCTTCTGTTTCGCTATCGCTTAACATACCAGAACCTAAATCACTTAAACTCCAGCCATTACGTTTAAATAACTCTTCGACACGTGGCCAGTTGTTAGGACGACTTACATCCATCGCATTAGAAAGCGTGGCTACAGTCGCTTTAGGTGCCCAATTACCTGATTCTAAATAACGTGGCACGGTATCGTTCGCATTGGTTGATGCAATAAAGCGTTTAATCGGTAAACCCAATGTTTTTGCGATTAATCCCGCAGTTAAGTTACCGAAGTTACCACTTGGTACAGAAACTACTATGTTATCACGTTTTTCTTTTGGTAATTGCGCTACTGCTTCAAAGTAATAACAAACTTGCGCCAATAAACGGCTAATGTTGATGGAATTTGCTGAGTTTAAACCAATCGCTTGACGTAGTTCTGCATCATCAAAGGCTTGTTTTACTAACGCTTGGCAGGCATCGAAATCACCATTAATCGCAACAGTGCGAATATTGCCACCTAAAGTACAGAACAGTTTTTCTTGTAATGGGCTGATTTTGCCTTTCGGGTATAAAATCACGACATTGATGTTTTCCAACCCGTAAAATGCATGGGCAACTGCCGCGCCGGTATCACCAGATGTCGCTGTTAAAATGGTGATTTTGCCATCACCACGCATCGCAGCGAGCGCCTGCGCCATAAAACGACCACCAAAGTCTTTAAATGCTAAAGTTGGACCGTGAAATAATTCAAGGGCATAAATATTGTCTTCTACTTTTTCCAACGGTGCAGGAAAAGTAAATGCATTCTTCACCATCGCATCTAAAGTGGCTTTCGGTAATTCTTCACCGATTAATGCACCAAGAATTTTTTGGCTACGTTCCACCAATGGTAAGGCTAATAACTCGTCAATATTGGTTAAAGCGGGGATCGTTTCTGGAAAAAACAAACCTTGATCTTTACCAAGTCCTTGACGTACTGCTTGCGCAAAATTCACTTGTTCTTCAGGGTGTTTGATGTTGTACAAATTCATTGTATATCCATTAATTATAGAGTTTTTATAAAATGTTATTCCCCTCTTATAAAAGAGGGGATAAAGCGATTTGTTGTTTAACCGAGTTCTCTCGCGCCGTCATTATCGACCTTACAAACATGAACAAAACCTTCATTATTTTGTAAATAATGATTTTCTAAATAAGTCGCCAGTTTTGTTGCGGTTTGTAAATCGGGTGCGATGGAGAAAATCGTTGGGCCAGAGCCTGAAATCCCCGTCGCTAACGCGCCTAAATCACGCGTAGCTTGTTTCACTTCTGCAAAGTTGGGTAATAAAGCCTCACGGTAAGGTTCTGCAATCACATCTTTCATCATCATCGCAGCAAGGTTTTCTTGATGCGTGTGACATGCGTGCACAAAGCCACCTAAATGACGACCATGAGAAATCACATCTTGACGCGTGTAGCTTTTCGGTAAAATTGCACGCGCTTCAGCAGTTGAAACCTCAATACCTGGATAAGCTAAAACCCAATACCAATTATCAAAAAATGGCAGTTTTTGGCAAATGTTACCGAGGGATTGTACCATAAATTGCACACCACCAAGATAGCAAGGCGCAACGTTATCATAATGGATTGAACCTGAAATACGACCTTCCAACTCTCCCATCATTTCTAACAGTTCCATTTTTGAGAATGGTTCATCGTGGAATTTATTTAATGCCACTAATGCTGCTACGATAGAGCACGCACTTGAACCCAATCCCGAACCAATCGGCATATTTTTCTCAAGGGTTAAACGCAATGGTTTGACTCTCACATTGCGTAATTTTAATTGCTCACTAAACAATACATAGGCCTGATACACGATATTTTTTTGCGGTTCTTTTGGCAATTTACGCACAAAATAACCCGCACTTTCGAGCTCAAAACCACTTGGAATAGACTCAATCTGTACGACATCACCTAATAATGAACCATCAATCGGTGAAATGGCTGCACCTAATGTGTCAAATCCTACACTAATATTTGCACTCGATGCGGGAGCATAAATTCTTAACATGTTATGTCCTTTTTAGTGGTGTAATGTTCTTAAAATATCAGCAAAGATGCCAGCAGCAGTCACTGCGTTACCCGCACCATAACCACGTAATAACAACGGAATTGGTTGATAATAACGCGTGTAGAATGCAAGTGCGTTTTCACCGTCTTTCACCTTGTACAATGGATTATTTTGATCCACAGCGATAATTGATACTTTGCAGTGCCCATCTTTAATTTGACCGACGTAACGCAATACTTTGCCCTCTGCTTTCGCGGCTTCAACGCGTGCTTTAAATTCCGCATCTAATTGTGGCAGCATTGCCATAAATTCATCAGCAGATTTACCTTCAGAGAAGCCTTTTGGTAATACACCTTCCACTTCCACATCGGAAAGCTCAAGTTCTAGACCTGCTTCACGCGCTAGAATCAGTAATTTACGTGCCACATCTTGACCCGATAAATCATCACGAGGATCGGGCTCTGTAAACCCTTTTTCACGTGCAAGTGCAGTCACTTCTGAAAGAGAAAGTCCTTCTTCTAATTTACCGAAAATGAAAGAAAGTGAGCCAGACAAAATACCTTCAAAATACTCAAGCTCATCCCCTGCTGCCAATAAATTCTGTAAGTTTTCGATAACCGGTAAACCAGCGCCTACGTTGGTTTCGTATAGGAATTTATGTTGGCTCGCTTGTGCATTGCGACGTAATTCGTGGTAATAAGCTAATTCACGGGTATTCGCTTTTTTATTTGGAGTTACCACATGGAAGCCTTCTTTTAACGCACGTGCATAAAGTCCTGCGACCGATTCAGCTGTTGTACAATCTACGAAGACTGGGTTCACTACGTGGTGTAATTTAATGAAAGATAACAACACATCGAAATCAGAAGGTTGGGTCGCATTTTCAAGATCGGCTTTCCAATTATCTAAATTCAATCCGTTTTCATTCAAAAGCATTTTGGTTGAATTCGCTAAGGCACAAACACGGATTTCAATATCCTTCTTTGCGAGGTATTCTTTTTGGTGTTTAATTTGTTCAATTAACTCACCACCAACGCCACCAACGCCGACTAGAAACATATCAACAACTTTTTTGTTATTAAAAAGCGCTTGGTGAGTGGCTTTCACGGCTTCAATTGCTTTGTTTTGCGCCACTACCGCTGAAATTGAACGCTCAGAAGAACCCTGTGCAATTGCGACTAAGCTGATATTCGCTTGTGCCAATGCAGAGAAGAAACGAGCCGCGATACCTTTAGCTTGTTTCATACCATCACCTACAACTGAGATGATAGAAAGATCTTTTGCGACTTCAATAGGTTCTAAGTCATGCGCTTTTAATTCTGTCGCAAACTCTTGTTCTAAAACCGCTTTTGCTGCATCCGCTGATTTCACCGGTACACAGAAACTAATACTGTATTCAGAAGAAGATTGAGTAATTAAGATAACTGAAATACCGGCTTTTGACATCGCTGAGAATACGCGAGCTGCCATCCCCACCATACCTTGCATACCAGGACCTGAAACATTGAACATTGCCACGTTATCAAGATTAGTAATCCCTTTCACTTGTAACCCTTCAGATTTCACATGACCATCGATTATCGAACCTGGTGCAGATGAATTACCGGTGTTTTTAATCACACAAGGGATTTGTTTTGGTAATAATGGGCCAATTGTACGTGGATGGATTACTTTCGCACCAAAATAAGAAAGTTCCATCGCTTCACGATAAGAAAGGCTTGGTAATAAACGAGCATCTGGCACTAAACGAGGGTCACAAGTATAAACGCCATCCACATCAGTCCAAATTTCACAAACAGACGCATCTAAACAAGCGGCTAAACAAGCTGCTGAATAATCAGAACCATTACGGCCTAATAACACTAATTCACCTTTATCATTGCATGCGGTAAAACCAGCCATTAGAACCACTTTATCTTTACCGATACTTTTCGCATCAACGCGTTTTGTCGATTCATCAATATCAACTGAAGATTCTAAGTAACCACCTTGTGCTAATAATTGCTTAACTGGATCAACAATGTGAACACTATACCCACGTGCTTCAAACCACGCTTTCATCATCGCAATCGATAATTTTTCACCACGGCAGTCAATGGTTGCTTTAACTTTATCTTCTACTTTTCCTGCTTGGCGAATTTCTTCTAATAAGCCTTTAATTTGAGCAAATTCCGCATCAATGAGAGCTTTGGTGCCCGCAAGATCAAATTTATTATTTTCAGTGTGTAAACCATTAATGATGTTATAGAAAATCTCAATGGCTTCGTTAAAGTGGGTATCAGTAGGTTGGTTTAATGCGGCTTTTTCAGAGAGGGCAACAAGATGATTAGTAATTTTTGCAGGAGCAGATAAGACACCGGCTGCCTGCTCTTCCAAATGAGCTTTTTCGATTAATTGAGCCGCTTGCGAGAAACGCTCAGGGTTGGCTAATGAAGTGCCACCAAATTTTAATACGCGCATGATAATATCCTCAGATGTTGTGATTTTTAAATACTAAAAAACCCGCACTAAACTGAATGCGGGTTTTCTTGATCCTGTTTGTTACGCACTAACCCGCCCCATTAATTGTCGTAATGGTCATAATAATGGTGGTAATCGTGAAAGTGCGGTTATTTTTCATTGTGTTTTAACCTTGAAAAAAAGATGTGTTTAGAAATACCGAAAAAGCGCGGGCTTGTCAAACACAAAATCAAAAAAATGAAGATTTTTTCTAAAAATCATCGCTTTGGTGTAGAATGAAGAGAGTTTCACATTGGTCAGGAAGGGAATTATGACAATTCAACAAGCACTCGAAACCATCCATCAAAAAATCCAAGCCTCCACTCAACTTGCACATCGCCCTGAAAGTGCGGTCACTTTATTAGCGGTTTCTAAAACTAAACCCAATGAAGCAATTTTAGAAGCCTATCATGCAGGACAAAAAGCATTTGGGGAAAACTACGTTCAAGAAGGCGTAGACAAAATTCAGTATTTTGAAGGACAGAATATTCAGCTTGAATGGCATTTTATTGGCCCATTGCAATCCAATAAAACGCGTCTTGTGGCTGAACATTTCGATTGGATGCAAACGTTAGAACGTGCAAAAATTGCCGATCGTTTAAATGAACAACGCCCTGCCAATAAAGCTCCGCTGAATGTTTTAATTCAAATTAATATCAGTGATGAAGCGAGTAAATCAGGCATTCAACCAAGTGAAATGATTGAGCTTGCAAAACACATCGAAAATCTACCGCACTTACGTTTACGTGGATTAATGGCGATCCCTGCTCCAACAGACAATATTGCAGAACAAGAAGCGGCTTTTAGCCAAATGGAACAATTATTTAAGCAACTTAAAGCCGCTTTCCCTCATCAACAAATTGATACGCTTTCGATGGGAATGACCGATGACATGCAAAGTGCCATAAAATGTGGTTCAACCATGGTACGTATTGGTACAGCCATTTTTGGGGCGAGAGATTATTCGAAAAAATAATGAATCGAAAATAAAAAAGCGGTCAATATTGACCGCTCTTTTTTTTATCTGGATTTAATTAAACTTCTTCGCTCTTTTCAGAGAAACGTTCAATCTTCGCACCTAAGCAACGAAGTTTATCTTCAACGTGCTCATAGCCACGATCGATATGATAAATACGATCAACAATAGTTTCACCACTTGCGATACAACCCGCTAATACAAGGCTGATTGATGCACGTAAATCTGTTGCCATCACTTCGGCACCAGAAAGATGCTCAACACCATGACACACTGCAGTATTACCTTCAATTTCAGCTTTACCACCCATACGAATTAATTCTGGAATATGCATAAAGCGGTTTTCAAAGATGGTTTCAGTGATGATACTTGTACCTTCTGCCACCATATTTAACAAGGTGAACTGAGCTTGCATATCCGTTGGGAAACCTGGGTGTGGTGCCGTACGAATATTAACAGCTTTTGGACGATTGCCATGCATATCCAAGGTAATGCTATCTTCTGTGACTTCAACTTCTGCACCCGCTTCACGAAGTTTATCAATCACGGCATCCATGGTATCCGCTTTGGTATTTTTACATACCACGCGACCACCAGAAATCGCCCCTGCAATTAAGAATGTACCGGTTTCAATACGATCTGGCACAATGCTGTGCTCGCAACCAGTTAAACGTTCAACACCTTCAATAACAATATGATCAGTACCCGCACCTGTAATTTTGGCGCCCATTTTGTTGAGGAAATCAGCTGTATCAACGATTTCAGGCTCACGTGCAGCGTTTTCAATGGTTGTCGTACCTTCAGCAAGCGTTGCCGCCATCATGATAGATAAAGTCGCACCAACACTCACTTTTTCCATCACAATACGTGTACCTACAAGACGCTCTGCGACAACTGCTTTTACATAACCTTCATCAAGCTCAATCGTTGCACCTAGTTTTTCTAAGCCACTAATATGAAGATCAACCGGACGAGCACCAATTGAGCAACCACCTGGTAAAGAAACTTGACCTTGATGAAAACGAGCCACCAACGGTGCTAATGCCCAAATAGAGGCACGCATAGTTTTTACTAATTCATACGGCGCAACGAAGTGATCAATTTTAGAGCAATCTAATAATACTGCACCTTCAGCATCGCGCTCTGCCACCACGCCAAGTTTACGTAAGATTTTTAAGGTGGTATCAATATCTTTGAGTTCCGGTACATTTGTTAATTTAACCGGCTCAGTCGCCAAAATTACGGCAAAAAGAATAGGAAGTGCAGCATTTTTTGCACCAGAAATGGTTACAGTACCACTTAAGCGAGATTGCCCGCCATAAACACGAAATTTTTCCATAGAAAATCCTAGCTTGCTTGATGTAATAGACGATCCATTTTCCACTTTGCAGTGGTATAGGTTTTAATAGTTAAAGCGTGAATTTCGCCAGTTTGAAAGTAAGGCATTAATGGTGCGTAGATGGTTTGTTGCTGTTTTAATTTAGAAAGTGCGGCGATCTCATCGCTCACTACAATCACACCAAAGTGTGCATTTTCACCTTGAGCATAAACCTCATCTACATTCAGGCTTTCTTTTAAAATACGTTCAATTTCTTGCAGTTCCATTCGGATTTCCGTTTTAATGATGATCAATAAAAGTGCCAATCCAATGAGATAAATTCACTAAATCAGCAAGGGTTAATAACTGTTCCGGCGGATTTATCAACCGCACTTTTTTATTTGGTAACTGCTCACTATCATGTAGAAAATCACACAATAATGCAAAACCAGCCGAATCAATTCGTTTAATATTCGTTAAATCAAATTCAATGGTACTTTGATTCGCTAGCTTTTCTGATAAAAAAGAAGCACGTTGCTGCCATAATGGTAACAACGTGTTGCGGGATAGCTCCCCCGATAATTGGAGAGCTATCTTATCATTATTTTGGATTAAATCCCACTTTAACGCAGTCATTCGCTTATTTGCTCAATGTCACAGGTGCTGCGGCAGATTTTTGAATTTGAGCTGTTAAAGCATCAATACCTTGTTGACGTAAGATACCGCTCCATTCGTTTTGTTTGGTGACAACCATGCTCACGCCTTCTGCAACCATGTCATAAGCTTGCCATTCGCCAGTTTTACTGTTTTTACGCCATTTGAAATCTAATTTGATTGGCGCTTGTCCACCATTTTGCATGATGTTTACACGAATGCTTACAAGATTTTTGTCGCCTACTTCTTTTGCCGGTTCAATTTGAATATTTTGATCGGTGTAAGCGGTTAACACTTGTGCGTAAGCTTGTTCGATAAAATCGCTGAATGCTTTAAAGAATTTTTCACGTTGTTCTGGTGTGGTTGATTTAAAGTATGAACCCAACACTAAAGAACCTGCATAGTTTACTTGCACATAAGGTAATAAATCATTACGCACAATAGTACGTAAATAGTTTGGATCCTTTTTAATTTTTGCCTGATTGTTTTTGATATCGGCAAATAACTTATCTGATGCTTGTTGCATCAACACATAAGGGCTCGTTTCTGCACGTACAGTTTGAGTCACAAAAAGTGCAGTCACTGCAAATGCCATTACGCTAAACCATTTTTTAAACTGAGTAAATTTCATCATAAATCTCCTAAATAAAGATTATTATTTGGCTTCAGGTTCTGCTTTGTCAGCATTACCGTCGGCTTTTTTATCACCGTAAAGGAACTGGCCGATTAAATCTTCCAATACCATTGCGGATTTTGTGTCTTGAATTTGGCTACCGTTTTTTAACATCGCGGTTTCACCATCATCAAAACCCATTGTTAAGGCGATATATTGCTCGCCCAATAATCCCGATGTTTTGATCGATAACGAACTGTTTTCCGGAATTTCTTTATATTCTTCATTAATCGCGATACTGACTTTTGGTAAGTAAGATTTTTCGTCTAACGTAATGTCAGATACGCGACCAATGACTACCCCACCAAGTTTAAGTGGTGCACGGACTTTTAGTCCACCAATATTGTCAAAAGTTGCAGTCACTGTATAAGATTTTGTTTCACCAAAACCTTGTACGTTTGCTACACGTAAGCCTAAAAACACTAACGCGGCGATACCGAGTAGTAAAAATAGCCCTACCCCAAATTCATATTTAATTGTTTGTCGCATAAAAATACCCTTTTAGCCTGCCCCAAACATAATGGCAGTTAAGATGAAATCGAGCCCAAGAACCACAAGTGATGCGTGGACAACTGTTCTGGTTGTGGCTTGACTGATACCTTCTGATGTCGGAATACAATCATAACCATTGAATAACGCAATCCACACCACGGCAATGGCGAAAAATACGCTTTTAATAAATCCGTTTAGAATGTCATAGCTCCAGCTGACGGCATTTTGCATCACTGACCAGAAGCTACCGGCATCAACACCTTTCCAATCTACGCCGACAAGCGAACCACCCCAAATACCAATCGCGGTAAAGAGAAGCGCAAGAATTGGCATCGCAATCAGCCCCGCCCAAAAACGCGGTGCGATCACTCGACGTAATGGATCGACCGCCATCATTTCAAGGCTAGAAAGTTGTTCTGTGGCTTTCATTAAGCCTATTTCAGCCGTTAACGCAGAACCAGCTCGCCCCGCGAATAAAAGTGCGGTCACTACTGGGCCTAATTCACGTAATAAAGACAGCGCTACAAGTTGTCCAAGGCTGGTTTCTGCTGAAAAATCAACTAAGACCACATAACCTTGTAAGCCCAACACCATTCCAATAAATAAACCTGAAAGCAGGATAATTAATAAAGACTGTACACCTAATACGTGTAACTGTTTCACTAATAAAGGAAAATGTTTACGAACTTGCGGTTTACCTACGAGCGCACCAAACAGCATAAAGCCTGAGCGGCCTAATGCGCGGAAAAATTTAATTACGCTTCGTCCAAGTGAAGAAATCATATCAACAATCATTTAAATAATTCCTCCACATAATCACCTGCCGGATAATGGAATTTTACCGGACCATCCGCTTCACCTTTCAAGAACTGCACCACTTGCGGATCTTGACTCGCCAGCAGTTGCTCTGATGTTCCTTCGGCAATCACATGTTTATCCGCAATAATATAGGCATAATCCGCAATGCTTAATACCTCCTGAACATCATGGGAAACCACGATAGAAGTTAAATTCAGTGCTTCATTCAAGCGTTTAATTAAGCTCACAATCACGCCCATGCTGATTGGATCTTGCCCCGTAAACGGCTCATCAAACATGATTAAATCTGGGTCAAGTGCAATCGCTCGAGCCAATGCTGCACGACGTGCCATCCCACCAGAAAGCTCCGAAGGCATTAAATCTGCCGCACCGCGTAAACCCACCGCTTCTAATTTCATCAACACAATTTGACGAATTAGACTCTCCGGCAAGCGCGTATGCTCGCGAATCGGAAATGCCACGTTATCAAACGTGGAAATATCCGTAAATAAAGCGCCGGATTGGAATAACATTCCCATGCGTTTACGTACTTCGTAAAGCTCGCGATTTGAAAGACGACAAATATCTTGTCCATCAAACAAAATCTCGCCTTGTTCAGGATACAACTGACCTCCAATTAATTTCAGTAGCGTGGTTTTCCCGATCCCTGACGGCCCCATAATAGCCGTAATTTTACCCTGTTGGACTTTCAAATTCAGGTTATCGTAAATCACACGCTCACCTCGTTTAAAGGTCAGGTTTTTGACTTCGATTAGATTTTTATTCATTAAAATCTCATTGGTTTTACAAGAGGAAATTTATTTTCCTCTCACGTTAAAAAAGTGCGGTCGTTTTGACTGTTATTTTTGTGAAAGGTTCAAGCGGCGTTTTAATAAGGCCGTGAAGCCACGTAATAACACAAAAATCAATGACAACACATAAATAGGTAAATTACCCAGTGCAGCATAAGGTGTTTTGCCTTCTGTCGGCACCATTTTATGCGTCAGTGTGGTTTCTTCAAATTGAGGCGCTTGCGCTTCAATGTTACCTTTTGCATCAATAAACACTGAAATCCCCGTATTGGTTGCACGAATTAATGGTTTACCTAATTCGAGTGCACGCATTCTAGCCATTTGTAAATGCTGCCAAGGGCCAATGCTATCACCAAACCATGCATCATTGGAAATGGTCAGCAAATAATCCGTTTCTTTTTTCAGATTTTCACGAAGTTGCTCACCAAAAATAATTTCATAACAAATAGCCGGTGCAAAAGCATGTTGCTTCGCCATAAATGACGGCTGTACTGCATCGCCACTTTGGAACGCAGACATTGGCAAATTAAATACGGAATTAAGTGGACGCAACAAACTTTCTAACGGCACGTACTCACCAAATGGCACGAGATGATGTTTGCTGTAACGATTTTTTGTTGTTAATTCATAAGGGAAATCAGGATTCCCTGCCGTCACAATCGAATTTAATAATTTACCACTTTGCTCATCGCGATATACAGTACCAATCATTACTTCCGTATTTTTCTCTTTCGCGACTTTATCTAAAGCTTCAAAAAATGGCGTGATCGCATTTTCCAAAGTTGGCAATGCCGACTCAGGTAAAATAATCAAATCAGACGTGCCTAAATGCGCCAAAATTTGTTTTTGATAGATGTCTACCGTGGCATAAAGATATTCAGGATCCCATTTTAAATTTTGCTCAATATTACCTTGTGCAAGCGTGACAGTTAGTCCTTTACCTTCTTTGGGTTGAACAAAATTCACCTTACCTGCATAAGCACTTAATCCACCCACAACCAATAATAGCAATGCATTCACGCCGACTAAATTCCATTGTTTTTTCGAGAGTGAAAAAACAAAATTAAAAATGACCGCACTTGCCCAAACGGTAAAGAATGTCATCCCAGTGACACCAAAGATCGGTGCAATCCCATAAAACGGACTGTCGATTTGGGTATAACCAAATTGTAGCCATGGAAAACCGGTAAACACCCAACCACGCAAGAATTCAGTCAATGTCCAAATCGCGGCAAAAATGACCGCACTTTGTACCTGAAAACGCTGCACTAAATAAGTGAAAAGCATAGGATAAAGTGCGAGGTAGGCCGAAAGTAAGCCCACCAAGAGATA
This sequence comes from Parahaemophilus parainfluenzae, assembly GCA_963516375.1. Classification (GTDB taxonomy): domain Bacteria; phylum Pseudomonadota; class Gammaproteobacteria; order Enterobacterales; family Pasteurellaceae; genus Haemophilus_D; species Haemophilus_D parainfluenzae_AG. The sequence goes on along the minus strand of CAUQBI010000010.1, from coordinate 71,147 downwards.
GCTTACGCCAAGGGAAGCACCACCAAATTGATGAATGCTGACATTTAACCAACTTACACCAAAACAGAAAAAGCCCATCGACCACAAAAAGGTGGCAAAAAGTGCGGTTGATTTTTTGGCATTTTTCGCTACAAAAAGTAATCCACCCAAGGACACATAGGCTAATCCCCAATAATCAAACGGCGAAAAGGCAAACACGCCAATCACACCCGAAATCAGAGCAATAAGATAAATCACTAACTTATTCATTTTATCCATACTACAAAAAAATATTCCCCCTCTTCAGCAAAGAGGGGGCTTAGAATACAGTGAAACGATGTAGCTTATTCAGCTTGTTCTTCTACGCCTTCCATATCCGATAAATGCTCATCCGGCACAGTTACGCGTACCTGAATCAAACGGCGGCTATCGGCAGAGGTCACTTTAAATTGAATATTTTCTAAAGTGATTTCTTCACCTCGTTTAGGCAGATAACCAAAGGCTTGCATGATTAAACCGCCGATGGTATCTACTTCTTCATCATCAAAATGTGTATTGAATTGCGCATTAAAATCATCAATATCCGTTAGTGCACGCACCGCATAAGTATGACGAGAAAGCTGACGAATATCTGCGACATCTTCCTCATCGAACTCATCTTCAATATCACCAACAATTTGCTCTAATACGTCCTCAATGGTGACAAGACCTGATACCGCACCAAACTCATCCACCACAATCGCCATATGGAAACGTTCTGAACGAAACTCTTTTAACATTCTATCCACGCGCTTGCTTTCCGGCACAACAATAGCTGGGCGAAGTAAGGCTGAAAGATCAAAGACTTCCGCATCTTCACGTAAAAATCGGAGTAAATCTTTTGCATGCAAAATACCCGCAACGTTATCACGATCATCTGCATCAGCAATAACAGGAAAACGTGAATGTGCTGATTCAATAATCGTGTTCAGACACGCATCAAGATCTTGATTTGATTCAATAAATACGATTTGCGAGCGAGGAATCATGATATCGCGTACACGAAGCTCCGCAATTTCCATTACCCCTTCAATCATTTCACGAGTATTTTGATCGATTAAATCGTTTTGTTCTGAATCGCGAATCACTTCCACGAGTTCTTCACGGTTTTTCAGCTCACCTTGGAAAAAGCGGCCAATAAGTGATTGGAAAAAAGATTTTTTAGTTGTTTCAGTTTGATTACTCGAATGTTCTTCGTTCATAAAATTAAATATGTTACTTTCGGATTGACTGCGTAAAAAGTAGCATATTTTGACAAAAATCGCAAAAAACTTAAGCTAAATGGCTGAAAATAAAGTGCGGTTAAAAACATGGTAATTTTTAACCGCACTTTCAATTTTAACTGTTGTTATGATTCCTTCTGCAGGTAGAAGGAGCTTCTATAGCTTATACTTATTTATACGCATCCTCTGAATCGATAATTTCTACGTAGTTCGGATCTGGTATTGGTTTTTGTATGAACGCCAACCATCTTTCTAAAAGATAAGTTAGTTTCTTACGAGGTATTAAATACTCTGTATGAGCGATTTCATCATCAATTTCATCGCATTTATCTAGAAGATCGAAACCCAATTTCACCCTATTATGATCGATAAAGACATCAAGAGCTTCCGTACCGATATATTTCCATGTGAGTTCTGAATTTTTTAAATCATCTAAAACAAGACGAACAATATCTATATCATTTAATGTTGATATATATGTGGCTATAGCTCTTCTTGCATTGTCTGACGAATCTTTAGCTACACACCTAGGCGCTAGTTTGCCAGAAGAATCACAATATCCAAATTCAATTGAATCAACAATTTCTATGTAGTTCGGTTCTGTTATTGGTTTTTGTATGAATGCCAACCATCTTTCTAAAAGATAAGTCAGTTCCTTACGAGGTATTAAATACTCTGTATGATCTCTTTCATCATCAATTTCATCATATTCATCGTATCCATCTAAAAGATCGAAACCCACTTTCACCCTATCATGATCGATATAGGCATCAAAAGCTTCCGTGCCGATATATTCCCATGTGAGTTCTAAATTTTTTAAGTCATCTAAAACAAGGCTAACAATATCTATCTCATTTAATGTTGATATATATGTAGTTATAACACTTGAATCAAATAACGAATCCTTAGCTGCACAGATAGGAGCTAGCTTGCCAAAAGAATCATAATATCCAAATTCAACTATCATTATTATCCCCTTACCGGATAAACGGTTGATATATTTCCCTTCTACTGTCTTTTTCCCTACCGGATTTTTCTAAGAATGGTTTCGCATTCAGGTCTTTTAAAGCCTTAGGATTTAGAATGGAAATTTTCACATCATAAACACCACTTTCATATTCTTTAACTACTTTTTCCACTTTTACATTTCCTAGTGTAGTGTGAATATGCCCCCTTAAAGAAATTACCTTTAAGAATTAGTATTCATATGCTCTACTATTTAATCAATTTACTAGCAACATTTCTCTTAGTATATAGATCCGTTTCTACCCCCATCTCATTTTCAAATAAAATTAATAAATCTACAATATCATCAATATCAATATTATCTCTCTTTAAGTAACCAAACATACTATTAACATAATTATCATATTCATCAATTAACAATTCATTATCACCTATTAGAATAGGATCCCAATATTTTAAAAAGATTGTTCTTATTTCATTTATTTCCATTTTTTGTCTCTCCCGTGATGGAGTGCGTCTCCTGAGGAGTGCCTAAAACATTAATTTCGTTTAATTCAAATTTTCATTATTTTTATTAACAGCTTCAGTTTGTTTATTTTTAGATAGATACAAGCACGCGTCAGGAGACGTGCGCTGGGGGAGAATTTCCACCGCTCATAACTGTCATAAAATAACTCTAATCTAAACTGAAAAATAAACTTCATTACTTATATTAGGTTCAGATAGTAAGAAGTCATACCAATTAGATAAAATGATCTTGAATTGGTCAAACTCAAGATAATCATCAGGATATTCTTCATCACCCCAATAAATAGTTACTTTATCTAATGAGATTAGCGCACCTAAGCTTTGTCCCCACATATCATATTCAGAAGTTTCTTTTTTAGATATTTTATCAATCTCTTCAAGACCATTTTTTATCCACTTTTGTAAATGGCTTATACCTAATCCCTCATCATCAATTAAAAAATGAGTTATATTTAAATCTTCATTTATATTTAGAATAGAGCAATGTGATTCTAAAGATCCATCTTTCCACATATCTATCCAACTAAACTTAACATGTATCATATGCTACTTATCTCCCATAACTAGATAAACTGTAGTTTTAGGTTCTTTGTATCCTTTTACTTCTACATAGGGTTGATATTTTCCAATATTCATTTTATGGATAATATTTTTTACCCAACAAATTAATATTTTCTAATATTTCATCATTTGTCATATAGAAACCTGGTTCTATCATACTAATCAAATCTAATGCAAAATCACGAAACTCCTCTCTCCAATCAATTGATGAATTCATCAATTCTAAGGCTCTATAAGAAATCTCCTGTTCTGATGCATTATTACTTACCATGGATCTAATTTCATTTATAAAGTCTTGTTCACTATATCTGATCATTTTTATTTCCCAATTGAACTAACATATCAACGAATGAGCATTAGTATGCTGAGATTATCGATAAGCTATTACCTAATACATTCAAATATACCTTAAATACTCTATTCATAAGAATAAAAAGTGCGGTTAAAAACACAATAGTTTTTAACCGCACTTTCAATGATTACCTATTTAAACCTAAACTCTGTCCACTGGTAATAGCGTTCACCTGCTTTTTGAATACCACCATAATTTTGCCATTCTGGGTGGTTTGGGGTATCGGGAAGGCATTGGGTTTCAAGAGCGATGCCGCTGAAATCTTGATAAGTACTGTTTGCTCGAGTTGGAGTACCTGCAAGATAGTTTCCCGTATAAACCTGTAACGCAGCTTGGGATGTGAGCACTTCAAGGCTTAAATCTTCATTAGGGGAAGTCAATAATACACAAGGCTTTTGCCATGCTTTATTGACGATAAAGGAATGATCGTAACCTTTTGTTACCACTTGATCGCCTTGTTGGAAATCTTGTGCGATGGGTTTTGTCATACGAAAATCAAAGCTGGTATTCACCACATGCTTAAGTGGTGAGTTTGGAATGCCTTCACCATCAACCGGTAAATAGAAATCCGCATTAAGGCGTAATGTGTGATTCCGCACATCACTGCCCTGCTCCGCATTTTCCAAATTGAAATAAGCGTGGTTTGTTAAGTTAAGCGCAGTATCTTTATCACTTTCTGCTTCGTACTCAATTTTTACGCTATTTTCATCAGTCAGCGTGTAAAGCACATTAGCTTGAGCATTACCTTCAAAACCTTGATCACCATCGGGAGACACAAGGGAAAAACGAACAAAATTCTGACCGCTCTCTTCGACTTTCCAACGTCGTTTATCAAAGCCTTCTTTACCACCATGTAATTGATGTTTGCCTTGATTAGCGACCAGCTGGATTGTTCGCTCATCTAATTCAAATTGGGCATTAGCAATACGGTTCGCATAGCGTCCCACACTTGCGCCCAAATAAGCAGTTTGATGAGGATAATCTTCCACTTTGCAACCGAGTAACACTTCTCGCAACTCACCATTCACAGGGACTTTACAAGAAAGCCAAGTGGCGCCCCAATCCATAAATTGCACCGTCATGCCATTTGAATTGGTGAGTTGAACAAGTTGATAAGGCAGTCCATCTGGTGCATTGAACGCCGTTTTTTCTAGCATAGACTCACTCCTTGTGAGGCTGTGCAAACGTAGAAATCTTCTTTTAAGCCTGTTTGTTTTTCATAATTATCGGCAATAATTTTACGCACAGCTTCAACTTTATCATGAGGTGCAAGAGCTACAATACAGCCACCAAAACCACCACCGGTCATTCTCGCACCACCGGTTTTACCAATGACTAATTGAGCGAGCTCAACGAGATAATCGATTTGTGGCACAGTAATCTCGAAATCATCACGCATGGACTCGTGAGATTGCCCCATTAACTCGCCTAATTTTGTTAAATCGTTATGTTTTAATGCTTCAACGGCATCAAGTACGCGTTGATTCTCTGTCACCACATGGCGAGCACGTTTGGCAACCAACGGATTAAGTGCGGTCAATTCTGCTTCTCTTTTTTGGAATTCTTCTACTGACACATCACGCAACGCTTTCACACCAAAGAATTCTGCGGCTTTTTCACATTGCCAACGGCGTGTGTTGTATTCGCCCGTGACCAAATCATGCGGTACATTTGAGTTCACAATAATGACGGCAACATCTTTCGGCACAGGCGTTGGTTGTGTTTCTAAGCTACGACAATCAATCATTAAGAGATGATCTTTTTGGCCTAACGCAGAAATTAATTGATCCATGTTCCCGCAATTTGCGCCTACAAATTTGTTTTCAGCTTTTTGACCAATTAAAGCAATTTCTGTATGTGTTAAAGGTAAATCACTCAGTTGTTGGCAAAACTTACCCGTCGCTACTTCAAGGGCAGCTGAAGAACTTAAACCGGAAGAATGTGGCACATTGCCTGAAATGACTAAATCAGCGCCTTGTTTAAATTGCGGGCAACGTTCTTGAATAAATTTCACGACACCGCGCACATAATTCGCCCATTTTTGCTCACTTTGAGGAAAATCTTCATCAAGAGAAAAGGTATCCTCAAGATCAAGATCTGCGGCATAAACATTCCAAATATGATCAGTACGTTTTGCTCCCGCAATAGCTGTACCATAATTGATTGCACAAGGCATCACAAAGCCATCATTGTAATCCGTATGTTCGCCGATAATGTTTACACGACCAGGTGCATACACAGTCAGTTCGGGTTGCTTGTTATATTTTTGCGTAAAAATGTGTTGGGATTTTTGGACTGGAGTCATATTATTTTCCTTTATCTTTTACACTCCCTCTTAACTCAAGAGAGAAATTATTGCTTAACGTTCTTTATAATGTACTTCGCTTAACGCTCGTAATCTTTCTGCGGCTTGTTCTGCGGTGAGGTCACGTTGGCTTTCCCCCAGCATTTCATAACCCACCATAAATTTGCGAACCGTAGCAGAACGCAACAACGGTGGATAAAAATGCGCATGAAGCTGCCAATGTTCGTTATCTTCGCCATTAAATGGTGCTGCATGGAAGCCCATCGAATAAGGGAAAGACGTTTCAAATAAGTTATCGTATTTTGTTGCCAGCTTTTTCAAGATCACAGCAAGATCTTTAGCTTGAGCATCGGTTAATTCTGTCAAACGTTTGACATGCATTTTAGGCAATAACAAGGTTTCAAACGGCCACACTGCCCAATAAGGCACCACCGCAACCCAATGCTCGGTTTCCACCACAATACGTTCTTTTTTCTCTAATTCTTTTTGAACGTAGTCCACTAAAAGTACAGAACCCTGTTTTTCATAATAATTTCGTTGAGCAACATCTTCACGTGCGACTTCATTTGGTAGAAAGCTATTTGCCCAAATTTGTCCGTGCGGATGGGGATTGGAACATCCCATTGCCGCGCCTTTATTTTCGAAAATCTGTACCCACTGATATTTTTGTCCCAGTTCACGCAATTGCGCTTGCCACACTTTAATCACTTCTTCAATTTCAAATGCGGTCAATAAGGGCAAGGTTTTGCTGTGATCTGGTGAAAAGCAAATAACACGGCTTTCACCACGAGCTTGGCTCATTTGGAAAAGAGGATCGGCTGATTGCTCTGGCGCGGGTGTATCTTCTAATAAAGCCGAGAAATCATTTTTGAATACATAAGGTTTATGGTAATCCGGATTGGGTTCGCCAGTGATACGTTTATTACGCGGGCAAAGATAACAATTTGGATCGTGGCTTGGCTTTTGTTCCTCACTCACTTTTTCTTGTTGTCCCTGCCATGGACGTTTAGCACGATGTGGCGAGACTAAAACCCATTGGTCAATTAACGGATTATAACGACGATGTGGATGATCTGTCGGTTCAAATACGGTTTCGCTCATATTTTTGCTCCAAAATGTAAACGATTACAAAAAATTTTCTCATAAGATAACAAATTAAAAAAAATAAACCGTGATCATTATCACAAAATCAGGAAATAAGCCGCTCATACAATCACTTTTTTGTGACGAATGTAGCATTTTTGAAAGTAACCGCTTTCAATTTTATTCAAATTTACTATGATAATTGCTATGAAAAAATGAATGAGAGCCCTGTTATGCCTACAATTCGAGATGTTGCTGAATTAGCTTGCGTGTCGGTTGCCACTGTTTCCCGGGTGATTAATCGCTCCCCATCTGTGAGTGAAAAAACCCGTTATTCGGTACAACGTGCAATGGAAGTCTTAAATTATCAACCCAATGCAAACGCACAAGCTCTGGCAGTACAAAATACTGATACCATTGGCGTGGTGGTTACCGATGTAACGGATCCGTTCTTTGCTATCTTGGTTAAATCGGTCGATAAAGTCGCTGAAGAGCATCAGAAAACGATTTTGATCGGCATTGGATACCATCATGCAGAAAAAGAGCGTGAAGCCATTGATACCTTGCTACGCAAGCGTTGTAGCTGTCTGGTCGTTCATTCCAAAGCCCTTTCTGACGAAGAATTACGTCATTATCTCGAAAATGTACCTGGTATGGTGGTGATTAACCGTGTGATTGCAGGCTATGAAAATCGTTGCGTCAGCCTTGATAACCGTCAAGGTACCTATCTTGCCACTGAAATGCTGATTCGTTATGGCCATAAGCACATCGCCTATATTGGTTCCAATCACGGTATTTTAGATGAAACAGAACGTAAGGAAGGCTACTTAGAAGCCTTAGAAGCGCATAACTTCCCCATTGTAGAACAAGCCATTGTGCATAATTCGCCTGATTTTGAAGGCGGTGAAAAAGCCATGATTGATTTATTAAGCTACAACTCCAATTTAACCGCTGTGGTGGCCTATAACGATACAATGGCAGCGGGTGCAATTTCCGTTTTAAATGAAAACAATATCAAAGTGCCGAAACAGTTTTCCATTGTGGGGTTTGATGATATGCCGATTGCTCGATATTTAATTCCAAAACTCACCACTATTCGCTATCCAATTGATTTAATGGCAAATTATGCGGCAAAACTAGCGTTAAGTTTAGTCGATTCGTCTATTGTTACGCCAACTGTTGTGCAATTTAATCCAACCTTGGTAAGACGTTTTTCCGTAGAAAATGCAATAAAAAAGTGATGGAGATCACAAATTTAAACATTGCTATGTAATCGTTTTCATTTATGTGAGTTTGATCACAGATTAACGGTTTTGATTTCGTTATGATGGATTCAGTTGCAATAGATGTACGCAACATTCCTCTATTTGGTATATAAAAAATCAACAATAAAATCTCTTTCTCTACATAGGAGCGTTTTTATGAAAAAAACAGCAGTATTAAGTGCGGTCGCTTTAGCAATCGGTTTAGGTTCAGCAACTTCAGGTTTCGCAGCCGATAACCGTATTGGTGTTACCATTTATAAATATGATGACAACTTCATGTCATTAATGCGTAAAGAAATCGATAAAGAAGCGAAAGCGCTTGGCGGCATTGAGTTATTAATGAATGACTCTCAAAATGCGCAATCTATTCAAAACGACCAAGTGGATGGTTTGCTTTCTAAAGGTGTAAAAGCTTTAGCGATTAACTTAGTAGACCCCGCAGCAGCTTCAACTGTTATCAAGAAAGCTAAACAAGATGACATTCCTGTTGTTTTCTTCAATAAAGACCCTGGTGCAAAAGCAATTGGTAGCTACGATCACGCTTACTATGTAGGTACCGATCCTAAAGAATCAGGTTTAATCCAAGGTGATTTAATTGCAAAACAATGGAAAGCAATGCCAGCCTTAGACTTAAACAAAGACGGTAAAATCCAATATGTATTATTAAAAGGTGAACCAGGCCACCCAGACGCTGAAGCACGTACTAAATATGTGATTGAGCAATTAAATGCGAAAGGTATTCCAACCGAACAATTATTTATTGATACCGGTATGTGGGATGCGGCAATGGCAAAAGATAAAGTGGATGCATGGTTATCTAGCTCTAAAGCGAACGAAATTGAAATGATTATTTCAAACAATGACGGTATGGCGTTAGGTGCGTTAGAAGCAACCAAAGCACACGGTAAAAAATTACCAATCTTTGGTGTGGATGCATTACCAGAAGTACTTCAATTAATTAAGAAAGGCGAAATTGCTGGTACTGTGTTAAACGATGGTGTTAACCAAGGTAAAGCAGTTGTTCAACTTTCAGCAAACCTTGCTAACGGTAAAGCAGCAACAGAAGGTACAAAATGGAAATTAGAAAACCGTGTTGTACGTATTCCTTATGTTGGTGTGGATAAAGATAACCTAAGTGAATTCTTAAAATAAGAAAATCTATTGCTTTTCTTTAATTTTAGGGGGAAAGGAAACCCAAATTCCCTTTCCCCCTTTTTGATGAGGTTGGATATGACAACTCAAACCCAAGACAGTGATGTACTACTGACGATGACGGATGTCAGTAAGTCTTTCCCCGGTGTAAAAGCCCTTGATCACGCCAATCTAACAGTTCGTTCTCACTCTGTTCATGCCTTAATGGGCGAAAACGGGGCGGGTAAATCGACATTATTAAAATGCCTCTTCGGAATTTATGCAAAAGACGAAGGTGAAATTTTATTCTTAGGTAAACCTGTTGATTTTAAAACATCAAAAGAAGCCCTTGAAAATGGGATTTCAATGGTTCACCAAGAACTTAACTTGGTGCGTCAAACCAGTGTAATGGATAACCTATGGTTGGGTCGCTACCCACTTAAAGGTCCTTTTGTAGATCACGCCAAAATGTATCGTGATACCAAAGCGATTTTCGATGAATTGGATATTGATGTTGATCCAAGAGAAAAAGTGGCCAAACTTTCCGTTTCACAAATGCAGATGATCGAAATTGCGAAAGCGTTCTCTTATAACGCTAAAATCGTAATTATGGATGAGCCAACATCCTCACTTTCAGAAAAAGAAGTAGAACATCTTTTCAAAATTATTCAAAAATTAAAAGATCGCGGTTGTGGCATTATTTATATTTCACACAAAATGGATGAAATCTTCAAAATTTGTGATGAAATCACCATTCTTCGCGATGGTAAATGGATCAATACCGTTCAAGTTAAAGGCACCACCATGGAAGAAATCGTTTCAATGATGGTTGGCCGTGAATTAACACAACGTTTCCCAGAAAAAACAAACGTACCAAAAGAAATCACACTTGAAGTGGAACATTTAACAGCGGTAAACCAACCGTCTATTCAAGATGTTTCTTTTAATTTACGTAAAGGTGAAATTTTAGGTATTGCGGGTCTTGTTGGTGCAAAACGAACCGATATTGTGGAGGCCATTTTTGGTGTCCGCGAATTAAAAGAAGGGACGATCAAGCTCAACGGAAAAATCGTGAAAAATCATACCGCACTTGAGGCGATTAACCACGGTTTTGCTTTAGTAACTGAAGAACGTCGTTCAACCGGGATTTATTCAAACCTAAGTATTGAATTTAACTCTTTGATTTCAAATATGAAATCTTACCTCACTCCTTGGAAATTGCTCAGCAATAAAAAAATGGCAAGCGACACACAGTGGGTGATTGATGCGATGAACGTTAAAACCCCTTCTCACAAAACAACGATTGGCTCGCTTTCTGGTGGTAACCAACAAAAAGTGATTATCGGCCGTTGGCTTTTAACCCAACCAGATATTTTAATGCTCGACGAACCAACTCGTGGTATTGATATTGGGGCAAAATTTGAAATTTATCAGCTCATTCAAGAACTCGCTAAAAAAGATAAAGGCATCATCATGATTTCATCAGAAATGCCGGAATTATTAGGCGTAACAGACCGAATTTTGGTCATGAGTAATGGTCGTGTTGCAGGCATCGTTGAAACGGCAAAAACGTCTCAAGAAGAAATTTTGCAACTTGCCGCAAAATATTTATAAATCATAAAGGAACAAATTATGAGTGCCTTACAAAAAAATAAATCATTCGATTTCTTAAAACAAAATGCGATTTATTTTGTGTTGTTGATTTTACTTGGCATCATCATCGCACAAGATCCAACATTCTTGAATGTTCGCAACTTTAGTAACATTTTAACTCAATCATCCGTCCGTCTCATTATCGCCCTTGGTGTTGCTGGCTTGCTTATCACTCAAGGTACCGACTTATCAGCCGGTCGCCAAGTAGGTTTAGCAGCGGTTATTTCTGCTACCCTCTTACAATCAATGGAAAACATGAATCGTGTGTTCCCTGATTTAGGTGAAATTCCTATTCCGGTAGTTATCCTGACTGTTTGTGCGGTAGGTGCTGTAATCGGCTTAGTGAATGGTTTAGTTATCGCTTATCTCAATGTAACCCCGTTCATTGCAACAATGGGTACCATGATCATCGTTTACGGTTTTAACTCACTTTATTATGATGGCGTAGGTGGCTCACCAATTGCAGGCTTCAGCGAATCTTTCTCTAACTTCGCACAAGGTTTCTTCAGACTTGGTTCGTTCAAATTATCCTACATCACTATTTATGCGGCAATTTGTGCATTCTTAGTTTGGGTAATGTGGAATAAAACACGCTTCGGTAAAAATATCTTTGCTATCGGTGGTAACCCTGAAGCTGCAAAAGTATCTGGCGTAAACGTAGCGCGTAACCTTGTTGTGATTTACATGATTGCAGGTATGTTCTATGCATTCGGTGGTATGTTAGAAGCAGGCCGTATCGGTAGTGCTACCAACAACCTCGGTTTCATGTATGAATTAGATGCGATTGCTGCCTGCGTAGTAGGTGGTGTGTCTTTCGCTGGTGGTGTGGGTACTGTTATCGGCGTAATCACGGGTGTTATCATCTTCACTGTTATTAACTACGGTTTAACTTACATCGGTGTAAATCCTTACTGGCAATATATCATTAAAGGTAGCATTATCATCCTCGCGGTGGCTATTGACTCCTTAAAATACGCGAAGAAAAAATAATTAAAAACAATGATAAAAATAACCGCACTTTAGCAATAAAGTGCGGTTTTATTTTGGAATGAATTATCTAAACAAAAAAGCGAGCCTCTCAGCTCGCTTGATTAATCTCATCAATTACTCGTATTCATCTAACCATTTCAACAAAATCGCTTCGAGAATACTCTCGTTAGATTTCATTGGATCATCATCAAAATCGTCTAGTTCACAAATCCACTTATGCAAATCTGTGAAACGTACTGTTTTAGGATCTAGATCTGGATTACGATCATACAGCTCTTCTGCGATAAGTTGTGCATCAGTCCATTTCATTAGTGAGCCGCCTCATTCGCATGGTTAATATTATATTTAGGGATTTCTACCACTAAATCTTCATCACCCACGATACATTGGCAAGAAAGACGGCTATCCATTTCTAAGCCCCAGGCCTTATCCAACATATCTTCTTCTTGATCGCTTGCTTCATTTAATGAATCAAACCCTTCACGAATAACTACATGGCATGTTGTACAAGCACAAGAACCATCACAAGCGTGATGGATTTCAACGCCTGCATTATGTGCTACTTCCAATAAGTTATCACCAGCTGCTGCATCAACCACCATACCCTCTGGGCAGAATTCTTCATTCGGTAAAAAAATCACTTTTGGCATATTACTTTCCTCAATATAAAAACTCGTTAATTTATAACCGCACTTTATTGCTCAATATCTGATACAGATTTACCTGTCAGCGCTTGATGAATGGATTTATTCATGCGTCTTGCCGCAAATTCTTGAGTTGCCACATCAAGAGCTTTAATTCCCTGCGCAATGGCATGACGATCTGTACCTTCTTTTACATCCATTAATTGTTTCAAGGCATGTTCAATTTGGTGGAATTCGGCTTCGGTTAATAATTCCGCCCCATCTTGCTGTAATGCCACAATCACGCTTTCAATCACACGGTCTGCCTCAACGCGCTGCTCAGCTAATTCACGGGCTTGCATATCATCTTGCGCATTATCAAAAGAAGCTTTAATCATTGCCGTTACTTCTTCATCCGTTAAGCCATAAGAAGGCTTAATTTGAATTGAGGCTTGGACTTTAGTGGATTTCTCCATCGCGGTCACACTTAATAAGCCATCGGCATCCACTTGATAAGTCACACGAATATGTGCGGCACCTGCTACCATTGGTGGAATACCACGCAATGTAAAACGACCTAAAGAACGGCAATCATCCACTAACTCACGTTCTCCTTGTACCACATGTACTGTCATCGCAGTTTGACCATCTTTAAAGGTGGTAAATTCTTGTGCGCGAGCCACTGGAATCGTGGTGTTACGAGGAATGATTTTCTCCACTAAACCGCCCATGGTTTCAATACCTAAAGAAAGTGGCACAACATCGAGTAACAACATATCGCTGTCATTTTTGTTGCCGACTAAAATATCTGCTTGAATTGCTGCACCTAAGGCAACTACTTTATCTGGGTCGATAGAGGTCAATGGTGTTTTACCGAAGAATTCACCCACTTGTTCACGAACATAAGGGACGCGAGTTGAGCCTCCAACCATAACCACTTCTTGCACGTCTTCGGCTTCAACATGCGCATCTTTCAATGCGCGACGACAGGTTAATAAAGAACGTTTAACCAATGAATGAATTAATTCATTGAATTGCTCACGACTTAACTCACCTTCAAATCCCCGCCAAGAAATGACCGCACTTTGTGCACTTGTTAAGGCAATTTTAGTTTGTGTGGCTAAACTTAAAAGCTCACGTTGCTCATTTACATTTTGTGGTTTAATACCCGCTTGTTCAACAATCCAATCTGCAATTAAATGGTCAAAATCATCACCACCTAAAGCGGTATCCCCACCTGTTGCTAACACTTCAAATACGCCTTTAGATAAACGTAAAATTGAGATATCAAAGGTACCACCACCTAAGTCATAAACAGCGATGACGCCTTCTTTACCGCTATCTAAGCCATACGCCACTGCTGCGGCAGTAGGTTCATTTAATAAACGTAATACATTCAACCCTGCAAGACGTGCTGCATCTTTCGTGCTTTGGCGTTGAGCATCATCAAAATAAGCAGGTACGGTAATCACTACACCAGAAAGCTCACCTGCAAGTCGTTGTTCAGCGATATGATTTAAACGAGATAAAATATCTGCAGAGACTTCAATCGGGCTTTTTTTGCCTTGATGTGTCACCAATAATGGCAAGCCATTTTCACTTGCCACAAACTCATAGGGTAAGTTTGTGTAACGTGATTGCACATCTGCAAGACTACGACCAATCAAACGTTTAACCGAAATAATCGTATTTTTAGGATCAATTGCAGCTTTGGCAAATGCTTCGGTACCCACAAGTTTTTCATTTTCACCATAATACACAACTGAAGGCACAAGGCTTCTGTCTTGTTCATCATTCAAAATGGTGGCTTGACCGCTACGCACTGCGGCAACTAAAGAATTTGTTGTACCTAAATCAATCCCTACCGCAAGACGATGTTGATGGGGTGCAGCCGTTTGTCCTGGCTCTGCAATTTGGAGTAATGCCATATCTCTTTTTATCTCTAATAATTAATTCGTTAAAAGCTGATTATGCGACTGAATAAGCTTGCGCAAATTTATCTTGTTCGGTGAAACTTGCGTTGTAATGCGTTTCAATATTGACTTCGCGTCGTTCACGCTGATTAATATCAGTTATCTTATCTTCCGAAAGTTCTGGCGTAAAAACAATCATGTGATTACCATCGAGTTGTTTTACATCTTCTTGCCAATTTTGCCAAAACAGATTTTGGTAAAATGCTTCAATGTCACCATTTAATGCCCAAGCTAAGAAATCCGTATAGGTAAAATTTAAATCATGCCAAGTTAAATCTTTCGGCGAAAAATAGTAAATCTTGCCGAGATTATCCCCTAAAGAACCACCATTTAAGGCAAAATACCCTCCAATGACATCGTCTGCAACGAGCAAATATTTCGGTTTATCACCTGATTGATTAAAGGATTTGCTGAAATTCCAATCCATTAATCCACGTGGCAATTTAAAACTGCCTGAACCCAATATACGCAACCAACCATGATGGATTAAAATGCCACCGGTTTCATAAATCACCGCGCCCATCGGAGAAGACGTTGGCATTTGCATGGTGAAAAGCTCACGTTCTGCACTAGATTGATCTTTTTTAATCACCTCACAATGATTACGAGCAAGCTCAATCCATTGGGAAATGGTTCCCCAAGCAGATTTGGAGGCATCAGTCAGTTGTTCTAAAGTTTGCATAATCGGATTTCATTAGTATGAGGGCTGCTGCCCATTTATCAATAGCGAAAAGGGCGTATTAAACGCCCTCAAGATTATAATTCAAATAGACGTTCTTCTACTTGGCTAATTTCATCTGCCAATTTTTTTAGAAAACGTAATTTATCGCAGAATTGTGCTGCAGTTGACCATTGTTGCTCATTAAGCTGTGCTTCAAGTGCGGTCAACATTTCTTTTGTTTCTTTTTTAACGCGTTTCGCAAAGGATTCTAATGCATTCTCATCCTGGCTTTGCTCAATATTTTCGAGCTCTTCTCGCCATTCTAATTGCTGCATCAAAAATGCGACATCTTGCGTGCTCTTTTGTTCTAAATCCTGTGCTTCTCCCGTATTTAACGCAATAATTGCTTCCGCACGTAAAATTGGGTCTTTCAAGGTTTTTAATGCATCATTAACTTCTGTCGACTTTTGCATTGCAATGCGTTGTTCTTGCGCATCTGCCGTAACAAAATTATCAGGGTGCAAACTCTTTTGAAGCACTAAATAGCGTTCAGACAAAAGGGCTTGATCAACATTGAAAGCAACGGGTAAATCAAAAATAGCAAAAGGATTTGTCATCTTTATTCCTTAAACATGGAAACTTTCACCACAACCACAAGATTCTTTTACGTTTGGGTTATTATATTTAAAGCCTTCGTTCAAGCCTTCTTTAACGTAATCTAGCTCAATGCCATCTAAATAAACCAAGCTTTTTGGATCGACTACCACTTTCACGCCATGCTGCTCAAAAACAAGATCGTCATTATTGAGCACATCAACGAATTCAAGCACATAGCCTAAACCCGAACAACCTGATGTTTTCACACCTAAGCGTAAACCGATGCCTTTTCCACGATTTTCAAGAAAAGTACGAACTCGTTGCGCCGCTTTTTCAGTGAGTGTTATAGACATATTCTGATCCTTAAATTGATAAAGTGCGGTCATTTTCAACCGCACTTTGATTACTTACCTTGTTTATTTTTATAGTCAGCAATAGCGGCTTTAATTGCATCTTCTGCTAAAATTGAGCAGTGAACTTTTACCGGTGGTAATTCAAGTTCTTCCGCAATTTGACTGTTTTTGATTGCACCTGCTTCATCTAAAGATTTACCTTTTACCCATTCGGTAATTAAAGAACTTGATGCAATCGCTGATCCACAACCATAAGTTTTAAATTTCGCATCTTCAATAATGCCACTATCATTTACTTTGATTTGTAACTGCATAACGTCACCACAAGCCGGTGCGCCAACCATACCCGTTCCTACTGAATTATCTTTTTTATCCATCGAACCTACGTTGCGTGGATTTTCATAATGATCAATAACTTTTTCGCTGTACGCCATATTATGTTCCTTTCCTAAATAAGTTGCTATCAGGCGGACTAGCCGCCTTTAAAATTAGTGGGCTGACCACTCAATAGTATTTAAATCAATGCCTTCTTTGAACATATCCCAAAGTGGCGATAATTCACGAAGCTTTGCTACTGCATTACGTGTTAAATTAATGGTGTAATCAATTTCTTCTTCCGTTGTCCAACGACCAAGTGTGAAACGAATTGAGCTATGTGCTAATTCATCATTACGACCTAATGCACGTAGTACATAAGATGGCTCTAAACTCGCAGAAGTACAAGCTGAACCAGAAGAAACTGCCACATCACGTAATGCCATCATTAAGGATTCACCTTCAACATAGTTAAAGCTGATGTTCAAGTTATTTGCTACGCGGTGCTCCATCGAACCATTTACATAGGTTTCTTCAATTTCTTTCAAGCCATTATATAAGCGATCGCGTAAAGCTCTGATACGAGGGATCTCTGTCGCCATTTCTTCTTTTGCAATACGATAAGCTTCACCCATACCCACAATTTGGTGTACAGGTAATGTACCAGAACGCATGCCACGTTCGTGACCACCACCATGGATAATTGCTTCTAAACGAACGCGAGGTTTACGGCAAACATATAATGCCCCGATACCTTTTGGTCCATATAATTTGTGGCTAGACATTGACATCAAATCAACCGGTAATTCAGCGAGATTAATTTCTACTTTACCGACACTTTGGGTCGCATCTACGTGGAAAATCGTTTTATTTGCACGGCAAAGCTCACCAATTGTTTTAATATCCTGGATCACGCCAATCTCATTATTCACGTGCATAATTGACACGAGAATAGTATCTGGACGCAATGCCGCTTTGAATTTCTCAAGATCGATTAAACCATCTTCTTCTGGCTCTAAATAGGTCACTTCAAAGCCTTCACGTTCCAACTGACGACAAGTATCCAATACTGCCTTGTGCTCAGTTTTACAAGTAATAATGTGTTTACCTTTTGTTTGATAAAAGTGTGCCGCACCTTTAATTGCGAGGTTATCTGCTTCCGTTGCGCCTGAAGTAAACACAATTTCACGTGAATCTGCACCAATTAAATCAGCAATTTGATTACGTGCAATATCAACTGCTTCTTCAGCTTGCCAGCCAAATTTATGTGAACGAGATGCAGGATTACCGAATACACCATCAATGGTTAAATATTCCATCATTTTTTTAGCTACACGTTCATCCACTGGACATGTTGCTGCATAATCTAAATAAATTGGTAATTTCATTTTCACTCCTAAATAACTACTAAAAATGCTATCAATTTGACCGCACTTTAATCTACTTTCCCATTATTGGTTGACTACAATTAAGTCATCAAAATCTTTGTGAGCTTTATGCTTCCCAGCTTTTTTCTCTACAAGCTCAGCTAATGTAATCTCATCTAAAAAATCAGAAATACGATCACTTAAATCTTGCCATAATGTATGAGTTAAACACTCTACTCCGCCTTTGCAATTTCCTTTACCAAGGCATCTTGTGACATTAATGTTCTCATTTACGGCTGAAATCACCATACCGATAGAAATTTGATCAGTTGGTAACGCTAAACGATAGCCACCACCTGGGCCACGAACGCTTTTTACTAATCCTCCTCGACGCAATTTTGCAAATAATTGCTCAAGATAAGAAAGTGAAATATTTTGACGTTCTGAGATATCCGCTAAACAAACAGGGTTTGTTCCTGCATGTAATGCGATATCTAAAATTGCGGTAACCGCATATCGTCCTTTAGATGTTAGTTTCATAAAGCATCCCTATAAATCGCCATCTAGGTAGTTTACCTATCTGACTATGATAGTCAATTTTACTCTTTTTGCAGATTAAGGCGTTTTTCAACCGCACTTAACATTCCTCGCAAAATATTTAATTCATTTTTTTCTAGAGAAGAACGGTTATAAAGTCGTCTTAACTTTTGTATAACCCCTTGATTTTGAATAAAGCCAAGAGACTGATACACCTGTTCCGTATGAGCAAAAAAATACTCCATTTCTTGTGCTGTTGGATAGATATCTTCTATCGTTGAAAGTGTACTTTCCGTTTTATTTTTTGTTAAAAATGCCATTCGCATTTCATAACTTACCAACTGTACTGCCATCGCTAAATTGAGCGAAGAATATTCAGGGTTAGCAGGGATATTTAAATGATAATGACATTTAAGTAATTCTTCATTTGTGAGCCCAACACGCTCACGACCGAACACGATCGCTACTTGCCCTTGATGTACACTGGCTTTCTCTGCACACTCTCTTGGCTCAATCAGGGTACTCTGTAAATGACGTAATCTTGCACTAGTACCAATCACTAATGAGCAATCTTCTATTGCTTGTTCAAAAGTATCAAGAACGTGGGCATTACGCACAACATCATCAGCGCCTGCTGCTAATGCAATAGATTGCTCATCTACCGATTTTGGTGAGACCAAATAAAGATTGGATAATCCCATTGTTTTCATCGCACGCGCCGCTGAACCGATGTTCCCGCTATGTGATGTTTCAACCAAAACAATTCGAATATTTTGTAACATTTTATGCCCGACTTAAATTTGTGGATATTCTACCATAATAACCGCCAAATATAGTCAAGAATTTTGAAAATATTTTAATTTTTTGTAAATTTATTAACAAATAGGAGGAATAAAATGTTGACTGGTGGGCTGTGAGAGGCTCGAACTCTCGACCGACGGATTAAGAGTCCGCTGCTCTACCAACTGAGCTAACAACCCAACTGGACAACTAAATCAGAGAGTGGTGGGTCGTGAAGGATTCGAACCTTCGACCAACGGATTAAAAGTCCGCTGCTCTACCGACTGAGCTAACGACCCATTTGGGAATTCTTCGAAATAAAAGTGGTGGGTCGTGAAGGATTCGAACCTTCGACCAACGGATTAAAAGTCCGCTGCTCTACCGACTGAGCTAACGACCCACATTATTTCGTAACAGGTGCGTATATTACCGATTTTATTTTCTGACGCAAGAAAAATCTGAAGAAATTGTGTTAATTGCGTGAATACTCGTCAATTTCTGGCAATATCTTAGAACAAATAAAAAAGGAGAGTATTTCTACTCTCCCTTTTTCTAAGAATCAAAATTCTCTAAAAATTAGTATGCTAACACTGCACGACGGTTTTTAGAGTATGCTGCTTCATCGTGACCTAACACTGCAGGTTTTTCTTCACCGTAAGAAACAGTTGATACTTTACCAGCGTCAACACCTTTACCAGCTAAGAAACCTTTAACTGCATCAGCACGACGTTGACCTAAAGCGATGTTGTACTCTGGAGTACCACGTTCGTCAGTGTTACCTTCAACAACAACTTTAGAAGCTGGAGTTGCATTTAAGTATGCAGCGTGAGCATCTAAGATTTGAACGTATTCACCTTCGATGTTGAATTTGTCGAAACCGAAGTAAACGGTGTTGTAACGTTGTTGAAGATCTTCAACAGAGTAACCACCGAAAGTTTGACCGTTGTTAGCACCGTTGCCTGCTGCATCGTTGTTTGATGAGCTACATGCTGCTAATGCAGCTACTGAACCAGCAACTAATAATGATTTAACAAATTTGTTCATTAGATTTCTCCTCAATGAGTTTTTTTATTTAGTCAAGTATGGAGACCAAGCTGGAAATTTCACTTGGCCATTACTTCCTGGAAGACTCGCTTTAAAGCGACCATCTGCAGAAACTAATTGTAACACCTTTCCTAGCCCTTGTGTAGAGCTGTAAATAATCATGATACCGTTAGGAGAAATACTTGGGCTTTCACCTAAGAAAGATGTACTTAATACTTCAGAACTACCGCTGGTGAGATCTTGTTTCACCACGTTGTTATTACCGTTGATCATCACGAGTGTTTTACCATCACTACTGATTTGAGCACTACCGCGACCACCAACTGGAGATGCACCACCACCACTTGCACTCATGCGATAAACTTGTGGTGAACCACCTCTATCTGAAGTAAAGAGAATTGAGCTACCATCTGGAGACCATGATGGTTCTGTATTATTACCCGCACCGCGAGTTAATTGAGTCGGTGTACCACCATTTGAGCCCATTACATAGATGTTTAATAAACCATCTTGTGAAGAAGCAAATGCGAGTTTAGAACCGTCTGGAGAGAATGCTGGCGCACCGTTATGTCCTGGGAAAGAAGCCACCACTTTACGAGAACCTGAACCTAAGTCTTGTACAACAAGTTGAGATTTTTTGTTCTCAAAAGATACGTATGCTAAACGTTTACCATCTGGAGACCAAGCTGGAGACATAATTGGTTGTGAGCTACGATTTACGATAAATTGGTTGTAACCATCATAATCTGCTACACGAACTTCATAAGGTTGTGAGCCACCATTTTTTTGTACTACGTAAGCGATACGCGTTCTGAATGCACCACGAATACCGGTTAATTTTTCAAATACTTCATCACTCACGGTATGTGCACCATAGCGTAACCATTTATTTGTCACTGTATAGCTATTTTGTGCAAGCACCGCACCAGGTGTACCTGATGCACCTACAGTATCAACTAATTGGTAAGAAATGTTATAACCGCTACCAGTTGATGTCACTTGACCTACCACAACAGCATCAATACCTAAAGCTGTCCAAGCTTCTGGTTTCACTTCTGCTGCAGTCGTTGGTTGTTGTGGCATTTGGCTCACTGGAATTGGGTTAAATTTACCACTATTACGTAAGTCATCCGCAACAATTTGACCAATATTTTCAGGTGCAGAACCTGCGAAAGGAACAACTGCGATAGGACGAGCGCCATCAACACCTTCATCAATCACAATTCGAACTTCATCTTCTGCCATTGCTGTGCTTGCAAATGCAAACATGACCACAAATAGCCCCATAACACGTTTGATCAATTTCATTTAATCACCTTATTTTAACGTTGTTACTTTCCTAAAACCGATTATCGAGCATTGATATCAAAATCGATAGTCGGCGCTTTATATTTCTCATAAATAGCATCAGATGGTGCTGCTGGAACTTTTTTCGTTCTCGCTACCGCACTTAATGCTGCAGTACAAATATCATCAGGTCCTGAAACGCGTTGGTAGCCTAAAATCGTACCATCTCGACCGAGTTGGATTTTAATGCTACAAACTTTACCGGCAAAGCTTGGGTCTTTTAAGAAACGGCGTTGAATTTCACGTTTAATGACACCTGCATATTGGTCACCAACTTTACCACCATCTCCAGCACCAAGTCCTGCACCACTGCCTTGTGTACCGCCTTTATTTGCATTACCACCTTTAGATGCACTACCACCACCGACATCTCCGCCGTTCATGAAGTCATCTAAAGCCGCTTGATCTGCTTTACGTTTTGCTGCATCAGCTTTTGCTTTCGCTTCTGCATCTGCCTTAGCTTTTGCTTCAGCCTTCGCTTTCGCTTCTGCATCCGCTTTAGCTTTTGCTTCAGCCTTTGCTTTCGCCTCAGCATCGGCTTTCGCTTTTGCATCAGCCTCAGCTTTTGCTTTCGCCTTCGCATCGGCTTCCGCTTTGGCTTTCGCATCGGCTTCTGCCTTAGCCTTCGCTTTTGCTTCGGCATCGGCTTTCGCTTTTGCCTCAGCCTTGGCTTTAGCATCTGCTTCCGCTTTTTCTTTCGCTTTTTGAGCTTCAGCTTGCGCTTTAGCTTTTGCCTCTTCCTCTGCCTGTTTAGCAGCTGCTTCTAAACGTTTTGCCTCTGCATCAGCTTTTAATTTCGCCGCTTCAGCTGCTTGTTTTGCTTTCGCTTCTTCAGCTTGTTTTTGTTTTTCTAACGCCTCTTGACGAGCAAGCTCTTGTTGCTGTTTTTGCTTTTCAATTTCTTGCTGCTTTTGTTTTTCAAGTTCTTTTTGACGTTGAATTTCCTGCTGACGCTTAATCTCTTCTTGTTTCGCAATTTCTTGCTGATTTGGTTCAGGTTCAGGCTCTGGTTTTTTCTCTTCGACTACAGGTTCTGGTTTTTTCTGTTTATCAGTTTGACCTTTTTTCTGTTGTTGAATACGTCCCCATTCCTGCGCTGCACTGCCAGTATCGACCATCACAGCTCCCATGGCATCACCTTCACCTTCTCCACCACCCATTATTTCAACGGTTTGATAAAGAGAGCTCCAAATCAACAAAGCAAACAATGCAAGGTGCATCGCAATAGAGATGACAAACTCATTTGCACGTTTTTTTCGTCGATTATTCTGCACGGTTTTACCTACTTATTCTTAAATCGGGTTGGTCATTAAACCCACAGACTTAATGCCGGCAAGATGTAGTAAATTCAGTGCTTTAATCACTTCTTCATAAGGTACATCTTTTGCTCCGCCCACTAAGAACATTGTGTTATTGTCTTTATCAAATTCTTGTTTTGATAATTGGGTTACCATTTCTTCGTTAAGGCCTTCTTGGCGTTGACCACCAATAGAAATCGAATACTGCCCTACACCCGCTACTTCTAAGATAACCGGTGTTTTATCTTCATTTGATACATTTTGACTTTGCACCGAATCAGGGAGTTCCACTTGAACGCTCTGACTGATAATCGGCGCGGTTGCCATAAAAATTAACACCAAAACTAAAAGAACATCGAGAAATGGCACGATGTTAATTTCAGATTTAATGTCTTTACGCTGACGACGAGCCATAATTTCCTCTAAAACTTCGCTAAAATCCACCGCACTTTTTTAATTTATCAAGTGCGGTCAATTTTTCATTTATTTTTAATGGGGCGCTTTACCAAAAGCTTGACGATGTAAAATTGTGGTGAATTCATCAATGAAGTTACCATAATTTTGTTCAATCGCATTAACACGTAAGCTTAAACGGTTATACGCCATTACAGCTGGAATCGCCGCAAACAAACCGATTGCTGTTGCGATCAAGGCTTCTGCAATACCTGGAGCAACCATTTGTAATGTTGCTTGTTTCGCACCACTTAATGCCATAAATGCGTGCATGATCCCCCAAACGGTACCAAATAAACCGATATACGGACTGACAGAAGCCACTGTCGCTAAGAAAGGTACACGACTTTCAAGTGCTTCTACTTCACGATTCATCGCAAGGTTCATCGCACGAGTGGTACCTTTAATGATTGCTTCTGGCGCATCTGCGTTCACTTGTTTTAAGCGAGAGAATTCTTTAAAACCAACAAAGAAAATTTGTTCGCTACCAGTTAATACTTCACGACGATTAGATAAACCATCATAAAGTTTATTTAAATCTTCACCAGACCAGAAACGATCTTCAAAAGTATTCGCTTCTTTTAACGCACTCGTCAAAATACGGCTACGTTGAATGATGATTGCCCAAGAAATAATTGAGAACGAAATCAAGATCACAATTACAAGTTGAACAACGATACTCGCTTTTAGAAAAAGATCTAAAAAGTTCAATTCTGCAGTCATTGCATACTCCGAAAAGTTATTTACTTTAAAAATGCCGCTTTTAATTCTTCAGGAATTGCGACAGGTTTCATTTTGCCTAGATCAACACAGGCTACCTTAACAGTAGCCTTTGATAACACCACTGCCTCACGAACTAACCGCTGTTCAAAGAGAATTGTTGCTCCTTTCACCGCCGTTATTTCCGTTTCGACAATAAGATAATCATCCAATTTTGCCGGAATACAATAGTCAATAGACATGGTTTTGACCACAAAAGCTAATTGTTGTTCCTGCAATAATGATTGTTGGGAAAAATTAAGCGTTCTTAAATATTCAGTTCGCGCACGCTCAAAGAAATGTAAGTAACGTGCGTGATACACTACTCCGCCAGCATCCGTGTCTTCATAATAGACACGAACCGGAAAGGTAAAACATTGGTTATTCAAAATAATGCTCAAATTATCAGCCATAACAAGCCGCTTATTTTAGAACCTGTTCATTAGATGTGCAAGCTCCAAATAATAATATTTGTCTATCGTTCTTATAAAAACCAATGCTGAACAATAGCAATTATTGTGGTGAAATAACCAATAAATGGCAAGAAAACGAGCTGCCATATTGCTCGGCGAATATCGAATCCGATACCGTGGATCCACAAATTAATCAATCCCCAAAAAATCGCAAGAATCCAAGCTGGATGTGCAGTACGAAGTGCGGTCGAAAATTGATTTAAATTTAAAAAGAAAGCCGCGGTTAAAAATAACGCTAAAATAAACGAAAGGGTTCGCAAGGAACCCTTATTACTTAATTGATAAAGTGAATTAATCATCATTACTCGTCAAATTTACCTAACTTTTCTTTGCCAATGGTTAATTTAGCACTCACCATAACTGCAGCCAACACACCCACTACCCAAATTACATATAACATATTGTTTCTCCTTAGTATAATGAGTTTTTGTTGTCTTCAACAAAGCTTTCATCCAAGCGACCAAACATTTTGTAGTATGACCAAATGGTGTAAAGCAATGAGATGGTAACAAATACTAGTGCCAAGTAGAACATTAAGGTTAATGTTAATTCACTTGACGTTGCATCCCACATTAACAAGCTTTGTTCTGGATGAGTACTTGAAGGCATTACAAATGGGAACATTGATACTACCGCAGTGATGATCACACCAGCCATGGTTAATACAGAGAAGAAGAACGCAAAACCACAACGATTTGCTTTAGATGCAACTACATTTAATAATGCACCAACCACAGCTAATACTGGGAATGCCCATAAAGCTGGATTTTCATTAAAGTTTTTGAACCATGCACCTGCCTCAACTGCCACTTGTTTACCTGAAGCTGGCGCTGATGCTGCAAAGTGATCAATCGTGCTAGTTACCACATAACCGTCTTTGAAAGAAAGCCACACACCTGCAAGCACAAAAGTAATTAATGTCACTAATGCACCGATTTGTGTAATTGCTCTTGCACGATCACGCAATGCAGCAGTGGTTTTCATTTGTAACCAGTTTGCACCGTGAGTCACTAACATTGCAAGGCTTAACACACCGCAAAGTAATGCGAATGGGTTTAATAATGCAAAGAAAGAACCTGTGTAAGTTGCTTGTGAAAGCTCATTTAATTCGAATGGTACACCTTGTAATAAATTACCAAATGCTACACCGAATACTAATGCAGGTACAAAACCACCCGCAAATAATCCCCAATCCCACACAGCGCGCCATGTTGGATTATCAATTTTCGCACGATATTCAAAACCAATTGGACGGAAGAATAACGCAGCTAACACTAAAAATAAGGCAATATAGAAGCCTGAAAACGCTACAGAATAAACAATCGGCCATGCCGCGAAGATTGCACCACCAGCAGTTAATAACCAAACTTGGTTACCATCCCAGTGTGGAGCAATAGAGTTAATCATAATACGTCTTTCTACTTCTTTCTTACCAGCTACGGGTAAAAGTGCGGTCACGCCCATATCGAATCCATCTGTTACAGAGAAACCGATAAGCAATACAACAACTAGCACCCACCAAATAATACGTAGAATTTCATAATCAAGCATAATCCATCTCCTGCTTATTTAGATGATTGCTCAAAATAGTATTTGCCGGTTTTCAATGCACTTGGACCTAAACGTGCATATTTAAACATCAAATACATTTCCGCAATAATGAAGAAGAAGTAAAGTACACAAATTAAACCGATAGAGAACCATAAATCACCTACACTCAAGTTAGAGGCAGACACACCTACCGGTAATACTTCATAAATAGCCCATGGTTGACGACCAAATTCAGCTAAGAACCAACCAAATTCAATCGCTAAGATTGGCAATGGGATACCCCAAAGCAATGCTTTAAGTAATAAGCGAGAAGAAGTCACTTTGTTACGTAAATTTTGAACAAATGCACCAAAGGTCAGTAAAATAATTAAACCGCCTGCTGCTAACATACCACGGAACGCCCAGAAGTTAGGACCTACGTTTGGAATAGTATCTCGTGCTGCTTGTTTAATTTGTTCATCCGTTGCATCTACAACTTTATCTGTGTAACGTTTTAATAATAAACCGAAACCTAAATCACCTTTGACTTCATCAAATTTTGCTTTAGTTTCTGGATTTACTTGGCCTGCTGATTTTTTCTCTGCTTTTAATTGAGTAAATAAATCATAAGCAACCATACCATTACGAACACGACCTTCATTTTTTGCTTGAATTTCTTTCAAACCAACGATTTCAGTGTCTAAAGAACGCGTTGCAATTAAACCACCTAAATATGGGATTTCAATCGCAAAATCATTTTTCATTTCTGCAGTATTTGGAATCGCCACTGGGTGGAATGGGGCTGGTGCAGGATGAGTTTCAAACTCAGCTTCCATTGCAGCTAATTTCACAGGTTGTGCTTTACCGATGTCGTAACCTGATTCATCACCCATAATTAATACTGCTGATGCCGCGATAAAGCCAAAGGTTGCTGCTACAGAGAATGAACGTTTAGCAAAACCAATATCACGGCCTTTTAATAAATAGAATGCACTAATACCTAATACAAACATAGCACCAGTTGAATAACCTGCTGTTAATGTATGTAAGAATTTACTTTGCGCAACTGGGTTTAACCAAAGATCTAAGAAGCTGGTCATCTCCATACGAACGGTTTCAAAGTTAAATTCTGCTGCTACTGGATGTTGCATCCAACCATTTGCTACTAAAATCCACATTGCAGAAAGGTTTGACCCAAAGGCTACGCAGTAAGTTGCGAGTAAGTGTTTACCTTTAGTTAAACGATCCCAACCGAAGAAGAATAGACCCACGAAAGTGGATTCTAAGAAGAATGCAAGTAATGCTTCGATCGCTAATGGCGCACCGAAAATATCACCTACATAGTGAGAATAATAAGACCAGTTTGTCCCGAATTGGAACTCCATGATAATACCGGTCGTTACCCCTAGAGCAAAGTTAATACCAAATAACTTACCCCAGAATTTAGTCATATCTTTATATACTTCTTTGCCCGTTTTAACATAAATGGTTTCCATGATCACAAGAACGAAAGATAAACCTAATGTTAATGGTACAAAAATGAAGTGATATAACGCAGTTAACGCAAACTGCAAGCGTGAGAGATCAACAACGTCTAACATCTCAACTCCTTGTATAAATCTACAAGATTTTCACTTTATGATTACCAAGGATAATCCCAAATAATCACCCCAAACTACTCAACAAAAATCGTTAAGAAACATTGAATTATTTACGTAATAATTGCCTTTTCTATTCTCAAAACAGAATGCAGTAACCGATTACAATATAAACATTCAAAATTTTGCCCTATTCTACTACTATTTATGAGGATAAAAAATAGAAAAAACTGTTATATTGATCACATTTTTTGATATAAGTTACAAAATACCCTATTTAGCGTAACTATAGCGAAATTGATCTACATCAAATCTTGCATATTTATCTCAAATGAAAAAATTTATCTCTATCACAAGGAAACTTTATCGAAAAGAAATAGACAAAATAACCACTAGACAGGGCGACAAGATTTTGCTATTTTTTAGCCTAATAATATTTGGAAAGATTTGTAGGGATTTACAATGAAGAAAATTTGTGTAATTTTGACCGCACTTTTCGGTTCTATGGCACTATCAGCTACTGCAGCACCTATTACAGAAAACAAAGCTGCTCTTCCGCAACAATGCACACAGTTATTTAAAGAAACTGAAAATTTAATTGCCCAAGCAGAAAAACAGCCAGGCACTCATACTCAAGTAGGTAAAATCAAAAGCAAACTTAATCAAAGCAAACAGCAAATTCTTGAGATGGAATTAGCGACTCAGCAAAAAAGCTGTGATGTAGGTTTAGCAAGATTAAATAGCATGAAGAGCTATACTGAAGGAACTAACTAAGCAGGTTTCAAAAAGAAAGGACATATTGGTATCAATATGTCCTTTTTTCTATCTCCTATTCTGACGGCTTCTGAAGTCCGAAGTGTCGATAAGTTAACGAAGTCGCAATTCGACCTCGGGGTGTGCGCTGTAAAAATCCTTGTTGAATCAAGTAAGGTTCTAAAACATCCTCGATAGTGTCTCGTTCTTCACCTATTGCTGCTGCCAAGTTATCTAATCCAACTGGCCCACCATCAAAACGTTCAATCACTGCGGTAAGTAATTTTCTATCCAAGTAATCAAAACCCGCATCATCTACATCTAACATTGAAAGCGCTTGTTTCGCAATATCTGCCGATATAATGCCATCATTACGCACATCAGCAAAATCTCGAACGCGACGCAACAAACGATTTGCAATGCGAGGCGTGCCACGTGAACGACGAGCGACTTCAAAAGCGGCTTTATCTTCTAATTCCAGGTTTAAGCAAGAGGCACTTCTTGTCACAATAGAAGTTAAATCTTCAACGGAATAAAATTCTAAACGCTGAACAATACCAAAACGATCACGCAATGGTGAAGTTAAAGAACCCGCTCGAGTTGTTGCACCAATTAATGTGAAAGGTGGTAAATCTAATTTAATTGAGCGTGCAGCAGGGCCTTCACCGATCATAATATCCAGCTGATAATCTTCCATTGCTGGATAAAGCACTTCTTCAATCGCAGGAGAAAGGCGATGAATTTCATCAATAAATAACACATCATGCGGTTCAAGATTTGTCAGCATTGCCGCCAAATCGCCAGCTTTTTCAAGTACGGGCCCTGATGTTGTGCGAATATTCACGCCCATTTCATTTGCCACAATATTAGCAAGCGTTGTTTTCCCTAATCCTGGAGGACCAAAAATCAAAAGATGATCTAAGGCATCTTGACGCAATTTCGCCGCCTTAATGAAAATATCCATCTGCTCTCGCACTTGTGGCTGTCCCACATAGTCCGCTAAAAGCTTTGGACGAATCGCACGATCGATGACATCTTCATCCATCTTTGCCTGACTGCTAATAATTCTATCTGCTTCGATCATATCTGTTTAATCTTTATAATGCGGCTTTTAAGGCTTCGCGAATTAATTGCTCACTGCTCAAGTCAGTTTTAGCTACTTTTTTCACCATTTTTTCAGCATCGGTTGGTTTATAGCCTAATGCAATCAATGCAGCAATCGCTTCATCTGCTGAGCTTTCAGCTTGGCGTAATTCTGAAGTTGAAGGAATATGCTTGCTCTCCACAAAGAAATCACTTTGACGAACATCCTTAAACTTCCCTTTTAATTCCACCAATAAACGTTCAGCCGTTTTCTTGCCCACACCAGGAATTTTAACTAATTTTGACAGTTCTTCTCGCTCAATAGCGTAAGCAAACTGCTCTACTGACATAGCTGATAAAATCGCGAGTGCCAATTTAGGTCCAACACCATTGGTTTTAATTAATTCACGGAATAAAGTGCGGTCAGTTTTTTGGGCAAATCCAAAAAGAAGATGAGCATCTTCACGTACAACAAGATGGGTAAATAAAGTAGTTTCTTGTCCGATTTCAGGTAAGTCATAAAAACTGGTCATCGGTAACAATAATTCGTAACCGACGCCTTGTACATCAAGCAAAATTTCAGGAGGTTGTTTTTCTAATAAGGTGCCTTTTAAACGACCGATCATAAGATTTCCATGTAAAAAAATTTTTGCATAGAATAAAATAAAACTGGATATTAATCCAGTTAAATTTTTAATCTAAATCGACCTCGGCTATACCTTGTTTTTAAAAGTGCGGTCATTTTTTCGTGTGTTTCTGTGGTTTTGACCGTGCTCGCAATATGCAAGGAATGTTGAATAGTGTGAGCATGAGTAATCGCAATAGCTAAAGCATCTGCCGCATCAGCTTGTGGTTTATCTGAGAGCTTCAAAATTCGTGTCACCATATCTTGCACTTGAACTTTATCAGCAGAACCAATCCCTACGACAGTCTGTTTCACTAAACGAGCGGCATATTCAAATACAGGTAAATCGTGATTCACAGCCGCCACAATTGCTGTACCACGTGCTTGACCTAGTTTTAAAGCTGAATCTGCATTTTTAGCCATAAACACTTGTTCAATAGCAAACATATCGGGTTGAAATTGCGTGATGATTTCTGTCACACCGGCATAAATTCGTTTTAAGCGTGTAGGTAAATCCTCTACCTGCGTGCGGATTGCTCCACTGCCGAGATATTCTAAATGGCGACCATTTTGTCTAATCACACCATAGCCCGTTACACGAGAACCTGGGTCAATGCCTAAAATAATACTCATAAATTCTCAAAAATAAACGGCCGGTCAATGCCGGCCGTTTTTAGCGTCAATTATTGGTTTGCTTTTGCAGTTGCTTTTGCATCTACATCACAGTTTTTCACAACAATTTTATCTGCTTTTTTGCCTTTAATTAAAAGATTCACTGGCGCAACAGAATCAAATTTATCTAAAGTTAAACCACTATCTACGTTCCAAACATATTTGCCTGAAGTAAATGAAGTGAAGTCTTTTTGAGCTGCATCACGAGCGAAATCTTTTGCAACAACTTTGTTGCCTACCATTACCATTGCCGCTGTTGGCTCTTGGTTTTCGAATTGATAAACTGCAGTTACCGTTTTCTTGTTACAAGTATAAACTACTGTTTTATCCGTTACAGTAGGTGCTGCAGTTTGCTCTGCTTTGTTTTCCACTTTTGGTGCTTCGCTTGCACAAGCTGATAAAACAACAAGAGCGGCCATTGCAGGTAATACTTTAGCTAATTTCATTCTAAATCTCCTTAAAATTACAGCTGAGCTGCAACTTCATCACTAATTTCACCGTTATGATATACGTTTTGTACATCGTCACAGTCTTCTAACATGTCAATTAAACGCAACAATTTAGGTGCAGTTTCAAGATCAAGATCAACTGTTGTTGATGGAATCATTGTCACTTCTGCGTTATCAATTTTAAATCCTGCTGCTTCGATTGCATCGCGCACAGAACCTAAATCTTCCCACGCAGTATAGATTTCAAATGAACCATCATCTTGCGGTTGAACATCATCCGCACCGGCTTCAATTGCCGCCTCCATTAACGCATCTTCTTCACCTTGGCTAATTAAAATCAAGCCTTTTTTGCTGAATAAGTAGCCCACAGAACCCTCAGTCCCTAAGTTACCACCACATTTAGTGAAACTTGGGCGAACCTGTGAGATGGTTCGGTTTGCGTTGTCACTTAGACACTCAACCATCACAGCAGTTCCACCCGGACCATAACCTTCGTAAATTCTTGTTTCCATATTGGTGTCATCACCACCACCCACACCGCGTTCAATCGCACGGTTAATGGTGTCGCGAGTCATGTTGCTTGATAAGGCTTTATCTACTGCTGCACGTAAACGCGGGTTAGCACCAACATCACCACCACCAATTTTTGCAGCTGTGACTAATTCACGAATTAATTTTGTAAAAATTTTACCGCGTTGCGCATCTTGAGCTGCTTTACGGTGTTTAATATTTGCCCACTTACTATGGCCTGCCATGTTGTTTTCCTTCTTATCTTAAAAACGTTTTTAAATTAAATCCTCTTTTCTATAGAGGAAAGCCGTTCATCAAATATTTTTTGATGAACTCGGCATTATTCGGCGATTTCGTCATTTGGATCGCATGTTCTGGAGAAACCCATTGATACGCCAAATGCTCACTTAATATCGGTTCAAATTCCTGCTCAACTGCCAATAAAAACCAATGTTCATGACAGTGAGTCACATTCGGTGCGTATTTATAGCGGAAATGCGGAAAAATTTCAAATTCTATACTCTCTTTACAATCAAAAAGTGCGGTCAAATTTTCTTCTATTTTTAATCCTACTTCTTCCCAAACTTCTCGAATTGCTGTTTCTCTTGGTGTTTCATTGGTTTCCAGTGTCCCCGTAACGGATTGCCAAAAAGTGGAATCATCTTGGCGTTGAAGCATAAGAACACGATGTGTGCTTTCCGCATAAATTACCACGAGAACCGATTTATTATTTTTATATTTCAAGCTCGTCATCTACATAATTGAGAATGGGCAGCATCATACCTTTTCTACTAAAAACTTTCAAAAAAATTACCGCACTTTAAAACTAAAGTGCGGTAATTATCTCAATTATTTTAGTTTAACCAGCCAGCTTGTTGGGCGATAAACAAGCCTGCAAAGGCTGTTAAGTAGAATAAACCGATAAGGGATAACCACAATAATCCGCCTTTTACACTGTGTTTCGCGTGCTTAGTCAGAGATAAATTCAACCAAGCAAAGATTGGTGCAGAAACAAATGAAGCAATCATCGCGAACTTCAACATCGGACCTACAGCATTATTAAAGTAGAAAATAATCGCTAAACCAGATAACGCCGCAAAAATCATACCGATATTAAGAATTCTCACAGAGCTTTCCTGTTTACCGAATAAGATACGCAAAGATTCCACATTGGTACGAGAGTAACCATCAATTACTGTAATTGTTGTACCAAACATACACATGAACGCAATGACTGCAATTAATAAGCGAGACCATTCACCGATAGTACTTGCATACATATTGATAAGTTGTGCGATATATTTTCCGCCAACCAGCTCTACGGTTTCAGGAGAACCATATTGCACCAATGCACCAAGCGCTAAAAATACGACAGCTAAAATTGCTGTACCGATATAACCCACGTTGAAGTCAAATAAACCATCTTCATAAGATACTTTCGTTAGACGACGTTTTGCCACCACCCACATAGAGTTAACAGCAGAAATTTCAATTGGTGCAGGCATCCAGCCCATTAAGGCCACTAAAAACGCTAATTTACTTAATTCCCATGGAGAAGGCGCTACAAAATCAGGTGTGGCTACGCCATGGATACCATTACGCATAAAAGCAATCACGACAGCGCTCACGGTTGTCACCGTTAAAGCAATCATGATGATTTTCGATAAACTATCTAATAAACGATATTTCCCTAACAATAAAATACCAGTTGTCACAAGAATCACTAATGAGCTTAACACGGGCATTGGGAGAGGAATTGGCGTAATGAAGGTTAAAATTGCTGCTGTTAATAATCCCACTGCAGCAGTATTAATCACCGTAGCAAAAACGTTTAAAGCAAGGAATAACCAAAGGTAGAACTTCCCTTTTTGACGGTAACCTTCTAACAAGGTATTACCGGTATCTAGGGTATATTGAACACCGAAACGGAAGAAAGGATATTTAAATAAGTTAGCAAGAATCACAATGCTCACTAATTCCCAACCATAGATCGCCCCCGCTTGAGTGGATGCAATAATATGCGAACCACCAACAGCTGCTGATGCCATCACGATGCCAGGACCTAAGGCAGAGAATTTACTCGCCCATGTTGATTTTTCTACTGGAGTTGAAACTTCACTCATAAAATGTTCTCTTATAAATTAATCATAAATCGAAAAAGGCCTTATTTATAATAGAATTTTATCCTTGAGTAAAGTAAATAAAGTTCCATTTAAAGAAGAATAAAAGAGTAAAAATCTAATTATTTTGAAATTTCAGGATATAACTTCAAAACAAATAAAACTACATCATATTCATACCAAAAAAGTGATGTATTTAAGTGAATAAAATTTTTTCAATAAAAAGAAAGTGCGGTCAAAATCAGTTGAATTTTTGACCGCACTTATATCGCATTAGCTCATACTAGATACTAAAAACTAGAATAGTCACGAGAAACAAGTCCCCTCTACTCTGACACTTTTGAAGTTTGAGTAAAATATTTATTTACACTTGGTCGATAGAGAATTAATCCAAACACAATTAAGCGAACGACTGAGCCAATAAATAAAGTTGAGTCAAGACCGTAGCTAATCCAGCTCCACACAATATATAAAAGAGCTGATATTATAAATAAGATCCGACCACTATTTTGCCCTTCAAGCAATTTAATACCTGTAAGAAAAATTAATACATCCAGAACAAAATTTATTAGGTATAGTCTCAAAATCTGATCGAAACTTAAACTAAATGTTTCTTCAAATAATGAAAAAAGTAGGGAAAAGCAACCACTAGCTCCCCCCAGTATGTATAACCAAGCAATCACACTTACAGATATTGGGCGTTCCATTTTATACCTTGCAATAACACCTATAACTTAATAAACCAAAAAATCGACCGTAAAACTACGGTCGATTTTAAAAACAGAAACTACTCAGCTTTAGTCACTGCGATACTCAGCTCAGCTAATGCCTGCGGATTCGCAAAACTTGGTGCCTCTGTCATTAAACAAGCTGCGGCTGTTGTTTTCGGGAATGCAATCACATCACGGATATTTTCGGTGCCTGTTAAAAGCATGGTTAAACGGTCTAAACCAAATGCTAAACCTGCATGTGGCGGTGTACCGAATTTTAGTGCATCTAATAAGAAACCAAATTTTTCGCGTTGTTCTTGTTCATTGATACCAAGAATGCGGAATACGGTTTGCTGCATTTTCGGATCGAAAATACGAACGGAACCACCACCTACTTCATAGCCGTTGATCACCATATCGTAAGCATTTGCTACCGCATCGGTTGGATTCGCTTCTAATTGTTCTGGCGTAAAATCTTTTGGTGAAGTGAATGGGTGGTGCATTGCTGCAAGATTACCTTCATCGTCACGCTCAAACATTGGGAAATCAATCACCCAAAGCGGCTGCCATTCGTCCAAACGAGTTAAGCCAAGATCACGACCTAATTTCAAACGTAATGCGCCCATTGCGTCAGTGGTGGTTTGCCATTTGTCTGCACCGAAGAATAAGATATCGCCAGTTTGAGCTTTCACACGTTCAGCTAATGCTTTCCATACCTCTTCATTTAAGAATTTCGCAATCGGGCTTTGTACGCCTTCAAGACCAGCATTGATGTCATTTACTTTTGCCCAAGCTAAACCTTTCGCACCATAAATACCAACAAATTGTGTATATTCATCAATTTGTTTACGGGTAATTTCTGTACCATTTGGTACACGAATCACTGCAACACGGCCGTTTGGATTGTTTGCAGGCTCATTAAATACTTTAAATTCAACATCTTTAACGATATCTGCCACATCGACTAATTCAAGCGGGTTACGCAAATCCGGTTTATCTGAACCAAAACGAGTCATCGCTTCTTGCCAGGTCATTTGTGGGAATTTACCTAAATCCACACCAATGATGTTTTGCCATAAACCGTGTACCATGCGTTCCATGATCTCACGTACTTCTGGCGCAGTTAAGAAAGACGTTTCCACATCGATTTGAGTAAATTCAGGCTGACGATCTGCTCGTAAGTCTTCATCACGGAAACATTTCACAATTTGATAATAACGATCAAAACCAGACATCATTAGAAGCTGTTTGAAAAGCTGTGGTGATTGCGGCAAGGCATAGAATTTGCCTTTATGCACACGACTTGGCACTAAATAGTCACGCGCACCTTCTGGCGTTGCTTTAGTAAGCATTGGGGTTTCGATATCAAGGAAACCATTATCATCCATAAAACGACGCACAAAACTGGTGATTTTCGCACGGGTTTTTAAGCGTTGTGCCATTTCTGGACGACGTAAATCCAAATAACGATATTTTAAACGTTGTTCTTCGGTGTTATTTTGGTTGAAGTCTAACGGTAAAACATCAGAAGCATTGTAGATGCGTAATTCTTTTGCTAACACTTCCACTTCGCCTGTCGCCATATTTTTATTAATTTGATTGTCAGGACGCGCAATTACTTCACCTTTAATTTGAATACAAAATTCATTACGTAAGCCTGAAGCTGCAGTTAACGCTTCTTGATATTTCGGGTCAAAACAAACTTGCACGATGCCGTCACGATCGCGCATATCGATAAAAATTAAACCGCCTAAATCACGACGACGATGAACCCAACCGCTTAATGTTACTTCTTGTCCAATATGGTTGCGGTTTAATGCACCGCAATAATGTGTACGCATCATTTCTGTATTCCTTTCATTTTTCTAAAAATGGATAATTAACGCGTTGATTATACGGAAAAAGACGGGGCATTTAAATTGAAAAGCGAAATTTATTTGATCCTTTAAAAACTTTCACTAAAATGACCGCAGTTTTTTGCATTTTATCTAAATAAATGCACTCTCAAGACAACCACAGAACTCAATAATAATGAAAGATACAATTTTTGCTGCCCCGATTGAAAAACTGGGCGATTTTACGTTTGATGAAAGCGTGGCGGAAGTTTTCCCCGATATGATTCAACGCTCGATTCCTGGCTACTCCAACATTATCACCGCGATTGGTATGTTGACTGAACGTTTTGTGACTGCCGGCAGCCAAATCTATGATTTAGGCTGTTCACGCGGTGCGGCAGCTCTTTCTATGCGCCGCAATATAAAACAACCTAATGTGAAAATTATCGGTGTTGATAATTCTCTCCCGATGGTTGAACGCTGCCGTCAGCATGTCGCGGCTTATCATAGTGATGTGCCAGTGGAAATTCTTTGTGATGATATTCGTCAAATTGAAATTAAGAATGCGTCAATGGTGGTGCTCAACTTCACATTGCAATTTTTACCACCGGAAGATCGTGTAGCCTTGCTCACCAAAATCTACCAAGGTTTAAACCCAAACGGTGTATTGGTGCTCTCTGAAAAATTCCGTTTTGAAGATGAAAAAGTGAATGAGTTGCTTATTGACCTCCACCACCAATTCAAACGTGCTAACGGTTATAGTGAACTTGAAGTAAGCCAAAAACGCACCGCACTTGAAAATGTAATGCGTACTGACTCGATTAACATTCACAAAGAGCGGTTAAAAAACATCGGATTTTCACATGTAGAATTATGGTTCCAATGTTTTAACTTTGGATCGATGATTGCGGTGAAATAAACTGAAAAAATAAAGTGCGGTCAAAAACATCATGTTTTTTGACCGCACTTTTTATATGTCATTAACCTTAATTACGCTGCATTCGGCTTATGGAGTAAGGTAAAGGCAATAAAACCAAATACTAAGAAGCAAGATATATCTTGCAATAGAAGCTACCAATTTCTATGCTATAATCGCCCACCAACCTAATAGAAAAGAGGAAAACAAGATGCAAATTTTACACACGATGCTTCGAGTAGGTGATTTAGACCGCTCTATTAAATTTTATCAAGATGTTTTAGGTATGCGTTTATTACGCACAAGTGAAAACCCTGAGTATAAATATACGCTTGCTTTTTTAGGTTACGAAGATGGCGAAAGCGCTGCAGAAATTGAATTAACATACAACTGGGGCGTAACGGAATATGATCTTGGTAATGCTTACGGGCATATTGCTATTGGTGTAGATGATATTTACGCAACTTGTGAAGCGGTACGTGCTCATGGCGGTAAAGTGACTCGCGAAGCCGGCCCGGTTAAAGGCGGCACTACTGTGATTGCATTCGTTGAAGATCCGGATGGTTATAAGATCGAATTTATCGAAAACAAAAGTGCAAAATCAGCTTTAGGGAATTAAGGAATATATTGTGTCAGATACACCTGAAATTCCTTATCATCACCAATTAAAAAATCGCTTCCGTGGCTACTTTCCTGTCATTATTGATGTGGAAACGGCAGGGTTTGATGCCAAAAAAGATGCTCTTTTAGAGCTTGCGGCAATTACCTTAAAAATGGATGAAAATGGCAATTTACAACCTGATCAAAAATGCCATTTTCATATTGAACCATTTGAGGGGGCAAATATTAATCCCGAATCTCTCAAATTCAATGGGATTGATATTCACAATCCATTGCGAGGTGCTGTATCTGAATTAGATGCGATCACGGGATTGTTCCAAATGGTGCGTCGTGGACAAAAAGATGCTGAATGTCAGCGTTCTATCATCGTGGCACACAACGCGGCTTTTGACCAAAGTTTCGTGATGGCTGCTGCTGAACGTACGGGCGTAAAACGCAATCCATTCCACCCTTTTGGGATGTTTGATACAGCAACACTTGCCGGTTTTATGTTTGGACAAACGGTTCTCGTCAAAGCCTGCCAAGCGGCAAAGATTCCTTTTGATGGTAAACAAGCACACTCGGCGCTATATGATACTGAACGTACGGCAGAATTATTTTGCTATATGATCAATCACTTAAAAGATCTCGGTGGTTTCCCGCATATTGCTCAAACAAATGAAACGGAAAAAACAGCTGAAAATCAGACCGCACTTTAATTTTCAAAATTTTTTAGAAAAAAGGCTTGCAATCGTTTTTGGTTTACCGTATTTTAAAAAGTAATTCGATTTAGTTATCTAAATAAGAGAGTTTCAAATGAACTTTATCCTTCGTCACCATCATCGCCATTCAACTGAATAATCTTTCAGGCTGTTGGCGCGCTTGGAAGATTTCTTCCGAGCTGACAAGATAAAGATCAAAAAATCTTACCCCTCGGAAGGCAACTTTCGAGGGGTTTTGTTTTTATTATTAATTACAGGAGTTTATTACTATGCGACATCTAACCTTAAATCAATTTTCTTTTATGCGACCTTTTCTTTTAATTAATCAATAAGGAACAACAATATGCTATCTAATCCCGTTGTTATTTCAATTGTCGTGCTACTGGCGTTAAGCCTACTGCGCGTGAACGTGGTTATCGCACTTGTGATTTCCGCTCTGACTGCTGGCTTATGCGGAGACCTAGGTTTAAGCAAAACCATTGAAGCCTTTACAGGCGGTTTAGGTGGTGGTGCTGAAGTCGCGATGAACTATGCTATGCTCGGTGCATTTGCCATTGCGATTTCAAAATCTGGCATCACTGATTTGCTTGCCTACAAAATTATTACCCGAATGAACAAAACACCAACTGGTAAAAATTTAGCGTGGTTTAAATATATGCTGCTTGGTATTTTGCTTTTATTCGCCATTTCATCCCAAAACTTGCTCCCAGTGCACATTGCGTTTATCCCGATTGTAGTGCCACCTTTACTTTCTATTTTTAACCGTTTAAAAATCGATCGTCGTGCAGTCGCTTGTATTATTACCTTCGGTTTAACCGCAACCTATATGATCTTACCGGTTGGTTTCGGGAAAATCTTTATCGAAAGCGTTTTAGTAAAAAATATCAATCTTGCTGGTGCTCCACTCGGTTTACAAACCAGTGTTGGTGAAGTTTCTTTTGCTATGCTTATCCCTGTTATTGGTATGATTCTTGGTTTACTCACTGCCGTATTTGTTACCTATCGCAAACCGCGCGAGTATGTGGTAACAACAGCAGAACCCACTACAACTGAAATTGAACAACACATTGCGAACATTAAACCGATTCAAATTACCGCAAGTGCGGTCGCTATTGTCGCGACTTTTGCCACACAGCTTTTCACAAGCTCAACTATCATTGGTGGTTTAGTCGGTTTAGTCATTTTTGGTGCTTTTGGTATTTTCAAACTCAAAGAAAGTAACGACATTTTCCAACAAGGTTTACGCTTAATGGCGATGATCGGCTTTGTGATGATTGCGGCTTCTGGTTTCGCTAATGTCATTAATTCCACAAGTGGCGTGAAAGAGTTAGTTGATGCACTTTCAACGGGTGTAATTCAAAGCAAAGGCGTTGCGGCATTCTTAATGCTACTCGTTGGGTTATTGATTACCATGGGTATTGGTTCTTCTTTCTCAACCGTGCCAATTATCACCTCAATTTATGTACCACTTTGTCTCTCTTTTGGTTTCTCACCACTTGCGACAGTGGCTATCGTAGGTGTAGCGGCGGCATTAGGGGATGCGGGTTCACCGGCTTCTGACTCCACACTTGGTCCAACATCTGGTTTGAATATGGATGGTAAACACGACCACATTTGGGATTCTGTTGTACCAACCTTTATTCACTACAACATTCCATTATTAGCGTTCGGTTGGATTGCAGCCATGACCCTTTAATCGTTATAATCCCTGCATACATTATGCGGGGATTTTTTTATGTCTATTCAATCATTACTCAATACGCTCGAGCAAAAAGTACAGCAACTGACTCAAGCCTATCAGGCTGACTCTGATAAAAAAATCAACGCTAAATTTAACCGCACTTTATTTACCGAAGATTTTGAAACTGTCGGTTTTTATCTCAAAGAAATCCAGCAAAGCTTAACGAAGCTATGCAGCCTTCCCCATCAAAATGAAGAACTAATTGTATTTATGATTGAACATCTTTTAGGGCAATGTACCGCATTGACCGAAGCCATAAATCGCAAACATAGAAACCGCATTCAACTGAAAAAAACAGAACAATCTGTTACAAGCAGTAAATCACAACATAGCATTCATCGACTTCCGCCAAGAGAGCGTCTAGAAAAATATTATGAAGCCTTACAGCAACTCACGGAAAAATACGAAGAAGCTAAAGCAAAGGCGAATACGGCTCAAACAGATATTCAACGAGATATGCATAAGCAAACAGCCGCAATTTATTTAACGCGTCGTCAAAAATGTTTAGAAGCCATTGAGACCTTAGAAGAATACCTTGCCTTCAAAGAAGCACAAGAAAGTGCGGTCAAAAAATAAGATTTTTTTGAAATAGACTGAAAAGCAAAAATCCCTAAATCTTTCGACTTAGGGATTTTTTGAATTTGATGGCGGAGGAAGTGAGATTCGAACTCACGGAGGGCGTAAACCCTCGCCGGTTTTCAAGACCGGTGCCTTCAACCACTCGACCATTCCTCCGTGATTTAAGCGAGGTGAATAATACGTTTTTTCCCCCACCCCGTCAAGCAAGAAAATAAAAAAATTATCTGACTGACTACTTTTAAATCACAATGTTTTAAAAATACACAAAATAAAAAACGGAACCTATTGGTTCCGTCTTTATTATTAGGATATTACTCTGCTTTCGCTTGTGTCGGTTCAGAATAAATATGGCTAATTGCACTATGATGGCCAGCCGCGCCTTTACCATTAAAGTAATAGCGAGACTCCGTCCATTCTATAATTGGGAATGGTTTAGACTCATCATCAGGTGCTTTCGCTAATGTCATGGCTGCTTTTGTATGTGGTACGGCTGAAATAGTACCTGCACGACCAGTGAACACATAAGAACTTACAAATTTTGCTTTTTCTTGTGGTTCAACTTCTGCAGTTACGACTTGAGCAACAGGTTCTGATTTATGATGCAAACGTTCTAATGATTCTTGCACTTTCTGTTGAACCGCTTCATTTGCCGGTTGAGTAATGAAATCTAACGCAGGTTGTGCTTCAACTGATTTCTCTTCCACAACAATACCTGTTGCAGGCGTAATCACACCTTTTTTCGTTTTTTCTTGCTCAAGCAACTCATCCACCGATAAGAAATTATTTTCTTTCGGTGCATTCACCGCAGAATAATCGATACATACTTTACCGCTTGCTAATTCTGGTGAAGCCACCGCAGCAAATAATGGCATTGGGGACTTCACTTCATTACGACGACGGCGTTGATTATTCGATGCACGTAAATGACGAGGTGTACGACGCTGACGTTCTTGACGTGGTTTATCTTCTGTATTATCAACAGTGGTGTTTTCAACGACTTCATTTTTAATCGCAGGAACTTCAACCGCTTCAATCACATTCTCATTTACGTTATTTGCATTGTCATCAATGCGAACGCGTTTACGTAAATCACGACGTTGACGACGTTCAGCTACAGGTTTCTCTGCTTTTTCTTCTTGATGATTATCATCAGAAACATTCGCTAAATTAACCGCACTTTCTGAAATAACCTCTTCATTAACGTTGCGACGATTACGACGATTATTCACACGCTCACGAGTTGGACGTGCATTTTCTTCGTCTGTATTTTTCGCGTTGTCACTATTTTCGTTACGAGAACGACGATTATTACGACGATTATTACGATTTCCGTTTCGATTATTACGATTGGTTTGGTTTTTCTCTTCTTCTTTTGGTTCAGAAGCAAATAAACCTTTAATTGCTGCAACAATTTTCGCAAACAGTGAAGGACCTTCCGATTTACGCTCAACTGGTGCTGGCGCTGCCGTTGGGATCGATAGTGATACAGCAGCACTTTC
The DNA here is from genome assembly GCA_963516375.1 of Parahaemophilus parainfluenzae. Classification (GTDB taxonomy): domain Bacteria; phylum Pseudomonadota; class Gammaproteobacteria; order Enterobacterales; family Pasteurellaceae; genus Haemophilus_D; species Haemophilus_D parainfluenzae_AG. Next base: position 28,550 of record CAUQBI010000010.1, on the reverse strand, counting down.
CATCACTTGTTCAGACGTCACGGCTGCTGTTTCAATATTACGTGAAACAAGGGATTCTTCTGGTACGAATGCATCGTCTTGTGCTTCATGGAATTTTGCTAAGTTGTAGCTTAATTCGTTCAGCTCTTCACCTTCACGTACGCGGAACACGCTGAAGTGCGGGGTTTCCATCGCTTCATTTGGTACCACGATAATCTCTACATCATGGCGTTTTTCGATGCTGCTTACTGCTTTACGTTTTTCGTTAAGTAAGTAAGACGCAATTTGTACCGGCACGATAGTGTGTACTTGTTTGGTATTTTCTTTTAACGCTTCTTCTTCAATTAAACGTAAGATAGAAAGTGATAAACTTTCGTTATCACGCACTTTACCTGTACCTTGACAACGTGGGCAAACATGGTGAGAAGATTCACCTAATGATGGGCTTAAACGCTGACGTGACATTTCCAATAAGCCGAAGCGAGAAATACGGCTGATTTGAATACGCGCACGGTCTTGACGCACCGCATCACGGATACGGTTTTCTACTTCACGTTGGTGACGAACTGGTGTCATATCGATGAAATCGATAACCACTAACCCACCTAAGTCACGTAAACGTAATTGACGAGCAATCTCATCTGCCGCTTCAAGGTTGGTATTTAATGCCGTTTCTTCAATATCACCACCACGAGTTGAACGCGCTGAGTTGATATCGATCGCCGTTAACGCTTCTGTCACATCGATCACAATCGAACCACCAGAAGGTAAACGTACTTCACGTTGGAAGGCGGATTCAATTTGAGATTCAATTTGATAGTGGCTAAATAACGGCACTTCGCCTTGATACAGTTTCACACGATTGATGAAATCAGGACGTACAAGTTTGATGTGTGCTTTTGCTTTTTCAAATACTTTCGGGCTATCAATTAAGATCTCACCGATATCACGACGCAAGTAATCACGGATCGCACGAACGATCACATCACTTTCTTGGTGGATTAAGAATGGTGCCGGACGGCTTTGTGAAGCTTGTTTAATTGCTTCCCAATGATGTAAAAGTACTTTTAAGTCCCATTGTAATTCTTCTGGTGATTTACCTACACCCGCTGTACGCACGATAAGGCCAACGCCTTCCGGTACATCTAAAGAACTCAATGCTTCTTTTAATTCGATACGTTCATCGCCTTCAATACGGCGAGAGATACCACCTGCACGCGGATTATTTGGCATAATCACCAAATAACTACCAGCAAGGGAAACAAAAGTGGTTAAGGCTGCGCCTTTATTGCCACGCTCTTCTTTGTTCACCTGAACAATCACTTCTTGGCCTTCGGTCAAAATATCACGGATATTTGGACGACCTTGGAACACATAATCAGCAGGGAAATACTCGCGGGCAATTTCTTTTAAAGGAAGGAAGCCATGGCGCTCTGCACCATAATCCACAAAGGCTGCTTCTAAACTCGGCTCTACGCGAGTGATTTTCCCTTTGTAAATATTGGCTTTTTTCTGTTCATGACCCGGACTTTCAATATCCAAGTCGAATAAACGCTGGCCATCGACCAACGCAACGCGCAACTCTTCTTTTTGAGTCGCATTGATTAACATTCTTTTCATTGTCAATTTCTCGTTTTGAATTATCTAAAATACCTTGAAAATTAACCGCACTTTACAGATTTACTGACCTTAGCCATCGACCTCGTGTTTCTCGCGAACAGTCAATCTCACGACTGTGTGTTGCTGGGTGCATTGATAGCATACTCAATTGTTATATAAGACAATTTTCGTAAAACAATGCGATGTGTTAATTACGCATTGCAAGGAAGCGTCAATTTCCAAGAAAAACATGTTGATTATCAATGTCTTATGCCATTTGCTGCATTGAGTTTTGACCAACATACAAAATCGCTTTCTAAATGCCAAATTTGAGGCGCAGAAAGACGCTCTATTATCCACATTCGGGGCTAAATTAGCAAGGCATTCTTGCTATTATCACCAGGGATATTGTGATATGATTCAGCCCAATTTTTAAAGGACAGATTCAATGACTGAAAAACAAGAAAAAATCATCAATCAATCCGTCAAAATGCTCACGATTTCTGAGGATGAAGCAGGACAACGCATTGATAATTATTTATTGGCAAAATTAAAAGGTGTGCCCAAAAGTTTGATTTATCGCATTCTGCGTAAAGGCGAAGTACGTGTGAACAAAGGGCGAATCAAACCTGAATATAAATTGCAAAATGGTGATGTGGTGCGTGTGCCACCTGTTCGTGTTTCTGAAAAAAATACTGCCCCAATTTCTAAAAACTTGAATAAAGTCGCTTCCCTTGAAAGCCATATTCTTTTTGAAGATGACTGTTTATTAGTATTGAACAAACCTTCCGGCATAGCGGTTCATGGCGGGAGTGGCTTGAATTTTGGTGTGATTGAAGCCTTACGTGCATTACGTCCTGAAGCCCGTTTTTTAGAATTGGTTCATCGTTTAGACAGAGATACATCGGGTATTTTATTAGTCGCCAAAAAACGTTCTGCCTTACGCAACTTACACGAACAACTTCGTGTTAAAACCGTGCAAAAAGATTATCTCGCACTCGTACGCGGCCAATGGCAATCTCATGTAAAAGTCGTGCAAGCCCCTTTATTAAAAAATGAATTGGCCAGTGGTGAACGCATCGTTAAAGTCAGTGAACAAGGTAAACCTTCGGAAACTAGATTTAGCATTGAAGAACGCTATCAAAATGCGACCTTAGTAAAAGCTTCACCCGTAACAGGTCGAACCCATCAGATCCGAGTTCATACTCAATATGCAGGCCACCCGATTGCGCTAGATGATAAATACGGTGATAAAGAATTTGATAAATACATGCAAGATCTCGGGCTTAATCGCTTGTTTTTACATGCGTTTTCTATTCGCTTTGAGCATCCTAAAACGGGTGAAACATTGCGCCTCAATGCTCAACTAGACGAAAAAATGAAAGCAATTCTGAAAAAACTGCGTGAAAGCAAAGAGATAAACCCATAGACAAGAAAAATGTTTATTGCTATATTTGATGACGGAGACAACTCGTTTCTATCATTAATTAACATATAACAACAAAGGATAGCAAAATGGCAAAAGGACAATCATTACAAGATCCTTATTTGAATGCGTTACGCCGTGAACGTATTCCTGTTTCGATTTATCTCGTTAATGGGATTAAATTACAGGGTCAAATCGAATCATTCGACCAATTCGTGATTTTATTAAAAAACACGGTTAATCAAATGGTGTACAAACACGCAATTTCGACTGTGGTTCCAGCACGTTCTGTTTCTCACCACAATAATAATGGCGGTCATCATGCAGCACAAACTTCTGATGCTGTAGCAGAAGTAGAAACACAAGCAGAATAATTCTGTTCAATGAACGATTTCATCAGTTTAAGTGCGGTTGAAAATTCACCTGAAATTTCAACCGCACTTTCGTCATCTAAAACAGTCGACAATAGCCAATCGACAAAAGATAAAGCTGTCGTCGTACATGTTTTCTTTTCTCAAAATAAAAACATTGAAGATCTACAAGAATTCCAACTTTTAGCGGAATCTGCCAATGTTGAGATTTTACAAATCATCACCACAAGCCGAGCTACGCCACAAGCAAAATATTTTATCGGTGAAGGAAAAGCACAAGAAATTGCGGATGCAGTGAAAGCCTTAGATGCCGATGTTGTTTTGGTGAATCATCAATTAACCCCTGCACAAACCCGTAATTTAGAAAGTATCTGCCAATGCCACGTAGTGGATCGCACTGGGGTGATTTTAGATATCTTTGCCCAACGAGCCCGCTCGCACGAAGGGAAATTGCAAGTTGAATTAGCTCAACTTAAGCATTTATCCACTCGATTAGTTCGCCGAAAAACCGGCTTAGATCAGCAAAAAGGAGCGGTAGGATTGCGTGGCCCTGGCGAAACGCAGTTAGAAACAGATCGCCGTTTAATCAAAGTTCGAATTGCGCAGTTGCAAAATCGTTTGGCGAAAGTCGAAAAACAACGCAACCAAAATCGCCAAACCCGACAAAAAGCAGATATTCCGACCATTTCTTTAGTGGGTTATACCAATGCGGGGAAATCAACACTATTCAATTTCATCACGCAAGCCAATGTCTATGCGGCGGATCAGCTTTTTGCTACCCTCGATCCCACATTAAGACGTTTACAAATTCAAGATGTTGGTACGGCCATTCTCGCCGATACCGTTGGTTTCGTTCGCCAACTTCCCCATGATTTAGTTTCCGCTTTTAAATCTACGTTGCAAGAAACGGTAGAAGCCAGTTTGTTATTGCACGTCATTGATGCAGCAGACGCTCGAAAGATCGAAAATATTGAAGCCGTGAATTTAGTGTTGGAAGAAATTAAGGCTGATAAAGTGCCTGCATTGTTGGTGTATAACAAAATTGATTTATTGGAAAATGTGGCGCCTCATATTGAATATGATGACGAGAATAAGCCCGTTGCCGTTTACCTTTCAGCACATTCAGGTGAGGGATTAGATCTACTACTTGAAGCCATTAAAGTGCGGTTGAAAAACGAGATACTTTCTTTCACCCTCACACTGCTCCCACAAGAGGGCAAAATCCGCCACGCACTCTATCAATTAGACAGCATTCGTCACGAACAAATTTCGGATGAAGGTGAATTTATCCTCAATGTACAAATTGATAAAGTCGAATGGCTTAAACTTTGTAAACAATTCCCTAAACTGTCAGAAATTATTTACTAATACCGTATTGTTTTAATTTATTGGCGATCGCCGTGTGTGATACGCCTAATCGTTGCGCCAATTTTCGCGTACTTGGATACTGGGCATAAAAAGCGCGGAGTACACTCGCCTCATATTGTCCCATGATCTCATCTAGTGTTTGCTCACCAAAATCATCCGCAGAAATGACCGCACTTTGTACAGGTTTTAAATTTAAACTTTCAATATCAAGCTGGTTATTCTTCGCTAAGGAACAGGCGCGATACAAGACATTGTAAAGCTCTCTCACATTACCTTGCCAAGGCTGACCTTTCAAATAATTTAGAAAATCAGCATCATATTGCGGCATTGAAATCTTAAGCTGCGTGCTAATTTCTTGTAAAAAACCGTCCGTTAAAGGCTGAATATCTTCTACTCGTTCGCGCAGAGGTGGCACATTTAGTGCTAAAACATTTAAGCGATGGAATAAATCACTACGCAACTTACCTTGCTCTAACAGTTTTTCCATGGGTTCTTGTGAAGTACAAATTACACGAACATTTGCATGATGTTCTTTTTCTTCCCCCACTCGACGGAAAGAACCATCCGTTAAAAAACGCAATAATTTTGCCTGTAAACTTAATGAAAGCTCAGCAATGCCATCCAGCAACACCGTGCCTTCGTTAGCATATTCAAAAAAACCGATGGTTTCACTGTCACCCACTTTACGTCCAAACATTTCGCTTTCCGCATCTTCATCCGGCAGGCCTGCACAGTTTACTGCAATGAATTTTTTCTCACGGCGCAAGCTTACAAAATGACAAGCTTTGGCTAATAAGTCTTTACCCGTGCCCGTTTCACCCTGAATTAAAAGCGGCACATCAAACATCGCAAAATGTTGTGCATTTTCGACCGCACTTTTCATGGAAAAGCTTTGAGTGACAAAGCAAGAAAAAGGATCTTGTGGATTAAATGTCAGCATAAAATAAGCTCTGTTTTATTAAATGATGCCGATATGATAGGAAGTTTATTGATATGTGTAAAGATTAATTTACATATAAAAAGGGCAATCCTTGACTGCCCTTTTAGATGATTTTTGTATTATTTTTTCACTGCACGATCAAGTTCTTGTGCGATGATTTCCATACTTTCTAAACCACCAAACGCAAGATACCAATTGGCTGCATCAAGATACACAATGTGTCCATCTTTATACGCTTTGGTTTGTTTGATGATATCGTTATCCAACACTTTTTGTGCATTGTTGGCTTTTTCTGTAATCGCCGCAGTACGATCCACGACAAGTAAAAAGTCTGGATTTTTTTCTAAGATATATTCAAAACCAACACTTTGGCCGTGCGTAGACGATTTGATACTGTCATCAATCGGTTTAAAACCAAATTTTTGATACACCATACCATAACGAGAACCGTCACCAAAGGCACTGATTTTACTTTCATTAACCAATACCAATAATGCTGTTTTGCCTTTCGCATCTTTGGCGACTTGGTCAACCTTACTTTCTAATGCTGAAAGTTTTTCTTTCGCAACATTTTCTTTACCAAAGATCTGACCAAGTGCGGTCACATTTTGTTGAAAACTCGGGTAGTAATTGTTGTAATCATTTTCAACATTAAATACTGGTGCAATTTCTTTAAATTTGTCGATCATTTTTTCTTGACGTTTAGACGCGATGATCAAATCCGGATTGAGTTCGTTAATTTGCTCCAATGATTGTTCTTTCAAATCACCGACATTCTTATATTTTTTGTCTGCAAATTCTGAAAGATAGCTTGGAATTTTTCCACTTTGTGGGAAGCCCACGATTTTATCTTGCACACCTAATGCACGAAGTGTGTCTGCTGCACCGAAATCAAGCACAATGACACGCTGTGGATTTTGTGGCACAACCTGCTTTCCAGCGGCATTTTCAACGGTAATATCTGCAGCTTGTGCAATACCGGCAAATGCAAAGAGTGAAAGTGCTAAAGTTGATAATGTTTTTTTCATGAAGATTTCCTTATTTATCTAAAATAAACGGCAATTTTATGGTTGTCGATATCCTGAATAGGTATCGCCATATCGTAAATATCTTGTAGCACGGGCGATTGCATAATGTGGTTAACTTCCCCTTGGTGCACTAATTTTCCATTTTTCATGGCAACAATGTAGTCTGAGTAACAAGAGGCGAAATTAATATCATGAATCACAATCACCACGGTTTTGTTGAGTTCTGTCGCTAATTTACGCAAAACTTGCATGATCTGCACAGAATGTTTCATATCCAGATTATTTAATGGTTCATCCAACAAAATATAATCCGTATCTTGTGCAAGTGTCATCGCAATATAAGCGCGTTGTCGCTGCCCACCACTTAAATTATCGATATATTGATGACGAATATCATCTAAATTCATATAAGCAATGGCATTATCAATAAAAGTGCGGTCAGTTTGGGTTAAGTTTCCTTTGCAATAAGGGAAACGCCCAAAAGCGACTAAATCTTCAATGGTTAGACGCAAATTAATGTTGTTAGTTTGCTTTAAAATCGCAAGTTGTTTCGCAATATCGCTACTTTTCTTACGATTGAGCAATTCACCGTTGAGATAGATCTCGCCACTATCCGCATTCAACAAACGGCTCATAATAGACAGCACCGTACTCTTCCCTGCGCCATTCGGCCCGATAAAAGACGTAATTTTCCCCGTAGGAATGGTGAGTGACACATTATCCACCACCTTTTTGCTTCCGTAACTTTTAGTTATATTGCGAATTTCTATTGCCATTTTTTGTTTGCTCTTAATAACAAATAAATAAAGTACACACCACCGACAAAATTAACGATGATGCTTAATGTCGTGCGGAACGTAAAAATATGGGTCACTAATAATTGCCCTAAAACCAAGGTTATGATGGAAATTAACATCGCGGCAGGAATGAGTACCTTGTGGCGATAATCACGAACAAATTCAAAGGTCACGTTCATCACTAATAACCCGAGGAACGTAAGTGGGCCAACAAGTGCGGTCGACACTGACGTTAAAATTGCCACCAGAATTAAGAGGACTTTTAAAGTCTTTTGATAATCGATTCCTAAGTTAATGGCATTTTCTCGTCCTAACGCCAACACATCAAAGCAATGCCAATATTTCAAGCTGAAAATAATCGTCGCCACTAAAATGGCTAATGCCACCCACAAGATTTGAGTATTGATTCGGTTGAAACTTGCGAAGCCAATATCTTGTGCGATCTGGAATTCATTTGGATCAATCAATACTTCCATAAACGTCGTCAAGCTACCAAAGAAGGTGCCGAAAATAATCCCGACAAGCAACAAGAAGAAAATATTTTGGTTTTCTTTCTTAAATAGGAAGTGATAAAGCACTAATGAAAACGCCATCATTAATCCCGTACACAACACAAACAATGCAATAGAATTCATTGAAAGCAATGTGCTTGAACCGAAAAGGAAGATAATCGTCGTTTGAATCAGTAAATACAGCGAATCTAACCCTAAAATACTCGGGGTGAGAATTCGGTTATTCACGACCGTTTGGAAAATCATCGTAGCGAGTGCAATTGCCGCGCCTGTAATCACAATCGCAATTAAGGATAAGGCACGATTTTCCAAGGCATATTGCCAACGGTTCGGTAAGTTGTAGCCTAAATAGAGTGCAAGAGAAACAATGGCTAACAACGACAATACAATCAGTTGAGAAGAAGATTTCTTAGCCATTTCTATACCGTTTTAATAATAAAAATAAGAAGATACCACTACCAAATACACCAACCACGGCATTAATGGAGATCTCATAAGGATAAATCACACTTCGACCTAAAATATCGCAAAATAAAACAAATACGGCGCCTAGCAAGGCGGTATGAGATAACACTTTCTTCAAGTTATCACCCAAATAAAGTGTGACGATATTCGGAATAATTAACCCCAAGAAAGGAATCACGCCCACAGACACGATAATAATTGAAGACACGACCGCCACAATGAGCAATCCGAGATAAAGTACTTGGTTGTAATTTAGACCTAGATTAACCGCAAAATCTTTCCCCATTCCGACAATAGAAAAACGATGCGCAAATAAATAAGCCACGATGAGTGTAGGAATACTGAAATACAACAATTCATAACGACCAGACATCACAAGAGAAAAGTCCCCTTGTAGCCACCCGGATAAGTTTTGTAATAAATCTTCTTTGTAAGCAATAAAGGCGGTAATCGAACTGATGATATTACCGAACATAATCCCCACTAAAGGCACAAAAATCGTGTCCTTGAATTTCAAACGGGACAGAATCGTCATAAATAACAATGTGCCAAGGAAAGACACAATCACCGCAATGGTCGTTTTTAACAACATTGAAGCCGTTGGGAAAAACAGCATCGCCATTAAAATCCCTAATCTTGCACTATCCATGGTGCCCGCAGTGGTGGGAGAAACAAATCGGTTTCGACTGAGTTGCTGCATCACTAAGCCACAAATACTTAAGGATGCACCCGCAATCAAGATACTGATTAAACGAGGCACTCGACTAATGAAAAATATCTGCCATTGATTACCTTCAAAATTCAGTAACCCTTGCAGATTAACAGTACTTACCCCGAGAAAAAGTGAAACAAAGGAAAGCACGATCAAAAGAAAAATCAGATAACGTCGCTTAATCATAAAAATGAGAATAATTCTAAAATGCAAAAAGAATAGCATATTGAAGGAAAAGAGAAAAGATGAAGTGCGGTCAGTTTTCGGCTAATTTTTAGTCGTATAAAAAATGCGGTCAAATTTGACCGCACTTTATTCGCTATAATTTTAATGTTCTTTCAACTTCTTTCGCTCGGACTAAGAATTGCTTACGTTCTGCCGTTGCCATTCCGCTGCTGGTACCCGGCAATTTCACCGTAAGCGGGTTCACCGCACGTTCATTAATATGAAACTCGTAGTGCAAGTGTGGACCGGTTGAAATCCCTGTATTACCAGTTAATGCAATGCGCTCCCCTTTCTTCACAGTTTGACCTGCACCTACTAAAGCTCGACTTAAATGCATATACACCGTTTGATATTCACGACCATGGCGTATCACCACATAACGTCCTGCACCACCTGCTTGATAAGCCACTTTTTCTACCACACCTTCTGCAGGCGCAATAACTGGCGTACCCGGTGAAACAGCAAAGTCCACCCCTTTATGCGGACGAACACGTCCTGTTACTGGGTGTCGACGATTTGGATTAAATGGTGACGAAATACGCGCTTGACGTTGCAATGGATAACGCGCAAAGCCTTTACCAAGGGTTTCCCCTTGCTTATCGTAGTAACGACCATTGGCGGCTTGAATGCCATAATAGCTCTTACCGTCTGCCATGATGTGAATCGCTTCAACGTTACCTTGACCGGTTAATTTATCACCTAAATATTCACGTGATACCAAAATCGCAAATTTGGTGCCGTTACTGAGTTTTTGAAGGCTTACCTGCCACTGTAACGCAGAGCTTAACTGGCTGATTTGACGACCATCCAGACCTAAATCACGCAAACTTGATGCAAAAGATCCGTTAATCGTACCTTTTAGCACCTCTTTCTTCCAGATACTTTTCTTCTCTAGAATTTGGCGTTTAAACTTACCGTCTTCCGTGCGTTCATAAATGCGTTCTTCTTTTTCAGACACCAACCAGTTTAAATATTCCAATTGATCTTCTTTATCTAAGATCCAATAGAACTGCTGACCTGCACGCAAGGTTTTTAATTCAGGATACTCGGCAATTAAATTCTTCGCCGTATCATCTTCTAAACCTGAAAGCTCTAACACGTCTTTCAATGAATCGCCACGCACCACAGTATGACTAAATTGATCGGTAATACGCAATGCCTGATCAGCTACATCTAAAATACCACTGAGCGCATCTTGCGCATCTTTTGGTAAATCAGTTAGCTCATCAAACTGCGGTTTAATTTCATCCACTTCATCATCTTTGGCTTGAAGATCATCATCGTAAGACGTTGCATCTTCCGTATTCGCATTCTGCTTCGCTTCTGGATGTTCGCCTGATTGAGGTTGAGACTTATCAGATTCTGTTTTTTCAGGTGTAAGGGATTGATATTGAACGTTATCCACCATCTCTGGTTCAAGATTACTTTGCAGAGAGGGATCATAGTCAGCGGTATCTTTAAAGGCGAGGAAAATGCCCGTTAAAATAAGTAAAAGTGCGGCAAAAAAAATCGCCGCTTTTATGCGGGATTTTCTTTTCCGTCGATCTCTAGCTAATTTAACGTGTTGCAAAATAGATACCTTTAAAATGAATAAAAAGCTTTTCGCTCTTCTGACTACAAACTCTAAAAAAAATTCATTTTACCCTAAAAATGCGAAATTTTATGCCTAAATATTAGGCATAGTCGGAATTTCTTGAGAAAAACAAGGAAATGAGCTATTTTAGTGAGCCATTTTTAAAGGGGGGATTATGCAGATTCACGCCATTCAACCAGCCCAACCAACACCATTAATTACGCTGAAAAATATCAATGTGGTCTTTGAACAAAAGACGGCATTACGGGATATTAATCTCAGCATTTATCCGAATTCGATTATCACCATTGTCGGGCCAAATGGTGGAGGAAAATCGACCCTCTTAAAAACTTTATTAAAATTGCAAACGCCGACATCTGGTGAAGTGATTTATAGCACGAATGTCAGAATTGGCTATGTTCCACAAAAAATTCACTTAGACCACAGCTTACCGATGACGGTTGAGCGTTTTCTGGCGCTCAAAAAAGGCGTTAAAACACAAGGAATATCAACCGCACTTGAGCAACTCTCTATCACTCATTTGAGAAAAAATAATATGCAAAAACTCTCAGGTGGGGAAATGCAACGCGTGTTATTAGCTCGTGCGATTTTGAACAAACCCAATTTACTGGTGCTAGATGAACCAACTCAAGGGGTCGATATTAATGGTCAAGCTGAACTTTATCAGCTGATTCACCGTACTCAACAAGCCTTAAATTGTGCGGTTTTAATGGTTTCCCATGATTTGCATATCGTGATGGCGGACAGTAAAGAAGTGTTGTGCATCAATCAACATATTCGCTGTGCCGGCACACCCGAAAGTTTATCGAATGATCCAACATTTATACGCCTTTGGGGCAACCAAATCTCACAAAATGTGGGCTTTTATACGCACCATCATAATCATCATCATAATATGCACGGTGATGTTTGTAGTTGCAGTGCCAATCCATCTGAATGCCAACAATAAGGAAAAATCATGTTTGAGATTTTATTTCCCGCCTTTCTTACGGGCTTACTGCTTTCCTTAATTACCGCACCACTGGGTGCTTTTGTGGTGTGGCGTAAAATGGCTTATTTTGGTGATACCCTTTCCCACTCGGCCTTGCTTGGTGTGGCGTTAGGGATTTTCCTACAAATTAATCCTTATGTTGCCATTGTAATTTTGACGATTATTCTTGCCGTATTAATGGTGTGGCTCGAAAGTAACACTCAATTTTCAGTAGATACCCTTTTAGGGATTATTGCGCACAGTTGTCTTTCCCTTGGTGTAGTCACGGTTGGTTTGCTTAAAAATGTTCGCGTAGATTTAATGAGTTATCTTTTTGGGGATTTGCTCGCCATTAATTTTAACGACTTACCTTACATTGGCGCGGGTGTCGTCATTGTATTAGGCACACTACTTTACTTCTGGCAAGCCTTACTCTCCACGACCGTTTCGCCTGAACTCGCTCAAGTGGAAGGCATTAACATTAAAAAAATGCGATTTATCTTAATGATTTTGACCGCACTTACCATTGCATTAAGTATGAAGTTTGTTGGGGCTCTGATTATTACATCGCTCTTAATTATTCCAGCCGCAACAGCAAGACGTTTTGCCAAAACCCCTGAGCAAATGGTATTTATTGCGATTTTAATCAGTATGCTTTCCGTCATTGGCGGGTTATTCCTTTCTGCCTTTTATGATACCGCCGCGGGGCCTTCTGTCGTAATTTGTTCCGCATTTTTGTTTTTGTTATCATTACTAAAAAAGGAATATTTATAATCCGCTCCAACCAGTGAAAACCATTTGCACCACACCTTAAATCTTGATAAAGTGCGGGCAACTTTTGACGATATTTTTAGGATAAGAAATGAGCCAAGAATATTTAGATTTTGAATTACCTATTGCTGAACTTGAAGCCAAAATTGAAGCGCTACGTTCAGCATCTGATGACAAAATTGATTTACATGATGAAATTAAACGCTTACAAAAGAAGAGCGATGAATTAACCAAAAAAACCTTTGCAAATCTTGATGCATGGCAGGTTTCTCGTATGGCGCGTCATCCAAATCGCCCATACACCCTTGATTATATCGAACATATTTTTACTGATTTCCAAGAGCTTGCAGGCGATCGTGCTTTTGCAGATGATAAAGCGATCGTAGGTGGTCTTGCGCGTTTAGATGGTCGCGCTGTGATGGTTATCGGTCATCAAAAAGGCCGTACAGTAAAAGATAAAGTGACACGTAACTTTGGTATGCCTGCTCCTGAAGGTTATCGTAAAGCATTACGTTTAATGCAAATGGCTGAGCGTTTTAACTTACCTATTATTACCTTTATCGACACCCCAGGGGCTTACCCAGGTATCGGTGCGGAAGAGCGCGGTCAATCTGAAGCCATTGCTCGTAACTTACGTGAAATGTCTACCTTAAAAGTACCCGTTATCTGTACCGTAATCGGTGAAGGCGGTTCCGGGGGTGCATTAGCCATTGGTGTAGGTGACAAAGTGAATATGTTGCAATATTCAACTTATTCCGTTATTTCACCAGAAGGTTGTGCGTCAATCTTATGGAAGAGTGCAGAAAAAGCCTCTACCGCAGCAGAAGTCATGGGCTTAACCGCAACTCGTTTAAAAGAGTTAGGTTTAATTGATAATATTGTTCCAGAGCCATTAGGTGGTGCACATCGTAATTATCATGAAATGGCACGCAATTTAAAACAATGTCTTGTTGAAGAACTAAACGAATTAGATACCTTCGACAAAGATGGCTTATTAGAAAGACGTTACGAACGTTTAATGTCTTACGGTTATTGTTAATAACGTATAAAAAGAGCGGTTAATTTACCCGCTCTTTTTTTGTGTTTTGAGAAATAATGCATGGATGTCAGAAAATGCATCAATGCTAAAATAAAAATAACGTAAAAGGAGTTCAAAATGAAAAATGTATTAGCAATTCAATCTCACGTGGTTTATGGATTTGCCGGTAATAAATCTGCCACGTTTCCAATGCAGCTATTAGGCGTGGATGTATGGGCACTCAATACCGTGCAATTCTCTAACCATACCCAATATGGAAAATGGACAGGCATGGTGATTCCACAAGAACAAATTGGTGAAATTGCCAACGGTTTAGATGCGATTGGAAAACTGCAAGAATGTGATGCGTTACTTTCTGGCTATTTAGGTTCAGCGGAACAAGTTGATCAAATTATCTATGCTTTAGAGAAAATCAAAGCTCGTAACCCAAATGCACTTTACTTGTGCGATCCAGTGATGCCAAATGCCGAAAAAGTCTGCGTAGTAGCTGATGGTGTACGTGAACGCTTAATTGAAAAAGCCATTCCACGTGCGGACATCATGACCCCAAATCTTTCCGAACTTCGCACACTTTCTGACTTCCCTATCAACACCTTTGACGATGTGCTGAAAGCCGCCAATGCATTAGTGGCTAAAGGTGTGAAAAAAGTATTGGTCAAACACTTAGGAAAAGCAGGTAAATTAAATGATCCCGATACCTTTGAAATTATTATGGCGACACCTGAAGGCGTATGGCATTTAAGTCGTCCGCTTTATAAATTTAACTTTGAACCAGTTGGTGTGGGTGATTTAATTGCGGGGACTTTTTTAGCACATTACTTAAACTGTGGCAATGATGTTGAAGCTTTTGAAAAAATGAATAATGCGGTGGCGGGTGTGATGAAAACCACCTTTGATTTGAAATCTTACGAACTCCAACCGATTGCTGCACGTTTTGAGATCTTAAATCCAAGCACAAACTACAAAGCTGTTAAAGTTGCCTAATGGATCTTTTTTCATTATTCCAAGCGCAAATCCCAACCACCGCCAATAAGCTGCTCATTGCTTTTAGCGGTGGTTTGGATTCCACTGCACTGCTTTCTTTAGTTGAAAAACTCAGCAAAAAACGACCGCACTTAAGCCTGCGAGCTATTCATATCCATCACGGACTAAGCCCCAACGCGGATGCTTGGACGGCTCATTGCCAACAACTCTGTGAACAATTTGCGATTCCACTTATTATTGAAAAAGTCAAAGTGAAAATGCATGATAGTATTGAGGCTGGCGCAAGAGAAGCCCGTTATCAGGCCATTTCAACACATATTCAACCTGACGAATATCTGGTTACTGCACATCATTTGAATGATCAAACTGAAACCTTTTTCCTCGCATTAAAACGAGGCGCAGGATTACAGGGTTTGGGTGCTATGCAAAAAGAAAGCCAATTATTCGGGATGCCTATTCTGCGTCCACTCCTTTCTTTTAGCCGAAGTGAATTAGAAGATTACGTTCAGCAAGAAAATCTGTCTTGGGTCGAAGACGAAAGCAACCAAGATAATCATTACGATCGCAATTTTTTACGCAACCAAATTTTGCCTGAATTACGCCAACGTTGGGGACATTTTGATTATGCAGTTCAGCGTGCCGCACAACATTGTTTTGAACAACAACAATTGATTAATGAATTATTACAAGATTGTTTTGAGCAGCACATTCTTGAGGATCAAAAACAGTTTTCGCTCGTAAACTTTCTGGACTATTCATCGCCAAAACAAACCGCACTTTTGCGAATGTTGTTGGCTAAAAATCAGATTGCTATGCCAACACAAGTTCAATTAATGCATATTATTGATGATGTTATTCATGCTAAAGTGGATGCCTCTCCACTATTTCAACTTGGGGAACATATTATTCGCCGTTATCAACAATGTCTCTATTTAACGGGGAAATTCACTGATTTGTCGCAAACTTGTCTTGATATGCCGTTAAATCAACAGATTACCTTACCTGATAATCTTGGAACAATTTATGCTGCCCACAATACGAAAGGCATTTTAGTGCATTGGAATGACAAACAAGTTCAACTTGCTGATACACAAGAGCCGATTCAAATACGATTTGCTTATACTGGCAAAGTGAAACGACAGCATAATCGCCCTGCCGAAACCATGAAAAAAATTTGGCAAGAGCTCGGCGTTCCACCCTGGCAACGAAATCGTATCCCACTCATTTTTTATGGTGAGACTTTACAAAGTGCGGTGGGGTTTTTCCGTGTTTTTCAAAGTGGAGAGAAATAAAAAATGGGTGATGATTCACCCATTTTTATGATTAAGAAAAGCGTTTAAAATACCTGCTGTAAACTCTTTCCGTAAATAAAAGCCCAGTGGCAAGGTATCAATTACTTTCCCATTTTTACCGATGCCTTTTGTAATGGCTTTACTATTTGCGCCTTTTGGACGCAACTGCATGACTTCACCAATACGTGCTGTAATCTGATCCAACTTCCCGAGCACAATATAATCCATCAACTCTTCCCAATCTTGGCGTAATTGATGTTCTTGTTCAGTCGAAGGTTGCCATAAGATAGGCTGACCAATATGGCGCTCACACAAAGGAATATCTCTACTGCCTTCAATGGGAATCCACAAGACTTTCGATAATTTATGACGAACGTGTGAATTTTCCCAATTTACTCCTGAGTTTTGCACCAAAGGCGCAAGGCTCACAAACGTGGTTTCCAACGGAAAACCAGCTTCATTAATGGGTAAGGTTTTTAATTCGATGCCTAAATGGGAAAAATCCTGTTCTGCTTTACTGCCAGCGGTCGCCCCCAATGCAGTTTCAAGCAACATTCCAACCCAACCTTTATCGCGTTTTAAATCAGGTGGAACGGGAATATTTAATTCATCTGCAAGTTCGCCAAAGGTTAACCCCGCAATAGATTGCGCTTTTTCTAATAAGGCTTGTTCGGTTTGTGGAATCATGCGTGGTATTTCTTCAATAATTTCGGTTTAACGTATTCTACGCCTTTGTCAATGTAAGGAATATTTTCTAGTTTCAATAAAAAGCGTTTTGCCGGCAATCCACCACCAAAACCAGTGATTTCACATTTTTTCCCTAATACACGATGACATGGAATAATAATACTAATGGGATTACTCCCTACCGCACCGCCAACAGCTCGCACCGCCTTAGGGTTATTAATGCTTTCTGCTAAACCACCATAACTGGCTGTTTTACCATAAGGAATTTGACGCAATGCTTTCCAAATCGCTTGTTGAAATGCGGTACCTTTAGGTGATAAAGGGATATTAGAGAAACTTTCTGGCTCACCATTAAAATAGCGCGTTAAAGCACAGCGTACTTTTTCAAAAAGCGGCAAATCTTCTCGTAAAATCCAATTTGGATTTGGCGTGGTTTGTTCTAATTCACAATCTAAATTGGTGAGGTTTTCACCATCAGAAAGCATTAATAACCGACCAATTGGTGAGTCCATATAAGCATAAAAAAGTGCGGTCATTTTTCTCTCGTTTTTTATAGAATGATATAAGAAAAAAGCACACCGAACATGCATTCGGTGTGCTGCGTATTATGCTAAATTTTTTACAAATTAAAAACTGTAGTTTAAGTTTAAACCGTAAAGGTTAGCACTTGCTTTAGAGGTATAATTCGCTGTTACTGTCGCTAAGCCACCAATTGATTGTCTTTCGGTAAAGTGAATTTTTTTACCACGTAAGTGTGCAAAGCCCGCATCAATAGAAAGATTAGGGGTAAATTTATAAGTTGCCCCTACGCTATACCACATACGATCAGTATCTGGAATAGATGCACTTGCATGCTCTGTTGGTGCGGCAGCTTCATCATAAGCAATACCGGCACGAAGCGTTAATTTATCATTTACATTATAGGTTGCACCTAATGCATAACGAGAATTGCTACGGTATTTTTCATCTTTATGGAAAGCAAGCTCACCGTCATTAAAGGTTGCGTGTAACTCTTTAAAACGGCTCCAGTGTGTAAACTTGTAGCTGTAGTGTAATGCCAAATTATCTGTAACTTGGTGGAAACCTGATAATT
Organism: Parahaemophilus parainfluenzae; assembly: GCA_963516375.1. GTDB lineage: Bacteria > Pseudomonadota > Gammaproteobacteria > Enterobacterales > Pasteurellaceae > Haemophilus_D > Haemophilus_D parainfluenzae_AG. Next base: position 10,698 of record CAUQBI010000010.1, on the reverse strand, counting down.
CTAAATAATCGGGTAAGTGTAATGTTAACCCACCTGCAGCAGGGCCTTGCCCACGAATAGTACGACCTGCACTCACAGCATTATCATCTTCAAAGTCAATATCAACTTTTGAGTGATAGGCTAAACCAACACGGTTATTTTCGTTGAAATCATACATTAAACCAGCATTCCAACCAAAACCCCATGCATTTTTATCCTGTAAGTGGGTTAATACAGTTTCTTTATTCACACCTTGTAATTTTGCTAAAGAAGCGGCCGCGTTTGGTGAAATTCGTCCAGCTTTCACTAATGCAGGAACTAATGGCGCAGCATTTTTCACTGCATCACTTAAAATACCTGCACGACGCTCAATTTCTGCTTTTGCATAAACTGCATTTAACCCCACACCAGCAGTTAAACCTTGAGAGACACGATATGAACCGCTTAAATTTAAGTTAATCGCACTTAAATCAGTTTTACCGCCGAATACTCCCGCGTTGTAATCTGATTCATATTCACTTTTTAATCCAAAATTCACATTCATACCACCACCAATAGCAAATTTGTCATTAATTGGTGCTACAAAATACATATTCGGAATCAATGAGCCAGGAACAACACTATTATGATCTGCAGAACCTACAGCAACAGTACGACCTAGCGCATTAACTGTAACTGGACCACTCATGTGAATTTTAGAATCTACATAAACGCCACCCACAGAGAATTGATTGGTTTTGAATAAGCTCATTAATGCAGGGTTAGTTGCAACCACTGAAGCATTATCAGCAATTGCTGCTTCACCAGCATAAGCACGACCAAGACCTGATGTAGAAACTTCTGCTAATTGGAATGCGGCTGCATTTGCACCGCTTGCTGCTAACAATGTGGTCATTGCTAATAGCGTTTTATTAAATTTTCTCATTTGGAACCTTTTGTTATTAATAATAATGAAAAAAGCCGCGAGATTCTAAAACTCCAATAAATGGAGTGCAAATTATTTTAGATTAATTTTAAAGTGTTCCGACCAGTGATAAATAAATGATATTTAAATTAAAAAAATGTGGCTACTTTGGCAGAGCGTTTTAAAAATGCTAGAATATAACCAATCTTAATTTTAAATAAGGAAATCCTATGACAGTAACATGCAAAGCAGAAGAATCTCTCACTTGTAGTTGTGTTGATGTGGGTACGATTATTGACGGTTCAGATTGTTCTGTTGATATTCATCAAACCTATGCGAATAAAGCTGAAGCTGAAGCTGCACTTAATCGTTTCATTGAAAAAGCTCGCAAAACAGAAAGCGATCCTTGCGAGATTAAAAGTGAAATCACAGAAACTGAAAATGGCGCAAATTTAACAGCTCGCTTTACATTTAGCTGCCAAGCTGAAGCGATGATTTTTGAATTAGCGAATCGCTAAAAACACGTTAAAAAATAACCGCACTTTATCCTTTAAAATAAAGTGCGGTTATTTTTTTAGTTAAAACCCAATTAAATCACTATCGCAAACGTTTGCTTAATCTGATACAATCACGCCGTTTTATCATTTAACCTAAAAATATAGGATAACATTGTGAGCAAACCATCATTAAGTTATAAAGATGCAGGCGTGGATATTAATGCCGGTAATGAATTAGTTGAACGTATTAAACCACACGTGAAACGAACCACCCGTCCTGAAGTCATCGGCGGATTAGGCGGCTTTGGTGCATTATGTGCTATTCCGGGCAAATATAAAGAACCTATCCTCGTTTCCGGTACAGACGGCGTAGGCACCAAATTACGTTTAGCCATTGACTTAAAAAAACACGATACCATCGGTATTGATTTGGTTGCAATGTGTGTTAACGATTTAGTCGTGCAAGGTGCTGAGCCATTATTCTTCTTGGACTACTACGCTACAGGAAAACTTGATGTGGATGTTGCTTCAGATGTGGTCAAAGGCATCGCAGAAGGATGTGTACAATCTGGTTGTGCACTAGTGGGTGGCGAAACCGCAGAGATGCCGGGTATGTATCACGCTGGTGATTATGACCTTGCAGGTTTCTGTGTAGGCGTTGTTGAAAAATCAGAAATCATTGATGGTAACCAAGTTAAAGTGGGAGATGCCTTAATCGCACTTGGTTCAAGTGGTCCACATTCAAACGGTTATTCTTTAATTCGTAAAGTCATTGATGTTGCTGGCGTAAATCCAGCCACTGAACAGTTAGATGGTCGTCCATTAAGTGAACAAGTGCTTGCGCCGACAAAAATCTATGTAAAATCTGTTCTCGCGTTAATCAAACAAACGGAAGTCCATGCTATTGCGCACTTAACGGGTGGTGGTTTCTGGGAAAATATCCCGCGTGTATTACCGAAAAATACCAAAGCAGTTATTGATGAAAGCAGTTGGGAATGGCAACCCGTGTTCAAATGGTTACAAGAAAAAGGCAACATTGAAACCTATGAAATGTACCGCACATTCAACTGTGGCGTTGGTATGGTGATTGCATTACCACAATCGCAAGTGGAAACCGCTTTAGCGATTTTAAAACAATCTGGTGAAAATGCCTGGTTAATCGGCCATATCGAAAGTGCGGCAGATAACGAACCACAAGTTATCATTAAATAATTTCACTTTTCCATTTCAGGGCGAAAATTTCAGAATGAAAGGTTCGCCCTTCTTTTATGTAGAATAATATGAAAAAAATTGCCATCCTGATTTCAGGGCAAGGATCAACTCTTCAAGCAATAATTGAGGCTTGTCAAACAGGCTTTATTCCAGGAAAGATTGTGACTGTCATCAGTAATAAAATCGATTCATTTGGCTTAGAACGCGCTAAAAGTGCGGACATTCCTAACCGCGTTTTTTTACGTCAAGATTTTACGTCCAATCTCGATATGGATAAGGCTATCGGTGATTATTTAGAAGATCTCAGTGTTGATCTCATTGTGTTAGCCGGTTATATGAAAATCTTAACTAAACCATTTACACAACGTTTTGCTGGGGAAATTTTAAATATTCATCCTTCCCTTCTGCCCAAATATCCTGGGTTACATACCTATCAAAGAGCACTTGAGAATGGCGACAGCGAACACGGTACAACCGTGCATTTTGTCAATGAAGAGATCGATGGCGGCGCTATTGTATTACAAGCTAAAGTGCCTATTTTCCCTGGCGATACCGTTGAGGAAATTGAACTCCGTACACGTGAACAGGAATATCTCATTTATCCGTTAGTGATTAAATGGTTTGTAGAAGATCGATTAAAACTCATTGAAAATCAAGCTTATTTAGACGGCAAGCCGTTGCCACCGAATGGTTACGCTAGTGAGTAAAGCAATATGCAATCTTGAAAAGAGTGACTCAAATCACCATTAAACAACCTGATTTTATGAAAAAAACAATAAACCCTGTATAATCGGGGTTTTATTATTGTGGGATATAATATGCTAATTAACTTTACTCAGATTTTTCAAGATAGCCTCAACTTTATGCGTAATCAGCGAAAAACCGTGCTGATTTTCGTTGGAATTTTTGTCGTCTCACAATTGATTAATGCATTAGTCAGTGTCCCAATGCCAAGTTTGGGGGATAATCCTAATCCATCACAACAGGACATTATTGATGCGTTAAGCAAAGTAGAGCCAACTACACTGATTGGATCTTTTTTATTCCAACAATTATTGATGTCTTTTATTGCGACCTTCGGTATTGCAACTATTCATCATATTAGTCAGCAAAATGAAAATCCGATTAATCAAGGGCTTATGCTGACATTGCGCCGCTTTTTGGGTGTAGTAGTTTTAGATATTTTTATGAGTTTGCCACTTTTATTTGGCCTTGCTGATGTTATGAGCTCATTTTTAAGCAAAAATGCCCTCTCACCTCTAGCCTTTGTTTCAATGGTATTTGGTTTATTTTTCTTTGTTCGCCTGTGCTTATCGCCTGTGCACTATATTGCCTCCAATCAATCTATCGGGCAAAGTGCTTTACAAGTATGGCGTGCAGGTATTAAGCGTAATGGCGTATTAATTATTTATGCCTTGCTCACTTATTTACTTCTTCCTTTAGTGGTGAATACCATCGGTGCAATCTTAGGTTCATCATTTTTAAGTGCTATCGTTGGCATCTTGGCTGCATTATTTCAAATGTTTATTTTGGTATTTACTTACCGTTTTTACAGCTTATTTATGAAGGCATAATATGAAACAACTTCTTGAATTTATTCCCCTTGTTCTCTTTTTCATCACCTATAAAATGTTTGGTGTGCGTGATGCTGCCATCGTATTAGTGATTGCAACCATTGTTCAAATGATTGTGCTAAAACTGAAATATGGTGTGATTGAGAAACAACAAAAAATCATGGCGATTGCTGTCGTCTTTTTTGGTTTACTCACTGCCTATTTCAATGAAATCAAATATCTACAATGGAAGGTCACCATTATTAATGCCCTCTTCGCCATTGTGTTATTGGTTGCACAATTCCAATTCAATACGCCACTGGTGAAAAAGTTATTAGGCAAAGAAATCCAATTACCGGATAATGTGTGGAACAAATTGAATGTAGGCTGGGCAGGATTTTTCATTCTGTGTATGCTGGTAAATATTTATATCAGCCAAAATATGTCTGAAGATGCTTGGGTTGATTTCAAATCTTTTGGTTTACTTGGTATGACCTTTGTTGCAACAATCGTCAGCGGTGCTTATATTTACCGTTACTTACCTAAAGATGATCAAAAAAATGACGGGGACAAATAATGGTTTCAAATCTTATCGATAAAGACGGTCGTCAATCTAAAGGCGTATTATTATTACGTACTTTAGCGATGCCTTCAGATACCAACGCTAACGGTGATATTTTCGGTGGCTGGATTATGTCACAAATGGATATGGGCGGAGCAATTCTAGCAAAAGAAATTGCTCATGGTCGTGTCGTTACCGTTGCTGTAGAAAGTATGAATTTTATTAAGCCTATCGCCGTCGGTGACGTTGTGTGTTGTTATGGCCAATGTCTCAGCGTGGGTCGTTCCTCTATAAAAATCAAGGTAGAAGTATGGGTGAAAAAAGTCGCAAGTGAACCAATTGGGGAACGTTACTGCGTGACAGATGCCGTATTTACCTTTGTCGCGGTTGGAAAAGACGGAAAATCTCGCGCTATTCCACGTGAAGGTAATCTTGAACTGGAACGCGCATTAGCCTCTATCGAAGAATTACAATTAAATTGTTAAAAGGAGAAATAATGTATTACGTGATTTTTGCCCAAGATGTTCCTGGCTCTTTAGAAAAACGTCTTTCAGTACGTGAGCAACATCTTGCTCGTTTAAAACAATTACAAGCAGAAGGTCGCTTATTAACAGCAGGTCCCAACCCCGCCATTGATGATGAAAATCCAGGCGAAGCTGGTTTTACCGGCTCGACGGTGATTGCTCAATTCGAAAGCCTGTCTGCAGCAAAAGACTGGGCGTCACAAGATCCTTATGTTGAAGCTGGCGTTTACGGTGATGTAATTGTGAAGCCTTTCAAAAAAGTTTTCTAATTAAAACGAACTCTACACTCAAAGACGGATCTAAATATCCGTCTTTCTCTTTATATGGAATCTCCTATGCGAGCACTTAAACACACGACAATTTCATTATTTATTTTAACCGCACTTTCAGGTTCAGCTTTGGCGAATCAACATGCTCATAAAAGCAAAAATGAAACGGTGCCACAAATTAACCTTGCAGAAGAGCAAGCCAAATGGGCACAGCAACAGCATGCTCATGAATTAAAGTTGATTGAACAACGCGCGACTTTTCTGCAATTAGAATCGCTCCTAAAAAGTGCGGTCAAAAATAATAATGTTTCTAATAATGCCAAATTATTTCTTGGGCTTATTGATTCTTTAAAAGGCTATCCATTGCAAACTGATGCTATGGCGGCTTATTTAGATGCGCGTGCAAAAACCGTTAATCGCGATACGCCTCGTGAAGAAGTAAATGCATTACGAACAAACATTGAACAATTTATTCAGCAGCATGCCTCTCATTTTCTACGCGGAAAATTAGAACAAAGCATTTTTACCTTATTAATCAATGCTGAAGATACTCAAGCGCTCGCCAAACTCACGCCAAATAATTTGGAAACACAAATTGCCGTGCTCACGGCTAAATATCAAATAGAAGCAGCCAATACCAATCAAACAGCAGAAAACCAATCAAACGATAAGAATAAATCGGCTATTTTGTCTGAGTATGAACAACTGTGGCTCAACAACGCTGGGCTTCCTAATGATGCTCAGCTATGGGCAGCTTGGTATTCACAAAGTGGACGCACTGAAGAGAAGATCTATCAAAAAGCTGAAATGCTCTTCAATAAAAATGATGCGAAAGGTCTCGAAATACTCGCTAAAGAATTAGAAAAAGTTGATGGTGCGAAAGAAAATGCTCAGGTAAATATCGATTTGGCTCTTTATTTGGATCTCTTAAAAAATCCAGCTAATTTGAAAAAACTCGCTGAGTCATTGCCATTAATTGATGGTAATACGAATAAAATTATCCATAAATTTGCCGTAGTGCTAGGTTTTTCTCGTTATTTGCGAACCATTCCGGAAAATATGAATGAGCCAACCTTCACCCCTTACGAACAATGGGCTAAGACTTGGCAATTAAACGAAACTGAATTACGTGATTGGAAAATCGCCTTTATTAGCCGTTTCTTTGATAATGAAAGTCCTAATTTTGTACAATGGCGCGATCAAGAACTTCTCAAACTTAATGCTGATAATCTCATTGAGCGTCGTTTACGTACGGCTATTTGGCAAAAAACGGATTTATTAGCTTGGTTGAATGCCCTTTCAGATGAAGCAAAACAAAAACAAGAATGGCGTTATTGGATGGCTAAAACAACCGCTCAAGCATCCGATAAAAATGCAAAACAACACTTAGAAGCTTTATCGAAAGAGCGTGGTTTTTATTCAATCTTGGCTGCGGTCAAATTAGGTCATTCCTACAAACTGGAAATGCCTAAAATTCCTCAGGAGTCCAATATCCAAGAGAAGTATGCAACTGAATTAGCTGAGATTGCAGAACTGCGTCAATTAGATCGATTAGGTGCAGCCAAACAACGCTGGCGTTCTCTATTGGAAAAATTACCGCAAGATAAACAACTTGCGTTAAGCCAATATGCAAATGAACAAAATTGGTTTGAATTAGGCGTAGATGGCTCAATTATTGCGAAAGCATGGGATTATATCGACTTACGTTTACCAAATGCTTACAGTCAATATTTTGATATTGCCCTCAGTAATGTGAACCTCAGCGCAACGGAACCTCAAGCTATTGTGGATAATCGTGTCACCAAAACTTTTGCGATGGCCATTGCTCGCCAAGAAAGTGCTTGGAATCCAATGGCACAATCTTCCGCAAATGCGCGAGGATTAATGCAGCTATTACCAAGTACCGCCCAAAAAACGGCAGAAAATCAGCAACTTCCTTATAATGGAGAGTTAGATTTATTCAAACCGCTTAATAATATTTTACTCGGTACGGCTCACTTAAATGAGTTAAATGCTAAATACCCTAATAACCGCATTTTGATCGCCTCTGCCTATAATGCGGGAGCAAGCCGTGTAGAAAAATGGCTTGCGAGAGCCAATGGCAAATTGGCCATGGATGAATTTATTGCGTCTATTCCATTCTTTGAAACTCGGGGTTATGTTCAAAACGTATTAACTTACGATTTTTACTATCAAAACCTACAAGACAAAGAAAAATTACAAACCTTTAGCAAAGAGGAATACGATCGGCTATACTAGTCGCACTAGTTTAATAGTATAGGATTGTTGATATGTATATTAGTCGCAATTTAGAACAATGGAATGCTTTCCTCACAACCTTGCAAACCGCATTTGAACAGGGGAAAGCACAAGATTTATTAACGCTTCTTCTCACGCCTGATGAGCGCGATGCAGTGGGTTTGCGTTTACAAATCGTGGCTCAGTTATTGGATAAAAATCTCTCCCAACGAGAGATTCAACAGAATCTCAATACCAGTGCGGCAACCATTACGCGTGGTTCTAATATGCTCAAAACAATGGATCCGGATTTTATAAACTGGGTGAAAAGCCAACTCGATGAGCAAGCTACAAAAAACTAAGCGAATTCTAACCGCTCTTTTACATCTTTTTCGCCCATCTTGGTGGAAAAAAAATTGGCAACGGGTTGCGTGGCGTTTTTCTCTCGCAATCCTGGCGTTTTTCATTTGCTTCCGCTTTATCCCTATTCCCTTCTCCGCCTATATGGCACAGCAAAAAATCGGGCACTTATTACAGTTAGATTTCAGCTATTCAATCAAATATGATTGGGTGAGTCTTGATGAAATCTCACCGAATATGCAGCTTGCGGTGATTGCCGCTGAAGATCAAAAATTCCCCCACCATTGGGGCTTTGATTTTGAGGCGATTCAAAAGGCCTTTAAATTTAATGAAAAATCTCGCCGAACCCGAGGTGCTTCAACGATTTCACAGCAAACTGCGAAAAACCTCGTTCTCTGGCATGGACAAAGTTGGTTTCGTAAAGGATTGGAAGTTCCCACAACAGCATTGATGGAAATCTTTTGGTCCAAGGAACGGATTTTAGAAGTGTATTTAAACATTGCAGAATTTGGTAATGGCATCTTTGGTGTGGAAGCTGCCAGCCGTTATTACTTCAAAAAATCGGCAAAGAATTTAACGCAATCAGAAGCAGCATTACTCGCTGCGGTTTTACCGAATCCTATCATCTATAAAGTAAATAAGCCTAGTGCGTTAGTTCGTAAAAAACAAAGCTGGATTATGGGACAAATGAATGGATTAGGCTTGAATTATCTAAAAGAAATGTAGATTTCTATAAAGAAAAAACCTTGAAACTCACTTTAAGTTTCAAGGTTTTAAATTTGGTGGAGATAATCGGGATCGAACCGACGACCTCTTGAATGCCATTCAAGCGCTCTCCCAACTGAGCTATATCCCCAAATAACGCAAGCTATGATAAATTTCGGCTGATAAACTGTCAATATTGAAATAATCAAATCCCGCTTATCAGCCTAAATATTAAGCGTTTTGAGATTTAATAAAATCAATGGCTCGTTGGATACGCGATAACACACGTTCACGGCCGATGCCCACTAATGTTACATCCATAGAAGGTGATTGACCTGAGCCTGTTACAGCCACGCGTAATGGCATCCCAACTTTACCCATACCCACTTCTAATTCAGCAGCGGTTTGTTCAATCGCTTCATGAGTAGAATGTAAATCCCAGCTAGAAAGTGCGGTCAATTTTTCTTTTACTTTTTCAAGTGGTTCAATCGCCGCCGCTTTAAAGTGTTTTTTCACCGCAGCTTCATCAAAACTTTCAAACTCTTCGAAGAAATAACGGCTTGCTGATGCCATTTCTTTTAAGGTTTTGCAACGTTCTGCAAGCATTGTCACAATTTCAGTTAACGCTGGACCATTTGAAGTATCAATACCTTGATCTTTATAGTGCCATGCAAGGTGTTTTGCCACATATTCAGGTGGTAATTCACGAATGTAATGGTGATTTAACCACAATAATTTTTCCGTGTTAAATGCACTTGCTGATTTACTCACGTGATCTAATTCGAAGAATTTAATCATTTCTTCACGCGTAAAAATCTCTTGGTCACCATGCCCCCAACCTAAACGAACAAGATAGTTGATTAAGGATTCTGGTAAATAACCGTCATCACGATATTGCATCACACTTACCGCACCATGACGTTTTGAGAGTTTTTGACCATCATCACCATTAATCATGGAAACGTGCGCATATACTGGAATTGGTGCGCCTAAGGCTTTTAAGATATTAATTTGACGAGGGGTGTTGTTAATGTGGTCTTCACCACGTACAACGTGAGTAATACCCATATCCCAGTCATCTACCACCACACAGAAGTTATAGGTTGGTGAACCGTCAGTACGACGAATAATTAAATCATCTAATTCGCTGTTGCTGATTTCAATACGACCACGCACCGCATCATCAAACACGACTGAACCTTCTGTTGGGTTTTTAAAACGTACTACGTGTGGCTCATCGGCTGCATGATTGTGATCATGTAAACAATGACGGTCATAACGTGGTTTTTCTTTGTTTTGCTCTTGTGTATGGCGTAGTTCTTCTAAACGCTCTTTAGAGCAATAACAACGATAAGCCAAGCCTTGCTCAATCATTTCATCAATCACTTGATTGTAACGATCAAAGCGTTTGGTTTGATAATAAGGACCATGTTCCCAAGCAAGGTTTAACCACTCCATCCCTTCAATGATTGCAGCCGTTGCTTCCGGTGTAGAACGCTCTAAATCAGTATCTTCAATACGTAATACAAATTCACCGTTATTATGTTTTGCAAATAACCAAGAATAAAGGGCTGTACGTGCGCCGCCCACGTGCAAATAACCTGTTGGGCTTGGGGCAAAACGCGTACGTACTTTGACATTCGGATCTAATTCAAAAGGAGGATCAATTTTCATTTTCTTAATAACCTATTCATTTACAAAAATTACCTTTATTTTACTACGACTTGCGTGAGTTCTAAATAAAAAATCTGATTTTATGCCTATTTTTGCAACAACTAGACGCTTTTTCATAAAAATATATTGACTGAAATCTCATTATACTTATAATGCCAATCCACAGCATTAAGGGCGATTAGCTCAGTTGGGAGAGCACCTCCCTTACAAGGAGGGGGTCA